>NZ_JBQCIV010000089.1:0-45602 GCF_051953405.1 Trinickia sp. | reverse complement strand
GCGGCCTTGACCGCGTCATCCACCGAAAACACCGGCTTGCCGCGCGGTACCGCGACGCCGAATTTCCGCAGGATTTCCTTACCCTGGTACTCGTGAATCTTCATGCGTGATTCCCTTCAGTCTGAGAGTTGGATTGAACTTCGTGATCGTGATCGTGATTCGGACTGCTCGCGGGCCGCGAGCCGGCCATGCCGGGTTGCGCGGCATCGGCTGGCACCGTTGCCGCGCCCGCCGAAGCGTGGCCCGCCGCAACGCTACGCGGTACGTGACCGTGCCAGCGCGGATAGAAGCGCCGCACCGCCTCGCCGTCGAAGCGCAATGCATGGCAGCGATCGAGCTGAAACGGCGGTTCGCGGTGCGCGCCTTCATGGCCGGATACGCCGGCCGGCCTATCCGTGGCGCTGTCGCGCGTGCTCCATACCTCGCCCGCGAACGCTTGGATCGCGGCGGTCGGCAAGATGGAGCAGAGTTCGGTGAGATGTGTGCAGCCTGCCGTTCCGGCGAGCAAGCGCCGTGCTTGGCGGCGAAAATCTTGGAGGAGGTTGAGACCGATGAGCGCGCGGTAGGCGGGATTGGCAGCTTCGCAGTGACCGGGATACGGCACCCATTCCGACGACGCTTCGGCGTCGACGATGGTGAGCTGACGGTCGATGGTGATGCGAAGCCAGAGTTCATGGATCGGTAGGCCCTTGGGCCGGACACCGGGCGCCAATGCAACATCGCGCGGCTTATGGTCGGTCAGACACGCCTCGAGATCCCACAAGCCGTCGTCTCGCTCGAAGGCTTCCGCTCGGATTGCGCGACGATGGCGCAACTGGCGGGAGACGGGCGGCGAAAGCGGCATGCGAGGGGAACGGCTGGAGAGGAAAACTCTCGGATTTTAGCATACTGAGTATGGCAGGCGCCGGTAGCCCGCCCGCAGCCCATCTTGTGGTACGCGGAAACCGCGCGCACCGGTTGCACCCAGCACACGGCCGGCGCAACTCGGAACGCTCGTTGGCACGCGAGGCGCTGGGCGACTTCCCTACGCGCCTACTGGTCGTCCAAGCCGTCGTCCAACTCGCCGTTCCAATCGTGCTCGCCCTTGAGAATCTGCGCGATCGTGGCATGCGAGAAGCCGCGCATCGCCAGAAAACGCGTTTGCTTCACGCGATCGGCGGGCGAGCCCGGCAGTCGACCGAACTTCTTGCGCCACACGGCTAACGCACGTGCCCGCTCGGTCTCGCGAAGCTTCGAGCCGACCGATTCGATCAAGGTGTCGTCGAGCCCATGTTGACGCAACTCGTTCACGATACGGGTCGTGCCCATTCGGGCCGAACGCCGATTCATCACGCTCTCGGCGAAGCGGGCTTCGGATAGCCAGCCCTCGCGCTCGAGGGCATCGAGCAGCGGATCGAGGGCATCGCCCTCTTCGACAAACGGAGCCAACTTTCGGGTGAGTTCGGCGCGACTATATTCGCGCCGCGATAGGTAGTCGATCGCTCGCATCTTCAGCGATCGAGCCGGCCGGCGCGAACGGCCGGCTTGCTCTGAAACGGACGATGAGGACGACGACGAGGAATCGGGCGCTTCGTGATCGGACAAGGGATCGAGCGGATCGGACTCGAACCGAGTAGATCCGCGCGGCGCATTCGCGCCCCGCTCACGCTGGGCCTCGGCGCACGGCGCCTCGTTGCTTACCGCATCGTCGCGCCGCGGCTCACGGAACCCGAACCGGCGCCCGGCGTGCTGGCCGGCCGGCGCCGTCCGCCCTTTCCGTATCACGTGCGGCTTACTCTTCTTCGCCGGCTACTTCGACGTCGCCACCGTTGCCCACCGGCATCGCGTTGACACCGAGCGACTCGCGGATCCGGTTTTCGATTTCGCGCGCGATGTCGGGATTCTCGCGCAGGAACTCGCGGGCGTTGTCCTTGCCTTGGCCGATGCGTTCGCCGCTATAGCTGTACCAGGCACCCGCTTTGTCGACGATCTTCGCCTGCACGCCGAGATCGATGATCTCGCCTTGGCGCGAGATGCCTTCGCCGTAGAGAATGTCGAAGATCGCTTCGCGGAACGGCGGCGACACCTTGTTCTTCACCACCTTCACCCGCGTTTCGTTGCCGATCACTTCGTCGTTCTTCTTGATCGAACCGATACGGCGAATGTCGAGCCGCACCGATGCGTAGAACTTCAGCGCGTTGCCGCCCGTGGTGGTTTCGGGGTTGCCGAACATGACGCCGATCTTCATCCGAATCTGGTTGATGAAGATCACGAGGCAGTTCGTGCGTTTGATCGTGCCCGTCAGCTTGCGCAGCGCCTGCGACATCAGACGCGCCTGCAAACCAGGCAGCGAATCGCCCATTTCGCCTTCGATTTCCGCCTTCGGCACGAGCGCCGCGACCGAATCGATGACGATCATGTCGATCGAGCCCGAGCGCACGAGCGCATCGGCGATTTCGAGGGCCTGCTCGCCCGTGTCGGGCTGCGACACGAGCAGATCGCTCACGTTCACGCCGAGCTTTTGGGCGTATTGGATGTCGAGCGCGTGTTCGGCATCGATGAACGCCGCCGTGCCGCCGAGCTTTTGCATTTCGGCGATGACTTGCAGCGTCAACGTGGTCTTACCCGACGATTCCGGCCCGTAGATCTCCACGACGCGCCCGCGCGGCAAGCCGCCGACGCCCAGGGCGATATCGAGACCCAGCGAGCCCGTCGACACCACTTGAATGTCCTCGGCCACTTCGCCGTCGCCGAGCCGCATGACCGACCCTTTGCCGAACTGCTTTTCGATCTGCGCGAGCGCGGCAGCCAGCGCCTTGCTCTTTTCAGCAGTCAGTCCAGCCGAGCCTTTCTTGCTTTCTTCCATGAATCGTCCTTTGCTATGATGAGCGGGCGTCTGCGACGGGCGGGCCGGGCAATGAGGCACGGCGACACGTAACGAAACGCGATGAAACGCGACCGATACGTGATCGACACGCGGCTCAGGCCGTGACCGGTGCTACGACTTCAGCCCCGAGTGGCGGCCCGAGCGGGTGCTATTCCCCGGCTGGCGCACGAAACGCAGATACTGTATAAAAAAACAGGGTTCTTTGCAAGCCCGATGCGGGCGGATTTGCGTCGCGGCAACGAAGCATCGGCGCGGCGCCTCGCGAAGCCGTCCGAACGTCGGATTCCTATAAGACCATCGGAGACACCCGCCCGGCGCCGGCACGAAAGGCTGGCCGGCCGCGCGGCGCATCATGCGAATACTCATTGCCGAAGACGACAGCATACTCGCGGACGGCCTCGTCCGATCATTCCGCCAATCGGGCTATGCCGTCGATCACGTCAAGACCGGGAGCGAGGCCGACGCTGCGCTCTCGATGCAGACGTTCGACCTGCTGATTCTCGACCTCGGGCTGCCGCGCATGTCGGGGCTCGAAGTGCTGCGGCGCCTGCGCGCGCGCAATTCGGCGTTGCCTGTGCTGATCTTGACGGCTGTGGACGGTGTCGACGAGCGCGTGAAAGGGCTCGATCTCGGCGCCGACGATTACATGAGCAAGCCGTTTCATCTGAACGAACTCGAAGCGCGCGTGCGCGCCCTGACACGGCGCGGCAGCGGCGGCGGGCCCACGATGCTCAAGCACGGTTCGCTCGCTTACGATCAAGTGGGGCGTATCGCGTCGGTCAACGATCAGGTGCTCGAACTGTCGGCCCGCGAGGTGGGCGTGCTCGAAGTCCTCCTGCAACGGATCGGACGGCTCGTATCGAAGGAACAGCTCGTCGATCACCTGTGCGAATGGGGCGAAGAAGTCAGCAACAACGCGATCGAGGTGTACGTCCATCGCCTGCGCAAGAAGATCGAGCCGAGCGGCGTGCGGATCATCACCGTACGCGGGCTCGGCTACTGCCTGGAAAAACCCGCGGCCGGCGCCCCCGCGGCCGGTTCCGCCGTGCCCGCGGCGCCAGCCGTCGCGGGTGTGCCCGTGCCGCCCCCAGCCCCAGGCGACCCTGCTGCAAACGCCCGACCCAAGTAGGTCCGCCGTGGCCTCTCCCGCTTCCTCGAACGACGGCGCGTCGAGTGCGGCCGGATCGCTTCCGCCCACGCCGCCCGCGCCGCCCGCGCCGAATGCACCGAATGCGCCGCGCGACGACGCCACGCGCACCAATCCGTTCGCGCCGCCCGACGAAATCGAGCCGACCGCGCCGAGCCGGCCGCGCTCGCTGTTCGGCGAAATTCTCGACTGGATGCTCGCGCCATTGCTACTGCTCTGGCCGATGAGCATCGCCGTCACGTACCTGGTGGCGAAGACGATCGCGAACGGGCCGTTCGATCGCGGCCTCGAAACCGACGCCTATGTCCTCGCGCGGCAAATTCATCCGGTCAACGGCGTCGCCACGCTCACGCTGCCCGATGCCGCCCGCGATTTTCTGAGCGGCGACAACGTCGACAAAGTCTTCTATCAAGTGATCGGCACGCGCGGCGAACTCGTCGCGGGCGTGTCCGATATGCCGCTGCCGAGCGAGGACGACCGGCCGCAACCGGGCCTCGTCGAATTTCGCGATGCGACGCTGCACGGCAACGACGTCCGCATCGCTTATACGACGGTAGCGTTGCCGTCGAACAGCGGTGCGAACGGCGCAAACGATACCAACGGCGACGGCCAGTCGGTGCTCGTGCAAGTGGGCGAGACGTTCGACAAACGCAGTGCGCTCGCGAACGAGATCATCAAAGGCGTGATCCTGCCGCAGTTCGTCATTCTGCCGTTGGCGATCGTGCTCGTTTGGTTCGGGCTTTCGCGCGGACTCGCGCCGCTCACGTCGCTCCAGGCAAATTTGCGCGCGCGCCGGCCCGACGACCTGTCGCCGCTCGAAGCGTCGAGCGCGCCGCCCGAAATCGAACCGCTGGTAACTTCGTTCAACGACTTGCTGACGCGGCTCGCGCAAAACATCGATTTGCAAAAGCGCTTTATCGCCGATGCGGCACATCAAATGAAGACACCGCTGGCGGGCTTGCACACCCAGGCCGAACTTGCGCTGCGCGACGACGTCTCGCCCGAGGTACGCCTCTCGCTCGAACAGATCGCGACCGGTGCCGATCAAGCCGCGCGCCTCGTGACGCAACTGCTGGCCCTGGCGCGCGCGGAAAACCGCAGTTCCGGCCAAGTCTTCACCCAGGTCGAGATGGCGCACCTGGCCCGGCTGGCCGTACGCGACTGGGTGCGCGCCGCGCTCGCCAAGCAGATGGACCTCGGCTACGAGGGGCCCGACGAGCCGGTTTTCGTCGACGGCAATCCCGTGATGCTCAGAGAAATGCTCTCGAACGTCATCGACAACGCCATCCGCTACACGCCGCCCGGCGGCCGGATCACCGTGCGAGTGCGCCCGAAACGCGAAACGGCAGAGGCCTGGATCGAGGTGGAAGACACCGGCCCCGGCATCGCGCCCGCCGAACGGCCGAAGGTGGTCGAGCGGTTCTATCGGATTCTCGGCCGAGAAGGCGACGGCAGCGGGCTTGGCCTGGCGATCGTCAAAGAAATCGCCGCGATGCACGGCGGCACCCTCACGCTCGGCGACCACGTGTACCAGGAAACGCCGCGCCTCACGGGCACGCTGGTCCGCATCTGTTTGCCGATCTCGCCCGAGACCCCGAGCTTACCCTGATACACCGGGGCCAGCGCGGCCCCCGTGCGCCGCCAATTCGTAGAAAGCGGGCTTTTCGCCGATGTTGATCGGAATTGCCGACAGAATGACACGACAATTTACCGACCTTTCCCTAACCACTTCATAACGAAAACGCGTCATTCGTCAGTTAGCCGTAAGTTTTCGTTCCAATAATCGTCAGGGGGTGCGGGCCGGGTACCGCCGCCTACGAACGAATGGATCAAAATTATTGGAGACGACTCATGGCAACCCTTGGCGGGCAAATTTCGCACGCGCCGATGACGAGCGACGAGAAGCGAGTGATCTTCGCGTCATCGCTCGGCACCGTGTTCGAGTGGTACGACTTCTATCTAGCGGGTTCGCTCGCGGCCTATATCAGCAAGAGCTTTTTTTCCGGCATCAACCCGACGGCGGCTTTCATTTTCACGTTGCTCGGCTTCGCGGCGGGCTTCGCCGTGCGTCCGTTCGGCGCGCTCGTGTTCGGCCGGCTCGGCGACATGGTCGGCCGCAAGTACACGTTCTTGATCACCATCATGATCATGGGCTTGTCGACCTTCATCGTCGGCTTCCTGCCGGGCTATGCGACGATCGGCTTCGCCTCGCCGGTCATCTTCATCGCCATGCGGCTGCTGCAGGGGTTGGCGCTCGGCGGCGAGTACGGCGGCGCGGCGACCTACGTCGCGGAGCATGCGCCGGCGAACCGCCGCGGCTACTACACCTCGTGGATACAAACGACAGCGACGCTCGGTCTGTTCCTGTCGCTGCTCGTTATTCTGGGCGTGCGCACGGCGATGGGCGAAACCGCATTCGGCGCCTGGGGTTGGCGCATTCCGTTCGTCGCCTCGTTGATCTTGCTGGCCATCTCGGTCTGGATTCGCCTGCAATTGAGCGAATCGCCGGCGTTCGAGCGCATCAAGGCCGAAGGCAAGACGTCGAAGGCGCCGCTGACCGAAGCGTTCGGCCAATGGCGGAACCTGAAAGTCGTCATCCTCGCGCTGATCGGCCTGACCGCCGGGCAAGCGGTGGTGTGGTACACGGGGCAGTTCTACGCCCTGTTCTTCCTGACGCAGACGCTGAAGGTGGACGGCACGAGCGCTAACATCCTGATCGCGCTGGGGCTCTTGATCGGCACGCCATTCTTCGTGTTCTTCGGCTCGTTGTCGGACCGCATCGGCCGCAAGCCCGTGATCATGGCGGGCTGCTTGATTGCCGCGCTGACGTACTTCCCGTTGTTCAAGGCGTTGACGCACTACGCCAATCCGACGCTCGAAGCGGCCGAACAGAAGGCGCCGATCGTGGTGATCGCCAACCCGGACGAGTGCTCGTTCCAGTTCAACCCGGTGGGCACGGCCAAATTCACGAGTTCGTGCGACATCGCGAAGAGCGCCTTGGCGAAATCGGGCTTGAACTATGCGAACGTGGCGGCGCCCGCGGGGACGATGGCGCAGATCAAGGTGGGCGATACGGTGATCGACACGTACGACGGCAAGGCGGCGGATGCAAAGGACAAAGCCAAGGCGTTCGACAAGTCTTTGGCCGGTACGCTCAAGAGCGCCGGGTATCCGGCCAAGGCCGATCCGTCGCAGTTGAATTGGCCGATGACGGTGGCGATCTTGGCGTTGCTCGTGATCTACGTGACGATGGTGTACGGGCCGATCGCGGCGATGCTGGTTGAAATGTTCCCGACGCGGATTCGGTATACGTCGATGTCGCTTCCGTACCACATCGGCAACGGCTGGTTCGGCGGCTTCCTGCCGGCGACGGCGTTCGCGATCGTGGCGGCGCAGGGCAACATCTATTCGGGGCTTTGGTACCCCGTGATCGTGGCGCTGGGGACGTTCGTGATCGGGATGCTGTTCGTCAAGGAGACCAAGGACTCGAACATTTATTCGAGGGACTGAACGGGTGTTGCGGGGGGTGCGTGGGGCGGTTCGCCCCGTTCGCCCATGGACGGCCGCATGCGGGCAGGTGCGATGGGGTGTCGCGCAAAGGGGTTGACAGCGCGCCGCGTCTTCACCATAATCTGCCTTCTTCGGCGAATTAGCTCAGTCGGTTAGAGCGACGGAATCATAATCCGCAGGTCCGGGGTTCGAATCCCTGATTCGCCACCAAACAAAACAAAGGGTTAGCTTCGGCTAACCCTTTGTCGTTTCTGGTGACTGTCAACGGCGATTGCGTACGCTGTTAGGGTTTTGAGCACACGCCGTTCGTAGCCGCCATCCGGTATGATTTTGTACCGGACCCGCGGAGTTGTCCGGCATGGACAAGCCCAAGACGAGAACAGCGTGAGTCTAAGCGACCCATACGAATCATGGCCGAAGCACAGATCAATCCCGCGATACTGACTTGGGCGCTTCAGCGCTCCGGCATTGACGCGCTCGTGTTGGCTGACAAGCTCGGGACTGCCGCCTCCCGGGTGGAATCCTGGGAAGCGGGAGAGCGCAAGCCAACCTTCCGCCAAGCCAAGCGCATCGCCGAGATCACTCACGTTCCCTTCGGCTACTTCTACCTGCCCGAACCGCCCACGGAAGCTTTGCCGATCGCAGATTTTCGGACGGTAGGAGACGATCCGGTACGACCGCTAAGTCCTGACTTTCGCGACATATTCAACGATGTTATGCGGAAGCAAGGTTGGTTCCGAGAATATCGACAGCAGCACTTCGAGGAACCGTTACCGTTTATCGGGCGATTCAACGGTCGCAGCGCAGCAGCCGACATCGCGACCGATATCGGTCGGACGTTGCGAATTACGGGACAAGATCGTGCTAACTGCGCGGGCTGGGAAGAGTACCTTAGGCTGCTGATCGCACGGATCGAGGACGCGGGCGTTCTAGTCATGCGGTCGGGGATTGTTGGAAACAATACGCATCGCCCGCTGTCGGTCGACGAGTTTCGCGGATTTGTTGTCGCGGACCCCTATGCGCCGGTCGTGTTTCTTAACGGCAAGGATGCGAAGGCCGCTCAGATCTTCACCCTCATTCACGAACTCGCGCACCTATGGCTTGGCGAAAGCGGGGTTTCTAACGAACGGATCGGTACCGCGCAACAGCACGGCGGGGATGTTGAACGATTGTGTAATGCAACAGCCGCAGAGTTTTTAGTTCCGGCTGCCGAGTTTCGAGCCCGATGGAACAATCGAATCGGGTTTGTCGCCCAGGTTCGCGAGTTCGCGCGGATGTTTAAGGTTAGCGGTGTGGTTGTCGGCAGGCGGGCCGTTGAGCTCCGGCTTGCCCCGTGGGATGAGTTTGCTGCTTTCTACCGGGCTGAACGCGAAGCATGGGCTGCCGCCGCTGCGCGCCAATCCTCTGGTGGGAACCCATATAAAACTTCTGCGGTGAGGAATGGAAAGCTTCTGACGAAGGCCGTGCTAGAAACAGCATTTGAGGGCCGGATGCTGTTGCGTGATGCTGGAAGCCTGCTAGGAGTCGCCCCTGCAAATCTGAGGAAGCTCGCAAGCAGCGTGTACGGAGAAGAATAATAATGTATCTGCTGGATACCAATATCTTCATTGAAGCCCAAAATCGTTACTACGCCAGTGACATTTGCCCGGGCTTTTGGGACTGGCTAGACCATGCTAACGCACGCGGGCTCATCGCCAGCATTGGCGAGGTATTCGACGAACTCGCAGGACGTGGCGATCATCTTGCGCATTGGATAGAGGCCCGTCGAGGCACCCCTTGGTTTCTCGACGTGTCGGATGGACCGACCCAGGCCTCCTTTGGCGAAGTTGTTGAGCATGTCGAGTCGGTCGCGCGCTACACGCGCCCCAACAAGGATCTTTTCCTCGGTGGAGCAGATCCTTGGCTCATTGCTAAAGCTCGAACTATGGGCTGGGGTGTTGCGACCCATGAGCAATACAGCGAAAACTCTACGAGAGTGAAGATCCCGAACGTTTGCCAAAATTTCGGCGTCAATATTCGCGATACATTTGACGTGTTACGTCAGTTGGAGGCATCCTTTGGCTGGGTACGCGCACACTGAACTCGAAGACCTCCAGCTTGCGGTGTGTATTGTGAAAGGGCAATCGTTGTTGGCAATCGTGCAATTTCCGCCCGCTAAACGGGCATCGCGTGAATCCTTTTGAGCCAACCCGACACGGTGGTTGACACTTGCGGGATCGGTACACAGTTGATACCGTCCGCGCAGAGCGCCCGTCCCGCCGAGTGCCCGCTATAACAAAGCACGTCTGGTTTCCCCTTCAGTAGTTTGGGGAAATCCTGTCAAAGCGAACGCGCTTTCAGAGGGAGCATCAAGGTCATCGGGTGGACCGGCGACGCGCGAAAACCGTAGTGCTCGTAGAACTGCTTCGCGCGCTCGTGTAACGCACGGACGAGCAGCGCCCGAACACGAGCATTCTCTGCAACGGATTGCACGCGCGTTACCGCGTCTTGGAGCAAGGCCGCCCCAAGCGTGATACCTTGGGCGCGAGCATCTACAGCGAGCCTAGCAAGCACCATCACCGGCACAGGGTCGGGCATGTTGCGCCTGACGGCGCTGGTAGCCACTTTGTGCGCAACAGCCCCTGCCGCCAAAGCATAGTATCCAACGACGCGCTGGTCAGAATCCGTCACGACGAAAGTGCGGCTGGCTCCGTTCAAATGGTTGGTCAACGCGCGCCGCTTCAGCCAATCGTCCAGCGATGGCTCGCCGCAGTTGAACCCATCGAGTCGATGCGTCGCGGCGAGCGACTGCGGTGCCGAAAGCTGCATGTTCACGCCTTGCCTGTGCTCCATGGGGCCTTAATTGCCATCAACCGATCAAGGCCCGGATTGGCATCTTGTGGCGCATCGAGCATCGCAGTGAACTGCCGGAATCGATCCTCGTCCAGGCTGAAAAAGACCTGATCCAGCACAATCGCTTTCGGGCGTTCGCACGCCGCTTCCAGCATGAAGTCTGAGCGATTCTTGTCTAGCAGGCTGGCGGCATGGTCGATTAAGTCGCGCTGCTCCGGCGGCGCACGCAAGTTGATGGAGGCGTCACGCATGGCCCTCTCCTAACGTATACACAACAGATATACCTCGTAGAGGACTGTGTAGCTACTGTCAATACGCGGCGACAAAATCATCGCTGCTGCTGAATATCCTCGCGGAAAGCTCCGCCAGTGCACACCCAACGAATCCCACGGCTGCGCCAGGAAATGGGCGTAAATGGGTGTCGGAATGGTTGTCGTCAGTCGCCCGGACTGAAGGCCGTCGCGTCAGCAAAAGGAGCCGAAACCCTCTCCCTCGCCCCAGAAGCGGGACGCGTCCCGCTCCGCATCGCATTCATAGAAACCGGATCGCACGCACTTCGTTCACGTCAAACGCCAGCGCTTTGCGCGCGGCGTCCATCTCGCGCTTTCCGCCCGGCTGTAAGAGCTTTCTGATGTCCGGCCATATGCTCTGCCCGGACAACAATCGAACGATCGGGCCCAAAGCACCAAGCCCGACACTGGCCGCAGCAAAATACAGGAATGCATGGAGTACAAAGGACGTGCTCCTTTGGACGAAACACATCATGCCCGAAACAACACCGACAGCGATGACCGTGAAAAACGTCGTATAGAGTTCCCGACGCGCACTCACGACATTCGCCGTTCGTACCAGATACACCGAGCCGTCCTTCCTGTTCCGGATGCCCAAGATCGCAAAGCGATCCGGCGCTTCGATACATGCCACGTCCAACGGGTCGCCGGTGCAGACAAACACATCGTTCGTATTGCCGGTCTTGAGGATGAGCGGACGGTCGACCGAATCGAGCCGCAACGTGACTTGTTCGTCTTGATCGGTGGTGGGGCCGATATTCGGACTCCATACTTCAATCGAGACCGTTTCCTGGCCAACCGATATCACACTACCGGATACGACCGTTATTTCGGCGCCCTTCATCGATCCTCTCCCTCCACCACGAACCGATACGGTTCGCCCTGCCAACGCTCCTGAGCTTCGACCCGTATCGGATTCAGAGAATCGATGAAGCCGCCGATAGCGACCAAACATCCCAAGAAGCTGATGATGCCCACAAAAATGGCCAGCACCGCAATCAGTGCCACGGGTATTCCCATCGCGCCGAGACATACCGCCAGAATGCCCAACGAAATAGGAAGCAACTTAAAATTCGCCTGCCGTTGTCCAAGTACGTCATAAGGCGCGATGCTCCGCCCCGAACTCCTGATCCAAGCAATGTGGCGGCGCCCACGCCGCTCGAACACGCACACGCGCACGCGCGTGCCAGGCTGCAACGCTTCGATGCGATCGAAGTCTTCTCGATCCATGTCTGCGCGAGCGGCGAAATAACAACCCTCGCCCGTGGTCACGCGATAGAGTTGGGCGGTTTTCTGGCCCGCCCGGCGACGAATGAGATTGGTCTCGATACGCACGAGCGTCGTATCGATCAACGTGGTTCTTTGCTGGCTCATGAGCCGTAATCTGCATCGAGTTTTATTGGCACGACATCGATCGATGAAAATCGAATCGCCTCGGTAAGCCTTGATGCTCCCACACCATGACTTGGCACGCGTCACTATACATGAACAAACCGCGTGAAATCGATATCACCCCTGCGCCGCCCTACTCGTCCGTATACCTTTTCTTTATCGCGCTAGCGCAAATCGTCTTTCACGTGTAACGTACCGCCCCACCGGGAATTCAAGCGTCTGACTTCGCTCATGGAATCGCGCATTCCATCGCGATCCGAGCCGAATCGCGCCCGCGCCCGGGGTTTCCGTCAAAACGATTGAGGAGAATTCAATGTCGATCACCATAAATTCGCTGCGCCATAAGCGCGAGAAGCGATACCAATTCCTAATGATCGTCCTGGGCCTGATTCTCTGGGCATTGGTCGCATACGCGGTATGGAACGATTGGAACGCGCCGAAGGTAGGGTCTTTCGTGAAGCTCTACGTTGGGTACGCGGTCGCTATCGCCCTATTCGTGTGGATGGCAAGCGCCGCCTACCGCGCGTTGGCCTTCGGCAACATGATTCTGGTCGGGCCGCGTCAATTTCCCGAGCTGCACCAAATGGTCGTCGATAGTGCGCGCGAGATCGGTTTGTCCAAACCGCCCACGACGTTCATCTACAACTCGAACGGCCTATTCAACGCCTTTGCGCGGCGCTTGCTAGGCGGCCGCTATGTCTTTCTCACCTCGGCACTCGTCGATGCGAACAACGACGCTCAAGTACGGTTCGTCATCGGTCACGAAATCGGACATCACGCCGCCGGCCACTTGAATCCCTGGCTCAACGCGCTCAAGCTGCCGGCGTTCATGGTTCCGTTCCTCGGCAAAGCCTATTCGCGCTCGCGCGAATATACCTGCGACAGCATCGGCGCCTATCTCTCGAAAGATCTGCATGCATCGCGCACCGCGCTACAAATGCTCGGGTGCGGTTGCCGCCGTCTCAATGCGCAGATGAACTGCGACGCCTTCATGGAACAAGAAAGCATGGTGCCGCCGATCTTCGGCTTTCTGACCGAAATCTCGCGCACGCATCCGCGCCTCACGCGCCGCGTCGCAGCGATTCGCGACGGAGTCGGACGCGCCACGAACCCGCAAGATCGCATGCTCGACGCCGAGCCGCGCTTTTAATCTCGGCGACACGTCTCGAACGTCTCTTTAGGCGGCGTCAGCGCGCTGCGTGTTGTCGGCCATTCGCACTGTCGAGCTTCGCTCGCCGCCATTTAGCGAACGTGGTCAGCCCTGCATCGATACCGGGTATGTCGAGCCGCGCA
Source organism: Trinickia sp. (assembly GCF_051953405.1). GTDB lineage: Bacteria > Pseudomonadota > Gammaproteobacteria > Burkholderiales > Burkholderiaceae > Trinickia. The sequence goes on along the minus strand of NZ_JBQCIV010000089.1, from coordinate 32,272 downwards.
AGGCAATAGAACGTGTCTTCGCAGCCCGGTACGGGTAGGGGCTGGGCGGTAGGAATGGCGGTCAAGTCCGGCCGATACGCTTGATGCGGCCAGAAAAGCGGCAGTATCTCGCGCGCGAGCAAGCCCTGACGCAACCACCGCGGGCCGCCCGCATCCGCCACCGCATCGATCTGAAACGCCCATTCTTCCGCATCCCAAGCGATGAACACACTCGCCTGGGATGCCCCGTCGAACATCAGCACCGCGTTCTGCTCCGGACGCCAGTAATACTCCACCACGTTCTCGCGCGCAGCCAGTTCCTCGATCAGCCGCACCACGCTGGGGTTCGAATAGGCCGTACCGATGTCGTGCATGCCGATATAGCCGCGCGACGCGCAATGCTTTTTCTTTGCAAGCGCCAATGCGTCGGCCAGCTTGCGCGGCAGATCGGCTTCGGTCTTGCGCAGGTACACGTCGATCAATCCGGCATTGAAGGCCTCCACCGCCTCCCGGTAGCCTGCCGCGCCGGTCAGCAAGATCTTCGTGCATTCGACCTCGCCGATCGACCCAAGGAATCGAATGCCGTCGATGTCCGGCATGTCGTAATCGACCACTACCGCAGCAATCGCTTCGAACCGAGTTTCGTCGATCAACGCGTCGGTCCCCAAAGCGTTCCCCGCCCGTTCGATCTCCGAAAGGTTCGTCCCCGCCATGCGCAGGCGCGGCGCGCGATGGTGGCGCGACAACGTAAAATCCAACGCCGCTTGCGGCTTCGAGAAGAAATGGTTCAACGCCCGCTCGCGAAAGAGACCCTGCAGAGCGCGCAGAAAATCCTCGTTGTCGTCCAGAAAGACGACCGACACCGGATGCCATATCGGTTGACTGACAAAGGGGCTCATCTCGCTCTCGAACAATGAAATGGAGAAACGGCCGCAGGCAGCCGCAACGTGAAAGTCGTATGCACATCGAGTTCCGATTCGCACGAGATGCTGCCGCCGAACGCGTGGCAAACGCGCCTGCAGAACGTCAATCCCACACCGGAGCCCCGGCCATGCGGCTTCGTCGAGTAGAAAGGCTCGAAAATCTGCCGTAGTACGTCGGGCGGCATACCCGGCCCCGTGTCGCTGAAGCGCAAGATGCAGTAGCCCTCGCTCGTATGGGCGCCGATTTCGATGTGCCCTTTGCCGTGCTCATGAATGGCCTGCAGCGCATTCTTGAGTAAATTGAAGAGCACGAAGATCAGCAGCGTGTCCGAACCGAAGAAACGAACGTCCGGGTCGATTCGCACCGGTGAGACGAGCGCCCGTTCGCCGGCGCGAAACGGGAAGCGATCGAGAGCCTGAGCGATGCACGCACCGATCGAATGCGCCGCGAAACCGCGCCTGTCGAGCCGATGTAACGTGGCCGATGCAAGGGACATCTCGACGATCACGTTCGCGCTAGTCGTTTGGCCGCGAATCGCGCGCGCGGCGTCCTCCAGTCTGTGCGGCTCCTCCAACAAACACTGCCGGTCCTCGCATAAGCCGTGCTGCACCGCCAACCGATACCCCCGCACGAGTTCGGGCAGCGCTGCCTGCAGTTCTTCCGCGTGCAGACCGATCGTCGCGAGCGGCGTCGCAACCTCATGTGCCATCGTCGCCAAGGCAATGTACGGGCCGAGCAACCCATAGCGAACCAGCGCGATGATGCCCAGGCTCAACGTGATAAAGATGAATCCGGGCGGATAGAAACCGTAACCGTAGTTGACGGCGTAATCGGCGGCGGCACACGAATAAACGAGAATGCCGGCCAAACAGAGCCCGAGAAGCCTGCGGCCTGCCCCGGAGCGCGCACGGCGGCGCGCGCTGTAGATCAACCAAGCGCTGCGGCACACAACGGCCAGCGTTTGCACCACATGGATCGGATGAAGCCGGCCTGCTTTGGGGTAATCGCCGAAAAAATGCGGGCTGTAGCCATCGACGATCCCGTTGCCGGTAGCCAGCAGGATCGCCAGCGCGACGCACAGCGCGTACGATGCGAACAGAGCCGGCCGTTCGCCGTGGCGGGACACGATTTCGATCGAGAAGTGATAAAGCGTCGTGGGCAAGAACAAGATAAAGAGATAGCCCACCTTGACGAGAATGTCGGCCGCCTGCGCACTGGTGGTTTGGAACAGAAACGCCCACGCGCCCTGCCAAACGAACGTCGCCGCGCACATTCCAGCGAACGGGATCGAGACGCGCGTGACACCCTCCGTGGTCAACACGTATAGGCCGAACCCGAGAAACAACACAGAAACGAATGCGGGCAATAGCGAGTACATGGCGAGTGTTTTACGTCGTGGCCCAGGCAGCTAGTGCGGTCAGCGCGCTCCGCTCGCATTGCGCCGGGCCTGCTTCCAACGCCTTGCGCCAAGGCCGGCGAGCGCAACACCGACCAACGGAAGAATGCGCTCGAAAAAGCCCGCCCAATCGAAGCCGAGCGCGCCCGCGATGCGCGCGTCGTCGGCTTTTTCCCGGTCCGTTTCGGGCCCCGTGATGTAATCGGTGAGCGCAATCGATGCGGTGGCGTCGCCGTCGCGATAGTCCGCATAGGTTTGCCCGGCCCGCAGCGATAGCCGGCCGACCAGTTCGTCGAACGTCTTTGTCAATTCGATCGCGCGGTGCTTGCTGTCGTCGCCGTCGAGTTCGAGTTGCAAGCTCACCGCGTCGCGCCGTCCCAGCTTCACCGCATTCAGGTAGGTCGTGTCCGAGGCATCCCCGGTGCTGGCCACCTTCTGCTCGACGACCCAATCGAGTTCGTGCTGACCCGCATCCCATCGCGGCGGCCTCACCCAGTCGACCTTCTTCGCGGCCGCGGCCGCGACCGACGAGCGTGACGACGGGTCGAACGGCGAAGCCGCGCCTCGAGCCTCCATCGTCGAAGCCAACGCGACGGGATCCAAATGCACCGAACCGGTATCGATATAACCGACCCGATTGATCTGAACGCCCATGGACCAACTGCCGTCGTCCGGCGCGACGAGTGCCGTGATGGGCTCGTCCTCGTCGCCCACCGCATCCGCGGAAGGATCGGACGCGCTCGTGCCCGCTTGCCCAGACGGCGGCAGCACACGAAAACCGACCGGCACGGCGAAGGTAGCGACCCGGCCGAGCTGCACGGCTGCCGGCCCCTCGATCCAGCGGGGATCGTTCCAGAGCGCAATCGGGATGTCGGCGTCGCGCGGCGTCGATACGGGGACGGCTGCGGCCGCATGGCTTGCCGCGCCCAAGCGGTCGACGCCGAGTTGGGCGCTCGGAGGCGAGGCTCGACTCGCGAGCGCGACCAGCAATAGTGCAAAGGAGACAGCGAATTTCCTCGGAATAACGAATCTGGCCATATTAATGAGTATGTTGTCGTGGCAGACGGCTTTATCCATCCATTGCTCCCATCCCATTCGGCGAAAGGCAAAACAATGGAATAACGGGCAGCGCAGGAGGATAGCGTGGCATTATCGCCGAATTCCCGCTCGGTTGTCGGCTCGGCTCTCTATGCCCGATAAAAAATATTCTTACGGTCGATCACAGGCGGAATACCTTGCCGACTGATAACCGGCCCACCGTACAAGACAGACCGGTTTAGGCGATAATCGAGCCGCTGTCCGTCTTCATACCGACATATCGCTGCGATAGGAGAAACGAATGCAAAAAGGCTACTGGATCGTCCGCGTCGATGTAACCGATCAAGAACAATACAAGGCGTACGTCGCGGCGAATGCCGCTCCACTCAAGAAATATGGGGCGCGGTTTTTGGCACGGGGCGGCCGGTACGAAGTCCCGGAAGGCGTCACGCGTGCGCGAAACGTGATCGTCGAATTCCCGTCGTTCCAGGCGGCGCACGACTGCTGGCATTCGCCCGAATATCAAGCGGCAATCGCATTCCGGCTGCCGGCCTCGACGATCGATCTCGTCATCGTCGAGGGGTACGACGGCCCGCAGCCGGCTTGAACCGGCCGCCGCTCACTGGAACCGGCAACTGTATTCGCCGCTCCAGGCGCCATTCGTGCATCGACGGCAGGTGTAGCGCGGGCACGAGGTGATGCCTTGTCCCGGTACGGCGCAGCGGTAGACGACGGTGCTGTCGGACACCATGCTGCCGTCCGGCGCCCGGCAAGCGGCGCCGGTCGTCTTGGCCGCGCCGGCCGCATCGGTGTTGGATGCGGACGGCCCCATTTGCGAGCAAGCGGCGGTAAAGGCGATCGTCGCCGCGGCCAACAACCGTTTCAAACTGCCATTCGAGAACATGGTGCACCTCCCGCCGCGCCGTGAACCGCCCCGGTTCGTTCCATACATGGAAGCATCGCGCGAACCGTCTGCTTCGGCAATAACGGCGAGTCGTTGGTAGAGGGCGAGCCCACGTTTCATCGAATGCTTGGCTTTTCCGAACGACATTCCGTCCTAGGCCACGCTGCCAATCGCCCCTACTCTTGCGTATTGGACGCGCGCCATTTCAGCGCACGGCGGCGCCCGCGCGTTCGTCGGATCGGCTTGCCTTCTCAGTAGCGGCCGCTTCGGTATGGGAAATGCTCTAGTTTGAGCCATCCTCCTCTCGGAGACGCTCATGGATCGCATGCACGGTTTTGACTCGAAGTCGCGAGCCGCTAAATGCGGCGCAATCGTCTGCATCGTGACGGCAATCGTTACCTCGTGCGGCGGCGGCTCGGGAGGGGCAACGGGCTCGACCGGCGCTGGCGGCGCGGGGAGCGGAGCCGGCGGCGCGGGGAGCACAGGTTCAGGCGGCGGCTCGAGCGGCGGCGGGTCGACCGCCATGGCATCGCCAGCCGATGTCCTGACCTATCACAACGACGCGGCACGAACGGGTCAATACCTGGCCGAGACCGCTCTGACCCCCGCCAATGTGAATGCCGCGCAGTTCGGCAAGGTCGCGTTTCTTGCCGCCGACGGCAAAGTCGATGCGCAGCCGCTTTACGTCAGCAACGTGTCGATGGGCGGCGCCCTCCATAACGTGGTGTACGTCGCGACCGAACACGATACGCTGTTCGCCTTCGATGCCGACAGCGACACACTGCTATGGCAACGCTCGTTGCTCGGCAGTGGCGAAACCACGAGCGACAACCGAAACTGCTCGCAAATTACGCCCGAAATCGGCGTGACGTCGACCCCGGTCGTCGACCGGTCGCGCGGGGCAAACGGCGCGATCTATGCCGTGGCGATGAGCAAGGATAGCAACGGGGCCTACCATCAGCGGTTGCATGCGCTGGATTTGTCTACGGGCGCGGAGTTGCTCGGCGGCCCCAAGGATATCGCGGCGACTTATCCCGGCAACGGCGCGAATAGCACAAACGGCGTCACTGCATTCAATCCCGGGCAATACGCCGAGCGCCAGGCGCTCGCGCTCGTGAACGGCAATCTGTACCTCGCTTGGACCTCCCACTGCGACCAGGGCGCCTATGGCGGTTGGGTCATGGCCTACAGCGCCGCCACGCTGGCGCAGACGAGTGCACTGAATCTCACGCCCAACGGTAGCGAGGGCTCCGTGTGGATGAGCGGCGCGGGAATGGCCTCGGACGGCACGTCGCTCTATCTGCTCTCCGCCAACGGTACGTTCGACGGCACGCTGAACGGCAGTGGATTTCCCGCAAGCGGCGACTTCGGCAACACGTTTCTGAAGCTGTCGACTTCGCCGAATCTATCGGTCGCCGATTACTTCGCCCCGTTCAACACCGTGGCCGAATCGAACCAGGATGTGGACCTCGGCTCGGGCGGCGCGCTCGTGCTGCCCGATTTCGTCGATGCGAGCGGCGCGACACGGCATCTCGCGGTGGGCGCGGGCAAGGATTCGAAAATCTATGTCGTCGATCGCGATGCGATGGGCCGATTCAATGCCAACCGCAATGCAATCTGGCAGGAGATCGACGGCCAGCTCGCCGGCGGCGTTTTCAGCATGCCGGCCTATTACGGCAACACCGTCTACTACGGCGCTGTCGGCGACAACCTGAAGGCGTTCCCCATTGCGTCAGCGCGATTGGCGACGGCGCCCAGCTCGAAGAGTGCGAACACCTTCCCCTATCCGGGAGCGACACCGAGCATCTCGGCCAACGGCGCACGGAACGCGATCGTATGGGCCGCCGAAAACGGCAATGTCGGCGCCTTGCACGCATTCGACGCAAGCAATCTAGGGCGCGAGCTATACAACAGCAACCAGGCAGGTTCGCGCGACACGTTCGGCGCCGGCAACAAGTTCATCACGCCGATGATCGCGCACGGTCGCGTGTACGTCGGGGCGACGAACGGGGTGGCGGTGTTCGGGCTGCTGCATTGATGGCGAATAGCTGTCGGGGCGCGGGATCGATGGCCTTTGGGGCGTAGCGCCGCGAGATCGAAAGCAAACGGCAAGGAACCGGTAAAATCGCCGTTTCGTCCGGCATCTCGCGCGGCGCGCTCATTGGGTGCCCGCACAACAACAGGAACAACGCCCCATGCATCGACGCAATTCGCTCGAAAAGCTACTCGAGTTTTCGCTCTTCAAATCGCGCTGGCTGCTCGCGCCGTTCTACGTCGGCCTCGTGTTCTCGCTCGTCATGCTGTTGATCGCCTTCGTCGGCGAACTCGTGCATGCGTTGACGGGCGCGTTGCACGCGCGCCCCGAGCAGATCATTCTCGCGACGCTCTCGCTGATCGACCTGTCGCTCGCCGCCAACCTGGTCGTGATCGTGATTTTTTCCGGTTACGAAAACTTCATTTCGAAGATCGACACGGGCGATAGCGAAGATCGCCCGAGCTGGATGGGGACGCTCGATTTCTCGGGCTTGAAGATGAAGCTGATCGGCTCGATCGTCGCGATTTCAGCGATTTCGCTGCTGCGCGCGTTCATGAGCCTCACGGAGATCGACCAGCCGCTCGACGAAACGCGCATCCGCTGGCTCGTCATTTTGCATTTGACCTTCATCGTCTCGGGCGTGCTGTTCGCCGCGATGGACTGGATCGCCGCGCGCTCCGAAGGGCATTGAGGCCGCGCGCGGCATCGCCGCGGCGGCAGTGGCCTTATGCGTGATGAACCGCGATGCACACTTGGTTACGGCCCGCATGTTTGGCGTCGTACAACGCCTGATCGGCCTCCGCCACCAGGGCGGCGACGCCCGTCAATCCGTCGGCTGCGGTACAGCCGCCGACGCTCACGGTCACCTTCAACGTTCCCGCGCCGACTTCGAGCCCATCGCACTCGATGGCGTGGCGAATCTTCTCGGCCACCACCGCTGCGCCTGCTTCGTCGCAATGCGGCAGAATCACCATGAATTCCTCGCCACCGTAGCGCCCTAGAATGTCGCTGTTGCGCAGTTGCGGCGACACGGTCGCGGCGATCTTGCGCAGCACGGCGTCGCCGGTCGGGTGGCCGTAGGTATCGTTGATGCGCTTGAAGTGATCGATGTCGAACAGCAGGACCGCGAACGCATCGTGATGGCGCGTCCAACTGTTGTATTCCGCCAGCAGGCGGCGATCGACATGGCGGCGGTTGTAAAGGCCGGTGAGCGCGTCGCGCTCCGAGGAGTCGCGCAACGCTTCGAGCGCGGCCTCGCGTTCCTTCCACGCCACCGCAAGCTCGGTCACATCCGCGATCGTCACGCACACGGCCACGACTTCGCCGTTCTCGATCAGCGGCATGAACGAGCAGTCTTGCTGCATCAGATCGAGCGAGCCCGTGATGGGGCAATCGTGTTCGAACGGCAGCAGCCAAGGGCGGTGCTGCCACGTCGAGAACGAACCGCTATGCAGCAGAAAGACCGTATCGAACTTGCGCTTGAGCCAAGCACGGGGCGAATCGGGAAAACAATCGAAGAAGCTGCGGCCGATCGCTTGCGCGGCGGCCACGCCGCTGTGCTCGTCCATGAAGCGATTCCAGAGCACGATGCGATATTCGCGATCCACGGCAAAAATGCCGAGTCCCACGCGCTCCAGCGCGAGCTCGCTCAAGCGAGCGGTGCTTGGGATGTCCATCTGCGACTTCGATACGTTCAAAGATTGGCGAGAAAGCCGTCGAGCGCCGAGACAAGCGACTGCACGGCTTTGGCCGTCATCAGCGTCAACAAATGCGAACCGAACACGCCATCCTCGGTCTGCAAGTTGACCTCGAGCAACAGCGCACGGTCCCACGGCAGCTTCGACGGATGCAAGACTTCTTCAAGATCGAGTTGCACGCCGATCAAACGCGGCGGCGTAAAGGTCGGCAATTGCCCGAGCTGTTCGAACAGGCCCGTCAAGCAAGCGCCTGCAATCAAGTTGGCCACGTCGGAGAGCACTTCGGCTTCCGACATATCCTCGAAGCGCTCTTCCGCTTGCATGTCGTCGGAGCGGAAGACGAACTTCATGTGGTCGGCGCTGCGGCTGTCGAACAGCGAAATGGCCTCGCCGGCGATCTCGCACCGAAAACTCTGGCGCAACGCCGTCACCGGTTCGGTGAAATCGAGCATGTCGCGCACGGCGGACGGCAGCGTATCCGTATCGACCATACGGATGCGCGGCACCGACAAATGCACGAAGCGCCCGAGCAACGCGGCAAGTCGCGCGCCCGCTTGGCCCATGCCAATGTTCGCGATCTCTTGCAGCGCATCGCGCTGGTCTTCGGTGAGGATAGGCTCACTCATACAATCCGTACTCTTTCAGGACAGGCAACAGCTTCGAACTCGTAACCGGCTTGTCGATGAATGCCACGGCGCCGAGCGCCTTGACGCGCGCTTTCGCTTCCGGCTGGATATCGGCCGATACAACGATGACGAAGCTGTCGAGCCCTTCGGCGCGCACCGTCTCGAGCACGTCGAAGCCCGTCATGCCCGGCATCGTCAGATCGAGAAACATCACCGAGGCACGGCCCTCGCGGTACGCGGCCAGTGCATCCGCCCCATTGGCGGCCTGAGAAATTTCGACGTCCCACGCCTCAGGCAGCGCGTTGATCAGCAGTCGGCGGGCGAGCGTCGAATCGTCCACCACCAATACCGGCAATCCCATTTTTTGGATATTCCTTCGTAACCACGTTCGGTATAACGGCCCCGGCCGTCAAATCTGAAGTACTCATAAACCCGAACGCAGAAAACGTTTACATACGGCGCAAACGTTAGCGGAAACGTTTGTTTTTTTATGGTTTGTTATCGAACCCTATTTCAGATCGACTTGATTTAGGGACACCTCGATAATCGGTGGCATGGGCGGACCGAACGGCAACCGATCTCTCTTACGCGCACAGGTGCGTAGCTTGTTATAATTCGATCAATCTTCCGCTAAGAACGTAACGTCTTCGAACGCCCCCTTTCGAACGTACCCGATCCGCGGCTCACTTCACCCGCAAGCCAAGCGCCTTCGTTCATCGAATCGATGCTCAAAACCGATCGTCTACGCGCACTGGCCGACGCGCTGGCCAAACATAGCGTCATGCGGCTACGCGATGCCGCCGCCTTGCTCGGCGTGTCGGAAATGACCGTGCGGCGCGATATCTCGGCCAATCCGGAACGTTTCACCTATCTCGGCGGGTATATCGTCAGCGCGGCCAATGTACCGAACGCGGCCGGCTACTCGCTCGAGCAAGAGCAGGATCATTTCGCCCAAGCGAAGGCTCAGGCGTCGGCACATGCGGCGCAACTGATTGCCGATAACGAAACGATCTTCATCGATTGCGGTACGACCTTAACCACGCTCGCGCGTCTGATTCCGGCCGATATCCAAATCACCGTCGTTTGCTATTCGCTCAATATCGCCGAAATCTTGCGACGCATGTCCAATGTGCGGATGATCTTGCTCGGCGGGGTGTACGTGCCGTCGTCGGATTCCTTTACCGGGGACGAAAGCCTCGAGATGCTGCGTCGCATGGGCATCAACAAGGCCTTCATTTCCGCGGGCGGCATCGATACCGCGCGGGGCGTGACCTGTTGGAATTTTCATGAGGTGGCGATCAAGCAAGCCGCGATGACGAGCGCGGTCGAAAGCCATCTCGTAGCCGATACGAGCAAGTTCGGCGTCGTGAAGGCCGTGCGGTTCTCGCAGGTCGACGCCTTCGATTCGATCATTACCGAGAAGGGGCAGGAGCGGCGTCAGCGCAGCGCGTGAAGCGAAGCGCTCATGCGCGGCGGGCGAGCCGCGCACGGTGTCGAATTCAGCCGCGCCGGCGTAGTGCGAACAGGATGCCGGCCACGAGGATAAACCCGCCGACGATGATCTTCTGCCACGTGCTCGGCACGCCGACGAGAATCAACGTGTTGTCGACGAGCGTCACGAGCGCGACGCCGAGCAAGGTGCCCAGTACCGTGCCGCTGCCGCCCGTAATGCGTGCACCGCCAAGAATGACGGCGGCGATCACGTCCAGTTCGGAACCCACGAGGTCGAACGGATTCGCGAGCCGATTGTTCGACACGTGCAAAATCCCGGCGATACCCGCCAGCATGCCCGTGTAGCCGAACACGAACAGATGCACGGCCCGCACGTTATAGCCGAGCCGCTGCGCAATCGCGAGGCTGCCGCCCATCGCATAAACGGCACGCCCCATCATCGTCCGATTGAGCAGCCACCACGTCGCAAGGGCCGCCGCCAACAGCGCCACCACCGACACCGGCAAGACGGCGTCGAGCCCATCCACCGTGCGGTACGCCAACAGCGGAATGCGGCCGAACCGATCCATGCTGTGCGGGATGTTCATGAAGAAGGTTGTGCCGACGAACGTCAGCAAGATCCCGCGATACAGATACTGCGTGCCGATCGTGACGATCAGCGAAGGCGCTTTCAGCCGGTGCACGAGCATCCCGTTCACGAGCCCGAGCAGCACGCCGCCCACGGCGCCGACGAGCAGGATCAAGCCGAACGGCGCATCGGGCCACCAGGCGAAGACGGCTTTCGTGATCGAATACATCGTCAACGCGCCGATCGCGGTGAACGACACGTCGATCCCGCCCGATGCGAGCACGACGAGCGTGCCGAGCGCGAACAGCGACGTGGTCGTCGCCGAGTGAAGCAAATCGAATAGCGTCGCCCATTGCAAAAAGCGCGGATTGATCGCCGCCACCACGATGCACGACACGACAATCAGCCCCGCGGGCAGCCATTCGGGACGGCGCGCGAGCTTCGCGCGCCAATCGCCCGGGCGGCGCCGGCCGGCCACGTCGACGGTATCGGTTGAACTCATCGTCTGATTCATGTTGATTCGCTGTTCGATTCGATTCTGACACCTGCCCGAACGCACACGGCGTTCGGCTTCATGCGGCCTGCGCGAGCAACGCGCGATAAAGCTCGGCTTCCGTCAAGCCCTGCGCGGCGTACTCGCCCGTCACGCGCCCTTTGTTCATCATCAAAATCCGATCGCAGTTTTGCAGCAGCTCGGGCAAATCGTCGCTGATCAGCACGATGCCGATGCCGCGCTCCGACAGCGACTGCATGATGCGATAGATGATGTCTTTCGACCCCACGTCGACGCCCACCGTCGGCCCATGCAAGATCAACACGCGCGGGTCGATCGCGAGCCAACGGCCGATCAACACGCGCTGCTGGTTGCCGCCCGAGAGCGATTGGACGGGTTTATCGATATCGGGCGTCGCGATTTGCAGATCCGTGACCGTGCGTTGGGCCAGCGCGCGCGCACGTTTTGGGTCGAGCCCGCCGAAGCGGTTGCGCAGGCTCGAGATCATCGCCGTCACGACGTTGTCGCGGATCGACTTGTCCAGAAACAAGCCCTCGCTTAAGCGATCCTCGGGCACGTAGCCGATCCGGTGACGCTTGGCATCGCCCGGGCTCGACAGCGCGATCGGCCTACCGTCGAGCGAGATCGTCCCGCTATCGGCCGGCGCCACGCCCGCCAGCGCGCGCGCGAGCTCGTTGCGGCCGGAATCGAGCAGCCCCGTGACGCCCAGAATTTCGCCGCGCCGCAGCGCGAACGACACCTCGCGGAACTGGCGGCCGCGTCCGAGCCCGCGCACGGCGAAAACCACCTCGGCTGCGTCCGGTGCATGGGCCCGGTAGCGGGAATGCGCAAGTTCGCGCCCCGTCATGAGTTCGCTCAGTTGCGCTTTCGTATAGTCGGCGATCGGCCCTTGCGCCACCTTGCGGCCGTCGCGCAGGACGATGACTTCGCCGCCGATCGCATAGCATTCGTCGAGCTTGTGGCTCACGAACAGCACGGTGACCCCTTGCGCTCGCAAGGCGGTCAGCACGCCGATCAGATTGGCCACTTCCTTTTGCGTCAGCGAGGTCGTGGGTTCGTCCATGATGACGAACTTGGCCTCGGTGGCGATCGCGCGCGCAATCGCCACGAGTTGCCGTGTCGCGAGCGGCAGCGTTTCCACGATCGTCGCTTGGAACGGCGCATCCGACGGCAAGCCGACCGCCGCGAGCGCACGCGCGGCCCGCTCGGCCAACGCGCGCCGATCGAACGTGCGCGCGAGGCGCCCGCCGTGCTCGGCCAACTCCGAGGTCAACGCGACGTTTTCCGCCACGCTCATGTTGGGCAGCAGCGACAGATCCTGGTAGACCGTTTCGATGCCGGCCGCGAGCGCCTCCAGCGGCGTGAGCCGGGTATGGCGCCGGCCTTCGATCGCCAGTTCGCCCTCGTCGGGCGGCTGCGCGCCCGAGATGATCTTGATCAGCGTGCTCTTGCCGCAGCCGTTTTCGCCGAGCAGGTGATAGATCTGCCCGCGCGCGAACGTGAGCGTCACGCCGCGCAGCGCGTGCACGCCCGTAAAGCGCTTGTGCACGCCGATTACTTCAAGCCAAGGATCCGAAACAGGGGCGTCGCTCATCGTCTTCGTTCGTCGTCGTTCGTCCTACCTGCACTCGCAGCGAAAGCGCCGCGGCGCGGGCGATTCGCGTCGCCCGCGCCGCGGCCTTCCCTTCGTCAGAAGTTGTATTGCTTGTAGTTCGACTTGTCCACGCTGACCCACCCTTGCCCGCGCACGATGATGCCTTTGCCGGGTCCCTTCGACACCGTCACCTTCTCGTAGCCGGGCAGGCCGAGGTTGTCGCCGTTTTGCACCGTCTTGCCGTCGAGCAACCGCTTCGCGATCTTGTTCATCGCGAGGCCCGCGAGCTTCGGATCCCAGAACGCGATGCCGTTGATCGCCCCGCTTTCCAAGAACTTGCCGGCCTCGGTCGGCAAGCCCGTGCCGTACACGCAAACCTTACCCACGAGCCCGGCCTCCTCGACCGCGCGGCCGATACCGAGTACGTCAAGCGAGGACGAGCCTTGGAAGCCCTTGATGTCGGGATGCTTGCGCAGCACTTCCTTCGCCTGCTCGTACGCCCGCTCGCCGTCGTTGTTGGTTTCGAGATTGGTTTCCACGAGCTGCATCTTCGGATACTTCTTCTTCGCGTTGTCGATGCCGCCGTCCGCCCATTGCACCTGAGAGCGGCTGCCGAGCGAGCCGACGAACGTCGCCCACTTGCCTTCGTCGTGCATGCACGTCGCCAGCCGATCGTTGAGCGCGGCGCCGTAGGCGCTGTTGTCGAACGCTTCCACGTCGACCATTGTGTTCTTCTCGTTGTCCGCCTCGTGCGTGACGACCTTGATCCCGCGATCCATCGCCTTCTTCAAGGCAGGCTCGAGCGTCGGCGGATCGTAGGGCACCACCGCGATCGCGTTGACCTTCTTCGCGATCAGGTCCTCGATGATCCGCAATTGCTGCGCGGCATCGGCCTGGCCGGGCCCGGTCTGGTAGGTCGTGATGCCGGGGTTGTCTTTCGCGAACTGTTTGACGCCCTCGTCCATCCGATTGAACCAACTGATGCCCGTCACCTTCACGACAGTGACGATCGTTTCATTCGTCGCCGCCTGCGCGGCGAAAATGACGCCCGCGCCGAGCGCGCAAGCGGCGAGCGCGAGGCTCGTTCGTTTCAGCTTCATCTGCGTTGTCTCCTTCGTGTTTCCGCGACGCCCCTTGTTTGCTGACGGTCGCCCGAGGCCAGACGTCCGCCGACTACCAGACCGATTCCCGATCCCGCTTTAATAGGCGCTCATCCGCCCGCTCCGTGCGGGCCGCCCGGCCCATGCCGGGCCTTGGTCGTGCGCCCGAAGCGCACGATCGCCCGCAACGACTCGCCATCGGCAAACGCGAGCGAAACCAGCAGCAGGAAACCCCACGTGCAATCGCCGAAGAACTGCGAGACACCGAGCAAATTGAACAGACTGGAGAGCAATTGGAGCACCGTGGCGGCGAAGAACACGCAGACGACGCGGCCGTACCCGCCGGCGGGATTCACGCCGCCCATGACCGCGATCAGAATCGCGATCAGCAGATACGAGCTGCCGTAATCCCATTTCGCACTGAGCGTGTGCGACACACTCACGAGGCCGGCCAGCGAGGCGAGCACGCCGCACATCGTGTAGGTGGCGATCAGCATGCGTTCGCATCCGATCCCGGCATAAAACGCCGCACGCGGATTCGTGCCCATGAGGTACAGCCGCAATCCGAACGGTGTGCGCTTCAAGAGCCAGCCGAGCAGCAAGACGGCCGCGATGAAGATGCAAAACGAAATCGGCACGTTAAGCACCGTGCCGTTGCCGATGTCGGCGAGCGGCTCGACATAGTCGACGTGCACCGAGGCCCCGTTGCTCAGCGCGACGGCAATGCCCGTGAACAGAAGCTGCGTGCCGAGCGTGCATAGGATCGGCGTGAGCCGCAGCCGTGCGATCACGAGCCCGTTGATGAAGCCGCCGAGCAGCCCCATCGTCACGACGATCGCGCCAAACAGCGTCGTATAAAGCACCGGCGAATCGTCGCCGCTGACCCATTTCGGCACGACGAGCGCGGCGATCATGCCGGACAGATTCGCGAGCCCTACCCCGGAAAGATCGATACCGCCGTTGCCGGACAGCATCGACAGCATGATGCCGAGCGCGAGCAAACCGACCTCGGGCAGTTGCGATCCCATCGACTGCAAATTGTCGATGCCGACGAACTGGCCATGCGAGAGCCAGACGGCAACGATCGCGACGAGCGCGTTGACGCCCAGCAGGAAATTCAACTGCCTGTCGCCGAACCACTTGCCGATTACGAACGAGCCTTTCATGAATGCCGCCCTTTTCGTGAAGCGTGAAGCGTGAAGCGTGAGACGTGAGACGTGAGACGCGATACCTGAGACGCAATGCCAGAAAGCCAATGCCTAAGACCGATGCGCGAGATTCGGTGCAAAGGCGATCCGCCGCGCCGTTCCTCGCCTAAGCCGACACGATCGACGCCGCGCCCAGCAGCGCGTTGATTTCGCTCAACGTCGGCATCGAAGGGGCCGTGCCGGCCCGCGTCACGGATAGCCCCGCCAGCGCGCAGCCGAAGCGCACCGCGTCGACCGGCACCATGCCGCGCGCGAGCGCCGCGGCGAATCCGCCGGTGAATCCGTCGCCGGCCCCGGCCGTCTCGACCACCGCCCCGCAGCGAAACGCCGGCACGAGCACCGATTGCGTGCGCGTGTGCAGCAGCGCGCCCGTCTCCCCGAGCGTGACGATCGCCGCGCCCGCGCCTTTGGCAAGCAGCGCGTCGGCCGCGCGGCGCGCATCGTCGGGCGTCGCGATCGCGATCCCCGTCAGCGCCGCGGCTTCGGTCTCGTTCGGCGTCACGTAGTCGCACAGCGGAAAGATGTCGTCGGGCAGCGGCAGCGCGGGCGCCGGGTTCAGCACCGTCGTCACGCCATGCTTGCGCGCCAGCTCTAGCCCGCGATAGGCGGCATCGACGGGCTGCTCCAATTGCGTGACGAACACCTGCGCGCCGGCGATATCGGCTTCGATCGCTTCGACGTCGGCAGGCCCGAGCGTGCCCGCTGCGCCGGCTGCCACGATGATTGCGTTGGAACCGGTCGCCGAGTCGACGAAGATATGGGCGGCGCCCGTCGCCATTGCGTCGACGACGGTGGCGCGCGCCGCGATGCCTTCCGCTCGCCACGTGTCGCGCGCGATCGCGCCGAACGCGTCGTTGCCCAGACGCGTGCAAAACACCACCTCGGCGCCGGCGCGGGCGGCCGCGACGGCTTGGTTCGAGCCCTTCCCGCCCGGCCCCATCGCGAACGCGGAGCCTGCGATCGTTTCGCCGATCACGGGCATGCGCTCCGCGCGAAACGCGAGATCGGTCACATAGATCCCGAGAATGACGACGCGCCCGCTCATTTGCCGCGCTCCGCGGGCCGGCCATCGCTCGCCGCGAGCGGCGCATCGGGGGCGAGGATGACGCCCTTCGTGAAGACGAAGCAGCCGTAGCCGCGCGTTTCGCCCGTCGCGATCACGCAATACGCCCGGCGCGCGCGCGCATAGAACGCGTGCCGCTCGATCGATGCGAACGGCACCGCGCGGCCTTCGGCGGCATCGACTTCGGCTTGCGCCTCGCGCTGAACCATCGGCATCGCGTGCGGATCGCCCACCACTTCCATGCGCATCGCCGGCGCTTCGACGAACGTGTCGAGCGGCAGCACCGACAACACGGCCCGCACGGCGCGCGCGGCGTCGACGCCGTCCATCCGGAGCAGCTTGCCCGTCACCGTCGAACGCGCCACCGAATCGGCGGGGAAATTGGCGTCGCATACGACGAGTTCGTCGCCGTGTCCCATCGCGCGCAAGGCGTGAAGTACGTCTGCATTCAGAAGCGGATCCAGATGTTTCAGCACGATGTCTCCTTTTTTCGTCGTCCCGTCGTTCGGCCGCGCGGCGGGCCGCCGCTTCGGCCGCGGCTCGCCTACCAGGGCGTGTCAGTCGTCAGTCGCCATACGGAATCCAAATATTCTTGACTTGCGACGCCTGGCGCAAGAAGGGCATCCCCTCGCTCGCACGATCGAACCAATCGAGCCGGCGGCCATGATCGACGAACGTCCGCTTCAGATTGCCGATCGATTCGCGCTCGACGAGCGCCGATTCTTGCGCGCGGCCGAAACACCATAGCGCGTCCACATCGTCGTGCTTGGCCAGCGTGGTCAGCAGCGCCTCGCGTGCCCCGGTGACGATATTCAGCACACCGGCAGGGATATCCGACGTTTCGATCACTTGGATCAAATCGGTTGCCATAAGCGGGCATGTCTCGCTCGGCAACACGACCACGCGATTGCCGAGTGCGAGCGCGGGCCCGATCAGCGAAACCAGCGCGAGCAACGGCGCCTCGTCCGGACACGCGATGCCGACCACGCCGAGCGGCTCGTGCATGGCGAGCGCGACGCCGCGCAACGGCGGCGTATGGACGGCGCCGTCGAACTTGTCGGCCCACGCCGCATAGGTGAACAGCCGCACGATCGCCGCGTCGACTTCACGTTTCGCCGCGTGCTCGTCGCACTGCGTGCGCCGAACCAGTTGCCGGGCGAACTCCTCGGCTCGAGCCGATAGGTTTTCGCCGAGGTAGTACAGAATTTGCGCCCGTGCATGCCCGCTCATCTGGGCCCACTTCGCCGCGCCTCTCGCCGCGGCAACCGCATCGCGCACGTCCTTACGATTGCCGTCGGCCACTTCGCCGACGAATGCGCCGCTCGGCGCATACACCGCGCGCGCGTTGCCGCCGTCGGCGCGCACTTGCTTGCCCCCGATGAAAAGCTTCGCGGTGCGATCGACGAAGTCGAGATTCGCCGCCGATCGTTCGAGCCCGTCATGCCCCGCGGCGAGCGAGGTCGCCACCGACGCTTCGCGCAGCGCGCCCTTGCCCCAGCCGCTCGGCTTCAAATACTCGTAGGCGCCCTCGCGGCCGCCTTCGCGGCCGTAGCCCGACTCGCGATAACCGCCGAAGCCGACGCTCGCATCGAATAGATTGGTCGCGTTGACCCAGACGACGCCGCACGCGAGCCGGGGAGCGATGTCGAGCGCACGCCCGATCGTCTCGCTCCAGACGCTCGCGGCCAAGCCGTAGCGCGTGTCACCCGCCAGCGCGACAGCTTCGTCGGGCGTGCGAAAGCTCATCGCCGTCAGTACAGGACCGAAGATTTCCTCTCGCGCGAGCGTGGCCGCCGGCGCGACGTTCGTCACGAGCGTCGGCGGATAGTACGCGCCGCCCGCATCGGGCAGGGCGACTTGCTCGGGCTGCCAAATCTCGCAGCCCTCCCGTCGCCCTGTTTCGACGAGCGATTCGATCCGCGCAAGCTGCACCGGATCCACGATTGCTCCCATGTCGATCGTCTTGTCGAGCGAGGGCCCCACGCGCAGCGTCGCCATGCGGCGCTTGAGCTTGGCGATGAAGCGCGCTTGCACGCCTTCTTGCACCAGCAGCCGCGAGCCCGCGCAACACACCTGGCCTTGATTGAACCAGATTGCGTCGACGATACCCTCCACCGCGCCATCGAGATCGGCATCGTCGAAGACGATGAACGGCGACTTGCCGCCCAGCTCGAGCGTCAACGACTTGCCCGACCCGGCCGTGGCGGTGCGAATGAGCCGGCCGACTTCGGTCGAACCGGTGAACGCGATCTTGTCGACGCCGGGATGATCGACGAGCGCCGCGCCAGTCCGGCCGTCGCCGGTCACGACGTTGAGCACGCCGTCGGGCAACCCCGCGAGGCTGGCGAGTTCGGCGAACAGCAGCGCGGTGAGCGGCGTGTACTCGGCCGGCTTGAGCACGACGCAGTTGCCGAGCGCGATCGCGGGCGCCACCTTCCACGCGAGCATCAACAGCGGGAAATTCCAAGGCACGATCTGGCCGATGACGCCAAGCGGCGCCCAGCCCTCGAACTCAGTCTCTTGGAGTTGCGCCCAACCGGCGTGATGCAGGAAATGGCGCGCGACGAGCGGCACGTCCAGATCGCGCGTCTCGCGGATCGGCTTGCCGTTATCGAGCGCTTCGAGCACGGCGAACAGACGGCTGTGCCGCTGCACCATCCGCGCCAGCGCGTAAAGGTGTCTTGCGCGCTGCGCCCCGCCGGCGGCGAGCCAGGCCGGCTGCGCCGCACGGGCTGCCGCAACGGCGGCGTCGATATCGGCCGCACCGCCCTGCGCGACGTGAGCCAGGGTCTCGCCGGTTGCCGGCGCGCGCACGGCGAAGCACTCGCCCGACACGCTCGCTTTCCAGCCGCCGTCGATGAAATGGCGAAAGGAAGCGTCGTGCCGCGCGAGCCAGGCGCGCGCGGCCTGATCGTCCTCGGGAGCCGGGGCGTAATCCATCGTCTGAAAGTAATGCGCAACGCTCATCGCGAATCGCTCACGCTACGGGGTGACGGTTGAACGCCGAATAGCGGCCGGTGACGTGGTGCTCGAGCTGACGCTCGATGTCGGCGAGCAGGCTCGATGCGCCGATCCGAAAGAGCGTGGGTTCGAGCCAGTCGCGGCCGAGTTCTTCCTTCATCAATACTTGATAGGCGAGCACCGATTTCGCCGTCGACACGCCGCCGGCCGGCTTGAAGCCGACGCGCGCGCCCGTACGTTCGCGAAACTCGCGGATCATGCGCACCATGACGAGCGAGACGTCGAGCGTCGCATTGACGCCCTCCTTGCCCGTCGAGGTTTTGATGAAATCGGCGCCGGCCATCATGCAGACCATCGACGCCTTCGCGATGTTGGTCAGCGTGCGGATATCGCCCGTCGCCAAAATCGCCTTCATGTGCGCGGCGCCGCACGCCGCGCGAAAGTCGCGCACTTCGTCGTAGAGCGCCCGCCAGTTGCCGGTCAGGACGTGTTCTCGCGTCACGACGATGTCGATTTCGGCCGCACCGTCGGCCACCGATGCCGCGATTTCTTCGAGCTTGAGCGCAGGCGGATTCAGCCCCGCGGGAAAACCGGTGGACACCGCCGCGACGGGAATGCCCGTGCCGGCCAACGCATCGGCGGCCGCCGCGACGAAACGGTGATACACGCAGACGGCGCCCGTCACGATGGACTCGGGCGCAACGCCGAGCGCTTCGATCAAATCGTCCCTCACGGGACGACGCGCCTTGGCGCACAGCCGCCGCACGCGGCCTTCCGTGTCGTCGCCGCTCAAAGTCGTCAGATCGATGCAGGTGATCGCTTTGAGCAGCCACGCGGCCTGCGCATCCTTCTTCACGGAACGGCGCGCGGCGAGCGTGGCGGTGCGCCGCTCGACCGCCGACGCGTTCACGCGAATACCGTCGATCCAAGATGCATCGAACGGAACACCGCGATTGCGCGTCTCGAGCGCGAACGCGAAATCGTGCGGCACGGCAATCGGTTGCGTGGAGGCGTCGGACATAGGGAGACGCGTTGTGCAACGCACAACAGACGGTGATGATTTATTCTCATCGATCCTAGTCTCGTGAAATGATCGTGACAAGACTTCGTTACAATTTTATCGGAAGTGCCTGCACGCTCTACGACTTCTGCGATTTAATCGCGCCGCCGCAGCAACCCTCGCCCTGCAACGTGGCGTTCGTCGAATCCAAGCGTCGGCACCTGGCCGACGTCAAGCGTTTCGGGGGGGACCGTAGCGGTCGATACGGACAGCGAGCACGGGGCCTCCTTGGCAAGTGGCTCATGACCATGAGCGACACTTTTGGAGGCGGCCCGCCTCGCATCGATCGGGCGGACCGGGCAACCGCTTTCGAACCTGGCGCAAAAGTGGCCAGAACGCGCGCTTAGGCTTCGATGCGCTTGCGCGTCACGCCGAGCAATTCGGCCATGGCCGAACGGGCGTCTTCGGGCCGACGATCGCGGATCGCCTCGTACACGGCCGTATGCTGATGCAGCGCAGCATTGAAGACTTCGGCCCGCTTGGCGTTCAGGCGCAGTTGCGCTTCGAGCGTGCGCTCGATCAGCGCGCCGAGGGGCAGCAACAGTTCATTGCTGCACGCCGCCAAGATACCGAGGTGAAAATGCAGATCGGCGCGCACCCATTCGTCGACGTTGCGCGCCGCGACCATCGCCGCGTGGGCCCGTTCGAGCCCCTCGATGGTGTCGGGCGTATGCGCGCGCGCCGCCAGTTCGGCGGAATACGGCTCGACCATCTCGCGCACCTCCTGCAGCTTCAACGCGAAGGCGACGGTCGGCGCGACCTGCGAGTACCACTCGAGCAAATCGGCATCGAGCAAATTCCACGCACTGCGGCGCCTCACCTTCGTGCCGACTTTCGGCCTGGATTCGACAAGCCCCTTCGACGTCAACGTTCGAAGCGCCTCGCGCAATACCGTACGGCTCACGCCGAAGGACTCCATCAGCTCCGCCTCGCGCGGCAACAAAGCGCCGGGTGCGTAATCGCCGCGCAAAATAGCCGTCGCCAACATGTAGGCGACGCGCCCGTGCAGATCGCGTTGAATCATCGTTCTCCCTAGTCCCTAGTCGTATGGGCCGCCCGCCGTCCGCGGCGGGCAATCGGCCTCTCGCGGCAGCGGGATCGGACGCGCGCGAGGCGCCTACCTTTCGGCGGCGGTGCGCGTCGGCCCTGCACGCGATTATCGCGGCCGCCCAGCAAAGCGCAAGCGTTCGGGCGCTGCGTCGCCCAAAACCGGGTATTTGACACCAATAAATACTATTAATAGTACTTCAAGGTGTTTTGAGGTACGATAACTGTTTCGGGCGCCTCGATGCGTCCCTGGCCTGCGTGGCTGCGCGGCCGTTAACACCGACCAGGAGGAGGTCCCCATGAAAATTACCAAGCTCGAGACGTTCGTCGTCCCGCCCCGGTGGCTGTTTCTCAAGATCGAGACGGACGAAGGCATCGTCGGCTGGGGCGAACCCGTCGTCGAAGGCCGCGCCCATACGGTCGAGGCCGCGGTGCAAGAGTTGGCCGACTACCTCGTCGGCAAGGACCCGCGCCACATCGAAGATCATTGGCAAGTCATGTATCGCGCGGGCTTTTATCGGGGCGGCCCCGTGCTCATGAGCGCGATCGCCGGCATCGACCAAGCCTTGTGGGACATTCTCGGCAAGCACCACGGCGTGCCCGTGCATGCGCTGCTCGGCGGCGCCGTGCGCGATCGGATCAAGGTCTATTCGTGGATCGGCGGCGATCGCCCGCACGACGTGGCCAACAACGCGCGCGCCGTCGTCGAACGCGGCTTCAAGGCGCTCAAGATGAACGGCTCCGAGGAAGTGCAGATCGTCGATACCTACGACAAGGTCGAACAGGTGATCGCCAACGTCGCCGCGGTGCGCGAAGCGGTGGGCCCGCACGTGGGCATCGGCGTCGATTTCCATGGCCGCGTTCACAAGCCCATGGCGAAAGTGCTCGCGAAAGAACTCGATCCGTACAAGCTGCTGTTCATCGAAGAGCCGGTGCTGTCGGAGAACGTCGAGGCATTGCGCGACATCGTGAATCAAACCAATACGCCGATCGCGCTGGGCGAGCGGTTGTACTCGCGCTGGGATTTCAAGTCGATCCTCTCCGAGGGCTATGTCGACATCATCCAGCCCGATGCCTCCCATGCGGGCGGCATCACCGAATGCCGCAAGATCGCGTCGATGGCCGAAGCCTACGACGTCGGCCTAGCACTGCACTGTCCGCTCGGGCCGATCGCGCTGGCCGCTTGCTTGCAGCTGGACGCGGTGAGCTACAACGCGTTCATCCAAGAGCAAAGCCTCGGCATTCACTACAACCAAGGTAACGATCTGCTCGACTACCTGCACAACCCCGAAGTCTTCAAGTACGACGGCGGCTTCGTCGCCATCCCGAAGGGCCCGGGGCTCGGCATCGACGTCAACGAGGAGAAAGTGCGCGAGATGGCGAAGGTCGGCCACCGTTGGCGCAACCCGGTGTGGCGTCATGCGGACGGCAGCGTCGCCGAGTGGTAATGCGGTAGGGCGAGCGGCGCAGCCGCTCGTCCGGCAAGCCCGGGAAGCGCCCACGGCGAGTACCGGCCGCCCTGACACGTATCAGCCGAAGGTGCTCGCCCTCGCTCTCCTTCCGGGCGGCACCCCGTACAAGCGGCGATACATGGCGATGAAGGCACTATCGCTGGCGTATCCGACCATATGCGCCACGGTCGTCACGGAGAGGCCTTCGGCTAGCCGCGTCTGCGCGACCAGCAAGCGGCATTGCGTACGCCACTGAGCGAAGGTCATCCCCGTTTCCCGGACGAATGCGCGCGCGAGCGTGCGCGCGCTGGCGCCGACCTTCACGCCCCACTCGTCGAGCGACCATGACACGGCGGGATCGCTCAGCAGCGTGTGCGCGACGATCCGCAACCGCTTCTCGCGCGGCATCGGCAAATGGAGCGCGGCGCGATCGGCCGCGCCGAGTTCGTCCAGCAAGGTGGCGACCAAGCGGCGCTGCGCGGGCGCCAGCGCCTGATCGGACGGCCACTCGGCGACCCGAACGATGAGTGCCCTGAGCAACGCATTGATTTCGACAATACCGGGCGACGCGGACAGATCCGGGTAAGCCTCGACATCGAAATACAGGCTGCGATACGCGAACGGACCGTGCATGACGGCTTTGTGCCGATGCCCGGCGGGTAACCACACGGCTTGCGACGGCGCGAGTTGCCCGACGCGGCCGTCCGCGTAGACGGTCACCGCACCCTGCGCCAAATACAGCAACTGCGCTCTTCGATGCGCATGCCAGTCCGACTCGTGTTTGCGAGTGTCGATCGCAAGGCCCACCACGGGACAGCGCGCGGTGTCCGGATCGATAGCTTGGTCGGGCTCGCAGCGCGGCATGTCTGTCCTGCAATGTTTTTCGTCGGAACAACGCGATTATGCCTGCCGTATGACGGAGACAATTCCTCGTTTTCCCACGAGAAAGGCATCATGTCGTTCCCTCACCTCCATCGCAGCCGCGAATTGCCGCCGACATGGCTCGTCATCGCCTGTCTTGCGTTGCCGCAAATCGCCGAAACCGTCTTGGCCCCGGGGCTACCCAGCGTCGCGCGCGCCTGGCAATTGAGCGCGGCCGATACGCAATGGGTCATGAGCCTATTCTTCCTCGGCTTTTCCGCCGGCGTCCTGTTGTGGGGACAGGTGGCGGATCGATGGGGGCGACGCCCCGCGCTCCTGTTGGGCTTGGCACTGGCGCTCGCCGGAACCGCTTGGGGCATCGTCGCGCCCAGTTACGCGGCATTGCTGGCCGGACGCTTCGTCCAGGCGCTCGGCATGGCGACGTGCTCGGTCACGACGCAAACGCTATTGCGCGACCGGCTAAGCGGCGCGCCGCTGACCCAATACTTCGTCACGATCGGGATGGTACTGGCTTGGTCGCCCGCGGTCGGGCCGATGCTCGGGCAGCTCGCGTCCGATCTCGCCGGGTATCGAGGTGCGCTCTCGATCACCGCCGTATCGGTATCGGTGCTGATTTCGTGCGGGTTGTGCCTGGTACCTGAAACACGGCCGCCGGTCGTCGACACCGCGCCGATGCTGACGGTGGCGCGTCGCACGCTAACCGATCGCGCGTTGTGGCGCGCGGCGCTGCTCGTGGCGGGCCTCAATGCGCTCGTGTTCTCGTTCTATGCCGCAGGCCCCTTCATGGTGGGGCATCTGCCGGGCTTGGGCTTCGGCTGGATCGGCCTGGCGGTGGCGCTGGCCGGCAGTCTCGGCGCGGCTTTGAATCGCCGGCTGTCCGCTTCGGTCGGCACCGAGCAGCGGGTCCGCTATGGTCTGCTCGCCGTGCTTGCCGGCGCGATCGGCCAACTGATCCTTGTGCTGGTCTCGCCGCGCCCGGGCATCGGGTGGGCTTTCGCCGCGCTCCCGCTCTTTTTGGGATTCGGCCTGGCTATTCCCAATATCCTGGCCCCCGCGCTGCGCGACTATGCGAGCTGCCTCGGACGCGCCGGCGCCCTCTTCGGGGTGGCTTATTACGCGATGCTCGGTTTAGCGCTTGCCGCGAGCGCGGCGTTGCCTTTCGATACGCCTGTCCCGCTGAGCCTTGCGTGGTCGCTGCTTGCCGCGGCGATGCTCGCGATTCATCGCAGCCGGATCGCCGAAGAAGCGGCCAAGCGCGCGATCTCGCCCTCGGCGCGTCACGACGCGTTACGTTCACGAACGTAACACTTCGGTCCGCGCTCGCCTGCATCGGGACGAATCGGCGCCTGCCCCGAACGGGCGTCGTCCGGTCAAAAGCCTTACCGGACAAGCTTCACCGCCCGATTGCCCCCTTCCCCGCCCGGCCGTTGGCCCACTCCTTGCGTTGTCGCGACCAGCACAACGACCACTTAGGGAGAGCGGGCCATGGGGGAATTCATTCCGGACTATCTATTGCGCGAACAGGCCGCGGTCGGCGCACTCGTCGTCTTCGCCGTAGCGCGCATCCTGGCCGCGGTGACCGCGTTCAACCGCGGTTGGCCGATCGCCATCGTCGAAAAATGCGCGATCGGCGTGGCGGCCCTTTACTGCGCGCCGCAACTCGTCGACGTCCTCTCGCACAGCTATGTCGTGCACGCGGCGACGGCCGAGCTGGAAGGCAAAGTGATCGGCGCAGCGATGGCGCTGTTTTTCTCGCCCATCCTCAGTCACAGGCTCGGCTATGAATGATCCCACTCGATTCGGCCGATGCGTGCTCGCCCCGCATCCGGCGGCGCCGAGCGCCCGCGCACGGGCGCGTAACGGCCGTCGCGCCCAGGCTTTGTCGCGTCGAGCCGCGCGCCTTGCCGCAGCCCTCGGGGTTCGGCGCCAGAACGCACGCGCGAACTTGCGGCCGTCGTCCCCGCTGTCGTCTCGTTAATGAGACATCGCGGACCGCACCGCGCATCCTTGACGGCTCGCATTCTCGGCGGCGCGGTCGCCCCCTTCGGCGCGTTCGACGTTCAATGCGCCGTCGCGTAGCCGGGCGCCATATGCGCGAGGACCGCGGCCACGATAAAGACGCCGATCATGACGAGCGCCTCCAAGTGCAGGACGTTGTTGAACGTATGCGCGTCCGTGGTCGAAGCCGTGCGGCGCAACCGCGGCAGTGCGGAGGTGCGGTTCAGCGCGCCGAGCAAGACAGCCAGCAGCACGAGCGCGCCCTTGAGCGTGAGTACGTGACCCCATCCGCTTTCCGAGAGCGAAGCGAGCGATCCGCCCAAGCCTCGCACGGCGTTGTACAAGCCCGTCGCGAGCACGACGGCCAGCGCCATGCCCGCCGCGTACGAGATACGCCCGGCAACGCGAATGAGCGCCCCGCGGGCTGTCGAGCGATCGAGCGCCGGCAGGACGAAGAGCCCGCCGGCCAACGTAATTCCGCCCCATACGCCCGTTGCAAGGATGTGCAGCGCGTGTACGGCGACGGCGGCCGACCACGGCCCGGCGTCGGCCGCATGACCGATCGATGCCTTGCCCACCGCCACGACGACGGCGGCAACGACGAACGCACCCTGGCCGGCGCGACCGCCCCGACTCGCGAGCGCCGTCGCCAACGCCAGCACCGCACCGGCGAAAGCGATGCACCAACCGAGGCCGACCTGCGTCTGGGCTAGCACGGTAGGCACGGTTCCGATGGCGGGCATGAGCGCAGCCCGCTCATCGAAGCCGACTCGTAAAGCAGCCACAGCACATCGGCCAATACGAGCGCGAAGCACGCGGCGACGAGCGACGCGCGTGCCCGCTGCCGAGCGACACGCGCCAATTGTCCTTCGAGGGCGAGCCAGCGTTCGAGCAGCGCCGAGCCGATCGCCAAGGCGAAGGCGATGTCCACGAGGGCGGCAAGCGCCACCTGTCCGATCGTGAGTCCGGTCATGTTCATCGGTGCAAACATCCTTGCGGTTGGAAACGAACGAGCGCACAAATGAGCGGCACGCCGCGCGCGCGGCGGTGAAGCGCGAAAGGAAACGTCATTGGAAGTCGATCGAAAGGGCATTGAAATGCGCGGCCGGCGCCCCGGCAAACCATTCGGGCAAACCGATGCGAATGCGGACCGGCGGATCGCTCGACGAACCGACCGGTGCGAGCGCGCCGCAGGCGTGAGTGTACGTGGAGAGGGCGTCCGGTGTGCAAAAAGGAGACAACGATGCGCGGCCAAGCCCCGACGCCGAAACGCACGCCGCGACTGCGTTACGCGCGGCATATTGTCGCGCCGTCGCATTCGGACGGCTTCACGGCGCCTGAGGCAAATAGCCTGAGCCCCCCATCGATGATAGAATGCTGCGTCGCAGCGCCTGGCTTGGCCCGAGCGTCAAGCCGACAGCGCACCTGCCTCGGCCGCTGCAACATCGCGCATCGAACAGTCAATACCAAGCCACAGAGCCATACCGAGCCGATCGCAGCCCGGTAGGTCCCCGAATAACGATGGAGTTACGCGTGTCTTCCAGACGCATTTTCCGCCCGCTACTCGCCCTTCTGTTGATTGGCAGTGCCGGTGTCTACAGCGCAGCGCAAGCGCAGAGTCAGCCCCAGGCCCCCGATACGATGGAGCAGCGCGTGCAAGGTTGCACGGCATGCCACGGTTCGCATGGCCAAGGAACCGATAACGACTACTTCCCGCGCCTCGCGGGCAAGCCCGCCGATTATCTGTACAACCAGCTCGAGAATTTCCGTGCGGGTCGGCGCAAGTACCCGCCGATGAACTACCTCGTCACGTACCTCTCGGACGAGTACCTGCACCAGATCGCGACGTACTTCTCGCAACAGCGTCCGCCGTATCCGACGCCGAGCAAGCCCACGGTGGGCAACGACGTCCTTGCGCGCGGCAAGCAGATCGTCCTGAACGGCGACCAAACCAAGAAGATTCCCGCTTGCGCGGCCTGCCACGGCAAAGCGTTGACGGGCATGGAGCCCGCCATCCCGGGCCTCGTCGGCTTGCATAGCGATTACATCAGCGCGCAGCTCGGCGCATGGCGGTCCGGCACGCGTCACGCGATCGCGCCCGATTGCATGCACGAAATCGCCTCGCGCCTGACGGACGCGGATGTGACGGCCGTCGCCGCATGGCTGTCGACCCAACCCGCCCCGGCCAACCCGGTCCCGGCTCCGGCCCGCTCGATGAAAACTCCGCTTGCTTGCGGTAGCGAACCACAGTAAGCGCGAGGAGAGACACAGATATGAAACGCAAGTCCCTGTTCGCTCTGTCGGCGCTCGTCGTTGCGGCCGCCGCGCTCGTGCCTGTCCTTTGGTCGGGCAGCGACAACCTGCACAACGGTTCGGCCGAAGCGGCCACCCCGGCCGATCAAGCGGCCCTGATCAAGCGCGGCGAATACCTCGCGCGCGCAGGCGACTGTATCGCGTGCCACACGGTACGCGGCGGTCAGCAATTCGCCGGCGGCCTGCCGATGGCGACGCCGTTCGGCACGCTCTACACGCCGAACATCACGCCGGACGACCAATACGGTATCGGCAAGTGGTCGTCGGACGATTTCTACCGTGCCCTGCATACCGGTCGTTCGAAGGCCGGCACCCAGCTCTACCCGGCATTCCCGTTCGCGAGCTACACGAAGGTCACGCGCGCCGATTCGGACGCGATCTACGCTTACCTGCGGTCGGTGCCGCCGGTTGCCGTGCCGAGCCGCCCGCACGAGCTGCGCTTCCCGTTCAACAACCGCAACTTGCTGATCGGTTGGCGCACGCTGTTCTTCCGTGAAGGCACGTACAAGGACGATCCGACGAAATCGGTCGAATGGAATCGCGGCGCGTACCTCGTCGAAGGCCTCGGCCACTGCACGATGTGCCATACGTCGATCAACCTCATGGGCGGCCCGGTGAATTCGTCGGCGTTCGCAGGCGGTTTGATCCCGCTGCAAAACTGGTACGCACCGTCGCTCACGTCGAACAAGGAAGCCGGTCTCGGCGAGTGGGACGTCAAGGACATCAGCGATCTGCTGAAGAACGGCGTCTCGGCGCGCGGTGCCGTGTTCGGCCCGATGGCCGAAGTCGTCCACAACAGCTTGCAGTACATGTCGGATACCGACATTCGCGCGATGGCGACGTACCTGAAGACGATCCCGCAGAAGAAGGAAGCGCCGGAAACCATGCAGTACGAGACGTCGGAGAAGTTCGGCGACGAGCTGCTGCAAACGGGTAAGAAGGTCTACGCCGACAACTGCGCGAAGTGCCACGCCGATAACGGCCTCGGCAAGCCGCCGGCGTACCCGCCGCTCGCGACAAACCAGTCGATCCAAATGCCGTCGGCCGTGAACCCGATCCGTATGGTGCTGAACGGCGGCTACCCGCCGAGCACGGACGGCAACCCGCATCCGTACGGCATGCCGCCGTTCGCGCAGTCGCTGTCGAACGAGGAAGTCGCCGCGGTCGTCACGTATATTCGGATGTCGTGGGGCAACCACGGTACGCCGGTGTCGCCGCAGCAAGTCAGCGACTTGCGCTCGGCGCCGCTCGACTAACTGCCAGAGCCAAAGTGTCTCGAGTCGGAAAACTCGAGACACTAGGGCGCGGCCACGCGGGCAACCGCGGCCGCGCCCTTTCTCATTTCCGGCGCCGATCAACCGGCGGCGCCAGGACCCAAGCGGCCCGCCGGCGCCACGAGCGCCGCGTGCGCACGAGCGTCTTTCGGCAGGCTCACGAAGACGCGCGCCGGCTGCCTCACCGCATTGCACAGATACCATATGTCATTCGATTCCCTCGGCTTGTCCGAACCCCTGGTGCGAGCCGTCCACGAACTTGGCTATACCTCGCCCACGCCGATTCAACAGCAAGCCATTCCGGCCGTGCTCTGCGGCGGCGACTTGCTCGCCGGCGCGCAAACCGGCACCGGCAAGACGGCCGGTTTCACGCTGCCGATCCTGCAACGTCTGAGTGCGGCGCCGACGCCCACGAATGCGGGCGGCAAACGCATGGTGCGCGCCCTGGTGCTCACGCCGACACGCGAACTCGCCGCCCAAGTCGAGGAAAGCGTGCGGGCCTACGGCAAGTATCTGAAGCTCAAATCCACGGTGCTGTTCGGCGGCGTGGGCATCAACCCGCAGATCGACGCGCTCAAGCGCGGCGTCGATATCGTCGTCGCCACACCGGGGCGATTGCTCGATCACATGCAGCAAAAGACGATCGACGTGTCGGGGCTCGAGATCCTCGTGCTCGACGAAGCCGATCGCATGCTCGACATGGGTTTCATTCACGACATCAAGCGCGTGCTCGCGCGCTTGCCCGAGAAGCGGCAGAACCTGCTGTTCTCCGCAACGTTCTCCGACGAGATCAAGGCGCTCGCCGACAGCTTGCTCGACGCACCGGCACTGATCGAAGTGGCCCGCCGCAACACAACGGCCGAACTCGTCGCGCAAAAGATCCATCCGGTCGATCGCGATCGCAAGCGCGAACTGCTGACGCATCTGATCCGCCAGCACGCATGGTTCCAGGTGCTCGTTTTTACGCGCACGAAGCACGGCGCCAACCGGCTTGCCGAACAGCTGACGAAGGACGGCATCAGCGCGCTCGCGATCCACGGCAACAAGAGCCAATCGGCCCGCACGCGCGCCTTGGCCGAGTTCAAGGACGGCACGCTGCAAGTGCTCGTCGCGACCGATATCGCCGCGCGCGGCATCGACATCGATCAGTTGCCCCATGTGGTCAACTTCGACCTGCCTAACGTGCCGGAAGACTACGTGCACCGCATCGGGCGCACGGGGCGGGCTGGGGCGAGCGGCGAAGCGGTGTCGCTCGTGTGCGTCGACGAGCGCGAATTGCTCAAGGACATCGAAAAGCTGATCAAGCGCACGATCGACCAGGAAGTGATTCCGGGTTTCGAGCCGGATCCGAATGCGAAGCCTGAGCCGATTCAACAGCGTCGAGGCCAAGGCAACGCGGGGCGCCAACCGCGCGCTGGCGAAAAGCCGCGCGCTGGCGGAAAGGCGCGCGCGGCCGAACAGCCGAAGCACAACGCGCGCGCCCAGGCCGGCCAACCGGCGTCGCGCCCGACGCCGGCGCGACGCGACGGGCAAGCGGGCGCCGAGGGCAGCCAAACAAATCGCGCGGCCAAACCGCAAGGGCATCAACCGAAGGCCTCGCAGCCTCGCGGGGCAGGCCAAGGTCAGGGCAAACCGCAGTCTCAAGGTAAGCCACAGGGATCGGGCAAACCGCAGGGTCAAGCTAAGCCGCAGGGTCAAGCTAAGCCGCACGGGCAACAGGGCCGGCCGCAGTCGTCAGGCAAGCCGCAGGGCCAAGGCCGCGCCGAAGGTCAACATCGCGGTGCGAACGACGGCCAGGGCAGCCAGGCCGATCGCGGACGCCGTCAAAACGACCCGGGCGCGCTGCTCGGCGGCAAGCCGCGTACGGGATCTTCCACGCGCGACGGTCACCGCGGCTGATCGGGGGCCCCGACGCGGGTGAATCGGGCTCGCGCCGAGCGCCGAGAGCGGTCGCAGGCGGACAGCCGGCCGCCCCGCCCGCGAGCCGCGCCATAGCGATGTTCGAACGCTCAGCGGCTGCCGGCGCCTCGCGCGCCGTCGGCTGCCTGCCGCAACGCGTCGATCTGACGTTCCCAGCGGGCGAGCACGGCTTGTTGCTCGCCCGCCTGTCCCGACAGCTCGAAAGCAATGCCGCTCGTCAGGCGCGCATAGCCGACTTGCTGGGCCTCTCCCGTATCGATCGAAGCGAGGAACAGCGCGGGGCCGCATCCTGACTCGCCCTCGCCACTCGCCAACGGCGCCACCGCCAACTGCACTTGATGAAACGCCCCGTCGTGCACGAACGTGAGCGCGGCCTGTGCGCACCCCCGACCGTGCTCCGGCGTATGCGCCCCCGCCTCGGCCGCCGCTCGCAGCGTGCGCGCGGCACGCGAGGTCGGCCATAAGGCGAACGCCAGCGATCTCGCATCCGGCGCATACAACTCGCCGATCCCCAGCAGCGACGTACGCAAATGCCCGCCGGCATCGCAGGTAATCAGCGAAACCGTGAACCCGGCCTTCGATCCGAGCGCCGTGCCGTCGAACAGCGCCCGCAACGCGGGCGGCCATTCGTCGAACACGCGCTGCGCGAGCGCGAGCGCCGCGGGCTCAACGGAAGAAGACATGCTGGGCGACTTTCGCAAGCGGATAATGCACGCCGGGCTGAATGCGCGCCGGAATATTGAGCGGCTTGAGCAGCATCTTGACGCACATATCGGCCGACAGATTACGCCGCACGAGCGAGCTGATCCGTGCGGCGCGTGCCCGGTTGTAGGCGTCGTCGTGCACGCGCTCGGGATAACGAATGGCGAAGACGTGCCGCAATGCGATTTCCGAATCCTCGCTCTTGATCTCCATCACGCGGCGCATCAACGCGCCGAGCACGGCCAGACGGCCATTGCCTTCGATCACGTTGTACTTTTTGAAGTACTTGAAAAAGTGCTTGTAATGGCGGACTTCGTCGGTCCGAATGTTGTCCGTAATCTCTTTGAGCACGGGTTCGTCCGAACACTCGCCAATCGCGCGATACAACGTGGCCGTGCCGGTTTCGACGACGCAGCGCGCGACCATTTCCAGCGCACGCGTCTTTTCGAAATCTTCCACGGAACAGGTCAGCGAATACTCGTCCATGAAATTGCGAAACGCCGTGTCCCAATCGTACTCGGGCCAGACGTACGCGATATACGTCTTGAGCGCGCGGCCGTGCTGCA
>NZ_JBQCIV010000088.1:0-2773 GCF_051953405.1 Trinickia sp. | reverse complement strand
CAGCGACTCTGTTGGCGACTGCATTCAGCTAACGGGCAATGGCACGACGACGCCGAACAAATTCATGCGCGTCAACAGCGGCGCGTTCCAACTGCTCAACAGCGCATATTCATCCGTCATTGCGACGCTCGACGATGCCGGCAATTTCACGGCGGCCGGCAACATCACGGCGCAGTCGGACGAGCGCTTGAAGGGCGAGTGGGAATCCCTGGGCGCAGATTTCATCGAGCGGTTGGCCGCAGTCAAGAGCGGCACATACTCGCGCGTGGACATGGAAGACGGTAAGCGCCACACCGGGGTCAGTGCACAGTCCCTGCAAGCGCTCCTGCCCGAGGCCGTGCTTGAAGGGCCGCAAGGACTGCTCTCGGTGGCGTACGGCAATGCCGCGCTGGTGGCTTGCGTCGAACTCGCGAAAGAGATCATGCGCCTGCGCGCGCTGATGGAGTCGAAATGACGCTCCCAGCCTCGTTCCCGCTCTCCATGTCGCAAGTCGCGACGGAGCTTGGCCTGTCGCTGCCGCTGTCGCTCAATCATCCGTGGGTGATCGCGCTGGGAGGGGTCGGGCCGACACTCCCCCTCGGCTTCTCTGATCTTCTCGGCCAAAGCGGGCATGTGAATGCGAACGGAACAGTTCAACAAATAAGCAATGTTGACTACCGCGTTAATTTAACGGGAACCCCATTTTTTAGCCGATTCGGTGGCTATATTTCAACCCTCGAAGAAACGACGTTTAGCACGAACCTGCTCGTCTCTAATACGGATCTCCACCCAACCTATACCGGGAAGATAAAAATAATCAACACGACGCTCGGTGATTCGCTCGTCCTTTCGTACATTGGGAGCGGCCAATGGGGCGGCGCTACCGGGGGTGGGGCGGGCGGTATCGGGATATTCGGACACGCCGGCGCAACCTATAACTTCACAATCTACCCTTCGAATTAACGGGGCATTCATGGATCAACTTCAAGCAGCCATCCGAGAAAACGCAGAAGCGATCGCCGAAGTAAAAGCACGCGTCGATGGGCACGATGAGGATATAGCTCGGCACGAGCGGCATATCTCGAAACTCGACGAGACGATAGGGATGTTGCGCGAGACGATGGGGCGCGTAGCGACGCGCGACGATATCGCGGATCTGCGTAAGGACGTGAGCGATCGATTCGACGCCCGCGCACGCGATGCGCACAACTCGATTCCTGTGAAGCTGGCTGCATGGTTCGGCGGCGTCATGGCTCTGCTGGGCTTGATCGAATTCGCCTTGGGGCACTGGCATGGATGATGAGACGATCGAAGGGCGCTTTGCGCTCCTCGACGATCGGCTGGACCACTTCGGCGAACGAATCGATGCGCTTGAGGAAGGGCGCCAGGAGAAGCATGCACGCGCCATCAATTGGGCGATGCTGGCGCTCTTCGTCGTCGAGGTGGTGATCGGGGTGGCCGAGCTCTGGATGATGCGTCATGCGTGAGCGCTTGTTTCGCCTGTATGTGACGGTCCGCAATCCGAAGTACTTCCTCTGGCTGCTGTTCGCTTTCATCGCGTCCTCACTCTACGCGCATCTGCGGCTCGGATACGACGGTGACTTCGGGCTCACAAACCTGATCCTGTCGATTGAGGCGAGTTCGGCCGGCGCGGTGCTTATGGTCGTGGCCGACGCCAGCGCCGAGCTGTGCGAGCGGATGCTGAAAGCGATTCTGGAGATGGTCACGGAGATCCGCGCGAATACCGCGGCGACGCTCGCGATTGCCGAGGCACAGCGCGATATGCAAGCCGATCTACTGCGCCTACTGAGCAATCCGCGCGTGCTCAGGGCGCTTACCGAGAAGGAGCAATGATGCAAGCATGGCTTGAAAAGGCGATCGAACTCGCCAAGCAGTTCGAGGGGTGCCGTCTGGAGGCGTACCCCGATCCGGTCTATGGATGGCGCCGGGCAACGGTTGGCTATGGCGCCACCGGGCCGGCGATCGTCGAAGGAACAGTCTGGACGCAGGCACAGGCCGACGCGGATCTGGCCTATCGGATGGGCGGCATCGGATCGCATATCGATACGCTCGTCACGGTGCCCATCAGCGACGAGCAGAAGGCCGCGCTATGCGATCTGGCCTACAACATCGGGCTCGGCGCATTTGAGCGCTCGACGCTGCTCGCCTGCCTGAACGTCAACCACATGCAAGGTGCGGCCGATCAGTTCATGGTCTGGACCAAATCAAACGGCATCGAACTCGGGGGCCTTGTTAAGCGCAGGGACGCCGAGCGCGCGCTCTTTACCCTGGGGGCGGATTTTTCGGGGGAGTCTCAACCGCAAGAGGAGGTGCAATCGTGAATCAAAGCTCACCCGTCACGACGGGCGCCGCGGCAGTCAGCGGGGCCATGATCGGCGGCGTCATCGTATGGGCGTGCGGCACGCTCAAGATCGCAGCGCCGCCGGCTGACGTGGCCGGCACCATGGGCGCGCTTGTGCTCGCCGGGCTCCACGTCGTGTGCAACGCCATCGCCAATCGCCCGAGCAAGGGCGCGCAGTCCCCGGCCGCTCCGGCCACCCCCGCATCACCCGCCCAGCAGTAACCTCCACCTCCCGAAAGGACTCACCATGAAACGCATGCTGCTTCTCGCGGCAGGGATTGCCCTGGCCGCTCTTTCCGCTTGCACGGCTACCGAGCTGCAAAACGCAAACAACACCCTGGCCGCCGGCTGCAAGATCGGTGCGCCGACCGGTAACGCAATCGCCGCAGGCACCGGCAACCCGGTCGCCGTAGGCGCTGCGGCCGCCAATAC
>NZ_JBQCIV010000087.1:0-11190 GCF_051953405.1 Trinickia sp. | reverse complement strand
CACTTGAACGAACGTCGGGCGCACGTGCGATATTCGCAGGTGCGCCCGACGAAGTGGATTCGACCTTTCGTTTACGGCGATCGATGCTCAGCCTGCGAGCACCGGACGGCCCGAATGCGTCGAATGCGACGTCGCCGATTGCTGCGCAAGCCGAGGCGTCGCGGCGCGCATCGACTGCGAGCGCGCATCGACGTGGAAGGCGGCGACGGCGGCATCGAGCTGCCCGGCTTGCTCCTCGAGCGAGGCTGCGGCGGCCGCGGCCTCTTCGACAAGCGCAGCGTTCTGCTGCGTCACGGAATCCATCTGCACAACGGCGCGGTTGATCTGCTCGATGCCCGTCGATTGTTCGCCCGATGCGGCGCTGATCTTGCCGATGATGTCGGTCACGCGATGCACGGCGGCCACCACTTGACCCATCGTTTCGCCGGCACGGCCGACGAGCGCGTTGCCGTTATTGACCTTGTCGGCCGATTGCGCGATCAGCGATTTGATTTCCTTCGCTGCGCTTGCGCTACGCTGCGCGAGGCTGCGCACTTCGCCGGCCACGACGGCGAAACCGCGGCCTTGCTCGCCGGCGCGCGCCGCTTCGACAGCCGCATTCAGCGCGAGGATATTCGTCTGGAAGGCGATGCCTTCGATGACGCCGATGATGTCGCCGATCTGATGCGAACTCGATGCGATGTCCTCCATCGTGCGCACGACGTCGCCCACTACTTCGCCGCCCCGCGCCGCCGTTTCCGACGCGTCGTGGGCAAGATCGCTCGCCTCCATCGCATGCGCCGCGTTCAGCTTCACCGTCGCCGTCAACTGCTCCATGCTCGAGGCCGTTTCTTGCAGCGACGCCGCTTGTTGCTCGGTGCGCTGCGACAGATCGGCATTGCCCGTGGCGATCTCGCGCGCGCCGTGCATGATTGCTTCCGAGCCTGCGCGCACACGCGACACCGTTGCGACGAGCGCAGCCTGCATCGTCTGCAGACCGACGAGCAAGCGCCCCATTTCGTTTTGCCGATCGACCGCGATCGTGCCGGTCAGATCGCCCGACGCAATGCGTTCGAAATGGCGGACAACAGTATCGATGGGCCGCACGACGGCCGAGACGAGCGCCGTGCGCGCGAACAGTCCGATCAGGAACGCGATTGCCGCGATCGCCGCGGCGCCCGTCGCCAAGCGATGAAAGTTCGCTTGCGCGGCAGCATAGCGAGCCTCTTGATGCGAGATCTGCAACGCCTCGAGTTCGCCGATCGCCGCTTCATAACGCGCGTAGAGATCGTTCGCGGTCTGCCCTTGGATGGTACGGAACGTGTTGAAGTCGTTCTGCTCCAAGGCCTGAAATTCGGGATTGATCGCTTGCTGTACGAGCGCCGTGCGTGCGGCGGTCACGGCATCGGCCAAGCGCGTTTCGTTCTCGTCGCGCGGCTTTTTCTCGTAATCGGCCCACTGCGCGTCGCTATCCTTTAGCACCGCGTGCGCTTTAGGCAGCAAATCGTCGCCGGCCTTGCCCATCGAAAACAGGGTCTCATAGCTACCCAGCGCGAGCCGCACTTGCAGCATCCGCTCGGAACTCGTTTTCAAATGCGTGAGCGCGGCCGTATCGGTCGCATACATTTGCTGGAGCGCGTTGTTGCTTTGTCGCAGGCCCAGCATGCCGGCGGCCATTGCCGCCATCAAGGCGAGCGTGTAGCCCGCGATCGTGAGCGTGAGCCCACCGCGAATCGTGAAACGTTTGAACATGGCATCGACGTGCGCGCGCTCGCGACGAGGCATCGCACGGTCCCCTCCGTGGTGGTGGTAAAGCGCGCACAGTGGCTCTCTTGCGGAGCGTCGGATAGTCCCGGCCTGCTGCGAGTGGTCTGATCGGGCGCGTCGTGCGTGCGAAGGTACAAGCGCAATCTAAGGGTTTCACGGCGATTGCGCAATGGCTGGAAGCACTATCGTCATACTATCGTCATCCCCACTCAAGTCCGCCCCGCTTCCGTCCGTTAACGCAAAGGAGAGCCCAACGACAACTGCGGATTCGACGGGCCGCGGGCCGCGTCGGCATCGCGCCGCGCGTAAGCGCTGCGTAAGCAAAGTCCGATAGATATGGGCGCCACGAGACAGAGACAAAGACTGAGACAGAGAAAGACACAATGACGCGCGGGGCCGAGCATGCACTCGCGCGAAGGAGACCGTCACCATGCGTTTGACCTTGCGCCGGCCGCGTGCCGCCCGCTCGATCGTCGGCGACATTGCCGAGCACGCCGGCAAACTCGGCATCGAAATCTGCGACGTGTCGGGCCATGTCGAAGAAGTCGCGAGCCGCGTCGCTCAGCACGCCAATGTCTGCCGCTCGCTGCGCGAGTCGGCCTCCGTCACGATGCAAGGCAACCATCGGATCGCCGAAGCCGCGCGGCAAGTGCGCGTCGTGAGCCGCGAGGCGTCGAGCGCGGTCGAACAATCGCGGCAAACGCTCGATGCCTCGCTGGCCGACATCCATGGCCTGGTCGATGGCGTGACAAGCATCGCCACGCAAATCGAGGCCCTACGCGAAGCGCTCGATCACGTGAGCACCGTCTCCGAGGAAATCTCGCTGATCGCGCGGCAAACGCATCTGCTCGCGATCAACGCCGCGATCGAGGCGGCCCGTGCGGGGGAATCGGGCAAGAGCTTCGCCGTCGTCGCGGCCGAAGTCAAAAACCTCTCGAGCAAGACCGCTCAGGCCACGGCGCAGATCGAGGCGACGCTCGCGCGTCTGACTCAGCAGACCGAGCAGTTGATTGCCGACGGCGCCGAAAACACGGCACGCGCGCATCGCGTCAAGGAAGGCTCGGCCACCATCGGCGGCATCGTGCAATCCACGGGCACCGCGATCAACCAGCTCCACGAGGAAGCCGAGCACATCGCGACGCTGACGGGCGATATCGAAACGCAGTGCCATCGTCTCGAGGAGCAAGTCGGCGACATGGCGAGCGGCGTCGAGCACTCGAGCGCGAACTTCCTGCAGGCGAAAGACCGTCTCGCCAGCCTCTTGTCGGTCTCGGAGACTTTGATCGAGCTGACAGCGGCAACCGGCGTCGAGACGCCCGACACACGCTTCATCGAAGCGGTGCAACGCACGGCCGCAAGGGTCGGCAAGCGCTTCGAGCAAGCCCTCGCGCGCGGCGAGATCACCGAAGCCGCGCTGTTCGACGCGAACTACGTCCCGATCCCGGGCACCGACCCGCAGCAGTTCACGACGCCATTCACGGCCTTCACCGACCGCGCCTTGCCCGAGATCCAAGAGCCGCTACTCGCGCTGGACGAGCGCGTCGCGTTTTGCGCCGCGGTCGATCTACGCGGCTACCTGCCCACCCACAATCGCAAGTTCTCCCAGCCGCAGCGCGCGGGCGACCCGGTGTGGAACGCCGCGAATTGCCGAAACCGGCGCGTGTTCGCCGATCGCACCGGGCTGGCGGCCGCCACGCACACCCAACCGTTCTTGCTCCAAACCTATCGGCGCGACATGGGCGGCGGCGCGTACGCAATGATGAAGGACGCATCCGCGCCGATCTACGTGAACGGCCGCCATTGGGGCGGTCTCAGGCTCGCCTACAAAAGCTGACGCATCGACGTGCTCGCCCGCACCGGCGGGCACGAAAAATCCTCCCGCGACAATCGGCCGTTCGCTATCATGGCCGCGATGGCATGCGCCTTGCGCGAGCGATGCGGTTCGCGTATTCGACACAGCGCGCATGCAACCCGTCAAAGGAGGGAAAAATATATGGGCATGGTCAAGGAATTCAGGGAATTTGCCGTCAAGGGCAACGTGATGGATCTGGCTGTCGGCGTCATCATCGGCGGCGCATTCTCCACCATCGTCAATTCGGTCGTCAAGGACCTGATCATGCCGATCGTCGGCGTCGCCACGGGCGGTCTCGACTTCTCGAACAAATTCATCCGGCTCGGCGACATCCCCCCGTCGTTCAAGGGCAACCCCGATTCGTTCAAGGATTTGCAAACCGCCGGCGTGGCCGTGTTCGGCTATGGCTCGTTCATCACGGCACTGATCAACTTCCTCATTCTCGCGATCATCGTGTTCGGGATCGTGAAGTTCATGAATTCGCTGCGCCAGCCGAAGGAAGCCGCGCCGGCCGAGCCGCCGCCCACGCCCGAGGATGTCTTGCTGCTGCGCGAGATTCGCGATTCGCTCAAGCAACGCTGAGCGCGCGTTCGCGATGCGCCAGCGGTCGCGCTAAGCGCGCACGCTACGGAAGCGCGCACACTAACTTGCGTTCGCACCGCCTTGCGTTTTCGCCTCGGCGGTGCGTTGAATCAGCACCTCGAGCTGGGTGAAATTGACGGGCTTGGTCAAGTGCGCGGTGAATCCCGCCGCCAAACAACGCCGGATATCCTCGTCCGAGCCGTAGCCCGTCAATGCGATCGCCGGCACCTGCGAATGCTGGCGCACCGTACTCACAAAATCGAGCCCCGTGCCGTCGGGCAAGCCGACGTCGCTCACGATTAGATCGAAGGTCCGCGTATGCGTGGCGGCCAGCGCTTCGGCCACCGACGCCGCAACCGCCACATCGTGTCCCAGCGAGCGCATCAAATGCGCCATGACGTCGGCCGTATCCACATGATCCTCGACGAGCAAGATCGCAATCCGTTCATCGGCCGCGGCTTGCGCCGACGCCGCTTGCACCGGCTCTTGCGCGGGGGCGGCCGCGGTCGGCAGCGCGATCGTAAACGTCGCGCCGCAGTGCGGGCCCGGACTGCGCGCGCCGACCGTGCCGCCGTGCGCATCGGTCAACGCCTTCGTGATCGCCAGGCCCAAACCCAGCCCGCCGAACTGCTGCGTCATACGCTGGCTGCCCTGTTCGAAGGCGTTGAACAGTTTGCCGATTTGATCGGGCGCGATGCCGATGCCCGTATCTTCGATCTCGATCTCGATACGCATGCGGGCATCGCGCGTGCGCACGTAGATGTGCCCGCCGTCTGGCGTGAACTTCGCCGCATTGCGTACGAGGTTCCATAACATCTGCTGCAGCCTCGCGGGATCCGCGAGCACGTAATGGTTTTCCGCCCGCTTTTCGATATGGACGTCGAGCGCTTTGACTTGAATCTCGGCACGGAACAGTTCGAGCACGCTATCGACGACATCGTGCACATCGACCGTTTCCAACGCGAGACGCAGCTTGCCGTTGGCCACGCGCGTCAAGTCGAGCAAGTCGTCGATGAGCCGCGCTTCGAGTTCGATGTTGCGCCGAATCATCTTCACGCTCGAATGCGCGGCGGCGGGCAGCTCGGGCATCGTCTCGAGCACCCGCGTGCCCACCAGCACCGGCGTGAGCGGCGTGCGCAGCTCGTGCGAAAGCATGGCGAGGAAGCGATCCTTGGCGCGGTTGGCCTCTTCGGCCGTCTGCCGCGCGCTTTGCTCGGCGGTCAGCAGCCGCTCGCGCTCCTCCATCGCTTCGCGTTGCGACTGAATGTCGGTGCAGCTCGCGAACCACTTGCCGACGCGGCCGTTCGCATCGCGCACGTCGGCAATGCGCATATCGAACCAGCGATAGGTGCCGTCCGCCGCGCGCAAGCGCAGCTCGTGCCGGTAGTCGGCACCCGTGGTCCCGCTCACGGCAGCGAGCCAGGACCGGCGCAGCGCGTCGCGATCGTCGGGATGCACGGCATCGAACCAGCCGAGCCCGCGCGAAGCCGCTTCATCGAGCCCCGTGTAGGCGTACCACTGCTTCGAGAAGAAATCGCACTCGCCCTGAGCATTGCTCGTGAACACGAGGTGCGGCAGCGCCTCGGACAAGCTGCGATAGTGCGCTTCGCGGTCGCGTAGCAACAGGGCCTCGGCCGAGGCGCGCTGCAATCGGACTTGAGCCAGCACGCGCTCGACGGCCTCGGGCAGATACTCGAGGTAGCCCCCCGATTTCGGTACGACGTCCGAGATACCGGCGCGCAACGCTTCGATCACGCGCGATTCGTCGGTAAAGCCGGTGACGAGGATCGCGGGCAACGTCGTGCCTTCGGCACGCAAGCGCCGAAAGAAATCGAGCCCGGTTTCCGCGCTGTCGAGCTGATAGTCGAGCACGAGCAGATCGGGCGCATCGGCGGCAAGCTGCGCGTGCGCCGCCTTGGCGCTCGGATAGGCGAAGACGCGGCAACCCGCGCGCTCGAGCGACTTTCGAGCAAGCCGCAAGATTCCCTCGTCGTCGTCGACGACGAGCACGCGCGCACTCTCCTGGTGAAAAACGTCGGTCATACTAGTCGTTCTGGTCCTACCGGCCCTCAAGCTCGTTCGATCCGATGCCTCGTCCCTCAGGTCATCCGCAACGGCTGTTCGGGCAGTGTCACGTAAAATGTCGAGCCGGCGCCCTCCGCCGATTCGACCCACACGCGTCCCCCATGCCGCTCGGTCACGCGGCGCACCAGCGCCAGCCCGATGCCGTCGCCCTTGGCGCGGTCGCCGTGCAGCCGCTGGAACGCACTGAACATTTTCGGCATGCAAGCGTCGGGAATGCCGAGCCCATTGTCGCGCACGTAGTACGTACGCATTCTAGGCGCTCGTTCGTCGTTCCCGCGCGGCGCTTGCTCGAGCGTCCCTATTTCGATCCGTCCGGTACGCGAGGGATCGAGATAATTGACCGCATTGCCGATCAAATTGGCGAAGATCTGCTCGATCGCGGTCGGGTCGCCCCAAACAGGCGGCAGTTCGCCGACGGAAACGGTCACGCCCCGTTCGACGATCGCCTGATGCAACGATTCGACCACCCGCGCCACCGCCCGCGCGACGCTCACCCGTTGCCATTGATATTCGAGCCGGCCCGCACGCGAGATGCGCAGCAGCGCATCGATGATCGAGGCCGAGCGCGTAACGGCTGTGCGCAAAAAGTGCAGCGCCTCGCTCAGATTGCCATCGAGCACACGCGTAATGCGGGTGCGCTCCGATTCGGGCAGATGGGCCGTGTCCAACATGCTGCGCAATTCGTCGCACGATACCTGCAGCTCGCGCGAAAACCCTTGCAGATTGACGAGCGGCGAGCGCAAATCGTGGGACACGCTGTAAATGAACATGTCGTTGTCCTGCTTTTGCTGACGCAGATTATCGTTCACTTGCGTCAGCTCCTGCGCGCGCGATTCGAGCGTCGCCTGCAAGGTAGCCTGATCGTGTTCCGATTCCGTGAGCAGTACGCTCGTTCGGTGCAGCGCGGCATCGAGGTCCGCTAGCTCGTCGTTACCGGCAAGCGGCGCACCGAGCGCCTGCGCGCGGCCGAGCCGCTGCGCATTGGCCGTCAGCGTGCGCAGCCGCCGCCCGATGTTGCCCGCGAACGCGAGCGCCGCGATCGCCCAAATCAACATCGAACCGGCGATGGCCGCGATCAGTGCATAGCGCTGGCGCTCGCGCGTCGCCGCCAGTTGCGTGCTGCGTTGGGTATCGAGCCGCGATTCGTCGGCGACGAATGCGCCCAGCTCATCGCGAAATGCCCGAATCTCCGGCGGCAAGGGCATATCGGTGAACGCGGCGGGCTGCACGTGCTCGCCATTGTGCAAGGCGGTGTAGATTTGATCGGCCCGCGCGCGGTAGGCCGCGACCGCCTCCCGCATGCGCCGCACACGCTCCGTTTGAAGCGGATCGTCGGCAACCAACTTTTCGAGCCGCGATAGCCGATCGCCGAGATCGACCCATACGACCTGCCTATCGATGAAGGAGGCATCGCCGAGAATCAGGCCCGCCCGCGCGCGCGCCGCCGCGCGCAACAGCGGATCGACGATGACCGATGCCTGGTAAAGCACTTGTTTGCTATGCGACGCCCATTGCGCCGCCTGGCTCGCCTGCTCCTGCGTCTTCGACAACATGCCGACGAGCGCGAGTTCGACCAAACTCGGCACGGCGATCAGCAGCAGCCCCTTCGTGAATAGTTTCATGCGTCCTTGGCGGCCCCTCGAGTCGCATTCCCGCGCCATGGCGCGGCACGGCGCTTGCATTGCACGACGTGCAAGAGCGAAACCGAACCATTATCCGTGCTGTTTGAAGATATTTCAACGGACGATATAGAGGCGCGTGCGCGCACAGAAGTTGGCATTTTTTATGAGTTGGACCAGCACGCCGGCGAAACTCGGGCCTATTATTGCCATAGATGTCGAGCGCCGCGCGGCGCAACGTGTGCACGGTCTCGATATGACTGCCTACGTGCGTCGGGAATGCGTGCCGAACGGTACGCGTTCGTGAATGCGACGTTTTCGTATGCTATAAAAGATCGGACGTGCGGCGCGCGAGAGCCGGGAGTGGTCGCATGAGGACGCTGTGTTTCTTGCAACTCTTTTTCAGGCGAATGTTTATGTCCTTCCCGAGAAAGCGCAGGCGCGCGAGCGCGGACAGCAAAGAATCGTTTCTCGCCGTGCTGCGCCAGTTCAAACCGTTT
Organism: Trinickia sp.; assembly: GCF_051953405.1. Taxonomy (GTDB): domain Bacteria; phylum Pseudomonadota; class Gammaproteobacteria; order Burkholderiales; family Burkholderiaceae; genus Trinickia. The sequence continues at coordinate 2,806 of NZ_JBQCIV010000087.1, read as the reverse complement.
GTCCAGCTCGATACCAAGATCGCCCGTGCACGCTCGCAAGACGAGCCGGTGCTCTACGAGCACGTCCTGCCCGGGCTCGACGTCCTGCTGTGTACAGTGCGCGGCGCGCAGCCGCCTTATCCCGACGTCGACGAGTTACGCCGCCGCTGCATCGAATCGATCGCCAATGCGCTCGAACAGCCGCTCGAAGGGCTCGAGAACGGGGGCTACTGGTACGAGACGAACGGGTTCGGCTTCCTCGTCTTCGCGAGCCGTGCGCGCGTCAAGATCCTGCCCGAATTCGGTGCAGGCGCCGTGGCACGCGGCACCCGCCGGCAAAACGCCGGCGACGCGGCACCGCGCTCGTTTCGCTAAGCGATCGAGCGGATCCGCGCACGGCGGCTCGGCCGGCGTTCACGACGCATGCCGCGCCGCACGCGCCTGTGGCCGCACGATGTCGATAAACGCCGCCAGATCGGCCTGCGCGAGCCCCATGGCCGCCCCGAGGCGCAAGAGCTGCTGGACCGCGCCGACCACCGGCATCACCGCGCCCGCCGCGCGCGCCGCGTCGGCCACCGTATCGATGTCTTTCTGAAACGTCTTCAAGGAACCGAGCGGCGCGTGCCCCGTTTCGGTCATGCGCGGCACGAACGTGCGCAGCAAGACCGAGTCGGCCCAGCCGCCGGCGAGCGCCTCGGGCAGTCGAGCCGCATCGATCCCGGCCGCCTGCGCCAGGCCGACCGCCTCGGCCACGCCGGCCACCGTCGCGCAGACGATCGCCTGGTTGCACAGTTTCGTCATCTGCCCCGCGCCCACCTCGCCCATATGCGTGACACGCGCGGCATAGGCGCGAACGATCGGCTCTAGCGCGGCGACATCGGCTGCGCTGCCCCCGGCCATCACGGCGAGCGTGCCGGCCTGCGCGCCCGGCACGCCGCCCGACACGGGCGCATCGACCCAGCCGATGCCCCGGCCTGCCGCACGCGCCGCGTACGCGCGCGTCGCCGCGGGCGCGATGCTCGAGTGATCGACGATCCAACGCATGCGCCCCGCATCGCCGTCGGCCCCATCGCCGCCGAGCAGCCCATCCTGCCCGAATACGACGTCTTCGACAGCCTGCGTGTCGGACACGCACAGCAACACCGCTTGCGCGCGGGCAACGAGATCGCGTGGGGTATCGACCACCTGCGCGCCGTCGGCGACGAGCGCCTGCGCCTTCGCGCGCGTGCGGTTCCATACCCAGACCGAGTGCCCGGCACCGAGCAAATGCCGGATCATCGGCGCGCCCATGAGGCCCGGCCCGCAAAATCCTAGATCCATCGTGGCTTTCTCCTTCGAACGAATCGGTCTGCGTCCTCGGCGGCAACGCACAAGACCCATACGATATCGCGCGCCGCCATCGGCATGCCCGCGCATCGTTGCCTATACTGGTCTATCCATGCTCGACGATAAACGGAGCGAAATCTCATGAACGACCACGTCTACAAATACATCGAACTGACCGGTTCGTCGACGAAATCGAGCGACGATGCGATTCGATGCGCCATCGAACGCGCCTCGAAGACCTTGCGCAATCTGAATTGGTTCGAAGTAACGGAAACGCGCGGACACATCGAAAACGGCGGCGTCGTGCACTGGCAAGTGACGCTCAAGGTGGGGATGCGCTTGGAAGATTGACGATGGGCGGGATACCATCGGCGTCCCGCCCGCTCTTTGCGCGACAGCGCAGCTTCGTCAGTGCGGCAGCGTACCGTCCACGCCTTCGACGTACCAGTTCAGGCGCTGCAGCTGCGCATCGGACAGCGTGGTGCCGGCCGGCACCTTGACTGCCCCCGTTTGATCCTTGATCGGACCCGTGAAGACATCGCGCTTGCCGCTCGCGATCGCGCTGCGCGCGCTCTTCTCGTCGTTAAGCGCCGCCGGCGTCACCGTTGGGTTCAAGTCTTCCAGATCCACCGCTTGCTGGGGCAATCCCCACCAGACGGGATCGTTCTTCCATTTGCCGTCGAGCACTTGCGCGATCGCGGCACGATAGTAGACGCCCCAATGCGCGACCACCGAGCCCAGCGCCGCATCGGGCCCGAACTTCTTCATATCGGAGTCCCAGCCGAACGCATGCACGTGCTTTTCTTGGGCCGTCGCAAGCGTCGCGCTCGAATCGGTGTTTTGCAGCAGGACGTCGGCCCCCTGCCCGATCAACGTCTCGGCAGCCTGCTTTTCCTTGCCCGGATCGAACCAGCTGTTGATCCAGATGACCTTCGTGTGCACCTTCGGATTGACCGAGCGGGCGCCGAGCGTGTACGCATTGATGTTGCGCACCACTTCCGGGATCGGCACCGATGCGACGAAACCGAGCGTGTTCGTCTTCGTCATATGCCCCGCGACAATGCCCGCGAGGTAGGCGCCTTGATACATGCGCACGTCGTACGTGCCGAAGTTCTTGCCCTTCTTGTAGCCCGTCGCGTGCAAAAACACCGTGTCCGGAAAGTCTTTCGCGACCTTCAGTTCGAAGTCTTGATAGCCGAAGCTCGTTCCGAAGATGATTTTGTTGCCCTTGCTCGCGAGTTCGCGGAAGACACGTTCGGAATCGGCCGATTCGGGCACATCCTCGACGCGCGTGATCTTGATCTTCTTGCCGAACTGCGCCTCGGCCTCTTTCGAGCCTTGATCGTGCGCAAAGGTCCAGCCTGCGTCGCCCGGGTTGCCCAGGTAGACGAACGCGACACCAGGCACGTCGGCCGCTTGCGCGGCGGGGACGCACCCGGCGCGCAACACGAGCGCCGCGCCGGCGGCGAGCGCGGTCAACGTTTTTCTTCTCATCGAACTT
>NZ_JBQCIV010000086.1:0-228665 GCF_051953405.1 Trinickia sp. | reverse complement strand
CGCCTTGCAGATCACCGGCGCGCGGCCAGTCTCGGATCTCGGCAATGCCTTCGGCGCCCTCGGCAACGGCGCATTGTTCCGCATTTCCCATATCGGCGCGGACGGCTTTCCAGACACGACGTTTCCCGGCATTCCGTATCCGGTCGTGATCATGGTCGTGTTCTTCGTTGCGGGTGCCATCTTGCTGTCGAAGACGGCGCTCGGCCGGCACATCTACGCGGTCGGCTCCAACCCCGAGGCGGCTCGCCTTTCGGGTGTCGACGTGCGCGGCGTGACGATGTTCACCTATGTGCTCTCCGGCGCGTTGGCCGGGGTGACGGGCTGCGTGCTGATGTCGCGCCTCGTGACCGGACAGCCCAACGAAGGCGTCATGTACGAACTCGATGCCATCGCCAGTGCCGTGATCGGCGGCACGTCGCTCATGGGCGGCGTGGGCACGATTTCGGGCACGGCCATCGGCGCGTTCGTCATCGGCGTGCTGCGCAACGGCCTGAACATGAACGGGGTATCGAGTTTTATTCAGCAGATCATCATCGGCGTCGTGATTTTAGGCACCGTGTGGATCGACCAATTGCGAAGCAGGAAGCGGTAATCGAAGCGTAGTTCAACCATCAAAAAAGAGGAGCGAGACATGCGCAGGCTTTCGATTTTTGCAGTATCGGCGATGTTGTGTGCGGCATTCAGCACAGGTGCGTACGCCGCGGGCGGCGAGATCGCCGTCATCGTCAAGACGGTCAATTCGAATTACTGGCAAAACGTGCAGAAAGGCGCGAAGGCCGCCATGGGCGACGCGAAAGGCTACACGATGACCTTCCAAGGTCCCGCCGCCGAATCCGATATTGCCGATGAAGTGAACATGGTCGAGAACGCGGTCAACCGGCATGTCGCGGGCATTCTGCTCGCCCCGTCGGATCCCGATGCGCTCGTGCCGGCGGTCAAGAAAGCATGGGAGGCACACATCCCCGTCGTGGTGATCGACTCCGCGCTCTCCGATGCCGGCAAGCAGTACTACCAGTCGTTCTTGTCGACCGACAACGAGAAGGCCGGCGAGCTTTGCGCACAAGCGCTGATCGAGCGTGTGGGCCAGACCGGAAAGATCGCGCTCATGTCCTACGTGCCGGGCGCGGGATCGGAAATCGGGCGTGTCGGCGGCTTCAAGAAATATCTCGAGGCGCATTCGAAACTGCAGATCGTCGGTCCCTACTACTCGCAGTCGCAAATGGCCACGGCGCTCAATCAGACGACCGACGTGCTCTCCGCGAACCCCGATTTGAAGGGGATTTTCGGCGCGAACGAGCCGACCGCGATCGGGGTCGGGCGTGCGCTGAAGCAGTCCGGGAAGGCGGGCAAAGTGGTGGCGATCGGATTCGACGGCAATCAGGATCTGCAAAACTTCGTGCGTGACGGGACTATCCAGGGCATCGCCGTTCAAGGCTCTTATCAGATGGGATACAAGGGCATTCAGACGGTCGTGAACGTCATGGAGCATAAGAGCGTGCCGAAGGATATCGATACGGGCGTGGTGATGGTCGACAAGCAAAACCTCGATTCGCCTACCGCGAAGAACGTCCTGTACTAAAGATGCTCGAGTGCCCGGGTCCCGTTCGTTTATCGAGGAATGCGACTTGGGGCGCGAGGCCCGCGCCGATGCGATGTGCGCAGCCGGTGCGGGCCGAATGGCGGCACTCCTTCAACGATCGATTCATTCACGCATGCGTCACCCGATGATCAACGCTCGCGAAATTCGTCTCTTGCCGCGCAGTGGGTTGGAACTCACGGCCTTAGGGCTGGGATGTTCTCAACTCGGCGGTCTTTATCGCCCGATCTCGTGGAGCGACTCGGAAGCGCTCGTGGATGCCGCGTGGTCGGCGGGCCTACGCTATTTCGATACGGCGCCGTACTACGGTTATACGCTTTCCGAACGACGTGTCGGGCAGGCGCTTGCCGCGCGCGAAAGAGATACGTTCGTGCTCAGCACGAAAGTGGGGCGCTTGATGTCTCCCGACGCCGGCGTGCGACCCGGCGACGACGGTTGGGCTGCGCCTCTACCGTTTCGGCCGGTCTACGATTACAGCTACGCCGGCATCATGCGCTCGTACGAGGACAGCCTGCAGCGGCTAGGGATGGCACGCATCGACATCCTTTACGTGCATGACATCGGTACGATGACGCACGGCGAGCGCCACGTTCGCTATTGGGCTCAGCTCACGGAAGGCGGCGGTTTTCGCGCATTGGCGCAGTTGCGCGAGAGCGGCGCGGTGCGCGCGATCGGCCTCGGCGTCAACGAGTGGGAGATCGTCGTCGACGCGATGAACGAAATGCCGCTCGACGTCGTGCTGCTCGCGGGACGGTACACGTTGCTCGAACAAACGGCGCTCGAGCCGCTGCTCGACGCGTGCGTGCGCGCGGAAACGGCCGTCGTCGTGGGCGGTGTATTCAATTCCGGCGTACTCGCCGGCAACGGGAAGTTCAACTATGGCGATGCACCGGCCGACGTCATCGAGAAGGTACAGCGCCTAACCGACCTCTCCAACCGCTTCGACGTTCCGCTACCGGCGGCGGCGCTGCAATTTCCGTTTGCGCACCCGGCGGTCGTTTCGTGTGTCGTCGGTGCGCGCAGCGTGGCGCAATTGCAGCAAAACCTCGCATGGCTCGAGCGGCCCATTCCCGACGCGTATTGGCAAGCGTTGTGCCGCGACGGGCTTGTCGCGGCCAATGCCCCCGTACCGAAGGGGCAAACATGACGATGCCTGTTTGCTCGAACGATTTTGCAGCAGTGAAAAAACCGTTTTATCGCGTAGGCGAGCCCCTTCGCCACGCATGATTTGATCAAGAGGATATTCCTATGCTTAGCGTGATCTGCGAATCACCGGGAGTGTTGCGCGCGCAGCAAATCGACGCACCCGTACGAGCGGCCGGCGAGGTCTTGCTGCGCGTGTCGCGTGTCGGAATTTGCGGTACCGACCTGCACATCTTCACGGGCAATCAACCGTATCTGCAATATCCGCGCGTGATGGGGCATGAATTCTCCGGCGTGGTGGTGGAGGCGGAACACGCTTCGGGGTTCGAAGCGGGCGATGCGGTGTACGTCATGCCGTACCTGTCTTGCGGGCGGTGTGTGGCCTGCCGGCAGGGCAAGACCAATTGTTGCGTCGACATCAAGGTGTTGGGGGTGCATCGCGACGGTGCGCTGACCGAGTACCTCAGCATACCGGCGCAGTTCGTTCATAAGGCGGAAGGGGTCACGCTCGACCAGGCCGCGATGCTCGAATTCTTGGCGATCGGGGCGCACGCGGTGCGACGCGCCGACGTATCGGCGAAGCAACGTGTGCTGGTCGTCGGGGCCGGTCCGATCGGCATGGCTGCCATGATCTTTGCGAAGTTGCGCGGCGCTAACGTGACGTGCCTCGATACGCGCTTGGACCGGTTGGAGCTTTGCCAATCGGAATTGAAGGTGGACGCTGCGGTATCGGTGGGCCCCGGGGATACAGAGCAACTTGCCGCGCTGACCGATAACGAGTTCTTCGATGTGGTGTTCGATGCGACGGGCAATATCGATGCGATGAATCGCGGGTTCGGATTCGTGGCGCACGGCGGGAAGTACACCTTGATCTCGATCGTGCCGGGACAGGTGACGTTCTCCGATCCCGAGTTTCATAAGCGCGAGACCACCTTGCTCGCGAGCCGGAACGCAACCACAGCCGATTTCGAGACCGTGCTCGAAGCGATGCGTGCGGGCCGCATTCCCGATCGCGCGCTCAATACCCATCGAATGCGCCTAGCCGATGTGCCTGAAGCGTTTCCGCGCTTGCTGGAAACGGGGCAGACCGTGGTCAAAGCGTTGGTGGAATGCTGAACGAACGCATGGCGTATTCAGGACAGCCCGCATGAGCGAACCCATCCTTCAATTCGGTACGAGCCGGTTTCTGTTGGCGCACGTTGCGCTGTTCGTCTCGCAAGCGCTGGAGCGTGGCGATGCGATCGGCGGCATTGGCGTGGTGCAGACCACGGGCAACCCGGTGAGTCTCGCGCGCGTTGCCGCATTGTCGCGGCGCGAGGGGTATCCGGTGCGTATCCGCGGGGCGGAGCAGGGCGCGGCCGTCGATAGCCTTGTCACCTGTCATGCGATTCGCGACGCGTGGATCGCCGATAAGGACTGGGCGACGATACGCCGTGCGGCGGTCGAAGATGTTCGCGTGATCGTGTCGAACACCGGCGACACGGGTTATCGCCTCGACGAGCGAGATTCGCCCGCGATGCTATCGGATGACGGCGCGGTGCCGCACAGTTATCCCGCGAAGCTGCTCGCCTTGCTGCATGCTCGCTGGCGCGAACGCGCCGACGAAGGCGTCTCCATCTTTCCTTGCGAATTGGTGGAGAACAACGGCGATACGCTGCGTGAAATCGTGCTCGGTATAGCGAAGCAATGGTCGGCGTCCGATCCGTTCATCGACTATCTTCGGGAGCGGTGCGTTTGGGCTAATTCGCTTGTGGATCGGATCGTATCCGAACCGATCGATCCCGTGGGCGCGGTGGCGGAGCCCTACGCGCTCTGGGCGATCGAACGGCGTGCCGGAATGACCTTGCCATGCACGCACGAGAGCATCGTGCTGACCGAGGACCTGCAAAGCTACGAACGGTTGAAACTGTTCTTTCTCAACTTGGGTCACAGTTGGCTGGCGGAGCAGTGGCTGACGGAACAGCGGTCGCCGTCGCAAACGGTGCGCGAGGCGATGCACGACACGCACCTGCGCGCCGGCCTCGAAGCCGTCTGGCAAGAGGAAGTCTTACCGGTGTTCGAGGCGATGGATATGCGCGAGCGAGCCGAAAACTACCTGGCCAGCGTGCGCGATCGATTCGGCAATCCGTATCTCGATCATCGAATCGCGGACATCGCGCAAAACCATATCCCGAAGATCAAGAGGCGGGTGATGCCGCTGATCGAACTGGCGAACGCGTTGTCGATGCAAAACGCGCAGCCGCGCTTGCGCGGTCTGCTCGCCAAGCGCGGGCTCATTTGACGAACGAACGCTGAGAAGAACGACACACCATGCGCTATTGCCTCGCATTGGATTTGAAAGACGACCCCGCACTGATCGCTCGCTATGAGGAATTTCATCGGGAAGTTTGGCCGGATGTTATTCGACATATACGCGAGCATGGCGTCTCGAACATGGAGATCTATCGTCTGGGAACCCGGCTTTTCATGATCATGGAAACGGACGATGCCGTGTACGACGCCGATCGAATGGCACAGGCGGCATCGACCAATCCGGTGGTTCAGCAGTGGGAAACGTTGATGTGGGAATTTCAGGCGCCTACGCCATGGACACCCAAGGGAGAAAAGTGGGTGCCGATGGAGCGAATCTTCGATTTGCGGCAGCAGCGATAGGGCTTGCGCGTTCCACGATGGTCGGCCGGGCCGCCTCAATCCCTCAAGAGCTTCAACCCGGCCGGCAACGACTCGCCGAACGCGCGCCCCGTATCGGCCTCGTCGAGCGCGACGACCTCGCCGACCACCCGCATCCAAGCAGGGGCCGCGTTCATCGCCTCGAGCCGGCGTATCACGGCGGCACGTGCCGCTTCCGACAAGTCGCGCGACCGGTCGCCTGTGAGCCGCGACAACTGTACAGCCGCGAACGCCGCGGGCTCGACTTTCTTCCAGTCGATCGACAGCACTTCTTCGAGCCAGCGCTGCGCGACCTCGGGCGGCACAACGCTATGTGCGCTGCCATACAGCGGCCGACGCGCGCCGATCCGCCCGATCGCCCACCATGTCTGCGGATTCTCGGAAGGCTTGCGCAAACGCGCCAGCCAGTGCTCCCCGAGTTGGATCTTGCGCTCGACTTCGATGCGTTCCAGCGAAGCCTGCACGCGGATCATCCCGGCCTGGCCGACCTTGGCCGGATCGAACGGCAGTTTTCGCTTCTCGATGTTGGCTGCTTGGAGGAAGTCCATCGCATCGAACAGTTGCGACTGCGCTTCTTCGTCCAGGCCGCCCGCCGCCCGCTGCCACAACGTCCACCATTCGGACCACACGCGGCTTTCATGGATGTACTGGATACCGTCGTCGAAGATCGCCCATATTTGACCCACACGCCAATCGTCGAGCGGATAGCCGAATCCGGGCCGCAGGCAAAAACCGGCGAGGTTGAGCCACACGCGCTCATGATCGGCCGAACGTCGCCGTCGCTTCGCCCGTTCCCAGAGGGTGTCGAACAGCGCGCGCAACAGCCCCACATCCCAATGTTCGCTCGGCCCCAGCATCTGCTCGAGCGTGGCGCGCAGCCGCTTGACTTCGCCCGGTGCCACACCGGCGATACGCGCGCCGAACGCACGCTCGATCGATCCGACGGCTTGATCGAGCGACGGATGCCGCTCGGTCGTCGGCCCTGCATCGGCGCCATCGGCCGCGGCCGCCGCTTCATCGCGTCGCAATTCGAATTGCAAGCGCCAGCGTTGGGCTGGATCGTCGATCGAGATGCAATTCATCTCCAACGTGCCGACTTCCGTGATCGAGGCCGTGAGCCGTACCCGGCGTTCATCGGGATCGGACGCATGCTGTCGCCGCACGACGGTGGCGAGTGGCGGCAGACGAACGAAATCGCCTTGGGACAGATCCGTAAGTTCGCCCGCGCCAAACGATGTCTGAGCGACCGTCGAGACGAGGGGGAAGCGCACGGGCTGGCCAAGCCGCAGCGCGAACACGCGCTCGTCCAGTCGAACCTCGTGCGCTTCTTGCGTTCCGCGCGGCAGCAAGCAAACGCCTTGGCCGTCGTCGAGCACGAGGAAATAGCTGCGTGCGGAGCCGCCGCCGATGCGCGGTGCGGCACCCGCGCGCGCGAGACTGTAGGCGACTGCGCCGCGCGCCACCGCAACGTCCGGATGATCGTTGTTCAGCACGTGCAGCGGTGCGCCGCGCCATTCGGCGAGTGTCTGCGCCAGCCGCGCGGTCAAAGCCGGCGCCCGAAAGACGCCGCCGTTCAATAGCAGCGTATCGGGTATCGGCGGCGGACTATCGCGATCCGCTTCGTCGTTTAACGCCTGCCGCGACTGTGCGGCATGACGCCTCAGAAATCCCGCAATGTGGCGCGTGACGCCCGGGTCGCTCGCATAGGGCAGGCCGAACTCGACGATCGCCGAGCGCGAGCGGCGCGGCGTTTCGCCGGCTGCCACCGCCGGAAAGAATCCCTCCACGACAACTTGCTCGACCTCCTCGCGAGTGAGTTGAGTCGTGCGGGCGCCGCCGACGACGCGCGAGCCGGCGCCCAACAGCGTGATCGATACCGACGCGGGCGCGTCTTGCGCCAGCAACTGTTCTTTCGCGACCCGGCAGCGTTCGACCAGTTGAGACAAGCTCGATGCGGACAGCCGCGCGTTGGCGGGTTGGCCCTGCACGAGGCGCGTCTCGACCAGGCGCGCTAGCGCGAGGTCCATGTTGTCGCCGCCGAGCATCAGATGGTTGCCCACGCCGACGCGCGTGAGTTGCGGTGTACCGTCGGCGTCTTTGTCCACCTGGATCAGCGTCAGGTCGGTCGTGTCGCCGCCGACATCGCAGATCAGGACGAGCCGGGTATCGGGGAGCGCTTCGGCGAGGCGGGTGCGGTGCCGATACAGCCAATCGTAGAACGCAGCTTGCGGTTCTTCGAGCAGACGCAAATCGGGAAGCTGCGCGAGCCGCGCCGCTTCGAGCGTCAAGGCCCGTGCGCCCTCGTCGAACGAAGCGGGCACGGTGAGCACGACCTCCTGCGCTTCGAGCGGCGCATCGGGAAAACGCGCGTTCCAAGCGGCGCGCACGTGGGCGAGGTAGCTTGCGCTTGCTTCGACGGGGGAGACTTTCTTGACGTCGTCGGGCGCACCCCACGGCAAGATCGCCGCAAGGCGGTCCACCGCGGAATAAGAGAGCCAGCTTTTCGCGCTCGCCACGAGCCGCCCCGGCACTTGCGCGCCGAGCGAACGCGCAAGCTGTCCGACGATCGGGGCCGGTGTCCCGTCCGGCTCGGCGCGGTGCCACGGCAATTGCACATCGCCGGGGTTCAGTTCGCCCGCGGCGGCGTGATAACGCACGGACGGCAATAACGGCCGCGCGCTGACCTCGCCGAGCCCGACGAGTTGCTCGATCTCGAACACCCGGATCCCGTCAGAGCCCCTTTCGTTGAAAGCGACGACCGTATTGCTCGTACCGAGGTCGATGCCGACAAAGTAGCGCTTCATCGGTTGCCCCGCCGCGCGTTCATGTTTGCGCGGCACCACCGCGAACGTCGAACTCGACCTTCCAGCGTTCGGCCAAGCCGCGCGGCACCGCCTCGAGTTGCAGCATGCCTGTCTCGGTCACGTACGCATGCAGCTTGACCGGTACGACATCGCCCGCACTGCGCCCTTCCGTCGGCAGTGTCGCTTGAATCGCCTCGAGTTCTTGCAGCTCTTCCGGCGGCCAGTAATCGAGCAGGGTGCCCACCTGATCTTGCCGGCGCACGGATGAACCGAAGAATCGAAACTGGACGGGCTCGCCGACGACGAGCCCGAACTCTTGCTCCGGCAGCGGCGCATCGGTGCCTTCTTCCATGCCGAACGGCGCCACGCAAAGCGCGGAGATGGGCGGTTCGAGGCCCGGCACGGCGGGCATGGCCGATTCGATCGCCACATAGTACGAACGCGCCGTGCCGCCGCGAATCCGCACGCCGCGGCCGCGTTTGACGAAGCCGTAGTAGGCGGCGCCGCGCGCCACTGCGAGGTCGAGATCCGCGCCTTCCAGCAGACGTGCCGGCTCGCCGCCATCGGCCGCGAGCCAGCCGTTGACAGCGGACATGACGCGCTCGACGAGCAGCGGCGATTTGAACACGCCGCCGTTGAAGAGGACGGCGGTCGGATGCAAGAAGGTCGCGTTCGCATTGAGTTCGAATTGCCCGGCCAACTGCGGTTCGCCGCCGAGTTCCGCGAGCGCGCCCACCTGGCGGGCGAGGAATGCGGCGAGATGGCGCGTCATCCCGGCGTCTTGCGCATAGGGCAGGCCGAGTTGCGTGAGGCCCGCGCGTGTGCGGCTCACGGGCCGCGCGGTCGAATCGACTTGCGGGAAGAATCCATCGAGGATTGTCTGCGTGAGTTCGGCGCGCGTGAGTTCGGTGCGAATGGAGCCGCCGATCAGCTTCGAGCCGCGGCTCGGCACGACGAGCGGGACGGCGTCTGCCGCCGCATCGGATAGCAGCGTTTCCTTGGCGGCACGGCATGCATAGGTGAGCGCGCGCAGTTGCCACGGGTCGATTTGCGTGCCTTGCCCGGCGAGCTTGCGCGCAACGACGTGCGCAAGCGCGAGGTCCATGTTGTCGCCGCCGAGCAGAATGTGATCGCCGACGGCGATGCGATGCAGCTCGAGATTGCCGTCGCGCTCGATGACGGCGATCAGCGACAAATCGGTCGTGCCGCCGCCGATATCGACGACGAGGATGATGTCGCCGACCTTGACCCGCTTGCGCCATGCGCCGCTGCTCGACTGGATCCAGCTATAGAGGGCGGCTTGCGGCTCCTCGAGCAGCGTCATGCGGCCATAGCCCGCGGCGTTCGCGGCTTCGGCGGTCAATTCGCGTGCGGCCGGGTCGAACGATGCGGGAATCGTAACGGTGATGTCTTGTTCGTCGAACGGGGCATCGGGGTGCGCGTGGTTCCACGCGTCGCGCAGATGGCTCAGATAGCGCACCGACGCTTCGAGCGGCGAGACGCGTGCGACTTCGGGCGGCGCATCGGCCGGAAGAATGGCCGCGCGGCGATCGACACCGGGATGGCAGAGCCAGCTCTTGGCGCTCGAGACGAGGCGAATCGGCGTGCCGGCCCCACGGCTGCGCGCCATTTCGCCGACAGCGAAGTCGCGCTCGCTCGCCCAGGGCAACGCCAGATCGGCGGGGGCCAATTCGTCCGCGTGCGGCAGGTAGAGGAACGAGGGCAGCAGGTCGCGTTCCTCGATGGCGCCGGGGGCCGTGAGTTGCGCGACGCGCATGACGCCTTGGGTGAGGGCTTCTCCTTCGCTGCTGGCGAGTTCGACGTAGGACAGCGCGCAGTGCGTGGTGCCTAGATCGAGACCGATCGAATAGCGCGGCGCGTTCACAGTTCGACCTCCGCGGGAGCGAGCACGCGGGCGTTGTGGCTCTGCGTGAGTTTCGGCAGGCGGACGTCGGTGACGCGCCATCCGCGATGGGTCACGCTGCCGCTGAACGGGGGCTGGCCCACGACGTTGCCGGTGAGGCGGATCGCGGATGAATCGAACCCTTCTGCGATCGTCACGCGGCTGCCTTCGGCTTCATCGCGCACGGGTTGGATCGTGAAATGCTCGCGCAGCGTCGCGCGGCAGCCGTCGTGCACGAGCCGCGCGGCGGCGCCGATGTCGGCATCGGAATAGCTCGCGATGTCTTCTTCGACGAAATCGATGAAGCGGGCATCGCGTTGGAGCAGGCCGAGCAATTGGAACGCCGCCTCGGGGGACGTTTCCTTCAGCGTCGGGGCGGGGGCCGCGGTTGGCGCCGGCGCTGCGGTCGGCGCGGCCGTGGGGGCCTGGGCGGCGGGGACCGGGCCGCTGCGCAGGCGCTCGACGCCCGCGGCGAAATCGCGATCCCCGAGCACGCTGAAGAACGCGCCGACGGCGAGCGACAGCCTGCGCGTCCACGAAAGATTCGGGTCGGTCATGAGAGAGGGCTCCTTGTTCTGGGTACGGCTGCGGCGGCAAGAGGCTCGGCCGCAGGAGGGACGGAGAGGTGGGGTGGGCGCACCCGGCGCGCACCCTGGAACATCCGTCAAAACCCGTATTGTGCCTTGTTGTGGGGAGGGAAGCCGGGGGCGAGGGATTGCGCGTCTGCGATTGGCGCTTCGGCCTGGACGGGGACGCCAATCGACTACGCTCGGAAATCGGTGCGATCGCGGACTGCGTCGGATTGGGTGTCAGGCGTGTGCCACATCGCCGGATGGGGGGCGGCTTTCCGAGGTTGTGTTGCCCCCTCGCTTCGTGGCTGGGCGCGCTTTCTTAGCCGCAACGGCTCTTGTCGCCGGTTTGGTTTTTCCAGCGGCCGTCGGCACTGTTTCGGATTTCGCCAGTGTGAGGTGCAAGCCCATTGCTGCGATCACCTTCATGATCGTCGCGAATTCGGCGTTTCCCCTCTTCGACAGTGCGCGGTACAACGCCTCACGCGCTATGCCCGACTCGCGAGCGAGTGCCGTCATGCCGCGTGCTTTTGCTACATCGCCGAGCGCAGCTTGGATCTCGACAGGATCACCGCCTTCGAATGCTTGCGCCAGATAGAGCCGGTAATCATTTTCATCCTTTAGGTATTTCGACGCGTCGAATTCCGTCAACTCACTGACTTTCATTTCAAAACTCCAATGCTTTCGCGATGGTCTTGGCGCGTTTGATATCTGCAGCCTGTGTGGACTTGTCGCCTCCGCATAAAACGATGATCAGCATGTGGCCTCGCTGCGTGAAATAGACACGGTAGCCTTTGCCGACGTCGATTTTCATCTCTGAGATACCGTCGCCTACGGCACGCCAGTGCCCAAGGTTGCCTAACCGTGCCCGGCCAAGCCGACCGGCAATTGCCGTGGCGGCTTGGCGATCTCGCAAGCGGGATAGCCAAGCGTCGAATTCGGGCGTGAGGACCAGCTTTGTTACGGTTGGATTGTAATTCATGGGTTACGATCTGGCAAACGCCTGCACCGGCCCGTCAGGATTGCGTGGATCGTTGGATGCGCTGCGACTCTGCCGACGATAGGGGTGCGGAAGAAAAATCAAATGGTTCGCCGTATCGTGACCTAATATCGCGATCGCCCCCCCTCGACGCGAAAAATCAGGACCAACGGAAGTCACCGGTTCGAATCGCCGGCGTGGCGCGCAATGAGATCAGCCGCCAGACGCCTATCGGCGTAGGCACGATTCGCGCTACCGCTTTCCGAAACAGGGCGCGATACCGCCCGAAGGGAGGCACGTGGGCAAGGCGACGAAACAGTCCAGGCACTACCCGACACCCGATCAACGGCAGAGCGTGCTAGCCGCCAAGCGCAACGCCAAAATGGCGCGCTCGGCTCACGCTTATGTACGCGGCAGCGCCGGCCGGTTTTACGCATGGCTCGCCGATCTGCCCGGCGGCTCGCTGCCCGACGGGCCACCGATCTGGATCTGCGGCGACTGCCACCATGGAAACCTCGGCCCGATAGCCGGAGGCAACGGGGAGGTGGCGGTCCAGATTCGAGACCTGGACCAAACCACGATCGGCAATCCCGTGCACGACTTGCTACGCCTCGGCCTCTCGCTCGCAACGGCAGCTCGCAGCTCGAATCTCCCCGGCGTCATCACCGCCCGCATGATGCAAGCGCTGATCGAGGGATACGGGCAAGCGTTCGACGGCAGCCACGACGGCGGGATGGTTCATGCGCAACGGCCGCACGTCGTGCGCATCGCCATGAAAGCGGCGCTTCACCGCTCATGGCGCGCGCTGAACCGCCAGGCCACTGGGGATGCCACACCGAGCATTCCCTTGGGGAAGCGCTTCTGGCCCCTATCGGCGAAGGAGAAAGCGTCGATTCGCGCATTGTTCGAATCCGATTCGGCATCCGATATTTACACGGCCCTGTGCCAAGAAGCGCCCGGCGAAGGCGCCATGACCCTGCTCGACGCCGCCTACTGGGTGAAAGGATGCAGTTCCCTCGGACGCCGCCGTTATGCGGTCTTGCTCGATATCGACGGTGCGTGCTCGAACGGGAAGCCGCCAATTCTTCTCGATATCAAGGAGGCGGCGGGCGCCGCGGCGCCTCAACAACGCGGCGCCCGTATCCCGCGAAACGCCGCCCAACGGGTGGTGGAAGGCGCACGGCACGTTTCGCCCATGCTTGGAAACCGAATGTGCGCGTCGCGCGTGGATCGCCACGCGGTCGTCATTCGCGAATTGATGCCGCAGGATTTGAAGCTGGAGACGGAACGGTTGACCGAAGCGGACGCCGTCAAGGCCGCGCGCTTTCTCGCGCTCGTGGTGGGGCAGGCGCATGCGCAGCAAATGGACATCGAAACGCGTCGCGCCTGGTTCAGGGAAATGCGTCGCCGAAACGCCAAATCCAGCGACGCACCGCCCTGGCTTTGGCGCAGCATCGTGGATCTCGTCGCTGCGCACGAAGCCGATTACCTCGAACATTGCCGTCGGTATGCACTTAGCGGAGGCTCGCAAACACAGCGTGCTTCACGTCGACCTCGTCAGTAGACGCGACAAAATCCCGCCATCGCACGGTCGAGTGCCAGTACCGGCAGGTCGGCCGGATCGAACTGATGCTCGAATGCGTAATGGCCGACGGCGCGTGCCACGTCCTTTGCGCATTCCTTGCTATCGAACACGGCATCCGCGGCAGCGAGTTCGGCGATCATCTCCGTTTGCAGGCGGTCGAGTTCGGGGCGAATGGTGCCCTTCAGATCGACCGGCGTGTGCGGCGGCGCGTAGCCGGCACGCCTCCACCTGGCGAGCAGTTCGTACTGGACGAGCTTGTTTGCCTCGATCTGCGCTTTGAAAAACCGCGTGACGTCGTCTGCCGCCAAATTCGAACGCTGCCCTTCCGTGACGGCATTCGCTATCACGACGCTTTCACGTGCCGGATCTTCGACGCTCGTGCCGCTGTCCCACTTCGACAGCGCGACCTGATCGCCGATCGCCAGCCGGCGCGCCGAGCTTTCGACGAGCGGCCGCAGCAGATGCTTGGCGTCGCCCGCGTGCGCGGCCTGCGCGCCGAATGCTGCAAACGCGACGAACGCGGCCAGGGCCGCGCGTAGGGGGAGCTTTAAACGGTGAGGTGCCATATCGATCGACAATACCCTTGATTGATTTGAGATTTCCTTCTTGAGACGGGTGAGTGTATATAAGATTTCGTTAAAAGAAAATCGTTGAATAAGTTTCTCGATCGGTGTAAGGATTTTCTGATAAACGATTTCTGAAAATCTTAATAAAATCGAATGACGAAACCTAGTACCCTGCATCGAGATAGCTGGTCGCATCGATATGCTCCGCGCTCGTCCCCTTCCGATCCCGGCTCGCAGCCCGTGCCGCCAGCAGAAGGATGATCAGGCCCGGCAGCGTCAAGATCAGGCTAGACACCGCCGCGACGGGAAATACGATGCCGGCGCCGTCGAGCCGGAAGTAAAGCAACACCGGTAGCGTTTGAATATTCGGCGCGCCGATTACAAACGTCTTATCGAATTCTTCCAAGCTGCTCGCGAATACGATTAGGCTGCCCGCAAACAGCGCGCGCCGCGCCATGGGCAGCGCAACGTGCCAAACGGCCTGGTACGGATTGGCGCCGAGCGAACGTGCCGCTGCCATGCTTTGCGCCGAAACCCCCAAGAAGCTCGCGCAGAGGATGCGAATCATGAGCGGCAGGGTACCGACGAGTTGGGCCAGCACCACGCCGGCCCACGTGTAGCTCAGGTGAGCGAGTAAAAGCAGTTTGCCCAGTGTCGTGGCAATCACGATGCCGGGAACGATCAGCGGTGCGAGAACGGCTAGTTCGAAGAGGCGTCGCGTGCGAGGCGGCATTCTCGACATCGCCCATGCCGGCGGAATCGCCAGCAGCGCGGACGGAATGGTGACGAGCACGGCAATCGCGAGGCTCGACAACAATGCCTGGCCGAGCAGCGGATCGCTTAGCGACGCACGCCAATGCGCACCCGTATACGCTTGCGGAAAAACGTCGGGAGGAAACCAACCGTCCGAGAAGGACCAAAGCACCAGCACGAGCAAAGGGATACCCAGCACGGCAGCCAACTGGACATAGAGTGCGACGGACAACAGCAGGCCACGAGGCGCAGAGCGCACGCCGCGTGGGCTCGTTCGCATGTTTTCCACCGTGCTGTTGCCGCCGTTGCCGTCGTTACGCGCTCGCTCGCCCACCGTCTCCCCCTTCGATTGCGCGCATGACCCTGTGATACAGCCAGGCAACAAACAGCGATACCGACGCGAACAAAATGCCGATCGTATAAACGCGCGGCCAATCGCCATATTCGAATGCGTCGTACAACAGCACGAGAATCGGTTTGGGATAGGCGGGACCGAGCAGGCTCGGGATGGCAAATGCGCCGAGCGCACGGACGAATCCGAGTATGGCGGCGGCCGCAAGGCCGGGCATCGCGGCCGGCACCTGGATCAACCAAAAGGCGCGCCAAGGGCTCGCGCCTAGCGAGCGAGCCGCCTGTACGACCTCCGGCTTCAAACCGCCGAACGCGGCCGCAACGATCGCGCCCATGAGCGGCGCTTCCTTCCATGCGAGCCCGATGACCGTTCCGATACCGTCCGGATCTCGTACGATGCGCGGCAACACGATGCCTAACGGCGCGAGCGAGCGCGCCAGAAAGCCGCCTTGCTCGAGCAGCGTCAGCATCATCAACGCAACGGCGATGCCGGGAATCGTGATCGGTGCGCGGCTGAGCGCACCGAACCATCGCTTTCCCGGGAAGGCTCGGCGCATGAGCGCCGCCCAAATCATCCCGTAGACGAATGCGGCGATCGTGGAGGCCAACGCATATTCGAGCGAAAAGAGCAGGCCGCGCCGCACCGAGGCATCGTGCAAGAGCGAACCGTACGCGGCGAGCGTGAAACCCCGTCGCCGGTCGTCGACGCTTTGGTACAACGCCGCGGCGAGCGGCACGTAAAACAGCAGCATCAAAAGTGCGACCGCCGGGACGACCGACACGAATATGACCCACCGCCGCGTGCGATTCATGATGACGCTCGTGCTTCGAGACCGGCAACCGCGTCGTCTTCGAGAAGATGAAGCGGCTGCTCGAATCGGACGTCGACGCGTGTGCCCGGTACGAGGGGCACGCTGTTGCCGTCCGCTATCGCACTGAGCCTCAACCCT
This sequence comes from Trinickia sp., assembly GCF_051953405.1. Lineage (GTDB taxonomy): Bacteria > Pseudomonadota > Gammaproteobacteria > Burkholderiales > Burkholderiaceae > Trinickia. The sequence continues at coordinate 212,795 of NZ_JBQCIV010000086.1, read as the reverse complement.
TGCAGATCGACCTGGTACCGGGCGAGGGCGCCGACGAACTGCCGCTCGAGCACGATGGCGATGCCGCCCGTGTTCGGACTCAATCGGATGGATTCTTCGCGGATCACCGCGACGCCATGCCGCCTGCCGTCGTCGACCGTTCGGGACAGCGCCGCGCTTAGATTGCCCGGTAAGGTTGCCGTATCGCGGGCGAGCGCGACCTCGATCAAATTGCCCGCCCCGAAAAGCTCGGCCGTCACGCTACGTCTCGGCTCGCGATAGAGCGATTCGGGGGTGCCGGTTTCGACGATGCGCCCGCCTTGCATGACGATGATTCGGTCGGCCATGACCATCGCTTCGGTGGCGTCGTGCGTGACGAAAAGCGCCGCCTGGTGCATCTTGCGATGCAAGCGGACGATGTCGTCGCGCAAGCTTTGGCGCAGCTTGGGGTCCAGGTTCGAGAGCGGCTCGTCGTAAAGGGTAATGGCGGCGCGCATGACGAGCGCTCGCGCCAGCGCCACGCGCTGTTGTTGGCCGCCCGACAACTGAGCGGGCATCCGATCGACGTACTCGCCCAAGCGGCACAGTTCGATCATCTCGTCGACGCGTCGCCGCTGCTCGTCGGCGGGCACCTTCTTCATTCTCAGCCCGAACGTGAGATTGCGGCGGACGCTCATATGGCCGAACAACGCGTGGGACTGAAACACCATCGCCATATCGCGCGACTCGGGCGGCCGATCGTCCACGCGCCGTCCGGCAAGATGGATTGTGCCGCCGTCGTGTGCGGCGATGCCCATGAGCAGGCTCAGGAGCGTCGATTTCCCGCATCCCGAGGCGCCGAGCACGCACACGAATTCGCCGGCGGCGACCCGCAACGAAGTGGGGTGCAGCGCCCACGCCTCACCGTAGCGCTTAGCGAGGCCGTCCACCTCCAACAGAGCCCCGGCCGGCGTCGTCATCGCTGCATCATCACGTGGCGATCGAACCCGCGATCGAGCGCAACGATCATAGCGGCCGGCGGCCAAATCAAATTGGGATTGCGGGACGATTGCGGCACCATGAAGGGGGCCGCCGGGCCCGTGTCGTGCGTGCTGCCGTTAATGTCGACGCGTCCGGTGCGCGATGCCATTTCGTCGAGCTTCCATTGTTGAATCGGGCGGGATAGCGCGAAGTCTATCAGCAGCAGCGCCGCGGCGGGATGCCGCGTGCCGGCCACGGCGAACAGCACGTCGGCGGAACCCGGCATGCCGGGCCGCGGGACCGTCAACGCAACGGTCGGCTCCAACAGCTTTTGCTTGAGAAACGTATAGGCGCCGTCTTCCCAGACGGTACCGATCGTCACGGCCTTGTTGGCCAGCAGGTTTTGCGTGTCGGCATTGCCGTTCGTCAGTACCGATACTTTCACGAGCGCCCGGAGATAGTGCCACGCCGGGTCCATACACCCGCTCGCCTCGACCCAGCGGTTCGCGTCGGCATCGCGCTTCCACGCATCGGCAAACGTGTTACGGCATTCGGCGCTCATGAAGCGATACGTGACCGCCAGCAGCAGGCCCTGCCCGGAGCCGCCGCTTCGGGGTGCGGTCAGCGCGAATTGATTGGGATGGGCCTGCGCCCAGCGCAGCAGTGCATCGAAATCGCGCGGGACGGACGTTTGCGCCAGGCGCGCGCTGTCGTAGGCTAGCGCGGTTTGATTGAAGTGAAACGGAATGAAGCGGCCGTCTCGTGCCGTGCGTGCAAGCAGATCGGACGGGTAGGCCGACGCCTCGGGCAATATCGCGGCCAGATCGTAATCGGCGGCCAGCGCGTTCAGCCGATACTGGCGCATGTGACTGCCCGGTGCGAAATACACGTCCGCGGGCGGCGCCCGGCCGAGCGAGCGCAGCGCAATGAGCTGCTGATCGGCCAGATCCGGCTTAACGTTGAAAAAATGGACTTTGATGCCGTACTTCGCTTCGAAACGCGGAATCAGCACTTCCTTCCAAAACGGCGGAAACGCGGGCGCAAAACTGTACAGATCGACCGAGCCTTCGCGCTTGGCAAGCGGAACGACGATGCGATAAAAATCGTTGCGATCGATGGTCCGCAAATCCACGCCGGGCTCGCGAGCCGCCAGCGGGTGGTCGCGCGCGGGCGCGCGAGAGAGAAACGCCCCGATCAACCCGAAGGCCGTGATCGCCGCGACTGCCGCCCCGATGCCGATCACTGCCGGGCGCTTCACAAAACCGGGCTCCGTCTTGCCTTGCCCCGCGTGCTCGGTACCGGCGCCGGTGCCGGTGCATGTGCCGGCTCGGCAGGCGTGCTATCGCGCATGACGAGCGGTGCTTCGAAAACTTTTTGACACTCGGCGAGTTCCGCTTTCCCTTCGATTTGGGCGAGCAGGAACTTCACGGCGGCGTCGGCCATTTCGAGGATCGGCGAATGCACGCTAGTCAACGACGGAATGCTGAATTCGTCGTATTGCATATTGTCGAATCCCGCGACCGCCACCTCGTCGGGCACGCGAACCTTCAACTCGTGCAAGCCCTTGAGTGCGCCGAGCGCCATCCGGTCGCTCGCGAAAATCAAGGCGTCGGGCCGGTCGCGCGGGTCCGCGCACAGTTCGTGCGCGATGCGGTGTCCGCTTGCGAGCGACCAATCGCCGGCGCGCTGCCATCGCTTCTCGACGCGCAAGCGCAGACCCTTCATGGCGCGCGCGTAACCGCGTTGCCGTTCGTCGACGTCGTCGTGAACGTGGCCGTCGCGCTGGCCCGGGATAAAGGCGATGTTACGGCAACCGCCCGCGTGCAAATGATCGACGATCCGCACCGTGGCTTCTTCGTTGGCTTGCGCGACAAACGCGTACTTGGGATGCGTCGTGCCGAACAAGACGAACGGGAAGCCTTGGCGTTCCAGCTCGGGCAAGATCGGATGCGAGCCCTTTCCGACCACCGCCACCATGCCGTCGATGCGGCCGGCCGCAAAAAGATGGTGGATCTCGTTCAGCGCGTCGGCGTCCGCGTCGGGTAGATTCCGTTGCAAAAGCGCGTAACCCGCTTGATCGGCGACACGCGTGAGCATCTGCACGACATTGTTCAGGTAGGTGTCCTGAATCTGAAACGTGCGATTGTCATAGGAGGCACGCGGCCCGAAGAAAATACACGCGAGCGTCCGCGTGGGCTGTTTTCTTAGCGAACGTGCCGCCATGCTCGGCACGAATCCGAGCGCATCGATGGCGAGCTGCACGCGCGTGCGCGTCTCGTCGGCAACACGCTCGGGGTGATTGAGGACGAGCGAAACCGTTTGAAAGCTGACGCCCGCCCGCTTGGCGACGTCGCGAATCGTGACGCGGCTCGTTGGCTTATGCATGGCGTGCCGCTGCCCCGGAAAGCGGATGGAATGCGCCATGCGACGGGCGCGCGGGCGGGAAGGCCGACCTCATGCGTGGTTAGTCGGTGCAGCCGAGAGCGGGACGCGCTGCGGCGCCTGTCCTACCAAGAATTGCATGTCGAAAGCATTCATATCGGTGAAGGTGCAAAACTCCGGTGCACCGAGTTCGAGCACCGGGACGGTCTTTTGTAGAAACTTAAGGCAATCGGACTGGACCGACAGATAGTCTTGCGTTTGCGCCTCGTCCATCCAGTTCACCAAGTATGCCAGCGTTACATGAAAACCATATTGTTCGTGACCTGGCGCTCGGATCTCCAGCAGATCGGCGATTCTATCGCGCAGGCCGCGGATCTTCCGATTTTCCGAGGCGTCGGCCGGCTCCAGCCGCACGGTGGCGCCGGAGTCGCGATGGGCGCTGAAATCGACGATGCGCATCCGAAACGGTAGCGCGCAATCGAGCTGGAAATTCGCCAGCTTGCGCTCGAAATGCGCGGTGCATGCGGCAAGCGGCGTATCGAGCGGCAAGTCGGCCGGCCAGAATCCGGGCTTGCGCACGTCGTCGTCGGCGCCCTGAATCACCGTCATGTGATAGCTCGAGGGCGGGGTGAAGGCCAGGCAATGGCTGAACGACCGGCGGTTGATCGTGTTGCGCACCGCGATCAACGCGTTCGATGCCGTCGTGCCGAGCGCAATGTGCGAGAGCATCGTATTGCCGCGAAAAGGCAGCGCGTCGCCCGCGGCGGTGAACTTGCGATCGACTTCCGACGGATAGGGGGCGGTGGAATCGCCGGGACGCATCGTCGGCAGCGATTTGGCGGCGGCAACGGCGGTGCCGCAGGCAAGGATCGAGGCGTTCAGCAAGAGTAAGCGTCGCATCGGATTCATGGAGGGAGTAGGTCCTAATTCAAAACGAAATTGAGTTCGACTTCGCCGACGATCCCGCTGTCGCTCGCGGAGAACTTCCACTGGCGTAGGGCTTTCTCGGCCGCGCGATCGAAGACGCCCGGCGGGTCCGCCTTGACGATGCGTACGTTGCTGACGGTGCCGTCCGGCTCGATCGTCAAATCGGCGACGACCGAGCCTTCGACGTTGTTCGCGAGCGCGCGCGGCGGGTAATCGGGTTCGACGCGCTGCAGCGGCACGACGCCGTGACGCACGCCGGGTTTGATGCGGCTGGGCGGCGTGGCCGGCGCGGGCGGCTGAGCGGGCTGAACCGGTTGCGCCGGTTGCGCCGGTTGCGGCGTCTGCGCCGCGGGGGCGGGCGCAGGCGCCGGGGTCTCGTGCTGCGTCGGGTGCGGCGCCGGTGCCGGCGCGGGCTTCGGCGGCGTTGCGTGGTGCGGCGGCTCATGCGGCTTGGGCGGCGTCGGCGCCGGCGGCGGGGGAGGCGGCGCATCGGCGATTTGCACGATGTGGGCCACCTTGAGCCTCACCGGAGCGGGCGGCACCGGAGCGGGCGGGCGCGGGCGCAGCATGAGCCAACCGAGTCCCGCCTCGAGCACGAGCGCGAGCACCAGCGCCAGCGCGAACGTGCGATCCGGCGCGTGGCCGGGCATGGATCCGGCGGAGAGGGTCGTGTTCATCGCGGGCCTCAGTGCTTAGCGGCGATGCTCACGTCGTCGACGCCTGCCGCGCGTGCGATGTCCATGACATTGAGCAGCACTTGAAGCGGCACGTCCTTATCGCCGGCCACGAGCACGTCGAGCTTGGCGCTGCGGCGGCGCTCGGACATCGCTTGCGTCAGCGCCGCGGCATCGACGACATGATTGTCGAAGAACATCGCGCCGTCCTTGCGCACCGAGATCGTCATCGATTGCGTCGGCAATTGCGTAGCCGTGGTGGATTGCGGCACGGCGATCGTAATGCCGTTCGTTTCGACCATCTTGAGCATCGTCACCATGAAGAAGATCAACAAGAACATCATGATGTCGATCATCGGAATGATTTCGATCCGCGGTTCGCGCGCTTCGAAGTAGCGGGTACGGCTCATGATTTACGCTCCGGTGCTCGTGCCGTTCGACACGCGCTTGATCGTCGCGCGTACTTGAGCGAGCGCGTCATGGCCGTTGTCGTGGGCGGTCTTGGGATCGGCCAGGCAAATGCGCTTGACGCACGTGAGTTTGAGCAGATCGAGCTGCAGCGTGCATTGACGCACACGCTTCGTGAAGAAGCTGTTCGCCGCGACGCCGACGATCGCGACCGCGAGGCCGCAGCCGGTCGCGATCAGCGCGTGGCCTACGCCGCCCGTGACGGCCTGCACGTTCGGGCCGGCGGCGCTGAGCACATTGAACGATTCGGTGATGCCGATGATGGTCCCGAGCAGGCCGATCAGCGGTCCGAGCGTCACGGCCGCGTCGAGCAGCCACAGGTACTTGTCCAGCGTGGGCAGGGTGCGCACGATGGCTTCGTCGACGTAGCGATCCATATCGTCCGCATCGAGATCGGGTGCCTCGGCGATGGCCCGAAGCGTTTCGCCGAAGATCGTCGTGCGAAAGCGCGCGGCGAGCTGGCGCAGCAGGCCTTCTTGTCGCAAATCGACGGTAGGCAGCGTGCGCTCGAGCAGGCGGGCGTTCGGTGCCGTGCGCATGAAAAACACGGTGCGTTCGATGGCGACGGCCAGCACGACCAGCAACATGACCGCGAGGATCGGAATAATGCCGAGCGACTGCTCGCTCAGCTCGGCGAAGCGGGAGATCGAGTTCATGAAAGTTCCTTGAAGGATTGAAAGCGGGACAATAAGAGGGTTACAGCTTCGGGGTGTAAGTCAGGCCGAGCCAGAAGGTCCGTCCGAGCGTGAACGAATCCTTGAGCAAGCTCTTGTTCGGCCCGGTAACGCTGACCACCGGCGAGTTCGTCAAATTGGCGACCTCGAAGAAGGTGCGCCATCCCGGCGCCGGGTCGTAGTGCGCCTGCAAGTCGATTTCCTTGCGCGCTTGCCAGTAGACGTCTTGGGACGACAAGTTGGCGTCCACCAGGCGCAGGCTTTGTCCCGTCCAGTTGTACGCGGCGCTGACACCGAACTTGCCGTGGTTGTAGAAGATCGTCAGGTTGCGGATCTGATCGGGTTGATTGACGAGCCCGTTGATCGTGCGCGCGGCACCGCTTGCCGTGACCGCATTGAGGCGGCCGCGAAGCAACGTCAGGTTGGCGCTGAAGCCCAGCCCGCTCAGATACGGGTGAATCCAACCGAGTGTGCCTTGCGTGAAGTTCAATTCGATGCCGTTCAGGCTCGAGCTCGACGAGTTCAGCGGCTGCGTGACGGCGGCGTCTTGCAACTGACCTTGGAAGAACACCTGGCCTTGCGAGGACAGTGTGTAGATTTCGTCCTTGATCTGCTTGTGGAACGCGGCAAACGAGGCGAGGCCCGAGTTCGGCAGGTACCACTCGGCCGAGAAGTCGAAGTTGTTCGACTGCCGCGGCTTGATGTTCGGATTGCCCTCGGTCACCGTCACCGATCCGTCGGAGTTCTGCGAGATCGTCGTATTCGGCGCGTAGTCGTCGTAGGTCGGGCGGCCGATGGTCTGGCTGGCGGCCAGCTTCAGGCGCACCGCATCGGTGGCGTTGAAAATCAGCGAAGCGGCGGGCAGCGTGAAGCCGTAGTGCGAACCGTTCGTGACCGAGCCCCAACTCGTCTGGCCGCCTGCAACCGTGCTCACGTTGCCGGTCGTGGACAGGTTCGTATTGTCCTGGCGCACGCCGAACATGGCCGTGAGCCTGTCGGTGCGGTAAGCGCCCATCAGGTAACCGGCGAAATTGTCTTCGTTGTGCGAATAGTTGCTCTGCAGGCTGCTCGCCAGATTGCCGCTGAAGGGCGCGACGTTCTTGCTATTGGCCATTTGCGTCCACGCGGCCGAGGGGTTGATCAGCATGAACGGCAAGCCGTTGCTGCCCGGGAGCGTGGTGCCCGACAACTGGCCGACGCCGGCGAGCGTGATCGAGCCCGAGGTCGGTACGAATTCGTTCAGGCCGACGTTGAAGCTATGGCCGAGGTGGCGGTAATCGATCCCCACCGCATAGCCGAGGCCGCGCGAATCCGCATCCATGTTCTGGCGGAAATCGAGCTGGAGATTGCCGACGCGGTCTTCGATGGTTTGCGTGCCGTGCTGCCAATAAATCGCATTCCAGTTGTTGAAGTTCGTGTAGACCGCGGGGTTGACCGCGAACGACGGCGTGAAGCCGGAGGTGTCGTAGTTGATCCCGAGGCCCGGCACACCCGTCAGCGAGGCCGACCCGCCCTTCGCGTTGTACTTGACGTTAGCGAGGTCGTACTTGATCAATTGCTGCGGCGCCGATTGCGAGGCATCGGAGAACGAAGAGCGGAACGAGAGCGTGCGCGCGCCGCCGAGCTTCCAATCGAGCCCGCCTTGCACCGATGCCAACGTGCGATCGACGGCGTTTTGCTCGAAACCGGCTTCCGCGGCGCCCAACGCGAACCGGCCGGAGGTGGGGGTTTGGTTGAGGACGGGGTTGCTGACCGAGACGTCCCGCGCGTCGTCGACGATGTTCTCGATACGCGTTTGATGGACGTTCTCTTCGTTGTAGCCGAACTCGACGAAACCGTACAGGTCAGGATTGAACTTCGCTTCGAGCTTGGCGTTGACGCCTTGACGCTCGATGTTCTTGTTCATCATCCAGTACTTGAACTGCTGCGGAACGGGAATGCCGTTGCCGATATTGAGGCCGCCCGTCGTCGGCTTGTTGGCGATGGTGCCGTCCGGGTTGTAGTAGTTGTAGAAGATCGTGTCGCTCGTCATGGTGCCGAGCGTCGTGAAATTCTCTTTCTCGTAGTTCGTGGCGACAACCAAGCCCAACGCATGCGTGGGGCCGAACGTCGTGCTGAACACGGCATCCGTTTTGCGTCCGAGCCCTTGCGCGCTCGACAGCAGCTTACCGGTGCCGTCCATGTGGCCGAGCGCGCCGGTGATGCTGAAGTAAGGCTTGTTGCCGTTGTCGAACGCGCTGCGCGTGATGAAGTCGACCGACCCGCCCACCGCGTTGGGATCCTGATCGGGCTGCCAGGTTTTAAAGACGCGGATTTGCTTGATCAGCGAGGACGGCAACATGTTCGTGCGCACGCCGCGGCTCGTTTGATCGGTGGAGGCCATCGGGGCGCCGTCGAACGTATACGAGTTGTAGCTCGAATCGAGGCCGCGGATCGCGATGAATTGCGCTTCGTCGCGGCCGTTGACGTTATCGGAATTGAAGCTGACCGAAACGCCGGCGACACGCTTGACGGCATCGGTTGCCGTTGCGTCGGGCACGGCCTGGATTTGCTCCTTGGTCACGACGTCCATGACGCGGTCTTGCACTTGCTTGGTGGCCACCGCGGCAGCCGTCTGCATGCGCTTGCGCGTGACGCTGACCCCGGCGAGGCGGGTCACCGGCAGCGCGGCGGCGGGTTGCTTCGCGGCGGGCGCCGGCTCGCCGCCGACCGCGGCCGAAGCCGCCTCGGGCGATGCCGCGCCGTTGCCGGCCGCGCGGGCGAGGGAGGGCAGGGCAGCCGTCACTGCCAGCGTCATGATCGATAAGCGCGCACACGTGCGGCTGGTTGGCCAGGAGAACATATCTACCTTGTGTTGACTCGGTGGCGTGCCGCTCCAAGCGGTGCCGGGTTGTCGTGGATTATGTATTAGAACGTTCTAAGACCGGGATTTAGAACGTTCTAAGTTCGACGGCATTGTCGCGTCGTCGTGTGACGAAACGATTACGAACGCTTTCGTGCGGAGGCTCTCTCGCGAATCCTTAGTGTCGATTCAGGATTTCTTTACGCGGTCGGCGCTTCAGTCCGGACGGGGCGCAGCCGTTTACTCGTTAGACGATATCTTTAGACGGGAGGGGCGAGCGTGCAGGAAACGAACGGCGTGGCAACGGATCGGCGGGAAGCGAGCGAGGATGAGGGTTTGTTGGAGAAAATGCAGAAACTTGCCGTGTCGAGTTCCAAAGCGGCGTCGCGGTTTGGGGCGGAGCTGGTGGCGCAGTACAGCTTTATCGACGCGGTATTGCCCACGTTGAACGCGGCGCAACGTCGCGAGGTAGCGCGTGCGTTTCGAGCGGAGATCGAGAAAGCGATGGCGCGCACGGACGACATTCCGATGCCGCCCGAGTATCACGCCGCGCTGCTCTCGAGGGTCAACGATCTATTGAAATGGCTTGAATAGGCGAGCGCGTTTGCCCGCTGGTGGAAGCATTTCAATCGATTCGTTAGTGGGGGCAGCGCGGGGGCATCCGACGCAGGCGGACGTCCTCGCGCTGTCCGAGCGCCTGCGCGCCCGGTTAGCCGGCGTGTTTCCGGTCTAGAGCGGCACCCGCGCGCACGGCTGCGATCAGATCGGCGTCGGGCGCCGTTTTAGGCGTTTGCCATTCGCGCACGCGTGCGCTTTCGGCCGCGAAATTCGTATCGATCTTCGCGCCCGGCGGCATCGACACTTCGAACCCCGAGTGGCCGCGATCCAATTGGCGATCGTGCGCGATCGCCCACACTTCCTCGTCCGGCTGGTCGGTCAGTATGTTTTGCGCCGCATTGCGGAACGCGCCGGCCGTGCCGCGACGCGCGCCGAATTCGCCTTCCCGGTTCGCGTTCAAAATGCGGCCGTGCAAGCTCCAGTAGTAGTGGCTCTTGTCTTCGCCCTTCGGCTGTGCGGAAAAATCCTCGTAGCGGTAACAGAATGCGAACGGCAGTTTCGCATAGGGGTGCGCCGGATCGCGCAAACGATCGCGCAGTATCTCCATGGCCTTGCCTTCGGGCGTGCCCTGCTTCGACTGGACGACTTGCAGCAAGACCGGCTTGGCATTTTGCCAACTGTCGAGCCAATCCATTGCAAGCTGGGCGAGCTGCTCCGGCTTCATGCGCTGACCGGCTTTGACGCCGGGTTGCGGGTAATACTTAAGTAGGGCTGGATTTTTCAGTTCCTTTTGCGGCATGATCGGCACGAACTTGATTTCCTTGAGCTGGGCGCGCAAGGCCTCGCGCTTCTCGCGGTGCTCCGGTTTGGTCGGATTGATGCCGTAGTGGCGCATCATACTGCCGAGCAACTGATCGAAGCCGCCCGAATAGGCTTGCCCGTAGAGCTTGACCGCCGTCATCGGCCGCAGCGCTGGGTTGTCGATCAGCAGCGCGACGGTCATGTCGGCCGAAGTCTCCTTGCAGTCCAGCATGACCGTCTTGCCCGGATGATTCGCCCGGATATGCTCGAGCGCTTGCTGGACGGAAGGGACTTTCTGATCGGTTACCACGTAATCGCCGTTGACCGGATTGCGAATCACGAGATTGCGTTTCAGCAGATCGGTGGAAGGGATGTTGGCGATCAACCGGTTATCGGGGTCGGCGGTCATCCGGCCCGCCGTGAAATCGTGCAGCAAGATAGGCACTTCGTCGGAGGTGATCGCGACGTCGATTTCGACGCTTTGATATCCATGCTTGAATGCATTGTCGATCGCGGCAATCGAATTTTCGGGAATGCCGTTGTGATTGTCGATCAGCCCGCGATGGACAGCGATGTCCTGGTAGCCGGCGTTGTTCGGGTCGTCGAAATAGTTCGGATGGGCGAAAGACGGGCGGACGGCTTGTGCCCATCCTTCGAGATCTTCGATGCCGTGGTGTAAATCGGCCTTGTAGAAATCCGCGCCGCGCGACGTCGACGCTACTTCGCGCCCCGGGTAGGGGTACTCCAGATGAAGCGCGTTCCGGTGCCGCACCGGCCATGGGCGACCCGGCGTGCCGTTGGCCAGCGTGCCCTTGGCGGTGGTGCCGCCCGAAGATGGCTTCCGGCTGCCCGCATCGAGCTTGCGCGAGGTCGGGCCGGTGGACGGCCGCCAGGCATGGTCGGCAATGCCTAGGTCGTGGGTACGGAACGCGCGGCCGATCCCTTGCAAGGCGGCCGGCGTGAAGTCGTCGCCGGAAAACGCTCGGGAAGTATCGACGACGAGCGCCTTGCGGCCGGAATCGACGAACACGGGGAAACGATGCGGGTCGCCTTCGATTGCGCCGCCTGCCGCACGGGCGAGCTTCGAGAAGGTTGTCTTGTCGACCAGCACGTGGTCCAGCTTATCCCCCGCGAAGTGCGCGAGGGGATGATCGGCGGGAAGCTGGCGTACCGCCTCTGTCTTGCCGAATGTCGATTGGAGGGCTTGTATCGCGATGCGATGCGCAGTCAACGATGCCTCGGAGTGGTCGGACACCTCGCTGTCGAGCGATACCATGAGCTTGCTTTTTGCGCCACGCGGGCGTCGGGCCGAACTCGGATATTCGACGAGCGGCGGCGCGATCTCCGGCGCCTTCGCAGGCGCGCCGCGGCCGTTGCCGCGTGCCGACAGGCGATCGAGCGGGCCGCTTCTCGACGGCGCATGGGCACCTGCACTGGGTTGCGCAGCGGCAGCGGGCAATGCGCCTTCGGCGGCGGGCGATGCAGCGGGCAGATGGTGGCTGCTCAGCGTATAGAGTTCGGCGATGTTTTTCACGGCGCGTCCCTTACTGGGTAGTGAGGATTACTGACTTGTTTTCGCCGGAACATCGGCCCCGCGCACGAAGAGGCTGCGTAACGATGAAGCGATGAGGCGAATTCCGATAAAGGGAGACGAATGAGTCCGTCTGATTCATGGAGCTTACTCATTGAGCGTGACAAGCCCGCTCGGCCGCCGAAATCCATTGTCTGTGCGCGAAATTTTCGGCTGTAAAACGTTTGGCGTTCTACGTCCACGTAGCGGCATGGAACGCTCATCGGTTCGATTAAGGAAATCCTGACGATCGATTCATCCTTTTCGGTCGATATGCCGCGAAGCGCGCGCATTAGAATTCAGCGCTGAGCAATAGCGATGCCGCGCTCGGCGAATCGATGCGCCGAAGTCACAAAAATGGTGGGGCCAATCATGACGACACAAGAGCATTCGGAAGCCGACGTGGGAGCGCATGAAGCGCCCGATAATGCCGACGAACTCAGAGATGCGATCGTTGAGCTGTGCGGCGCACATAGCAACGCCATCGTTCAGCACGGTACTTGGATGCTGGTGGCAGGCGAGATGCTCAATTCGATCGTGTCTCACCTGTCGCCCCAGACTCGCGCCGACATTGCCGGCACGTTTCGCAACCGGATAGAGCGACTGCTTGCGCTTGGCGACGACGATGGTTTGCCGAGCGCCTACAGCGCGGAACTAGTGAAGGAAGTCAACCGATATTTGAAGGTGCTCGAGCCGAACGCTCAGCGTTAAGCGTCGAGCATTGTTTCGACGAGTCCCCTGTAGCGCCAGCGTTCCGTCACGCTGTTGTATGCGTTGGTGCTCCTTTGGCCGTCGATAGACGGCCTTTTTTTTGTGTGCCGATCGGCCACATTTCAGGAATGATCTTGATCCGTTCGACCATCCGGGCAATGGTGCGATCGCGCGGTCGCATCGCGATTTGGCCCAACTGCGGCTCGAGCCGGCGAAGCCTATGCATCGCGTTGGCCGCACTCGTGTGTTGGCACGCGGCACCCGTGCGTGCAGAGCGGTTTGAAATCGTTTACCCGCGCGTCACCGAATTCGACGACCCGCGCGCCGCCTTTGCCAAAGCCGTGCTCGATTTGGCGATGCACGAGGTCCATGCCGATTACACGATCCGGGCCTCCAAGGATGTGATGGAGCGAGAGCGAGCGTTGCAGGAATTGGCCGAGGGACGAACGATCAATCTGCATTGGTCGAGCATGTCGCGGGTGGACGAGGCCAAGCTGCGTGCGATTCCTATTCCCCTTCACCGCGGGTTGATCGGCTTTCGCGTGCTCGTCATACGCAACGACCGTCAAGCTGAGTTCGACCGCATCGATACGCTCCAGCAGTTGCAAGCGTTGATCGGCGGGCAAGGCATCGGGTGGGTCGACACGGACATTCTTCGTCGTTCGGGGCTGCAGATCGAAACCGCGCCCTACGATGCGTTGTTTCGGATGGTCGAGGCGGGGCATATCGACTATTACCCGCGCGGCGTGATCGAGGCTTACACCGAACTGCAGGCCCGACATCAGGCCAATCCCGATCTTGTCGTCGAGCATCACCTCTTGCTAGCCTATCGGTCCGACTTCATTTTCTATACCAGCAAGCGCGATAACCGGCTGGCGAATGCGATCGAGCAAGGCCTGCGTAAAGCCTACGCGGATGGTTCATATATGCAGTTGTTTCGGTCACACCCTTATATCCAGAATGCGCTCGAACATGCGGATCTCGCGCACCGCAAGGTAATTTGGATCGACAATCCGTATTTGTCCATGCAAGATCGCGCGATACCCTCCGAATATTGGATGAACATCGAAGCGTCCGGCGATCGGGCGAAGGATGTCGTGCGATCGGTTTCAACGATTCATTAATTTGGATGGCGAGCTGCCATTCGATGCGTTTGTTCATATAGCCGCGGCCCTCGGCGCGGCACCAAGGATGTCATGCCAACGATGCCCATTTACAGGGAGATGGACGTCATTACCTCGCTTTCCTGGTGGCGCCTGATCGATCGCCTGCGCGGCAGCGTGGTGTTGCGGCTGTTCGCCGCGATCTTCGCATTCAGTTGCGTCGTGACGGTGCTGCTCGCCGCGGTGCAACTTTGTCGAGAGTATCGGCAAGGGGTCGATCTCGTGCAGACGCAGCTGTCCGAGGTAGAGCGCAGTTATCGCGATAGCCTTGGGGAAGCGCTCTGGCGGCTCGATCGCTCGCAATTGCAATTGGAACTCGACGACATGCTCAGGCGCCGCGACATCCGTTCGGTGCGCGTGGAGGCGACCGGACGCGAGCCGTTCGTCGTGTCCGCGGGTATGTCGGTACCTGGGCGCTCGATCATCTCGCGCGATTTCCCGATCATGCGGCGCGTGCAGGGTAACGACCGGACGATCGGTACGTTGCACGTCGTCGCCACGCTCGACGATTTGTTCGGCGCCGTGGCAAGAACGGCCGTGTTGATCATCGTGGGTCAAGCCACGAATACGTTTTTGATTGCGGTGTTTATCACGGTTTTGTTGAATCGCTTGGTCACCCGGCATCTCGGCGCCGTGGCCCGGGCGGTCGATCGTTACGATTATCGCCTGCCGGCGCTGCCGCTTGTGCTCGATCGCAATCCTCGCGCGGCGCCGGACGAATTCGACCGGCTCGTGTTCGCGTTCAACGAAATGAGCGCGCGCGCCCATCGCGCTTATCTGGAAGAGCGCGACGCCGCGGCGGAGCGCGAGGCGCGGCTCGCGGCGGAAGCGGCCAACCGCGCCAAGAGCGCGTTTCTCGCCAGCATGAGTCACGAGCTTCGCACGCCGTTGAACGGCATCCTCGGGTATGCGCAAATCCTTCATCGCGATAGTTCGCTGCGTGCCAAGCACCGCGATGCCGTGGCGGTGATTCAGCGCTGCGGCGAGCAATTGCTCGCGCTGATCGGCGATGTGCTCGATTTCGCGATGGTGGAAGCGGGCCGGATGCGCGTCGAGATCAGCGATGTGACGATTTCCGAAACGGTCGGTGCGATCGGCGAAGTCGTCGCGATGAAGGCGGCGGAGAAGGGGCTGGTTTTCGTGCCGCAGATTTCGCCCGATGCGCCGGTGGCGGTACGCGCCGACGAGCGGCGACTGCGCCAGGTGCTGCTCAACTTGTTGACGAACGCCATCAAGTTTACGGCGCAAGGCAGCGTGATGTTGCGCGTCGGCCGTGCCGCATCCGATCAGGTGCGGTTCGAGGTAATCGATACCGGTATCGGCATTGCCGAGGAGTCCCTCGAGCGGATTTTCTTGCCCTACGAGCAGGCGCGATGTCCGGGCAGCAACGAAGGCGGGATCGGGCTGGGGCTCGCGATCAGCCGTCAGTTCGTGCGCGCGATGGGGGGCGAGATCGTCGCGCGCAGCGAAGTGGGCAAGGGCAGTGTGTTCAGCTTCGAATTGCCGGCTACCCAATGCGAAGGGGGCGACGCGCGCTTGCGCCAATCCGAAGGGCTCGTCACGGGGTATGCCGGACCGCGGCGGCAGGTGCTCGTGGTGGACGACGCGCAGGTGAATCGGGCCGTTATCGCCGACTTGCTGGGCCGCATCGGTTTCGACGTCGTCACGGCGGAATCGGCCGAGGCGGCACTGGCCGCGCTGGCCCAAACCTCGGTCTCCATCGTGCTGACCGACATCGTGATGCCGGGCATGAACGGCCTGGAGTTCATTCGCTGCCTGCGCGCGCTGCCGGCGGGCGCCGACGTTCCGATCGTTGCGCTATCGGCGAGCGCGTCCCAGGCCGACGTCGACAAAACCTTGCACGCGGGCGCGAATGCCTTTCTCTCCAAGCCGATCGAGTTCGCACGGCTGCAAGCCGAAATGTCGTCGCTGCTCGGGTTGACGTGGATCTATGCGCCGGAACACGAAGAACGCGAATTGAATCTCGATCGGCTATCCGAACTGAACCTGCGCGTGCCGCGGGCGGCCGACATGCGTCGTCTTCACTTACTCGCCCGCATGGGCGATATGCGAGGCGTGCGGACCTGGGCCGAGCGCGTGGTTGCCGAGGACCGGGGCTATACGGCGTTCGCTTCGGTTCTGCACGCACTGGCGCGCGCGTATCAATCGAAGGCGTTGCTCGCCTTCGTCGAACGGCATTTGCCGGACGGGTCATGACGATGGACGAAGCGGTCGAATATCTTCCCGAACAAGCCACGGTGTTGATCGTGGACGACGCACCGGCCAATCTCGGCTTGGTGGTCGATACGCTTGGCGAGCGCGGGTTCCGTGTGCTGATCGCGCTCGACGGCGCGGAAGCGATCGAGCGTGCCAGGTACTGCCTGCCTGCGCTGATCCTGCTGGACGTCAATATGCCCGGCATGAACGGGTTCGAAACCTGCCGGATGCTGAAAGCCGATGCGCGCACGCGAGAGATCCCCGTCATCTTCATGACCGTGGCCGATGGTGTGAACGAGATGGTCGAAGGGTTTCGTGCGGGCGGCGTCGACTATGTGACGAAGCCGGTCCGGATCGACGAAGTCGTGGCGCGGATGGACGTTCACCTGGCCATGCGCGAGATGCAAAAAACGCTTGTTCGGCAAAACCAGTTGTTGCTGCAGGAGATCGGCGTGCGGCAGGAAGCCGAACGCGCGCTGTCTCGGATCCGCGACGAACTCGAGCGGCGCGTGGCCGAACGCACGAGCGAACTCGCCCGAGCGAACGACGATTTGCGAGCGCAAATTGCCGTTCGCGAGCGCGTGGAAGCGGATCTGAAACTCAGCGAGGCGCGCTTGCGCGTGATTGTCGAGGCGAGCCCCGTGCCGCTTTGCATCGGTTCGATCGATGCGCCCCATGTGCTTTATGCCAACGGGCCATGGCGGGAATTGTTCGGCATCAGCGAACAGGAACAGTCGAAACTCAATAGCCTCGATCTTTACGTCGACGAAGCGGACAGGTATCGATTGGCGGATCGCGTGAGGCGCGACGGCATCGTCCGCGACGAGGAAATCGAATTGCGTCGACGCGACGGCACCACCTTCTGGGGCACGCTGTCCGCGCGTCTGGCGACGTACCACGATCAGCCGGCGCTCTATCTCGGGATCCGCGATGTGACGGAACGAAAGCGGATCGAGCAGGCGTTGCTCGAGTCCCGCGAGCAACTGCGCCAGTTGAGCGCGCACATGGAAGCGATTCGAGAGCAAGAGCGCAAGCGGATCGCGCTCGAGATCCACGACGAGCTAGGTCAATTGCTGACTGCCTTGAAGATGGATGTCTCCCTGCTCAAGATGCGGCTGACCGATGCGCCCGAGCTGTTGAAGAAAGTCATCGATATGCGAGAGCTAGTCGATCTCACCATTCTCATGGTGCGCAACGTAGCCAACCATCTGCGTCCGGCCGCCCTGAACTTCGGGCTGGTGTCGGCGCTCGAGTGGCTGGCCGAAGACTTCACGAAGCGCACTGGCATTTCCTGCCAGCTATTCGCGAACGGCTGCGAGCCGGCGATCGGCGACCCCGCGGCGACAGCCGTATTCCGCGTCGTGCAGGAGTCGTTGACGAATGCGGCGCGGCATGCCGGTGCATCGCGTGTCCATGTGACCGTCATGCAAACGGAACACGCATTGCAACTCAATGTGAGCGACAACGGGCGCGGTTTCGAACCCGGGGCGGTGGGCAAGCGCGATTCGTACGGCTTGCTCGGCATCAGCGAGCGCGCACGTCTGATCGGCGCTTCGCTGCAAATCGACAGCGCGCCCGGCTGCGGGACCGTGATTTCAATTTCTATTCCGACAGAACATGGACACGAACATGATCAAGATTCTCATCGCGGATGACCACGCGGTGGTTCGAAGCGGACTCAAGCAAATCGTGGCGACCGCGAACGATATCGCGGTCGTCGACGAGGCCGTGAGCGGGGCCGACGTGCTGAGCAAGCTGCGGGGCAAGGAACTCGACTTGCTGATGCTCGACATGACGATGCCGGGCATTAGCGGCGTCGACCTGATTCGGCGCGTGCACGCCGAATATCCCGAGATGCCGATCTTGATCCTCAGTATCCATAACGAAGCGCAGGTCGTTTCCCGTGCGCTGCGCGCGGGCGCGGCGGGCTACGTCACGAAGGACAGCGATCCGGAAGTATTGATTGCCGCGATTCGCAAGCTGGTGGACGAGGGGCGGTTTATCGATCCGAAACTTGTCGATGCCGTGGTGTTCGAGCGCCACTCGAGCGACGTGCCGCCGCACGAAATTCTCTCCGATCGCGAGTTCGAGGTGCTGCGTGCGCTCGCGAGCGGACGCAGCATCAACGACATTGCCGACACGTTCGCACTGAGCGCGAAAACGATCAGCACGCACAAGCGGCGGCTCATGCAGAAGCTGGGTCTCACCAACAACGCCGAATTGATTCGCTATTCGATTCGGCATGGTTTGGCGGCGCATTGAACGGCGGGGTATCGCGCGCGGCGGCCGGTTGCGCATCCTTACGTTTCTTTCAGGAATTCCTTACATTTTCCATGGTTCAGTTGCTGCTGGCTGCGACCGTAAACGTTGACATACCCGTTTTTGTCTGACGGTTATGGCAATGGCTGCGGCGCCCAGTCGCTTTTGGATGAAACGAGAAGGACAACCCTATGCATCGGTTTTCGCGCAGCATCAAGTTCAAGATCATTCCCGCGTTCGGTATTTGCGTTCTATTGATGGCGGTTATCGGCGCCTTCGGCATCTTTGGATTGTCGAAGATGAATGCCAACATGAGGGATGCGTATACGGGAAATACGCTGCCGATTGCCCAACTGGCCGAGGTGCGTGCCGCGCAGTTGGAGATACGCTGGGAACTGCGCCGTCTGCAGGTGCTTCACGATGCGGCTCAAACGCAGGCCGGCATCGAGGCGATTCGCGCGGCGTCGAAACGTATCGACGACAACTGGAATCGCTACTATCCCGACGGTATCTCGAGCGACCGCGAGCGCGTGGCGGCCGAGCAAATCAAGAGCGCCTTGCCGCGATTCAAGGCATCGAACGACGATGCCACCGCCGCGCTCGCCGCCGGCAACTATGACACCGCTGCCACGCTGATCGATCGAGAGACCGACGTGGCCAACGAATTGATGAAGGGGTTGACCGACGACGTCGAGATCAATCTCGACGGGGCGAAACAGGCGGCGGACGACAGCGAATCGACCTTCAGGGAAATTCGAGCGATCGCGTTCGCGCTGCTCGGCGTTGGCACCGTCGTGGGAATCGGCGTATCGATCTACTTGCTGCGCGCGGTGACCCGGCCGCTGCAGCAAGCGGTGGGCATCGCGAACGAAATCGCGGACGGCAATCTCGAGAACCATGTCGAGGCCACGTCGAACGATGAGTTCGGTCAGTTGATCGACGCGCTCAGGCAAATGGACCAAAAATTGAGCGATACGGTGCGCGGGATCAAGACCAGCGCCGAATCCGTCAAAGCCGCCTCGCAGGAAATCGCGAGCGGCAACACGGATTTGTCGGCCCGCACCGAACAGCAAGCCTCTTCGCTGGAAGAGACGGCCGCCAGCATGACGCAGTTGACCCAAACCGTGAAACAGAACAGCGACAACGCGCGTCAAGCCAACGCACTGGCGACGCGTGCAACCGAAATGGCGGAGGCAGGTAACGATGCAGTGCAGGACATGGTGCGTTCCATCGGCGAGGTCAGCAGCAGCTCGGAAAAGATTTCGCAGATCACCGGTACGATCGAGGGCATTGCGTTTCAAACGAACATATTGGCACTGAATGCGGCGGTGGAAGCGGCTCGCGCCGGGGAGCAAGGCCGCGGCTTCGCCGTGGTGGCGAGCGAAGTGCGTAGCCTCGCGCAACGCTCGGCGGCTGCCGCGAAGGAAATCAAAGAGTTGATCGCTTCGTCGGTGACGATGATTCAAGGCAGCGCCCAGCAAGCGACGGGCGTGGGCGCGACGATGGGCGAGGTGAAACAGGCGATCAAGCAGGTTTCCGATATCGTCGGCGAAATCGCCGCCGCATCGGAAGAGCAAAGCCGCGGCATCGAGCAGGTCCATCAAGCCGTTTCGCAAATGGACGAGGTCACGCAACAAAATGCGGCTTTGGTCGAACAAGCGGCGGCGGGGGCGCAGTCTCTCGAAGAGCAGGCGATGAACCTTGGGCGGGCCGTGTCCGTGTTCCGCCTAGCGAATACATCAATCGCATTCTGACGATCTTTTAAGGAAATCTTTACATTAAGAAATAGCCAGTCATAGCCGTTTACTTCGCCACGGTTGGGACCGCGACGTTTTGCGCCCGCCGATTACATTCAATAATTATTTCTGGCGAAAATCCATTCCGATATGACTCGCAATCTCTTGGCAGTAGGGGCCGAATCTGCTTTTTCACTCGAGAGCGCTTCGATACATTGCGCGGCCGCGCAAGATCTGCCGCTGCAGGCGCGCATCCGCTCGCTCGTCGATGCTTATCGCTCGCAGGGCTATCGCCACGCGAGTGCCGATCCGCTGGCGACTCCATCGCCCGCGCAAGCGCCCGAGCTGACGCTCGAATTTCACGGCCTTGCCCCGACGCAGGCGCTGCAATCGCTGCCCGACGATTTGCCCTCGGCGTCGACCGCCGCCGATTTAAAAGGCCGATTGAGCCGGATCTATTGCGGCGCGTTGTCGCTCGATTGCAGCGGCGTGCGCGACGAACGGCGGCGTCGCTGGCTCCACGCTCGCATCGAGGCCGACCTCTACGCCCCGGCGCCGGACGACGACCGCCGTCGCGCGTTGCTCGCCCGCCTCATCGATGCGCAGGCGTGGGAGCAGCGCGTGGCGCAATCGCTTCCGCATGCGAAGCGGTTTTCGCTGGAGGGATGCGAAAGCCTCGTTCCGTTGCTCGATGCGTTGATGGAGGAGAGCGCAGGCCACGGCATCGATCGGATTTTCCTCGGCATGCCGCATCGCGGGCGCCTCAACGTGCTCGTCAATGTCATGGGCGTCGACCCCAACTTAATATTGGCGCATCTGGACGAACGCTCGCACGTGGCCGCCATTCAGCGCGATCTTGCTTATCACCTCGGCACGACGTCGTGTAAGAAGATCGCGGGGCGCGAGGTGCGCGTGACGCTCGCCCATAACCCGTCGCATTTGCAAAGCGTCTATCCCGTCGTCGTCGGCATGGCGCGCGCCTATCGCGACGACCACCCCGAATCGCACGGCATGGCGCTCGTCGTGCACGGCGACGCGGCGTTCATCGGCCAAGGGATCGTGGCGGAGACGCTCAATTTGACGCGCAAGCCGGGCTATGCGCTGGGCGGTACCGTGCACGTCGTCCTCAATAATCAAATCGGCTTTACGACGCTCAATCGGATGGCGCCGCACGAACACACGTATTGCACCGACGTGGCGCGCATGGTCGATGCGCCTGTCTTGCGCGTCAATGCCGACGATCCCGAGGCGGCATGGCGCGCCGCCTCGATTGCGCTCGACTATCGGATGACCTACGGTGCCGATATCGTGATCGACCTCGTCGGATATCGGCGGCTGGGGCACTCGGAGCACGACAAGCCGGCCCTCACGCACCCGGCGCTGCAGGTCGCCATCGCGGCCCATACAAGCGTTGCGCACCGTTATCACGCGAAGATCGGCGAGCCGGTTCCGCTCGACACGCTGCTTGCGCTCGCACGGGTGGCCGAACGGCCCGCCGGGCTGGGCACGACGATCGGCGAGCAAGCGGGCCCGGCAAACGCCGCGCCTGCCGAGCGTGGGCGCGCCGAGTGCCGGCCGGTTCCCATGGAACGGCTGCGTGCGTTGGGCGATGTCCTGACTACCGTGCCGCCGCACATGCTGCTGCACGAAAGCCTCGTAGAGATGCTCGAGCGCTGGCGCAAAGCGCTTCGATCCGATACGGATGCCATCGACTGGTGCCTGGCCGAGAATCTGGCTTATGCGGCCGTGCTCGATGAGGGCCGGGGCGTTCGCCTATCGGGGATGGACGTCGGCCGCGGCACGTTCATGCATCGCCACGCGGTTTGGCATACGCAAGTGCCGGGCGACGGCGGCCCCACAGCTTATGTGCCGTTGCGTCATCTTTCCGCGGAACAAGGCCCGTTCGATATCGTGGATTCCCCGCTCACGGAAGAGGCGGTGCTGGGCTTCGAGTATGGCTACAGCGTGCAGTCTCGCGCGCGGCTCACGATTTGGGAGGCGCAGTTCGGCGATTTCGCGAACGGCGCGCAGGTCATCATCGACCAATACATCGCTGCGGGCGAATACAAATGGGGATACCGCTCCGCGCTGACAATGCTGCTCCCGCATGGGCACGAGGGGCACGGGCCCGAGCATTCGAGCGGCTACCTTTCGCGCTTTTTGCAACTGAGTGCCGCAGACAATCTGCGGGTGGTCATGCCCTCCACTTCGTCTCAATGGTTTCATTTGCTGCGCGAGCAGGCCTTCGCACGCGAGCCGCGTCCATTGATCGTCATGGCGCCGAAGACGCAGTTGTACAGCGATCCAGGCTCGCACGCGCCGTTGCATGCGTTCGTTTCGGGCGCGTTCGCACCGATCGTCGACGACCCCGATCGTGCCGACCAGCGCGCGTGCGAGCAAGCGACGCGTGTCGTGCTATGCGCAGGCAAGCTCTTTTACGAACTGCACGCCGCGCGCGAAGACCAAGGCGGGAGTGCAACGGCGCTGGTTCGCATAGAGCAGCTGTATCCGTTCCCCACGCAGGCGCTTGCCGAGGTGCTGGCACGCTACCCGAATTGCACAACCCTCGTTTGGGCGCAGGAAGAGGAGAAAAATCACGGCGCTTGGCACTTCGTACGCGAAGCGCTCGAGTCGATCTTGCCGCCCCATTGCCGGTTGGTTTGTATCTGCCGCGATGCGACGCCGTCCGGTGCCCATGCGTCGATTCGGCGTCATAAGAAAACGCAGCAGTGCTTGACCGCTAACGCATTGGACGTCGATTACGTTTAGTCGGTCTTATCGTTTTCATCGAAGACGTCGCGTCGTATTAGGACAGCACAGCGATCAGGGGGGGAGTAAGGAATGCCTGACCCCCATTTCATTAAATGACTACGCGTTTGACGCTATAGGGTCGTCTGAGGATTGTCGTTACCCATATACGCGGCTGCAACGTTTCGTCTCGACGGATAGGTGATTGCACGCCACGGCATGGCTATTTGCCATGACGTGGCGCAATTTAACTTGACCCGGCGAAAGCCGATTGTATGTGTGCCGCGACTGGCGATTTCCGTCGGTTTTTGAAAACGATTTCTATCGAGAGTTTTGGAATGAGAATTTCTGACCTGCGTATCGGCGTTCGATTGGCGCTGGCATTCGGCTTGGTTGTCGTCTTGATGATGTCCACGATCTTTATCGGGATTCAGCGGCTTAACGCCAGCAACGAGAGAATGCATGCGCTCGTCGAGAATCGCTATGCCGTGATCGCGCTGAGCAGCCAAATCAAGGATGTCGGTTACAAGGCCAACGGCATCGTGTCGGATCTCGCACTCGGTGCATCCGCCGAGCAGACGGAGCATTTGATGAACGCTTACGCAGACCTTCGCACGAGAAACACGCAAACGTATGCGCAGCTCGAGAAGGCGCTTTCCGACGATGGCGCGAAGGCGATCTACCAACAGCAAATCGAGGCACGAGGTGCCTACGGCGCTACGGTCAAGCAATTCTTCGCACTGCTCAAGGATGGGAAACAGCAGGACGCCCGCGATCTTTACCAGGGCGACATGTCGAACAAGCAGGACCTCTATTACGCGCAGGTCGATCGCATGGTCGATTACCTGGCCCGCGCGATGGATGGCGACGTTAGGCAGGCCGGCGAGGATGCGCGGCGCACGACGATTCAAATGGTCCTCATCGGCTTGATTGCCGCGGCCTTGGCCGTCGCCGCCGGTGTGTACATTACGCGCACGATCACCGTTCCGATCAGCCGGGCCGTGCACCTTGCCGAAGCCGTCGCACGAGGCGAGTTGACGGAACAGCCGGAGGTGGATTCGAAGGACGAGGCGGGGCGCCTATTGGCCGCGCTGGGCGAGATGATCCGGCGTTTGCACGACATCGTGGCCAATGTGCGCAGCGGGACGAACACGATTGCCAGTGCGTCGCTGCAGGTCGCCACCGGCAATATGAATTTGGCGACTCGCACGGAACAGCAGGCGTCCTCGCTCGAACAAAGCGCCGCGGCGATGGAGCAGTTCACGAGCAGTATCAAGCACAATGCCGAAACCGCGCGCGAGGCGAACGGTCTCGCATCGAAGGCGTCGGCGATCGCGGCGTCGGGCGGCGATGCCGTCACGCAGGTGGTCGATACGATGAACGCGATCCACGTCTCCTCGCAGAAGATCGTGGACATCATCGGCGTGATCGACGGGATCGCTTTCCAGACGAACATCTTGGCGTTGAACGCGGCGGTCGAGGCCGCGCGCGCCGGCGAGCACGGCCGCGGTTTCGCCGTGGTGGCCAGCGAAGTGCGCGCGCTGGCGCAGCGCAGCGCCGTGGCGGCGCACGAGATCAAAGCGCTGATCGGCGATTCGGTGGACCAGGTGGGCGTAGGCGGGCAGCGCGTCGAGGAAGCCGGGCAGATCATTCGATCCGTCGTCAGCAGTATTCAACATGTGGCCGAACTCGTGGCGGAGATCAGCGTCTCGAGCCAACAGCAAAGCGACGGGATCGAACAGGTGAGCCGCGCGATTGCCCAGATGGATCACGCCACGCAAGAGAACGCTCAATTGGTGGAAGAAAGCGCGGCGGCTGCGGACGCGTTGAAGAACCAGGCCGCGCATCTGAGCCGCGTCGTCAGCGCATTCGTGTTGTAAAGGCGGCGTGGCGGCATGAGGTGGAAAACGCGGGCGGCCGGAGCGCGTACCGGTCCGCCCGCAAGAAGGTAGCGCGTGACGTCGAGGCGTCGTGCAACCGCGCTCAACGGTGCTCAACGGCGCGACTTACGCGCGAGCCGCCGCCCACTCGTATTGCGCGTTCCCCGAAACGAATTCGGCGCAAACATCCGGTGCCAGCGGGCGGCTGAAGAAGTAGCCCTGGAAGCGATGGCAGCCCAACGTCGACAAGCACTTCAGTTGCGCTTCCGTTTCGACGCCCTCCACCACGAGCGACAGATCGAGCGTGCGGCTCAGATCGGCAATGCTCCTCACGATGTGCTCGTTGACGGTATCGGCCACGACGTCCGCAAGGGACTTGTCGATTTTGACGGTATCGAGCGGGAGTTCGCGCAAGTAGTGCAGCGACGTATGGCCCATGCCAAAATCGTCCAAGGCCACTTTCACGCCCGCATCGCGAAGATGCTTCAAATTGTCGAGCGCATTGCCCTCGGGCAGGAATACCGTGTATTCGGTAATTTCCAGTTCGAGCAACGAAGGCGAAAGACCCTCTTGGTTCAGAATGTCGACCACCCTTCGATGAAACGTTTCGTTCAGCAATTGTCGTGGCGACAGATTGACCGCGATCACGAAGTCGTCCGGTACGATGCCCCGCCACGCGCTTCGCTGCCGGCACGCTAGCGAAAGGACGTGCAGACCGAGCACGTCCGTTTGGCCCGTATCGTCGGCGAGCGTGACGACGATCGGCGGCGCGATTCGTCCCAAAGCGGGATGCTGCCAGCGCAATAGCGCCTCGGCGCCGAAGATTCGCCCGGTTTTCGTATCCACCTGGGGCTGAAACTCGAGGAATAGCTGGTCTCCCCGCTTGATCGCGTTTTCCAAATCGTTGGCCAGGCCGACGGCCATTCTTCCCGCGTTGCCCGGGAGTTCGACGAGACGCTTGGCTTTCAAAATCGATTCGGGCGATTCGGTGATTTCCAGCAGCGAGGCAATCGTGTGACGCGTCTTTTGTGCGGCCAGCATGTCGGCGATCCGAACGAACGGTGCATAGACCAACGTACCGGCCGCCAGGCACGTCGCCTGGACGAGCATGCCCGATAGCGAGCCCGTGACCGCATAGCCGCTATAAAGCGCGGGTGTCGTCCATGGGACGCTGTGCGCCAGGCGCGGCATCAGGTGCGCGACGATGGCCGCATAGGCGATCAATGCTTGCAGCAACGGCGCGAGGACGAACGGTATGGCGTAAGCGGGATTGAGCACGAGCGGCAGCCCGAATAGAATCGGCTCGTTCACATTGAAGAGGGCCGGCAGCAGCATCATGAGCGCGAATTTGCGCTGGCGCGGCGTGCGGCTGACGAGCAGCAAGGCGAGGATCAAGCTCAATGTGCCGCCGGATCCGCCCATGCGCGCGAATGCCGAGAAAAATTCGAACGTAAAAATGAACGGCGGGTGCGTGCCGGCCGCGAGGGCGGCGACGTTCGCATGCGACGCCGGATCCAGGACATGCTGCTGAAGAAAAAAGAGGGCGTTCGGTCCGTGAATGCCAAACAGCCAAAGTAATTGCGATAGCGCTTCGTATCCGATGCAAAACGTCAGGCTGTTGGCGAGTGCGGGGACGGGCGACGGCAGCGCGGAGCCGATCGCGTCGATCGTGCCTGGCACCACGATCCAAGTCGGTATCGCTTTGGCAACCGCGAACGAGACGATCGTCAGCGCCGCGGCCGGAATGACGGTGAACGCGTCGGCGACGAGTGGATCGTTGCCGAAGCTGCCGATCGGAAGCCGTAGCCGCCGTATGCTGCACAGCTTCAAGAATAGGCTGCCTCCGACCGAGGCGACCGCCAGCGCCCAGAAGAGCCCTTCCCCGAGCGACAGCGACGCCATGAACGACGTACCGTCCGTCGGGGCGAACGCGGTGAAGAAGCACGAGACGACGACGATCGCGGCAACGGTCGGGTTGACCATCCGATGGCCGAGCCGCTGATTATGCAGTGTGGTCAACGTGTCCGAAAAACCGTACATCGCGACCAGGGAGCCGATTCCGAACGTGCCGGCAAGCACGGCGTCGCACAGCGCGTCCAAATGCGGCCCGAAAACGGCGGTCAATAGGGCTTGCCCTCTCGCCGTGGGCGGGAAGCGGACCAGTAAGGCAAAGGCGCCCAGCATGATCAGCGGAAGCGGGAGCGCGAGCCCCCTGCGTATCGCAATAAAGTAGGCGCTACCATCCAACCGCTCGATGCCGGTTCGAATTTTCTGCCAGGCGACGACTGTCTTCGCGTTCATCGGATGCGGCCAAATTGGGCATGACGGGGGCTAACCCTGTGTTTCGTGGGCCTGCCGACGAATTACATCAAAAACCGATACGGCGTTACCGCAATTGCACTAAAGCGGCGCAAAACTCGGTCAATCGAAATTCTCGAAAAGTCCCGTCGGAAAACGGGACCGGCTCGGAAAGCGGCGATGCGGATGCCTGCACGCGGCGCGAGTTAATCGGATGATACTTTCTCTCGGGGCGAAAGAGCTAGACAGCGTTTCGCCTAATCGCGCCGGAGCAGGCGATGTCGGCCGTCTTTCAGCGGGGATGGGCGGGCGCGTCGGCCACTCTGAAGACCGATACCGAGCTATTGAGGCTTTCCGTTTGCGCTTCGAGCGATTGCGCGGCGGCGGCCGCCTGTTCGACTAACGCGGCGTTTTGCTGAGTCACTTCGTCCATTTGCGAAACGGCGCGATGAACTTGCTCGATGCCGCGGCTTTGTTCTTCCGATGCGGCGGCGATTTCGCCGACGATGTCGGACACTTGTTTGATCGCCTGCTTGACCTCGCCCATGGTAGTGCTCACTTCCGTCGCCTGCTGCGCGCTGCCTTGAATCATCGTCACCGATGAGGCGATCAATTCCTTGATTTCCTTTGCCGCGGCAGCCGAACGTTGAGCGAGACTGCGCACTTCGCTGGCGACGACTGCGAACCCGCGGCCTTGCTCGCCGGCACGGGCCGCTTCGACGGCCGCATTCAGCGCAAGGATGTTCGTCTGGAACGCAATCCCTTCGATCGTTCCGGTGATTTCCGAGATCTTGGTGGAGCGATCGCTAACTTCCACGATGGTTTGCACCATCTCGTGCACGGCGACATTGCCTGCTTCCGCCGTGTCCGTGGCACGGGCGGCGAGCGCATTGGCTTGACGCGCATTGTCGGCATTTTGCTTCACGGTTTCCGTCAATTGCGCCATGCTCGACGCGGTTTGCTCCAAAGACGCCGCTTGTTCTTCCGTGCGGGAGGACAGATCGGTGTTGCCGCTCGCGATTTCCTGCGCCGCGCTGGCGATCGAGCCGGCCGCCGAGCGAATCTGTCCGACGATGGTGCCCAACTGCGATCGCATCGCTTCGAGGCCGGCCATGACGCTTGTCTTGTCGTGTGCGTGGACGGCCACCGCGCGCGAAAGATCGCCGATCGAGATTCGGCGCGTCACCTCGCTTGCCGCGCTCGGCTCGCCCCCGAGGGCGCCGACGATACTGCGGGTGATGAACACGCCGAGCAAGACCGAAACCAATGCAATCGCCAAGCCGCCCGATACGACGACGATCACGGTGAGCTGTTGAAGGCTGATTACTTTTGCTTTACGCACTTCGAGCAAGTCGGTTTCGGCTTTGTCGAACTCGGCCAGCTTGGCCCGAAAGGCGTCCATAAATTGCTTGTCGTGTGCCTCGCCGAAATACTTCGTCAACGCATCGAGCGGCGTCGCTTGCGAGGTGACGCTTCGGCGCATCGATATCAATTGCTCGTGCACGGCGTGAACATTGCCGTACAGCGAATACAGCGCGGCAATTCTTTCCTGTTGGCTGGCGTTGTCCGCGGTCAGCGATTTGAGGGCGCCGAGCGCTTTGTCGATGCTCGCCTGACCTTGATTGTAGGGATCGAGGAACTGTTCGTCGCCGGAAGCCACGAATCCGCGCACGCCGGTTTCCATGTTGAGCATGTTCGTCAACACGGCATCGCTGGTGCGTAGGACATCGCCGCTATGGATGTTCCAATTGGCGGCGTCCACCACGTCCCGAAAGCACATAAACACAACGAGCGTGGCGACGAGCGAAGTCACTACCACGCACGCGAATGCGGCGCCAAGTCGTCTACCTACGGTCATTCCTTTAAGCATGTCGTCTCCAACGAGTAAGAAATTGCAGAGCGCACGTTTTGCGTGCTTGATGGCGTGCCTTCGGTTGGGCAGCACGTAGTGCTTGGGCATCGGTCAATGCGCCGAATCGATTGGATGCATGCGTTGGTGCGTGTTTATCTTGTTTACGGATCGGGGACTATTTTTTGCAGCGAGATGGCTATCAGGGACGCCTGAATCGTTTGTCAGTAAAAGTTGATAATGCAACGCCGCGCGGTATGCTCACGAGCCCGGAGCCGATCGGCCGAGGCACGTGCAAACCTTTCGCGTCGATGCGCCGCTTGCGTCAAGGAAGACCCCACATCGGATTCAGGAAAACCTTACAGTGCGCGCCGTAAAGCGGGCGAGGCCGGCAGCCGTATACACGTTATGAGCAGAGGCCGCGCACCCACGCACGGTGCCGTACCTAGAGGAGATCGATCGACAAACATTCGATCGAAACAGCGATACCCAGCAGTAGCGTTGCCAGAAAATACAAAGCGGAGTGTGGGTAATGTTCGACATCGTGCGTCTCGCCGATCGATTCTTGAAGATTGCAGCGGAAATCGACGCGTTCGCTTACCCGATAGCGGCTGAGGATGGATCCGGCGGGCCGGCGCCGGCTCGCCCCGATCTTGCCGACCTTGCCGCGCGGCTTCGCGCTGCCACGGAAGCGTTCGTTTCGGAGGCGCAAGCGGACCGAGCGCTATACGCGCATATGAGCGAAGCGCTCCTCATGAGCGAACGCCAAGCCCATTCGCTGGCCGACAATCTGCCTGCCAATGTTGCCCGCTGGGACCCGACAGGCCGTTACCTCTATATCAACGCGGTGCACGAACGCACGTTGATGAAGCCGGCGGCCGAAGTGATCGGCACGCTAACCGTGCATGCCGAGGTGGGGGCCGCGATCGCACATGTCGTCGCGACGGGCGAGCCGTTACCCGGGGTTCATCAGGTCGTCGTCGGCCCCGACGGCGAACCGCGATGGCATGAAGTCAGCCTGATCCCGGAGCGCGACGATTCGGGAGAAATCGTCAGCGTGTTGGCGATAGGCTGCGACGTGACGGAGCGCAAGCACGTCGAAACCATCCTGGCGGAGCGGGAGAGAGAATTCAGAACGCTCGTCGAGCACTCGCCCGACATCATCATTCGATACGGTCGCGATTTGCGGCGTATCTATGTGAACCCGGTTTTCGTCGCCCTCGCCGGTGGGGAGGACGGGGCTGCCGGATTGATCGGAAAGCGTCCTCGCGATTTACCGCTGTCGTCGAACGCGATTCTCTCGGGCGGTGTAGCAGCGGAGGAATTCGAGGCCGCGCTCGAGGAAGTCTTCGTCACCGGAAAGAATCTCGAGTTCGAAGCCGCGTCCCGCTGGCATGACGACGGTACGCCGGGCGCCTGCTACCTCGTGAAGATGGCGCCGGAATTCGGCGAGAACGGCAGCGTGGAAAGCGTGCTGGCCGTGGCGCGCGACATTACCGAACTCAATGCCTCGCGCAAGCACATCGAGTGGATGGCGTACCACGACCCGCTCACGTCGACGAGCAATCGGGCCCACTTCAGCGAGCGCTTGCGCGAGATCGTCACCGCGACGGCTAGCGAGCCCGTCCCGATGGCCGCGGTCATGATGGTGGACATGGACCGCTTCAAAGACGTCAACGATACGATGGGACACGCCGTCGGCGACGAGATGCTGCGTGAAGCGGCGAAACGCTTGCGTGCATGCGTGCGCGAGCAAGACGTGGTGGCGCGCTTCGGCGGCGACGAATTCGCGATTCTGATCCCGGGCGCCGAGAGCCGGACCGACGTCGAGCGGATTGCACAGCGCATGATCGAACGGTTCAACCAATGTTTCGTGCTCGATGGGACCGATGTCTTCGTCTCTTGCAGCATTGGGATCGCGCTCTATCCGACGGACAGCACGAGCGCGGACGATTTGATCAAATACGCGGATTCGGCGATGTACCTCGCGAAGCGTACGGGGCGCCGCAATTATCGTTTTTACGCGAAGGGACTCACGATCGACGCAGCGGCCCGCCTTGGGCTCGAGTCGCAACTGCATCGCGCCATCGAATTCCAGGAGTTCGAATTGCGCTATCACCCGAAGGTGTTACTGCGCGATCGAACGGTCATCGGCTCCGAGGCGCTGCTGCGATGGAATCGCCCCGGCGTGGGGCTCGTCACGCCGGAAACGTTCATTTCGGTGGCGGAAGAATCCGGCCTGATCGTGGATCTCGGTAAATGGGTGTTGCGCGAGGCGTGCCGTGCCGCCGTCGAATGGAACAAGAAGGCGTCGTTGCCGCACAAGATCGCGGTCAATCTTTCCGCGCGGCAGTTTCAAGCCGCGGGTTTCGGCTCGACCGTCGCCTGCATGCTGGCGGAAACGGGCTGCCGTCCCGAGTGGTTGGAGTTCGAAATCACCGAGAGCATTTTGCTCGAGGAGAACGAGGCCGTCCTGAACACGCTGGGCTGGTTCAAGAAGATGGGGATCTCGATCGCAATCGACGATTTCGGCACGGGGTATTCGTCGTTGAGCTACTTGGCTCGCTTTCCGATCGATGTCCTCAAGATCGATCGATCCTTCGTGCAGAAGGTCACGACGGACCGGCGCCACGCCGAACTCGTCAAGGCGGTGCTCTCGATTGCGCGGTGCTTTGGCCAGCAGGTGGTCGCGGAAGGCGTGGAGACGCTCGAGCAAGCCCAGTTCCTCGAGCGAAATGGTTGCGAGATCGCACAAGGGTTTTTGTATAGCAAGCCGCTGCCCAAACAAGACATGTCGTTGCTGCCTCGGTGCCTAGAGCCGATTGCCCAATGACTGTTACGACACGATCGTTTAGAACGACACGAACGCAGAGCGGGAGACGGCGAGGCTGATTTCGCATAGCGACGGGCCTGTCTTCTCGAAGGCCTGCCGATGCGGTCCCCGGAGGTGTTCCCCATCGCGTTCCCATGGCACGCTTCGCCGACGTGCCCGACATTTCGTTTCATGGCCGGGCAAGGCGGCACGGTTTGCCCACAATCGTCGCGTGGGCGAACCAAACTGCAAATGGGAGAACATCCGGGTGATTTACGAGAACAACGAACCGTCCGATGCATGGGATTCGCCGGACGAAGCATTCAACGTGTCCGTGCCGGTGTCGATGGTCCAGCATGCGTCCGGGGACATCGATATTGTCGTCGTCGATTTGATGCAGCAGGACGAAAGCGGGTATTTTGCCGAGCGCCGAATCCGCTTCAGCGCGCAAGCGGCGATCCAACTTCTCGATGCCATCGGCGGCGCTGTCCAGAGCAAGCATGTGCTGTTCGGCGACGAACGTCCCGAGATGGCGACGTTGCATTAGCCATGGCACCGGTGCTAGTCGTTGCGCTAGCACCGGCACGGATGCCGAACTCAACTCAGATCGAACGTCGTCGTCAAAATGACGGCGCGGCCCGGCAGCACGGGGATGGCGATCGCATGCATCGACGCGCCGTATAGGCGCCGGTCGAATACATTCTTCACGCCCAGTTGCGCGGACCAATGCTTGGCCCGATAAAAGACGGTTGCATCGACGCGCGCGTCGCCGGGCAGCGAATAGCCGGGCATATCCGTCGGCTCGCGCGAATGGCAAAAGAGGCCGCCGCCCACGCTGAACCCGCGTGCCGGATCGTGGCTGAAAGCGTAGGTGGTCCACAGGCTTGCGCTGCGCGACGGGATCGCCGGGGAGGCCGTATCGACGCCGCCCGCATTCGAACTCGCCACGGCGAGGGTGCCGATCACGTTCCAGCCCGGCAGCGCTTGCCCTTGAATATCGAACTCGAATCCTCGGCTGTGCTGCCCGGGTGCCTGAGCGGCATAGAGGGGATTCGTCGGGTCGACGCCGATCGAAAAATCGTTGTGTACTCGATAAACCGCTGCTGTGGCATAGAGCTTATCGTCGAGCAGATCGAATTTCACGCCTGTCTCGATCTGCTCGCTGCGCATCGGCGGTAACCCTGTGCCGCTCGCTGTCGGGTTACCCAGCGATTGATCGAACCCATGCAGCCAATTGGCGTAGAGCGTCGCGGACGAGGTCAAGCGGTAGCTGACACCGAGCGTCGGCGTCCAAGCGCTGTTGTGTTGATCGAATTGATCGAGCTGATCGGAGTACAGGACATTCGTGTGTCGCAGCGACGCCAATACGCGTAGCCGCGAACCGAATGCGAGTTGTGCCTGCACGTAAGTGCTCCATTGCCGCGAGTCGTAAGAGGAGAACGGCATGAGGGGCCCGCCGGGCACTGTGGCTAATGGCTGCGGCGTATAGAGATTCTGCGTCGAAAAATTGTCGGGCGCCTGATCGTTGGCGAATCCGAACCGCCAGAAATCCAAGCCTGCGAGCAGCGTACCGGACACCCCGCCGAGCTTGAATGTGCGGACCAGCTCGCTCGCCACGGTGGCCTGGTGTTCGACGATGCGTGCATTGACCGCATCGAGCCCCACGTCGCCGTTGGCGTCGAATACCGACAGCGGAAGATTCCAAAACGTGTCGGTCTCATAGCGCAGCATGCGCGCGCGCGCGCGTACGCTCCATCCGTCGCCGAACGAATGCTCGGCGAAGAGATGCACTTCGGTCGATTCGTTGGAGATGTAATCGCTCGACGCACTGACCGGTATCAAGGGTGTATCCGGCAGCGGCAGGCCGTCGGGCCCGCCAACCGTGTACGGCAGGATCGGCAAACGATTGCGGTAATGCTCGACGCCGAGCGTAATATCGGTTGCCCCATCGCGGTAGCGAAGCGACGGTGCCAGATAGAATTCGCGCTTCCCGTCATAGCCACCGTAGTTGCGGTTGTCCAACTCGCCGGCTGCCACAAAGCGGTAGGCCAGATTCGAACCGTCGCCGAACGTGCCGCCCAGGTCGATGCTGGCGCGGCGCTGGCCATTCGAGTCGATCTGTGTCGTCAGCGTGCGCTCGATCTTGAAATCGGGCTTCTTGGTGACGAGATTGACGATGCCGCCTGCCGGCACGCCTCCCGCGATCAACGTGACGGGCCCTTTGATGACTTCGACACGCTCGACCCCCTCCAACGGCGGATAGGCCATCGCTTCGTAGAGCATGCCGTCGACCAACAGCGAGGTCGTTTGGAAGCCGCGCACCTTGACGTCGTAGTCCGCGCTGTTGAACCCGAAAAACGGGGTGGCGCCGCTCACATTGGCGAGCGCATCGGCCACCGTGGCGGCTTGCTGCGTGGTCATCACTTCTCGACTGACCTCACCCACGGATTGCGGCACGTCGGAGAGCGCCATGTCGGTGCGCGTGGCCGTGGACGAACGCTCGACGACGAAGCTGTGTTTCGCCGCCTGGTCGCCATCGGCGCGGCCCATCACGTCGATCTTCGGCAGCACATGGTCCGACGGGGCGGCGGCGCTCGGCTCGCTGGCCGATTCGGCCCGGCGCAGCGTGAGCGTCCCGTTCGCCACTTCGATCAACTCGAGGTGGCTGCCGGCAAGCGCATGGGCGAGCGCTTCTTTCGGCGTCATCGTGCCGTCCACGGGGGCAGCCGCGAGGCCGCGCGTCAGCGACGCGTCGAACGAAAGGACGACATGACCGAGCTTCGCGATTTGCAGCAGCACGGTATCGAGCTGGCCGCCCGCCACGTGAAACGCGATAGCCGGCGCATCCGCCGCCGACGTGGGCGGTGCGGCGATCGAACACCCCAAGGCCACCGCAAGCCCTGTCCAACTCGCGCGCGAACCGCGCCTTACTCTCGCCATTGCATAGTTCTCGACTCAAGCACAGTCGACTCGACCGCCTCCGATACGAGCGATGCAAATCCGAGCGCCGTTACGATTCGGGTGGTAACGCGCGCGGTTGTGCTCGCGTCGCCCCCCAGGTGAACGGCCAACATAGCGATTATTTAAGGATTACGGGCGTCAGGACGGGCTGATTGTCGGGTCAGGATTTTCTGACACGTCGCCCATCGGGCGAGCCCGGCATTCGAGCTAGGCTGCCGTCTTGGGTAAGGATGACGTCGTTCACGATGACCCCTTGATTGCAAATAGCTAGCAATCGGTTGCCCGCCGTTACTGCTCGGCGAGCTTGAAATCGATCGACTGGACTACGCTCACCGGCACCGCCTCGCCTTGCTTGATATAGGGCTCGCAGACAGCACCGTTCACGGCATCGAGCGCAGCCGCATCGAGATCGGCGAAGCCGGTGCCGCGCTCTAGGCTCACGGCCGTCGGGTGGCCGGTGGTATCGAGCGTCATCCGTACGGTGGCCGTGCCTTCCTCCTCGAGCCTGCGCGAGCGCGCCGGATACGAGGGCGTCGGAATGCGGCAGACCACCTCGTCGGATCGCTTCGTCTCCGGTTTGGCGCTGAACCGTGCCGCTTCCGCGGCGGCAGGCGCTTTCGTCGCGCTCGCGGCAGACGCTCCCGCTCCCGGCGTGCTGGCGGCACCGGACGCTGCTGCCGGCTCGGTTACCACGCCTTTTCGCGGCGCAGATGGGTGCGGCGCCGGCGCAACGGTCTCGGTCGGCGCCGGTTTGCGCGGAAGCGCACGACGTTGGGGCGGCGATACGTGCGGTTCAATCGATGCATGGGAGGAGGGGCCGGCAGGCGCCGGACGATTGTTCGCCGAGGGTACGGCGAGCACAACGACTTCAAGGGGCCCGGTCGGCGCGACGGCATGCGCTTCGCGCAGCCCGGACAAACCCGATCGCGCGGCGCGGCTATAAACCGCGAACAGCGCGAGATGCGCCAAGACCACGACGAGGACGACCCCGACCGTCCGGGCATTCGAGCGGGGCTCGGCCGGAGGACACTGCATCGCTAAGGGGTGGACCGTACTCGTCATCTGTTTCGATCTCGTAGGTAGGGCGCATTCGCGGCGTCGCATGTGTGCTTTCAAACGGTATGTGCCACGAGCGAGCCAAAGTGACGGGTTCCGAACGAAATTTTTTTGTGGGGCTAGTGGGGCCGGCCGGCAGAACACGGCGCTCAGGTACGGGCGACGAGAACGAGATACCCCGCGTAGCGGCTGATTTGAAGCGGCAACGTATGGGCTAGCGCGTCGAGCGCGCGCAGCGGCTGGTCGAGCGGCAACACGCCGGTGACGGGCAGCGACGCGGCATCGTTCGCGACCCGGATCACGCCAGGGAAGTAGGGACGCAGGCGTTCGACGACGACGCCGAGCGGCACCTCGTCGACTTGCAGTTGGCCCGATGCCCACGACGCTTCGAAGGCGGCGTTTTCGCGCAGCGGCTCGATGCGCTGCGTGCCGGCCCTCGCGGTGCGACCCGGCGCAAGCGTCATGGCCTCGCCGCCTGCCACGGAGATTCGCAGCGGTGTATCGAGGGCGGCGACGTGCAGCCATTTGCCTTCCGTGCGGACCGAGAACGAACCCGCATGGGTGTGTACGCGCCGATTGCCGTTGCGAACCACGAACGGCCGGACGTCGCGATCGGTGACCCTGACGAACGCCGCTCCGCTGCGCAGAACCAAGCCGCGCGCGTCAGCGCGATAGGCGAGATCGGCCGCGCTGCGCGCCCCGAGCGTGACGGTGGACCCATCGGCGAGCATCGTTTCCTTTCGCTCGCCGGTGTTGGTGTGCAGATCTGCTGTCCACTGTCCGATCGGGCTGAGCCGATCGACGATCGCGCCGGTGCCGAGCGCGATCGCGCCGAACGAGAGCACGCCGCGCACGAGCCGGCGGCGCGCGGGGGCAGCCAGCAGCGCATCGCCGACGGCGCGGCGCGCGATGCCGGCGGAGCTAGGCGGTAGGAGCGCGCCGAGCGACGCCTCGACGTGAGCCAATGCCTTCGCATGAGAAGGGTGCGCCTTGCGCCAGGCCTCGAAGTGCTGGTGATCGCGTTCCGTTGCATCGCCCGAGCGCAGCAGGACCATCCAACGAATCGCGGCGCTGATCGCTTGCTCGGTTTCGTTGCCGCCGGTGCCGAGAGCGGTTGCCCGGGTCATATCGTCGATCATTGCAGCGACGCCGAACAGCAAGCGCGGAGCGCCTGGGTGAGAGAGTCGTGCACCGTCCGTTGGACGAACGTTTCCGAGGCGATGTCTTTGGCGGTAAACGCACAGCCGAGCATCAACCTCGGGCGGTTCGGCAACCACCGGTATTCGTTGCGAAAGATCGATTCGACCGGCGCAAGGTTGAGACGGGCAATGGCGTCTGGCATACAACGACTCCGCGCGTGCTTTATCCGAACTCCTTCCGCCTCCTCCCGCACCCGAGGTGGCCGAAGATCCGATACCGGCGTAGCGTACGGGAGAATAAAAGTACTATCAATCAGGGAAAGGTAGGGGATGCAAACGACGATTCGGGCCGGCCGGCGAATCTACGGAGCTTTCATGAACTTATTGTGACAATCGACGGAAAGGATCGACGGCAGCGGCATCGACTGGCGCTGTCATATTCTTGCGATTGCGCGGGTGGCCATCGTGCGTTATGGTCTCGCCACTTTAACGGCGGCTGCGAAGCAACGTATGGTAACGATACCCGATAAACGCCTGACGATCCGCGACATCGCCGCGCTGGCGAAGGTCGGGACATCGACGGTATCTCGCGTGCTGAATAACTCCGGCTACGTGAAGGCCGAGGTGCGCGCGCGCATCGATGCGGTGATTGCGCAGACACGCTATACGCCCTCGGAGCCGGCGAAACAGTTGAAGTCGCGGCGGTCGGGACTGATCGGCGTGATCATTCCGAAGATCAATTCGTACACGACGGGCGAGGTGGTGGCCGGGATTTCCGCGACGCTCGCGCCCTCGCGTTGCCAGATGCTGCTCGCGAACACCGACAATTCGGTCGCGCAGGAGCAGGAGGCCTACGATCTGTTTCGCCGGCAACGTGTGGCCGGTGTGCTGCATCTGGCCACGACCGTCAACGACCCGCTGGTCGATGCGATGCGCGAAGCGGGGTTGCCGATGGTGCTGATCGGTCAGGACGCGAGTCATCTTGGCATCGCCAGCGTGATCCAAAACGAACGATCGGCGGCGCGCATGATGACCGAGCACCTGATCGAAAACGGACACCGGCGTATCGGTCTCGTGACCGTCGGCGAGGAAGACATTCAGGTGGGCGGAGAGCGAACCGCGGGCTATCTGGAAGCGCTGCAAGCGCATGGGTTGTCCGTCGATCCCGAATTGATCGTCCGGACGAGCTTCAAAGCGGAGGCGGGAGAAGAGGCCGCCGAGCGTTTGCTTCGTCTGACAGGTAGCCGTCGCTGCACGGCGATTTTGGCCGTCACCGACCGTCTCGCGGTCGGCGCCATGGCTTGCCTGCACGATCACGGCATTCGCGTCCCGCAGGATATGGCCGTTGCGGGCGTGGGCGACAGCGACATGGCGCGGATGGTCCGTCCCGCGCTGTCCACCGTTCACTACGATTACGCCGGCACGGGGGCGCAAGCCGCCCAACTCATGATGGACATGCTCGATGCCCAGCACAGCGATGCCGCCCGGATAGTGATGCCGTATCGGCTCGCGCTTCGGCGCAGCACTTGAGCACGAAATAAACGGATCGCTCGATCGAAGCGACGGGTGATTGCGAAGTCAACGAGGTGGCATCAGTGCCATATGGTATCGATACCACATTCAACGTATGGAGAGGATGGTGACGGAAAGCGAAACGGCACAGGCCCTGCTGCCGCTCCTAGGCGGCTCGGCGAACATCGTGAGGCTGTCGCATTGCGCGACGCGCTTGCGGCTTGTCGTACACGACAACGGCAAGATCGATCACCCGACGATCGGCAAGCTAGATCTGGTGAAAGGGTCGTTTAACGGTGCGGGGCAGGTGCAGGTCATCGTCGGTCCCGGCATCGTCGACAAGGTGCACGACGCGCTGCAGGCGTTACTCGGCACGTCGGCCGCGGGAACGGTCGAGGAAGTGAAACGCGATGCCGCGGTTCGGCAGAACGTGGCGCAACGGCTCGCGCGGACACTCTCGAACGTCTTTGTCCCGATCATTCCGGTGATCGTCGCATCGGGTTTGTTGATGGGCTTGCTCGGCCTGCTCAAGAGCATGGGATGGGTAACCGGCGACAGCGCGGCGGTCCAGATCCTGAACGTATTCGCGAGCACCGCCTTCGTGTTCCTACCGATCTTGATTGCGTTTTCATGTGCGCGCGACTTCGGCGTTTCGCCGCTGCTCGCGGCCGCGCTGGCGGGGATCATGATCCATCCCGATCTGCAGAACGCATGGACGCTCGGCAGCGGCATTCATCGATATTGGAATCTGTTCGGATTCCCCATTGCGCAGGTCGGGTATCAGGGCACCGTGCTCCCGATTTTGCTCGCGGTCTGGATGATGTCGTGGATCGAGCGTGGCGTGAAGCGCGTCATTCCTAACGCGGTCGATCTGATCTTCACGCCGTTCCTGACGCTCCTCATTTCGGGCACGATTGCCCTGACCGTGGTAGGCCCGATCGGCCGCGCGCTCGGCGATGGTCTTTCATTCAGTCTGCAATCCATCTACGTGCACGGCGGCGCACTGGCCGGGCTCCTGTTCGGAGGACTGTATTCGACCATCGTCCTGACCGGCATTCATCACAGTTTTCATGCAATCGAGGCGAACCTGCTGGCGAACCCGGCCATCGGCGTGAATTTCCTACTGCCGATCTGGTCGATGGCGAACATCGCGCAAGGCGGCGCCGCGTTCGCCGTGTTTTTTACCACGCGCGACGAAAAGATGCGGCAGGTCGCCGTCCCTGCCGCGTTGTCCTGCCTGATGGGCATTACCGAAGCCGCGATCTTCGGCGTGAATCTGCGTGAGTTTTGGCCGTTCGTCTTTGCGGCGGTCGGCGGCGCAGTGGGCGGCGGCTGGGTGGTCGCGACGCACGTTTATATGACGGGTATCGGCTTGACCGCTCTACCGGGCCTCGCGATCGTTCGCCCGGATGGCGTGCTCCATTACCTGGTAGGCGGCACGATCGCGTTTGCCGTGGCATTCGCGCTGACGCTGCTGCGCGGCCTGAAAAGCAAGGCGCCGCGCGGGGAGATTGCCGGTGCCTGATTGCGCTGCACTCGAGTTTGTCGAAGACCGTTGGCGCCCCTCGTTTCATCTATGCCCGCCGCACGGGCTCATGAACGACCCTAACGGTTTGATCTATTGGCGAGGGGCGTATCACGTCTTCTATCAATGGAACCCCGACGGCTGTATCCACGCGAACAAGCACTGGGCGCATGTCAAAAGCGAAGACCTGATCCATTGGGAAACGCTACCCGTCGCGCTTGCGCCGAATGAGGCGTACGACGCGCACGGCTGCTATTCCGGCAGTGCGATGGCATTCGGCGATTCATTGCTGCTGCTCTACACGGGGAACGTGCGCGACGAGGCAGGCGGCCGTTCGAGCCATCAGTGTCTCGCGCGCTCGGCCGACGGCGTGCGCTTCGAAAAGCTCGGGCCGGTGATCGACGGTGCGCCGGCGGGCTATACGGGCCATTTTCGCGATCCAAAGGTGTGGCGGCACAACGAAACGTGGTATGCGGTGCTGGGCGCACAACGGGCCGCCGATTTGAAGGGCACCGTCGTACTCGCGAAAAGCGACGATTGGCGCGCATGGCATATCGTCGGCGAACTGCTGGCGCCGGCGCAGGCCTGCTACATGGTCGAGTGTCCGGACCTGTTCGTGCTGGACGGAGAGACCGTGTTGGTTTGCTGCCGGCAAATGAACGTGACGCGCGACGGCACAAGCGGCCGCGAAGATATCGCCGGCTATTTGACCGGCGACGTCGATCTCGATGCGGCGGCTTTTACGCACAGCGATTTCCACCGTCTCGACCATGGGTTCGATTTCTACGCGCCGCAAACGCTGGCCGCGCCCGATGGGCGGCGGCTGCTGATCGGCTGGATGGGGATGCCGTCGCAACCGGATACGCCCACCATCGCGGACGGCTGGACGCATTGCCTGACGATGCCGCGCGAGTTGAGTCTCGACAATGGGCGTCTCGTGCAACGGCCGCTGCGCGAACTCGAACGCCTGCGCGGGCCGGCGATTCGGATGCCCGACATGCTGCTGAAAGGGGATGCGTCGATTGCGCTGCCGAGCGCCGCGAGCCGCGAGTGGGAACTACAGGTTTCCATTCATGCAGTGAAGGGCGCCAACTGGGTGCTGCATGTGCTCGATGAGCAAACCCAGTCGCTGCGATTGACGTACGACGACGAAATCGGAAGGCTTGCGCTGGTTCGCCACTGCCCGCAGGCCGGGCAGATTCACGAGCGTCGCGAGTGCGAGATCGAGGCCAGCGCGACGCGGCTGCATATCTTTGTCGATCGCAGTTGCGTCGAGATATTCGTGAACGGCGGCGAGCAGGTCTTCACCACGCGTTTCTATCCCGGGCCCGAGATCAAGCCGGTTCGCTTCGCGACGAACGCGATGGCGGCACTGCGCGATATCTGTTGGTGGCCTTTGCGGCGCGACGAGACGGCTCGCTCTGCTTGCATTTGATAACAGGACGTTGGGATGCCATGTCGATAGAAAACACTACGGTAAAAATCGTTGCGCCGTTGTCCGGTAGGGTCGTGCCGATCGAGGACGTGCCCGATCCGGCCTTCGCGCAAAAGCTGCTCGGCGAGGGGTTAGCGATCGATCCGAGCACGAACCTCGTGCTGTCGCCGATGGACGGCCGGGTGATCGATCTGCACGCGGCGCGGCACGCCGTGGTGATCGAAGGGCAAGCGGGGATTCAGGTGCTGGTTCATGTCGGCATCGATACCGTCATGCTCGACGGCGAAGGGTTCGATGCGCTCGTT
Source organism: Trinickia sp. (assembly GCF_051953405.1). Taxonomy (GTDB): domain Bacteria; phylum Pseudomonadota; class Gammaproteobacteria; order Burkholderiales; family Burkholderiaceae; genus Trinickia. The sequence goes on along the minus strand of NZ_JBQCIV010000086.1, from coordinate 171,354 downwards.
AGGAAGGGCGACGACGTGCGTGCCGGACAGCCGCTGCTGCGGTTCGATCTCGCACGCGTGAGTGCGAAGGCCGCCAGCATGTTGACGGAGATCGTGATCGTCAATGGCGAATCGGTGGCGGTGACGCGGATCGACAAAGCGTCGGGTTCGGTCGAGGCCGGGGCGTCCATCCTGTTGACGCTTCACGTTGGCCAGGCTGTCGCCGATGACATGCCGACGGCGGCAGCAGCGCCGGGCAACCGGCTGCATTCGCCGTTGATCGAGCTGCCGAACCCAATGGGCCTGCACGCGAGGCCGGCCGCGGTGCTCGCACAAGCGGCACGGCACTACGTGGCGGACATCGTGCTGTCGTGCGGGACGGTCAAGGCGGATGCCAAATCGGCGATCGACATCATGTCGTTGGCCACGCGTCATGGCGACCCGATCCAACTGAGCGCGCTGGGTCCCGACGCAGCGCAGGCGCTTGGGGCGCTCGAACGGTTATTGCGCGATGGCTGCGGCGAGCGTGTGGAGACTGTCGCCGTTCCCTGGGTCATGGCGGAGGATCCGATTGTCGCTCGCTCGACGGTGCCGGTAGCGAGTGCACGCGCAACGGACCTGACGGGTAGCGAATTCACGGGCGTTGCGGCGTCGCCGGGGCTGGTTGTCGGTCAACTGGTGCAATGGCGCGACGCCGCGATCGAATTCGACGAAGCTGGCGGGGCCTTCGACGAAGAACATGCGCGTCTCGTCGGCGCGTTGCAGCGCGCTCGCGAGCAGATCGAACGGCTCGCAGCCCGTAGCGGCAGCGTCGGCCCCGGGGCACAGATCATGGACGCGCATCTCGCGCTCCTGGGCGATCCGGTGCTGACCGAATTAGCTCAGGGAAAGCTGTCCGACGGGGCCAGCGCCGCGCTTGCGTGGCACCACGCATGCAGCGTCGTAGCGCAACGACTCGCGCAACACCCGAGCCCACCGTTACGCGAACGCGCCTCCGACATTCGCGATATCGGCCTGCGTGTGGTCGCACTCCTGACGGACGTGCGGCGCACGGCGCCGAAGCTGGTCGAGCGATCGATTATTGTTGCCGACGACTTGACGCCATCGGATACGGTATCGCTCGACCGCAGCAAAGTAGCTGGACTGTGCACGGTGTCCGGCGGCCCGACGAGCCACGTGGCGATTCTCGCGCGCTCGATGGGGATCCCCGCGATGTGCGGTATCGATGCGGCAGTACGCCTACTTGCCGACGGTACGAGCGCTGTGCTGGACGGCACGGCGGGTACGTTGCGGATCGCGCCCGATGCTGCGGCGCTGGCCGATGCCGAGCGGCGCATGAAGGCAGCCGCCGCGCAACGCGATAGCTCTGCGCAAGCGGCGCATGGGATCGGGTGCACCCGTGATGGCCATCGCGTCGAAGTCGTCGCCAACGTGCGAGATGCGGCTGAAGCGGCCGATGCGGTGGCCGCAGGCGCTGAAGGGGTGGGGTTATTGCGCTCGGAGTTCTTGTTCGAGGATCGAGCCGTTGCCCCGGACGAAGACGAGCAGAGCGCGGCGTATCGGGCGGTTGCGGCAGCGCTCGGGCCGCAGCGCAAGTGCATTATCCGCACGCTCGACGTCGGCGGAGACAAACCGCTGCGCTACTTGCCGCTGCCCAAGGAGGGTAATCCGTTTCTCGGCTTGCGCGGTATTCGCGTGAGCCTCGCCTATCCGGATTTATTCCGCAGCCAGGTGCGCGCGTTGCTGCGTGCGGTGCCGCACGGGAACTTGCACATGATGTTTCCGATGGTGTCCGATCTCGACGAGGTACGCGCGGCCAAACGTATTCTGCTCGAGGAACAAGAGAAGCACCCGCATCCGGTCAAGATCGGCGTGATGATCGAGGTGCCGGCGGCTGTCGCGATCGTCGAGGCGCTTGCGCAGGAAGTCGATTTCTTTTCGATCGGCACTAACGATCTCGCACAGTACACGCTCGCGATGGATCGAGGACATGCCCAGCTCGCATCGCAGGTGAACGCGCTGCATCCGGCCGTGCTGAAGATGATCGACTCGACCGTGGCCGGTGCGCATGCGCACGGGAAGTGGGTAGGCGTATGCGGCGCGCTCGCCTCCGATCCGGCCGCGACGGCAGTGCTGGTTGGGCTCGGCGTCGATGAATTGTCGGTGTGTGTGCCTGCTATCGCCGAGGTGAAGGCGAAGCTGGCCACGCTCGAATTCAGCGCGTGTCGGGCACTTGCCCAGCGTTTATTGAAACTGGGCAGCGCCGCCCAGGTGAAAGCAGCGCTGGCTGGCAGGCCCTGAAGTCGGCGCGTCGAACCTGCCGTAGCCGCGCAATCAGGACGCGAAATCGGTAACGACCGTTACGCCTGCGCCTTCGAACCGGTCCATGTTCATGAGCGCCTCGGCCGATGCGCTCAGGCTGATTTCCTTGCCGATCAGGCGCTCGGGCTGCAGTTTGCCCGTGTGGATCATGTCGAGCATGGCATCGTAGCGGTGTGCCTGCATGCCGTGGCTGCCCAGAATTTCCAGTTCGTGAGCGATGACCTTGCTCATCGGCACCTGCGGTGTGGCGTGATCGCCCAGCATGAGGCCCACTTGTACATGCTTGCCGCGGCGGCGCAGGTTGCTGATCGAGTTGAAGCAGGTGGTGGGATGGCCCAGCGCATCGAGCGAAACATGCGCGCCGCCTTGCGTGATTTCCTTCACGGCTTCGACGACATTCGCGACGCGCGCTGCATTGACGGTTGCGACGGCGCCCAACGTGCTCGCCAGTTCGAGTGCTCGATCCGAAATATCGATGGCGACCACATTCGCGCCGATCGCGTTGGCGATCATGATCGCGGACAGGCCGACGCCGCCGCACCCATGCACCGCCACCCATTGTCCGGCCGAGGTTTTGCCTTGGTCGACCACGGCGCGAAACGAAGTCACGAAACGGCAGCCGAGGCTCGCCGCTGTGGCAAAGCCGAGGGCATCGGGCAAGCGCACGAGATTGAGGTCGGCGTAGTGGATGCCCACGTATTCGGCGAACGAACCCCAATGCGTAAAGCCGGGTTGAAATTGGCTTTCGCACACTTGCTGATTACCGGAATGGCATTCGGGGCAGTGACCGCAACCGCCGACGAACGGCACCGTGACGCGGTCGCCGATTTGCCAGCGCTTGACGTCCGGGCCGACGGCCGCGACGACGCCTGCGAGTTCATGGCCGGGCACGTGCGGGAGGACGATATCGGGATCGTGGCCCATCCAACCGTGCCAGTCGCTGCGGCATACGCCCGTGGCCATCACTTGGACCACAACGCCATGCGGCGCGGGCGTCGGATCGGCAACGTTCAGTAGTTTGGGCGCGGCGCCGAACGATTCATAGACGATTGCTTTCATTGGCTGATTCTCTGTCGAACGATCGCCGCACTATACCTTGATTGCGCCGTCGAGCAACTGGGATGGCAGCCGGCTTGCTCAATTGGACATTCAATCGAGTTCGGATTTCGCCACGCCTCCTCTGTCGCAATTGAACTTCCCCTTTTCGTCACACCGCGCATGACGCGCTGGTGCGAGCCATTCATACGCTGTAGCCCATTGAGCTAGATGACGTCAGCGGCCATCGGAACGTTGAATACCGACATGCGCGTCTCGATCCAGTGCAAGAGTTCGCTGGCTGCACGCGTCAGCATCCGCTCGGAATTGACGAAGACCTTCGCATACTGATTGCCGAGCATCGAGTGGTCGATCGCGCGCGCGACAAGGCGCCCATCGGCGATTTCCTCGCGCACCGAATAGTCCGTCACCATTGCGACGCCGCGGCCGGCGAGCGCGAAACGGATGAGCAGATCCAGCGTGTTCGCTTGCATGATAGGCGCGAAGCGCAGGTTTTCAGCGGCGGCTACTGCCTCGATCAAGCGCCCGAGCCCGTATAGCGCCGGCATCGTCGCAAACGGGTAGGCGATCGCGCGCCCGAACGTGATATCTCCCGTCTGCGCGGCAAGCGGGTGGTCCGGCGACATCGCGGCCACCACACGGTGCTTCGCATGCGCGTGAAAGCGCAGGTGCTCCGACGCCGGCGGGCTGTACGCCATCCCTATATGGACGATGCCCTTCTGCACATCGTGCACGATCTCGACGGTAGCCTTGGTATGGATGGTCAACCGAATATTGGGATACTGGCGGTTGAAGTCCCATAGGACCTCATCGGTCAACGACGGAATCAGCCCCTCACTTGCCGCGACGATGACGCTGCCGGAACCCAGATCGTCCAATGACCCGAGCTGGCTTTCCAAGTGTTCGAGCTGAGCGCTCCACATCCGGTGATACTCGAGCAGATGCGCGGTGGCCGGGGTGGGCACCGCTCCCGCCGATTGCCGATCGAAAAGGAGGGCACCGGTTTCGCGCTCGAGGATCTGAATCTGCCGGCTCACGTACGATGGCTGAAAACCCAGCTTCGTGGCTGCCTTTCTGATTGACCCCGTTGTGACCACTGCTTCCAAGCATATCAACTGGCTCATTTTAATTTGATCCATGCCACCTCTTGTCAACCTCTCAACATTGACGGGATAGATTTTGGTGCACACCCCGTTGCCTGGCGAGGGCGCCTTATAGGCCGTTTTCGGGGTAAAGTCGCTTGGCTGATATCTTAGTACCAAAAACAAACATTCATTCCGAGATTGTTCAATGGCCAGCGACACCAACGTATACGCTCAGGATTTGCCTACGTCGAATGTAGGAATATTCCGAAAAATAGATATTCGCGTCCTCGGATTCCTTGCGATCTGTTATGCGTTCGCTTATGTGGATCGCATTAATATCGGATTCGCGAAATTGCAGATGCAGCACGACCTTGCATTCAGTGATGCCGCCTATGGGCTCGGGGCGGGAATCTTCTTTCTTGGCTACGTGCTATTCGAGATACCGAGCAATCTGCTGCTCGTGCGGATCGGTGCTCGCAAGACGCTCGCCCGCATCATGATCCTATGGGGCCTGGCATCGGCCGCGACGTGCTTCGTTTCGAGCACGACTTCGTTCTACGCGCTGCGCTTTCTCCTGGGCGTGTTTGAAGCCGGTTTCGCGCCCGGAATGATCTTCTACCTCTCGTACTGGTATCCCAAAGCACGAATGGCCCGTGCGGTGGCTCTGCTGCTGGCAGCCGCGCCGATCGGGGGGATCGTGGCTGGCCCGCTGTCGGGCTGGGCGATGACGTCGCTCTCGGGTACTCACGGACTCGCGGGTTGGCAGTGGCTATTCATCCTCGAGGGGGTGCCGGCGGCGTTGCTTGGCATCGTCGCGCTCGCTTGGCTCAAGGATTCGCCCGAACAGGCTGGTTGGTTGTCAGCTCAGGAATTATCGAGTCTGAAGGGTCTTGTGACGCCGGCGGTACCGGATCGGTCCGCGTATCGCTCGCTGCCGGTAGTGCTCCGTAGTCCGTCGATCTATCGCCTTGCCGCAGCGTATTTCTGCCTGATTTGCGGGCTGTACGCCATCGGCTTTTGGTTGCCCGCGATCCTCAAAGCGACGGGTCTCAAGAGCGTCCTTGAGATCGGCCTGTACTCCGCTGTCCCGTATGTCGCCGCGGCCGTATCGATGTACGCACTCGCGCGCAGCTCCGACCGCAAGAAGGAGCGCCATCGACATGCCACGATCGCCGCGGCGGTGAGCGCCGTTACCCTGGCCGTGGCAACGCTCTATCTCGAACAGTTTGGTGTCGCGTTCATCGCCATCACGGTCGCCACGGGTGCCATGTTCGCCGCATATTCCGTGTTCTGGGCCATTCCGCACGATGTGTTGAGCGGCCCGACGGCGGCGGGCGGGATCGCCCTCATCAACACGCTCGGACTGTTTGGCGGCTTCCTGAGCCCCACGATGATCGGATGGGTCAAGACATTCACGGGCAGCACTGAAATGGGATTGCTTGTCATCGCCGGGTTGCTTGTTCTCGGGGCCGTGCTGTTGTTCACGCCCGTAAAGCCTTTGTTTGGAGCGGAACAATCATGAAGATCTACGCAGCCGGCTTCCAGCACGAGACGAACACATTCGTCGAAATCCCCGCGAGCTACGAGGCGTTTAACGACCGAGCGGTTGGCCCGATCCGCCGCGGTGAGAAGGTGGGCGAGTTGCGTTCGTTGAATATACCGCTTGGCGGCTTTCTATCGGCTATCAAAGACACCGAGCATCAGATCGTTCCAGGCTTATGGGCGGGCGCGACGCCTTCGGGCCGCGTCACGAAGGATGCCTATGAACGAATCGCCGGAGAGATTCTGGAAGGCATCCGCGATGCGAATCCCGATGCCATTTATCTGGATCTGCATGGTGCGATGGTCGCCGAACACTTCGACGATGGGGAGGGCGAGTTACTGCGGCGTATCCGCGCGATCGTCGGGCCGGACGTGCCCGTCGTCGCATCGCTCGATTTGCATGCAAACGTCACGCAGTGCATGGTGGATCAATCCGACGCACTGGTAGCCTACCGTACCTATCCGCACATCGACATGGCTGAGACCGGCCGGCGAGCAGCGGATCTGCTGTGCTCGTGCATGGAGGCTGGCGCACAGTGGAAGAAATACGCGCGGCGTGTGCCCTTCCTCATTCCGATCAACGCCATGTGTACGCACGCCGAGCCGTCGCGAAGCTTTTACGCGCAGCTACAGGCGCTCGAGCGCGGCGCCGTGACGTCGCTCTCTTTCACACCGGGCTTTCCGGCGGCCGATTTTCCGGAATGCGGCCCGCTGGTCTTCGGGTACGGCACGGACGCAGGGCAGTTGTCACGGGCCGTCGACGCCCTGTATGAGCGGGTCGTGTTGAACGAACGCGACTGGTCGATCGAGTTTCTGAGTGCCAGTGAGGCGGTTGTCGAAGCCATGCGCCTCTCGAAGGAGGGCGGCCGCCCGGTGGTGATCGCCGATACTCAAGACAACCCCGGCGCCGGCGCCGCGTCTAACTCGACCGGCCTCATTCGCGCCCTTGTCGCCCATCGGGCGCAGCGCGCGGCCGTTGGCCTGTTCTGGGACCCACAGGCGGTGAGCGTCGCCCATGAGGCCGGAACCGGTGCAAGCGTCGAAATGGTTCTAGGGGCGGCATCCGGGCATCCCTTCGCGGGCCGCTTCGTGGTCGAGTCGCTGTCGACGGGGCGCTGTCATTGCGACGGCCCCATGCTCAAGGGCGCAACGGTCGAACTGGGCCTGACTGCTTGCTTGCGAATCGACGACGTTCGGATCGTCGTCACGTCGACACGAGTGCAGATGATGGACCGCGCGTTCTATCGCGTCGCCGGTGTCGTGCCCGAAGAGATGAAGATCCTGGTCAACAAGAGTTCCGTCCATTTCCGCGCTGATTTTGAACCGATTGCGCAGGCAGTGTTGATCGCAAAGTCGGACGGACACATGGCTGCCGATCCGGCCGATCTGCCTTGGACCGCTCTTGGAGACGGTATGCGCGTGTCGCCCGGTGGGAGACCATTCGAAAACACGAAGCGCGCCACTGATTCGGCTAGCGGCTGCGCATAGCGCGAGCATCATCGAATGAAGCCGCTCCCCGCCGACACAACGGCGGGCAGATCCATGGGTTCTCGCTGGCTCAGCCCGGTTGGGATGAAGTTTTGCATTCTATTGAACGACGATCAATTCACCTTATTCAGTATTGCTAAATGTTTATTGTGAATCTGAAGACTCTATTCAGGACGCTCACTCGGGTGTCGATCCATCGTAGACAGCGCGACTTATTTTCCGCTTTTCGTCCGGGTTGGCAACCGACGATCGAGGAGATGTCGCGCGACGAACTCGTTGCGTACGCAAGGCGCATGACGATGTGCGCGATATGTGCCGCAAATCCCGGCGAATGACTAACTGCCTCTGGCGCGTCGGCATATTGCGCGAAGGTAGTCGCACTTCACGCAGGCGCACGCGAACATCTCAACACCGCCGCGGTGGGCGTCGACGAGTCCATTGGCGTTGCAGTAGATTTCGCGCTCGGCGCTAGCGAGCGATTTTTCGCGAATTGGTCCGGACAATGGAATGGGGGGCGGACGGGGCAAGTGCCATTGCTATAATCCCGACCTACAAAATTCAAACAGCAGTACGAGAGAGCATTTCCGAAGATTACGGCCGAATCGAAAGGAGTCCCAGTCAATGCCAAGCGCAAAAACAAGCAACCGAGAACGCTAAGTCGCTCTCGCATAGCATCGCAATCCGCTCGCCTCGCATGAAAGGCCATCCGCGAAACGTTTGCTGACAGGTCGCTGGAGAGCGACATCTCGCTATTCGTTGCGCGTGAATCGCGTTGTGCGATTCGCGCACCCGTCCGTCGATGAAAAGGTCTGTCTTGTCGTACTACGATCAAATCCGCAACGTCGCCGAACTCACTAGCGCTTTCGGTAAGCGCCCCATTCGCACGAACTGGGGCCAAGCTCATCAGCGAGACTTCGACTGGCTGCTCGCGCTGCTCTATGCCGACATCCGCGAAGGGCTGATGACCGGTCTAACTGGCCGGCTTGTCTATGTCTCGGTGCGCGACGATCTGTTGCCGTCGCGGTTTCTCGGCCTTCCGGTGGGCATCGAGATGTCTGGAGCCGATAGGGGCCGGTTCCGCACCGTCAACGGCATCGTCACAGAGGTGCGGATCGGCGCATCCGATGGCGAATTGACCTGTTATGAACTCACGATCGTCGATGCCATCACGCTGCTGCGCGGCAAGTGCAATTCGCGCATCTTTACGGGACAACGACTCCCCGACGTATTTCACACGCTGTTTTCCGATTACAGCCGCACGCCGGCGTTCTCCCGCGCCGTCGATCTCGATTTGTCGATGCTGGATCGCAGTCGATATCCCGAGCGAGCGTTTGTACGGCAGGCGGACGAACCGGACGGCAAATTTATCGAGCGGCTCGCCCGTCGTGATGGCATCACGTATTTCGCTCGGGCAGGGGATCGCAATGGCAAAACCGGCAAGGATTGCACCACGCCAATGCACACCATTGCCATGTTCGATAGTCCGCTCAGCCTGCCACAGACGCGAGCCGGAACGCTCCACTATCGGCGCAGGAGTGGCACCGACACGAAGGAAGGCATCGTTTCGATCACTTGGACGCAGGCAATTACGTCGGGCAAGACGGCTATCGAGTCGCCCGACTACAAGACGGCTCGCGTGGACGGCACCACCTATAAGAGCGAAGTCGATCATGGCGAGGCCGGCAATGGCCTAGCCGCGCTACTCACCGACTATCGCATCTACGGACCCCACGCCGGTGATTCCCATAGCGACCTCAGCCGGCTTGCCCGAGCCCGGATGCTGTCGCACGACCACCGGGCGCAGCGCGTCGATTTCATGGGCAACGTAGTCGATATCGGCCTTGCGGAATGGTTTGAGCTGGAGGGATATGTCCCGCTCGCGCTCAAGCCGGAGAAAGAACGGAAGTTCGTCACGATCGAACTGCATCGGCGGATGTGGAACAACTTGCCCAAAGGGCTTGATGAACACGCGCAACGGGTATTTGCCGCGAGCCGTAGTCGGTTTGCCGGTCCGATCGAGAACTCCGCCTTCGGCACCGATTACGCGCCGCTGACCGGCGAACGCTATGAGATTGCGCTTTCCTGCGTGCGACGCGGCGTGCCGCTCACGCCCGCTTACGAGCCTCGCATCGATCTGCCGCCGACGCCGCCTATTCTTGGCCGCATCGTTGCATCGCAAGCCATGCCGCTGTCGACTGATGAATATGGCCGTGCATGGGTGCAACTGCTTGGGCTGAACCCGAAAGATCACGAGGACGGCGGTGGAACCAGCGGCACGCCGGCGGACAGCGCACCGCTGCTCGTGCTCAATCCTTGGGCGGGGGATCGGTACGGCTTTTCTTTCCCGTTGCGGCCCGGGATGCGTGTGGTGCTCGACAGCCTGGCGGGCGATCCTGATCGCCTATTCATCAAGGGCACGCTCAACGATATCCGTCACATGCCGACGGCGTTCTCTCGCGTCACCCAATTGCCCGGCAACCCCTACATGCTCGGGTTTCGCAGCCGCGAGATCAACGGCGGCCGCGGCAATCAAGTGGTGCTGTCCGACTGGCCGCAGCAGATCAATGCGCAAGTGGCGAGCGATGAGGGCTATTCGCAGCTCAATCTAGGACACATTGCGCATCCGAGCGACAGCGGCTTGGGCAAGTCGCGCGGGTACGGGGCGGAATTGCGCACGGACGCATCGCTTGTCGCTCGCGCGGCAAACGGCTTGATGCTGACGACCTATGCGCGCACTGCCGCGAGTGGCGGCTTGCTCGATCGCGAGGAAATGCTCGCGCTGCTTGACCAGTTCGGCGAGCTGTTCGCGGCCATGGGCGATTACGCTCACCAGCATGGCCTACAGGGGCCGGACAAGGTGGGGCTCGAGACACTGGCGCAAAAGTTGAAGCAGTGGAGTTCGGCACCGGGTGCCAACGACGGCGACATGATGGCGTTTGCGGCGCGTGGGGGCGCGGGACACTTCACACCGAAAACGCACGCCGTGTTCGCCGGCGAGAACGTCGATCATGCGGCGGCCAAGCATATCCAAATGACCGCTGGGGCTCGCCTACATGCGTCGGCACGCGAACAGGTGGAGTTCAACGCAGGCGCGGGACTGAAGGCGACCGCGGCGCATGGTCCGATGCAGCTGGAAGCGCATGATGACTTGATTCGGCTGGCCGCGCAAAAGGCCGTGGAAATGGAGTCGATGACCGACCTCATTCGACTCTCGGCGAGCAAGGCCATTGAACTGCAATGCGCCGGCGCCATCATCCGTATCGCGGATGGCAACATCGAAATTCACGCGCCCGGCGGCATCACGTACAAGGGCAGCAAGCACAGCTTTGATGGACCGGCGAGCAGTCCGGCGCAATTGACGCCCTTCAAGCCATCGCATCAGGCGCAGTACGTTCTGAAGGACCAAACCGACGGCTCGCCGCTACTGCGGCATCCGTACTCGCTCAAGACGCCCGATGGGCGAACGCTACAGAGCGTCACGAACGAGCGTGGCGAAACCACACCTGTCTTTACGCAGGACTCGCAGGACGTGCCCTTACAGGCGTATAAGCCTCGACTCGCGCAAGCCGAGTCGTGGCAGCTCGCCGGTCTCGATCGGGCCAGCATCGCGAAGGACTACATCAATTCGAAGGAGAGCTGACACATGGCCGGCACGATGGTGCAGGTTGCGACCACCTGTACGACGATCAACGAACAGAAGACCTATGCGGAGCTGCCACCGGGGACGAAGGGCTATCTGCAAGAGAAAATCGAGTTCGCGCTCAAGGTACCGGACTTCGCCAACGTCCAGTTGCCCGATGGCTCGAACACCATTGCTATGCTCAAGCAGATCGCGATGAGTTGGGCGATTCGTCTCGACGAGGCGATCGCCGATTTCTACTGGCAGTACAAGGCCGAGGTCTGCTTCGATATGACACCGGCCCGGCAATCCGGTGGACGTCGCGCCCCCATCCCCTATCTGAGCAGCGAGGTCGAGGACGGACCCGGCCGCCGACACAGTTTGAATCCCTTTCCACAGGCGAAGGGGGCCAAGCCCGGCATGCTGAGACGGCCCGATGTGATCATCGTAATAAACCCGGATGACCGCTGGCCGGGACGCAGCCTTATCGATCACGAGGGCAAGGAACACGGCAACAATTCGCTGCGGCTCGTGGAAATCAAGTTCCCGGGCGATGACTGGGGCGAGGGCCAGGAACGTGATTATCAGTGGATTGCCGCTCCACCTGGCTTGTACAAAGAGCACATGACGGTGATCGATGTGAGCGACTGTCACGGCGATCTCGAGGAGGCGCATGCGCGGGTGCGGGCAATGTCAGGCGCAGAACGCGAAGCGGAAATGAGCCGACGTCGCGAAGAGCGTCGAAAGCGCCTGCGTCTTGCGATTCGCAGCGTCGAAGCCATTCCCGAGCCTGCATGGTATGAAACGTGGCTGCGGCAGGCCGAGGCGGAAGGCGAAGTGGCCGTGGCTGCGGTCTGGGACACGCTGAATGCCGGGGCGCAGTATCTTTCGTCGGAAATGCAGGGATGGCTGCGCCAACATGCGCCTTGGACCCTGGCAGCCGGCCAGTGGGTGCAGGAGACCGCTGGCGCGGCCTGGTGCTATGTGGATGCAAAGGGACAAGAGGTTTTCCGGTACACGGCCGCTCAGCTAAAAGCCGGCTGGCAGGCGATCGTGCGCTCGACCGACATGACCTGGGAGTTGTTCAGGCAGATCAATTGGACGCAGGTGGGCACGTCCATCGTCAAGGGGCTGGTGGCGCTAATCGCGGTGGTTGCCGGCGTGGTCGTGATTGTCGTGCTGTCGGAGGTGCTCCTAGCCATCCTGCTTGCACTGGCCGCTATCATCGCAACGGCTTCGGCAGCAGCCGTCGCCGTGCTGGCCGCTGTATTGGGTGTTTCGGAGATGGCCGCAGCGTAACAAGCGGCGATGCGAAAATCAAACGATCGGAAAGAAGGCTAGACAGGGAAAGACATGAGCATCGATGAAACGACGAAGCCCGTCGTGCTGACGCCGTTTGCGGCGTATGCACGCTATTTCGAGGACCTGAGCGTACGGCTCGCGGACAATAGTTTCGCCATGAAGCCCGGGGTGATCGGGACGATTTTCTTCGCGCATGGCGGAACGCCGGAAGGACGGCAGGCACTGCTCGCGTGCTTCGATCGGTTCGACGAGATGTTCGGCGAACACCTCGTCACCGGCAAGGATACCGACCTCGGGAAGCTTAGCCGACGCGATGCGAAAGGCGTCGAGAAAATCCGTCGGGCGATCATTGAGACGCCGTTCGATGAGGCCGTAAGCGTGATCCGGTCAAGCGCGCCGAATTCGAAAATGGCGCCGGACTACCAGATAAGAACGCTGACCAACATTACGAATTTGGAGGACTACACATCCCCGGAAGGCTGGACCTCGCCGAAGGGACGGGAAATCGGCTACTCGTACCTGAAGTTCAGCGTACCGATGGAACTGGTGACGCGCCCCGAGGGGCAGGCGCAGTCTGAAGCGTTTCTGCGGTACTTGTGCGAGCAGTTGGACGTGCGAGGCGGCTACGGTGGATTGTCGGCGGTCACAGCCTACGACTATCACAACTGGCAAGCCCAGGAATGGGCAATCGCGCAGCGATTCAGCGGGATCGAGATCGATGCCTGCGCGCATTTGTCGACGCACGAATGGTGTCCGGACTCGTTCGACGGCACCGAGGAACGCATGACTGCCTACTACCCGTATCTCAATCCGGGCTCGAACGTCGGATCATGGGGTTTCATCAAGGGCGTGAACTGGTACACCCTGCTCGGAGACCTATTCGTCGAGCGGCTCGGCGGTGACGCCGAACTGCGTAAGGCACTGGATCGAGACGACATCCTGATCGAGCGCATCAATCACTGCGTCCTGGTACGAGCCGGCCCGTTTCCGCGCCTGGGTGCGCCGGAGGAAGGCTTGCCCGAGCCTTACGTCTTCGTCAACGAGGTGTTGCGCGTGCTGCGCAATCCGAAGCCGGACGGGCTGCACCTATATGATCCGCATCTCCCGAATGCAGACAGTAAGCACGCGCGGTCCTGGGAGGCCCGTTTCGATCGATGGGATGCGCAGCCGATCCCACAGCCGCCGAAGATCGTCCCTCCGCCTCCCGAGAAGCGTCGCAACAGCGTGCAGGGTGGCAGCCCCTGCCCGGAAGCGGGTTGGTGGTATACGCACGCGATGCAAGGTAGCCGGCGATATTTCAAGCAAGGAGAGATCATGCCGGCTATCGAAGGCAGCAAGTGGGGGGCAACGTATTGGATCTGGGCACCCAGCCAAGATAGTGCCAAGTGATGCCGACCACCTAGGTGGCCAGGCGGTGCTCGTAGTACGGCACGCTCACGTGCGTGCGTCGAGAATCGCATGCAGCGCAGCGAAGTCGGCGAGATTGGGATTCAGCCAGGCATCGATTTGCTCGGGCTGGATCGGTCACGCCAAAACGTTTGCCGTGACCGATCGTTTCAGCACTGGGGACGCGATTTCGCCGGACGGCGCCGCGGCCAGGGGGTATCGCGTCAAACTCCGCGGGTCGATTCTTCCTCCAGTGCATTCGCCTTCGATCATGAGACCCATCGCCCCCGCTCGTTTGGAAACGCCGGCATCGAATCCGGCCCCGTCGTCCGAAGCGCAACCGCATCAGCCTTCCCCTGCCTCGCCGGTTGGCCAGTCTTCCGGCGCGGCGCATAGGTTGCCGCTGGCGGCGAGGGGCAGCGCATCGCCAGGCGCGCCGAGGCCACGCCTGGCGATCTCGGGCATGACGAGCGCGCGAGCGGCCGCCTCCGACGCGGCCATCAAGGAAGTCGTCGCGGCCATCGACAAAGGGAACGCGCCGCGGCTGCGGCAATTGCTGAGCATGCTGCCTCGTTTGATGACGGAGCGTACGGCTACAGGGCATACGCTGCTGACGCACGCCGTGTCCACCGGCAATCGAGACGCCGTACACGTCATCCTGCAAGCAGCCGGCATGGCCGAAGCATTGGCTGCGCAACCGGGGACGGACGACGACACGCACTTTCGCCACCTCGCGAATCTGCCCGATGCGGACGGTCGCACGGCGCTGGCGCATGCGGCATTGCAGGGCGACGAGGGGATCGCGAAGCTGCTGCTCGGGCTTCACGCTGCGCCAGCTTCCGGCGTCAAGGCGCCGCTGTTCGACGTCAACTTGCCCGACCGGAACGGCCTGACGCCATTAAGCCTTGCGCTCAGGAACATGAACGGAAAGCGAGCGCCCGGCGCCGAACAAGTGGCGCTTGCGATTCTCGAACGCAGCGACGCGCTGCCCGACCTGGCGCCGGGCGGCGAGCGAACCCCGATGCAGCTCGCCATCGAACGAGCCAGCCCCAGCATCGTCCGAGCAATCGGACGGCACCCTAATGCCGACCCGAACAGGCTCGATGCCAAGGGAAGAACGCCTTTATTTCAGGTTCTCGAAAAATGGGAAGACGCTGTGAACTATCACGGGCGCTCATCGCATTGGGAATCGATGTTGAACGATCTCGTGGCGAACCCGCGCGTCGATCCGCAGGCTCGCCACGCGAACGGGCGGACACTGCTTACGCATATCGTTCAGATTGAGCCGCATGGCGGGGCTTTTGCGCATCCCGCTATCGTCGAGCTGCATGTTCAATGGTTGAACACGACGTTGACGGGAATATTGCACGCCGCCCGCGGCCGGGAGGATTTCAATTTGCGCGCAATCGACAATCACCGGCACAATGCATTCGGCGTGCTCGAGGGGATGGTCAGGGTGATGCCGCGCTATCGGCAGTTGCTCGATCTGCTGCGCGCGGAGGAGCCTCGGCGCGGCGTCATCGGCGCACTGAAAGAAATCGATGAGAAGCGCAACGCGTTGGGCTCGGCCAAGGACGCTACCCCTGAGCAGAAAGCGAGAGCGCGTAGCTACATCGGTCGAATCGATGAGGCCCGCGCGGCGGCGTTGAGCCGAGACTTGCCGAAGGCGAAGGACATCGCGCAGGACATCCTCGAATCCATCGATGACGATGTCGGCTTCTTCGATGACGGCAGAAGCGATACCGCACCGATCCGGCTTCTCGATGGAGACCACGAATCGATTGCGCGGCAAATGATGCAGATCGTGCGGATAGGGGCGTTGCTCGAAGAGGCGGCAGCGGCCGGGGCGAGCACTAGCGGAACGGCTGGGGGGTAGTGCGTTCTATTGGGTGTTTCAGCGAGCGAGGAAAGCGGATGCGGGTCATCGCGGAAGAGCCGTGGAGTTGGTTCCTATTGGAGGACGACGGAAAGCTATTCCTCGACGTACTGGTCGAGAACGGAGCCATCTCGTTCGGTGCAACGGCCGAACTCAACCCGGAGCAGGCGGCGCGCTACGCCCGAGAAGGCATCGGCTACTTGAGCGGCCTATCGAATGAAATGCGCCATCAAGCACTGATGCGGCAATGGTCTGAGCCGCCGCTCCCGGCGGACTGGGCGAAACGTTCGGTCGCCGCGGTCCATGAGTGGCGAAAGCGTCGCAACGAATGAGCGAAGCCGTGGGACTCGATACGGCGAGACCCACGGATGCACATGGCTGATTCGGGCGCCCGTTCCTCGCTCCCGTTGAATCGAGTACTGATTCGTGTTCGTTCTCGTTTCGACGATGCCCGCCGAATTCGGTGATTGTGGCACCTCGGCGCAGCGCACCTTGGATGTCGGCGGCTGCGCTTCGCGGTGGGACGGGCCGTTGAGTGCCGATGGGCGAACCCTATGCATCGTCGCGAAGCGAGCCAAACTTAATTCACGCCCACACCACCGTACGAGAGGTAGTGTCCGAGCAGGCGCGCGAACTGTCCGCCGTCGGTATTGATCGACGTCGAATACGTGCCGCCGCCGCTAAAGACGATCGCGAACGTGCTGATGCCGCCGTACTCCCACGGGTACTTCAGCATGTAATCGGCGTGGTTGTCACGGTAGTGGCCGGGCGTGCCTCCGGGCGTGTCGGACGGAACGCCCAACGGCGTTTGCCACCATAGCATCGGCAGCGCGTTGCCCAAGGCGGCACGGTAAGTCGAGTATTGGGCTTGCTCCTCGTGGAAGTTGGGCGTGGCGATGTTGTTTTCATCGCGATAGAACGGACCGGTACGGCCCATGCATTCGCCGATGTTGGCCAATTCCAGGCAGCCCGCATCGCGATCGCTGGTTTGCGCGACGATGAAATCGGCGCGATCGGCACCGACGGTCTGCATTTCCTTGGCGACGACATCGGGCGCACCATTCCAGAACGCGGGCGGAAAGCCGATCAACGCTTTGGGCGCGTGCCACCGTGCCATCGAGATGAGGCACTGGCCGATCCCGGCAGCGCTATTGGGCATCCAGCTACATTCGGGCTGGTCGTTCACGACCGCGGGCAGTTGCGTCGCATCGTGATTGGGCGCTTGCGCATACACGTAGCCCCAGAAGTCGGGCTCCAAGTTGACGAGCACCGGCATGTTGAGATCGTTGATGCGCTCGTACATCATGCGTACCTGCGACCAGTAGGTATCCATGAAGGTCGAGTCGTTGATGCCGCTCAGATTGCCATCGCCTTTGGCTGCCATCTGGTACAGCGTAAACATCGGCGTCGCCCCGTACGCTCGATCGTTTTGCGCGGTGTACGTGATATACGCGCCGTCGGTATTCCAGTACGGCCAGGAGCCCGCGCCCACGCCGACGAGGTAGGTGTCGATGATGTCGGGGCGAATGCCCTGGGCTTTCATATCGTCGATCGATTGGCCGGCGCCGAGGCCGATTTGCAGGCGCGGCACCAGGCCCATTTTCTCGAGGATCGCCGTGGCCGGATTGCTCGGCGTGCTCTGGTCGTGTTTGACCGCCGTTTGGCTCGCGCCCGCAGGGACAGCCGCCGTCTTGGCGCTGGTGCCGGGGGCGGCGTCGCCAGTGCCTGCGCCGCCGCAGCCGAACAGGGCGAGTGAAATCAAAGCGGCCGCGACATACCGATCGGCGAATCCGTTCGGTTTGTCGCGTGAATCGATCGCGCAGCGTGCGTGACACGCCATGCTCGTATCGCTTGCCTTCTTCATGGTTCCCACCTCTTCGATGATCTGGTATTGGAATGCGGCGGCGTTTGCCCGCGCCTTGAATATTTCGATAAAAATCGACTGTCGTCGTATTCGCAGGCGGAATAGGTATTCGAAAAACGAAAGTTCGCGGCCTAGGTTGTCGGGTTTTTTGTGTCGTCCCGTGGAAACCGAAATGCGGGACATACGTGGCAATAAAGCGGTTTCGACGGCTGTGCTGCCGGAAGGATCGCACCGATCTTTCGCTTTGCTCCCTTGTCTTTCGCCGCCACAGTACGCTGCACACGTCATCGTGTGAGAAAAATACGTATTTCGATAAATCGTAGACGCTGCTTGCCGCTCGGCCTTCGCCACCGGCGCGCAATGCGCAACGTGCGCTGAAGGCGCCGCGCTGAGAGGCGTGCGACTACCCTATGTACGGAGCGTGCGATGCCGAGAATCAACTCGCCCAGCGAGGGCGCCCAACCCGTCAACGTCAACCGGCATCAGGGCACTGAAACCGACCAGCGCGATTCGGATGCCGGGCAGGAGCCGAGAGAGCGCACACTTTCGGGCCATCAAGGCGGACATTTGGACGCACTCAGCCCGCGACGTCCGACTGTCTCAACGCCTACCGGCACCTGCGCCGGAGCGCCACGGGGTACAGAGTTGCCTTCGATCGAAGCAGCCGCGCGCGTAGGCGAAGCGCAAGTCGCCGAGCCTACTGGCGTGCGTCGGCGGCGTACCGTCCTGCCGGCGACTTCCGCGCAGCCCCAGGCCAGCACATCGACGCCGCCTGAAGAACGCGGCGCGGGCGATGCCGCCCATGCCGAGCAACCCGGCGGGCTCGCTGGGTTCGCGCGCCGCGCTGGCCGCACGGCGGCTTCCAATCTGTATCTCGCCGTCAAGGTCTACGTCGGCCTGGCGGCGGTGACCACTGCCTATCGGGCGGCTCGCCATCCGCGCGACATCGTCGAACGCCCCATCGGCCTGCTCAATAGCGGCTGGAGCTTGAGCGATCGCGTGGATGAACATACCGTTGCCATGGGCCGCGCCGAAGTGATGCAGCAGCACGGCAGTTTCATTCCACTGGACAGCGCATGTTTCGAAGTGTCACCGCGTATCGTCGACGATCTTCCCGCATGGAAGGGGGGGACCGTGGCTCGCCGCAATCAGCCAGTGGGCGATTGGCGTCCGACGGATCTCCAATTGAATCGCTTTGTGCGGCATGCGGGCGGCCGCCATACGGTTCATCACGAATACTTGCACTGCTTCACGCATGACGCCTTCATGTCCGGCATTTCAGGCAGTCCCTACGCGGAGACGATCAATGAGGCGCTGACAGAGCGATTCGCGGATCGACTTCCGGGCCATGCGGTGGGCAAGCTCAGTCCGTACGATTTCGAACGGCTGCCCAACGGAAAGCGGTGGGCCACGGCCGCCGCGGAACTCGAGCGAGCCGTCGGCAGCGACACGCTGCAAAGGGCGTATTTCAGCGGGGATGCCGATGCGATCCGAGCCGTGTCGGCTGCAATCGTCGACATCTGGCCAAAGGATGTGACGAACGCCGCCTGGCGCTCGATCAGGTCGGGCGACCGGGGCGAAGAGCAGCGGCTCGCGGAGTGTTTCGTCGGCGCGGCGCTGCTCGCGACCGGGAAAGTGCCGCCAGAGCCGGCACCCGGTTCCGGGAACAACGGCAATTGGGCGATGGATTATCTGCCCGTCGCGACATTCAACCGCATTTCGCTGGCGCAGGCACAAGCGCTGCGAACGCAAGCCGACGCGATGCGCGCTCAGCTTGGCACTGCGTTCGATCAAGCTTTCTACGGCTTCGACCGCGAGGCGCAAGGCCAGGCCATGGCACAGATCCGCGGTGCGATCCGTGCCGCGTGGAAGCCGGTGCTCTGAGGACGGCGCACTGCCTTACCTCCCTTCTTGTTCTAACCTGTTTTAGTTGAAATCGATGAATACAAACGAAGACCGCAGAGATCGTTGGGCCGAAAATCCTGCGCAGTCGAAGAAGTTCGAAACCGAGCGGTTCGTTGTCGTTCCGCTCACGGGCGCGCAGGCAAAGCGGCTGCTGTGCGTGTTGCTGCAGGACGACATGCTGGCCTCGAGAGTCGACTGGCTGAACGATAAATCGCTCGATGGGGTGGAAAAGGAAGCCTTTCGAATCGAGCTGATGTGCAATGCCGGCCAAGTCAACGTGTGGAGCATCGTCGAGCGCGCCAGGAAGCTGCAGATCGGCGCCGTGATGGCGTCGTTCTCGCTTGACGGGCTCGACCTCGACCTGCTCGTTGCCTCGCAGTTTTGGGATCAGGACGTGTCGACCGAGGTGGCCGAGCCCGTGGCGCAATGGCTAGAGAAGGTCGCGTCGAATTTCGATTTAGCGCGGTACGGCGTTTAAAGCTAGCGGTCGCCTCGAGAGAACGATGCGACCGCCGATGCCCTCATGGCGGGACCCTGACGCGCAACTGCAATGCGGCGATCGGGACCTCGCCGAGATCGTCGACGATCGATTTGAGTTCATCGTGTGGATCGATTTGCGCGGGCGATCCATGATGCGCCTCACGTCTTCACTCAAACTGCCGACTGCGGCGCAGCGCGATGTTCGCTTCGATCAGTTGGCGCGTGCGCGGATCGCACGTTTCGACGAATCGCTGCCCAAGCGGTGTCAGCCCTTCTTCCGTGAGGAATCGGCGCACTTGCTCGACGGAAGCGCTAGCCCGTCGCGCGACGCTCTCCATGTCGTTCGCGGGATTGGAGAACGTCGATGACATACTCAAGAAATGAGGGCCGATGGCGATGATGATCTGCCTGTTTTCCATTGCCCGCGCGATGCGCGCTTGTCGATCCGGGCGCAGGTTGCGGAACCAAACCCTACCCCCACGAGCACCGAATCCGCCGCTGTCGGTCAGATACGAGCTCAAGTTGGGCATTTCGCGCCTGAGGGCGGCGCCCGCGATCCCAGCTTCGTATCGCTCGATCAATGCATTGATCTCATGGAACGTCATGACATCGCGTGGTATCGACAAGGCGAGTTGAAGATTCATTTGTTGTAATTCGCTCAACGTTTTGAGGAATTGAAATCCCTTTTCGGTGATCCCCTCGTCCGGTACGAAGTATTCGTCCAGCGGAACGGAGACTCGATACTGCAACGCGCTGAGCGGCACCCTGCCGATGTCGTCGAGAATAGACCGGAGTTCCGCGGCGTGAGGATCCATGAACGCGTGCGGCGCGGTGTATTGCCGATGCGACGGGCCTTCGCCTGCATTGAGGTCCAGTTGCCGTTGGCCGGACGGCATCGCTGGCATGGCGAACGACGATTCTGGCGCGGACGCCGGAATCGCTTCGCGTCGGCCATACCTGAGTTGCATGTTTTGCTGGATTTGCGCTTGCCGTTCGGGGCGCAGGCGAGCGACATACTGTGCGCCTCTTTCGGTCAACCCGGAGTCGTTGAACAGGCGTTGCAGGTCCTCCAAATTGCCGCCCAGGCGGGCGGCCACTCGCGGCAAGTCGCTGTTGGGATCGGCAAGTAGTTCCGAAATTTGAACCAGATACCGCCCGAGGTTTTGAATCGCCGTTCGATCGGCAATTGCGGCCCGCACGCGCGCTTGCGCGTTCTCGCTCAAGTTCGCCAACCACGATTCACCGCGTCGCGGGTTCAGCCCGGTCGGCGCCAGATATCGCCGAATAGTCGGAGCCTGCTCAGCTAGATCCGTTACTTTTTCGTTCAGAGCAAATCGGTCCAGAAAGGGAGAAATCTCCGAGAAGGCGCTTTCGCACGCGGTCCGCCGCTGATACGCTTGTCGGCGACGCTCGAGCCCGTCGAGGACGCGGGCCTTGTCGTCGTTCGACATGCGATCGATACGTGCACGCCCATTCGGCAATAGGTCTCCCTCCTCGGAAATGAAATGTCGAAGCCACGTGCTCCGCCCATCCTGTATTTGATCGATCGGAACCCCGGCCTCGATGCTCGGCAGCAATGCGACGAACGGGTCGCGAGGCCCCCCCATCAAATGCTCGTGCCACTCTGCGAGATTGAGGTTAGCGCCCGCGCCTGCGCCCTCGGCCGGCGTCGCCGGAAGGGACAGCGAGAACTCGCGAGAGTAGGGCGGCGCTGCGGAGGCTGCCTCGTCGTGCCAGTTCGATGGACCTGCGTCGGCACTCGAATTAAGATCCCACTCCCACCCGCCGGAAGGCGTTTGCGGCACCGCAAACGATGGTTCCGTCGAGTATGTCCGTGCCGGCGATCCGTGAGCCGGCTGCCCGGTCAATTGCGCATTCCACGCGTCCAGCCCCAAGTGCGAGTCCGCACCCGAGGAAGGTGTAGCCGGAACGGAAAGCGAGAACTCGCGAGCGTAGTGCGGCGCCGCGGAGGCCGCCTCGTCGTGCCAGTTCGACGGGCCGGCATCGGCACCCGAATTTAGATCCCACCCCCACCCGCCGGAAGGCGTCTGCGGCATGGCGAACGATGCTTCCGGCGAATGGGCCGGTACCGGTGACGCATGAGCCGGCTGGCCCATCAACTGCGCCCGCCAGGCATCCAGATTCAGCTCTGCCTCCGATTGCGACGCAGGTGTCGCCGGGACCGAAAGCGAAAATGCGGGCGACGGGATCGCGGCGCGTCGGCTATTTCGAAGTTGGAAGTTGTACTGGATCGTTGCCGCACGTTCTTGGGGCAGGCGTGACAGGTACTGCGTCCCTCTGTCCGTTAGGCCGGAGTCGTTGAAAAGGCGCTCCAAGTCCTGCTCGCTGCGGTCGATTCTTGCCGCCGCCACCGACAAAGCGTTTGCCGGATCGGCCAGAACCTTTGAAGCGGCAACCAAGCGCTGGCCGCCGATATTGCGGATCGCATTTCGATCCGCAACGGCGTCTCGCACCCGCGTTTGCCGCTCGTGACTCAAGCTTTCAACCCAGGCTTCGCCGCTGCCTGGGCGCGGTCCGGTCTGAGTCATATACCGCTTCAGGCTCGGCGCTTCAGCCGCCAGATCGTTCATTTTGTCGTTCAAGGCATACCGATCGAGGACGGGTGCAATTTCCGTAAAAGCTGATTCGTAGAGCCGTGCGACCAACTGAGAAGTCTCCGGCGCGTCGGTCGTCCCTGCCTCGGCCCGCTGCCGAAAGACCTGTCGGCGTAGCCTGAGGGCCTCGAGGAATTGGACCTTGTCCTCGTTCCCCAAGTTATCGAAATAGGCGCCTCCCCCAGTTGCGAGACTCCCATTGTCATAGAACACGTTCCGAAGCCACGTGCTCTGGCCTGCCTGCATGTCGTCGATCGGCTCACCGGCCGCGATGCGCGGCAGCAACGCCATAATCGGGTCTTGCGCAGGAGCGCTCGCCTGTCCGGAGGGAATCGCAGCGCGGGGTCTCGAAGACGATGACGCGCCCGCGCTCTCGCCGGAGCGGTTGGATGCGAGGCGTCTCAATCCGGATAACGCGCCGGAGCCCGCTGTGGAGTGAGTTCGAGCGGCGCCCTGCGGTGCATTCGACGTTCCGGCACCGGACGCTTCACCGGGGTTGGCGTCAGCGCGTCGCGACGAGGAAGAGCGGAAAGCGTTTCTGATTCTGTCCATGGTGGTCGAAAAAAATGAAAGAGATGTTCTACGCGGCGTGGCGAATGCCCGTTCGGTTCTTAGCCCGTGCTCAGTGCTTAGGCCATAGCGGCTGGAAATGCCCCGGGGTATGCAGGATATGAATGAGCCTGCCTTGATTGCCGTAGACGGGATGCACGATCAACGATAGATCCGCTTGCTCTTCGATGAATTGAATGCGTACGCGGTAGTTGGCGGCAAGCGTCACGGCGAGCACATTGGCGCCTTCGGCATCGATGAAGCCGTGTGGATCTGCCTCCCCCAGCCTCACGAGACTGTTTCGTAAAGCGCTGACTTCGCGAGAAATTCCGGGCGGCGCGTAGTGGGTCCAGCGGCGTGTGTTGTGAACGAGTTGCAGTAGCGAATCGAGCAAGCAGTTGAGCCCATCGGCGCTGGCATGGCCCATCTGCGCGTCGACTTGCGCGAGAAACGATTCACGCGTCATGCTCGGCAATGGGCCGACGGGCAGATTCGCAAGCTCGAGACCGTGCCCGTGTGCCGGCGACGCTTGCGGGTGCCAACCGGACGATGCCGCGGCGTAGGGATCGTAGCCGTGACCATAGGCGTAGCCATACGGTGTAGCCGCCGGATTTTGGAAGGTCCATGTTCCGCTGTGTGCGTCGTCTTGTAGGTCGCCGCGCAGCGTCGATGCGCCCAACGATCCGAGACTGCGGAAGGTCGAATCCGAGGCGGAAGGCTGCACCGGTGCCTCAGGGCCCGCGACTTCATCCGGGTCCGCGTTCAAATCTAAAGGCGAGGCGGCGTGGTACCCGTAGGGGCCGATCGAACTGAGATTGCCGAAGGTCGTATTGGAGTCGGCAGGCAGCGGCGATCCTGGCGGGCCCATGATTTCCGGGCCGGGTGTCGCGGGATAGGCCGGCCAATGTGAAAAATGTGAACCGAGCAGAGAGGAGTCGGCAGACAAGGCGGGCCCCGGCGAGCCGGTAACCTGCCAGCTAGGCGTGCTCGGATGAACCGGCAACTGGGTGCCGGGCGGGCCCATGACTTCTTGTCCGCGCGTATCGGGATAGGACGGCCAGTGTGAAAAATGCGAACCGAGCAGCGAAGAGTCGGCCGACAACGCCGGCCCCGGCGAGCCGGCGACCTCCCAGCTAGGCGTGCTCGGATGAATCGGCAACTGGGTTCCCGGCGGACCCATGACTTCTTGATATGGTGTGCCCGTATCACGGGCCCAGCCGGACCATTGCGAATCGGGAAGGCCGGAGAAGTCGGGGCTTTCGGGCTGCGCATGCGGGCTCGATACAACTTGATCCTCGGATCGGGCCGGCGATGTCGGTTGCGCGGCATCGTTGTCGGCTTCCGCGCGGCGGGTCGTGCCTAGATGGACGTTCCAAAGGACGGCCGCCTGTGTGGACTGGTCGCACCGACCGACGAGGTCGAGGCCCTTTTGAGTGAGGCCAGTCTCCATCAAGAAGGTGCGCAGCGCGTCCTCGCCGATTCCGGCTGCGGCAGCAACATCGCCCATAGTGGCATTGGGCCGCAAGAATGCGGTGGACGCTTTGACGAAGCCGCCGGACATCAGCGTTTGCGAGGGCGTGGCGTTGATCGATGCCGGTCTGGCGCCGGCGGTTCGCGCTCGTGGCTGCGCCGCACGATCGCTGCCGGGCTGGGATGGCGGCTGGGTGGCATTTTCGGGGTGACGGGACCGCCTCGCGTGCGCATACTTTAACGCCGACATACTGGGGCGCCGCGAAGCCGTAGGAAGCGCCAGCGCGTCTTGGAACGGTTGGAGCATTCCATGCGAAGCGGCCAACGCGAGGCCATCGTCAGTCAACGCGGTTGTTCCGATGCGAAAGTACCGGACCGCGATATCGGGCGGCAGCGAGTCGACGATTTCCTCCAGCGACAGCCCTTGCGTCAGCTGAGCGAGTGCGCTCCTCATGTGATTGAGGGTCTCGCTCTCGCTTGGCGCCGAAGACTGGCGGTGGTTGCCGGCGCGATGGCGGTTGTTCATCATCGTTGCCGAAAGATCGGCGCGTCGTGAAGCGGTGGGAAGCGCCAGCGCGGTAGCGAATGCTTGGCTTATGTTGCTTCCGTACGAAGCCACCAAATTGAGCCCCTCATCCGTAAGCGCAGTCCGCTTGACGCTGAAGTTCAGCTTCACCTCGATGTCCAGCGAGTCGAGCACAGTCACCAGTGCTTCGCCTCGCATGAGTTGAGCGAGCGCGTTCATCATTTGCTGCTTTGTCTCAGCGGCCGATAGGCGCTTCTGTCGCGGAGCACGCGCACGGTCGATGCGAACGGTGGTCTCGACCATTGACGAAACGGGGCCCGGCGCCGGCTGCTTACTGCCGCCGAACAGGCTCGAGATGCGCGATGCCAAGCCGCGGCGCTGGGTAGTGGGCCGACTATTCGAGCGCGACCGATCGATTTGAAGATCGTTCAGCCCTTGGAGTGCGCCGGCCGACTCCGGCGATGACGGCGGTGAACTCTCCGGAGAATCGGTGTTTTCGGAGGTTCGATGCCCCCGTCCCGTATCGCTGTCATACCGCCGCGAGCTTCCCGCGTTGGACGCGTTATATAAATGGCTAAAGCGCATGGTGTGGCCCTCGTAATTTGCTCTTCTCGTCGATGGTTTCGACGTTTTCGAAATTCGAGGGCGAGCGTATCGTCGTCGTGATTGCCGAGCCGATAAAGCCGGCGAATATCGAGGTGTCTCAGCGAATCGTTGCACCATTGTTGGGCATCGAAATTCGAATGACTCGATAGCGCGAAATGGGCTTTGCGTAGATGTAAGCGGTGTCGAGCGGGATTGATGCGGGGGGGCGGCGAAAACGACGAATCGGAAGGGCGTGGCCGAGAGGCGTAGGCACGCCTCTCTTCGATCTTCATCAATAACCGCGGGTGGTTTCGAATCCGACCTCCCCGTCATCCTGAATCGTCGCGGAGATAATGTAAGACTTAAATCCGTCGGAAAGAGGACCCCTTTCGAGCGGAACTTGCATGCCATCGAGCATTCCTTCCAGCGCCTCTCGTACGTCCCGTCCGTTCGGCGTCGACGGGTCGCCACCGGCGATGACCGCATTGACTTCATAGCCGGCGGCGCGTAACACCTGCACCTTGCGCGCAATGGCGACGCCGGGTGACGGTACGCCAGGCAAAACATGGAAGACAGAGGCGGAGGAGGCGATCACGTTACCGTCGCCATCGCGGCAAACGCCGCCGACGGCGACGCCGGTGCATACGGTCAGTGCGGAGGTTTGAAGCGTTTCGCCTCGCTCCCGAATGGTTTTTCGATCGACCTTTCTGGCAGAGTAATCGACCACGTTACGGTAGGAGTCGGTATCGGCCTCGGCCACGTGATGATGGGATGGGCCCGCCTGTTGGCCTCGGCGGGGTAGGCCGGAAAGAACGCCTCCTTCCGAATGGCGTGCCGGCGGCGAGGGCGGGAGTTGTCGTGCTTGGTGGGCCTCGGAGGAAGGGGTGTATGACGGCACACCAGAGGTTGACGACATCTTTCCAAAACAAATGCCCATATCGGTCTCCTATAAAATAACCTATTGTCACCACGTGCCTCCCCCTATGATCGAGCTAGAGCGAAACGCATTCTGCGTCAACGAATTTTCATAAACGATCGTTGACCAGTTGTCCTGGGAGGTCATTGGATTTCTGCGTCATAGACCAGGCGCGAAGAGCGATCATTTATTCGGTGCTAATTTTCGGGAACTTTGGCCGTCGATATTTAGGTATAGCGAAATTCAACGTCGCTTCGTCGCAGGCCAGATTTTTTCGCCGTGTCGGGACGGTTTTCCGAATCTCATCGGGAAAATGACGCGATGGTTGATTCTTGGGGGATGAAATGGGCGGTTGTATCGGAAAGCCGAGCAGAAGCTACGGTCAGGATTATGCTGTCGATCAAAGGTACACCGCTCCGCTTGGCACCTCCCCAGCGGCCGACGCTGACACGAGACATGCCCTAGGGGCCGAGGATCGACTCAGCGAACTGAGCGACCTGAGCCAAGATAGCCCCACTCGATTCTCCAGCGGCCAGTCTGGCGGCTCGGCGCCCCGCCGAGCGATCGATCGAGATTTCGCATCGATTCGCTCGAGCTTGCTAGGGATGCAAGAGATGAAAGCGGCGCCGGACGGTTCTGTCATGGAACTCGATCATGCGTTCTTGCCCGTCGCTGTCAAAGCCGAGAACGAGCGATCCGCCGACAAGTGCCGCCGAGCCGGAATGGAGCATGTGCCGGTCTCGTATGTCGGAAGCGTTCATGCCTTGTGCGCTTCGATTTGCAATGGCGAACTCGGTCGTGCCCGTGTGGTTCTCAGACTGAGAGAAAACCGCGATCACGTCGTTGCCGCAGATGTCAGCCTCATCGGTCATGCAGTATCGATCTTGGTCGTCGAGCCGGTCGACCATTCGTCGACCCGAAAGCTGCTCGAGAGCTGCCTCGGTGACATGGCCCGGTTACTGCCGCCCTATTCGATGGTGTCCGTTTTGATGCAAGGATCGCAAAAAAGCAAGTTCGACTGCGCGATGTTTGCGCTGCACTCGGCATCGAAGATGCTCGCTCAGCGCGGCTTTTTCGATCAATTACATTGGGAGAACGTGGCCGCTCACGCGACGGGACAAGGGGGCCTCCTTGCGAGCCAGGCGTGTTCGTGGATTGGGCCGTACCGCATGATTGAAGCCAGCACTATTTTGCCGGCGGTCTTTTACAAGCACGCTCAGTCGAACAAGGCGGTCGCGCAGGCTTTTGGCGGGCGACGCAACGAGTTGCTTGGCGAAGCGGTCAATAAAAGAGCGGAAACGTTGGCTCAGCGCTTGCAAAGACATCGTGATTTTCGGTTGGATTTCAATCGAGAGGTCAACACCTCGATCGAGACGAAGCGCGTTGAATACGTAGAACGGGCTCGCGCTTATGCGCGGAATGCGCCCGACGGCGAGGTGGAAAGCATGGCTTCGGAAGCGGCGAACGTTGCTTCCGATTGGTTCAGACGTTCACATGCCGCATCGGAAATGAATCGGGACTCCGACGATTGAAGGCGCATGGAACAAGTGGCTGCGGCTTCAAAATTCCTAGAAGTGTGAGAACAGAAATCGGCCGAATCTGTCTGAAAGAGAGCCCCTTTTGGAACGGAACGTTAAAAAGACTCATTTTCTCCATGCGACGCGCCGTGTAGCATAATCGCAGCTAAACACCTTCTGCTTTGGCGAACTTGCGTAGGCGATCGTATGACGCACTGTCATGCGACATGTTTGAATCGGAGTGCTCCGATAATGCGGAGTGCCTTTCGCCGTGGGCCAGATTTTTTCGCCGCGGTGGCGAGGGAGATCCATTCGATATTGGAAAATGGCGAAACGATTTATTCCGCGGGGCAGAGATGGGTGGTTGTATTGGAAAGCCTAGCACAAGCTACGAACACCGGTATATGCACGACGGTGAGTATTCGGCCGCCGAAGGAGAGGCAGATCACGCCACGGAAAGTCCGCGCGGGTCCGAGGGCCACCTTAGCGAATTGCGCGAATTGGGCCGAACTAGCCCTGCCGCAGCACGCTTCGCCCCATCGGGGGACTACGCATATCATGACCATGCCTATCATCCATCGCACGGCACGGCGCCACAGTGGTCCTCTGGGTATGTAGCCGATACGGCCGCCTCGCCGGAGCACGAGACGCATGCTGCGCGCACCGCGCTGTCCGATGGCGAATGCCAACTGGGCGGCTACTTGGTGGACCGCCTCATACTGGGCCGCCCTGTGGATGGTTCCACGCTCGAAAAGCTCAGGCGTGCGAACCAAACCGTCTCGGAAACACGCCGCGCATTGAAATATGGTCGCGGCAACGTGTCCGTCGACATCAACGATAGCGGCGGCACGAGTTCGCTGCGAACGGAAGCGGGCCGCCTGGCGAGGCGAGCGATCCCGCAAAAATTGGCTTCCGGCGAGCCATTGGATCCTGCCGTGCGGGCTGTCGCCGCCGCGATGACTGCGCAGGCCGGCCTGTGCAGCACGCACGCCCACGTAGCGGGGTTCCTGCATGCCGCCAAGCTGGAGGAAGGCGAACACGTCTATGTGATGGGCAGCAGTAATCCAAGCCACAATTGGGTGGAGTGGCGAGGAGAGACATCCGATCGCGGACACGGCATCGTCATGGATGCGTGGGGTAAGACCTCGACCATTCTTGCGGAAGACGGCTCGCTTTCTCACGCTGGGCACCCCGCGGTAGTCGATTACCACTACGATCGGACAACCGGTGCTCACGCCCATGCGCAGTTGCGCGAGTTACAGCAACAACGCCAGTGGCGAATGGACGCAGAGCTTGGGCGCCAGATGAAAAAACTCGGGCCAGATTTTCGATTCCCGGACGAGGCGGTCTTGGAGCCGGCATCAGTCCTGTCCGACGAGTTCGCGCAGAGCGTGGCGCACGCAATGAACGAAGTCGACCCCGCCACCCTCGCAATGCACGCTACGAATATGGCTCGGACATTGGGAGCGAGCGGTTCGCCCGAAGTCGCACGGGCAGCCGGACGGATCGCCGAGGTTGCAGCGGATCCGATGGGCTATCCGTTGAGATCGTATCCGGCGCTGGCTGCGGACGACGATTTCTAAAACCATTGATTGCGCACTCCATCGCAAGGAGGTCCTTCCCCCGCTAGGCCTGATGGGAACAGAGGGAAATTCTCGATTCAGCTCGCGCGTGTTGGCGGATAGCCGGCCGCTGCCGCGCTCGCGTCGACCACGCGTGCCGGGTCCGCTCGGCAAAAGCGGCACGGGGCCGTTCGCCGAGCAGCGTTCGACGCCGAACGATGGACTTCGCCGGCTTCTAACTCATGGCACCCGCCATCGCACCGCCTGCCGCCGCAGATTGAAACAGCCGCGATAGGCGAGGCCCGGCTTCTCGCAGTTCGTCGTATCGGATGAACCACACATTCATGTTGCGATAGGCGGAGTGATTATCGGTCATGCCTTCGACGATATCTTCCTCGCCGCCGATCTCCACATGCTTTTCCAGCATGCCGCCGGCCGTCATGCCGATGCAGTGATTGATCCGGTTGATGGCGATCAGCGACGACCGGCTCTCCGCGAACAGTACATGGGTGCCGTGCTGATAGGCGTCGGCCTGTAGCGCCAAATGCAGCAGGATGCTCAAGCCACGCGCCTTTGTTCCATCCGCTCCATGATGTTTGACGGCCCACGCCTTTTCCGCGAGACGCAGCGTACGGCCGTCGCACATCGGGACATCCTTACGCTCGGAAACGCACAGGCTGTGCAAGCGTCCCGTGCGAATCGATCTCAACGCCACCACCGTGTACGTGTCGACGCCGGTGAGCAGCGCATCGAGTTCGACATCCACCTGCGACGAATCTTCATCCAACGAAGAACAGATCATGGCGACCATGTCGCGCCGATCCGCCTCGGACGGCACGCCCTGTAGGCGCTCGATGGTGAAACCGGCCGCCCGCGCTTCGCTCAGAATGGACGCTTCGCTACGGTGTGCCGGACGCGAGCGGACCTCGAACAGCATCTGCTGCTGTTGCAGGATGACGCCGGGCTTGCTGTACCGACAGCCGAAATTGCGGCCGTAGGTGACGAACGCATAATCGGCGAACGCGCTGCCGGTGGGAATGACCGACTCGACCCGGTAGCGACGCGACGTCGCCACGGCCATCGCAGAGGGCAGGCAAGACTCGTGCGTCAGCGCGCGTATGACGATGCGCGTGGCACCGTGCCCGCTCGCGAACGCATCGGCTCGAGCGAGCACGCGATGCAGCGTTGCCGGGTCGGTCACGTACTCGGTGGCAATTTGACGTACTCGCCGGTTCGAGGGGTCGTAGTGGAGAGCGATGTCTCCCATGCAATTGAGCAGCATGGCGGCACCTCACGGTTGATAGCTGAACGTGGAATCGATGCGGTCGAGAAAATATCGGCCCGCGGTAGTCGGTGCATGGCGCGCGGGGTTCGCTTCGCTCGTGCAGGTAGGCAGCACCGTTAGATCGGTATCGAAGTTCGGATCGACGAAAAACGGCAGGGAATAGCGCACCTGGGCCGAGGTATTGATGACGCGATGCGGCGTCGCCACGAATCGATCGTTTGACCAGCGAGCTAGCATGTCCCCCACGTTGACAAGCAAAGCGTGCTCGATCGCCGGGGCCGAGATCCATTTGCCCTGCCGATTTTTTACCTGCAAGCCGCCGATGCTGTCCTGGGCTAAGATCGTCAAGCAGCCGAAATCCGTGTGCTCGCCGCATCCCACCTGCTCGTAGCCGATGCGGCCGCTTTGCGGCGGATAGCGAAGCGGCCGCAGCGTGGGCAAAGGCTTGTCGAAATAGCGATCGAAAAACCGCTCGGGCAAGCCCAATGCGATCGCAAACGCCCGCATCAACGCGATGCCGAGTTCGAGGCAAGCATCGGAATAGGCCAGCATGACCTCCTTGAATTCCGGCAGCGCGTCCGGCCACTGATTGCCGCCCCGCAGCGGCAGCCCGAATTCGGGATCGGCCGGCGACAGTTCGCGGCCGATATGAAAACCCTCCTTATAGTCCCCGCGCTCGTATACCGAAGGATCGAAGTTCTCCCTGCCGATTTCGAAGTAGCCCCGATGGTTCTTCGATTTGCCGATATGCACCTGCATCTTGCGCTGCGCCGGCAGCGCGAAAAAGCGTTCCATTTGATGAAACGCCTTGTTCGTCAATGAGGCCGGAATGCCGTGGTTACGGATGTAGAAGAAGCCGATCGTGGATGCCGCCTCGGAGATGGCGATCGCCGTCTGCCGACGCGTGTCCGGCGTGCCGTCTAGAAAGCGGCCGAAATCGATGACGCCGATCTCGTCCGTCGCCGATCCTTCGGCGCATAGACGCGAATCGATCGCATGCATTGTCTGTGTCATTGAGCAAGCCTCGGTTAGAACGCAAATGCGGAGCGTGGAACGGGGGGAACGTCCATCGAAACGGCGAAGGTTTCGCGATTGATCGAGCCGCGGTGATAGTCGGCGATCTCCTGCGCCGTGGCGCACCAGACGCCGCCGTCGCCGTTCGACTCCGGCCCCAGCGCACGCTCGAGAAAGCGGTTCAGCATGTCGATACGGGCGGCGGAGCCGAACACCCAGGGATGCAACGTGATCGTCATCAGGGTGCCGTGCGAGCAGGCCGAGTGCCATTGCTCGAGCCAGTGCGCCCCGACTTTGCCGGCGGGCCACGGCGCGCTCGCGTCGCTGCCGTCGCCGACGAAGAGCATCGAAACCGCATCGTCGCTATCCCAACTGACCGGAATTTCCGTCAGGCCTTCGAACGTGTAGGGATGGTCATAGCCCATCATCGAGCTGTCGTACTCGATGCCATGGGCGTGCAAGAGCCCCGGCATCTCCTCCGTGTACTGCCAGCACGGCGAGCGGTATCCCTTCGGTGTCTGTCCGATTTGCGTTTTGAAGACGTCGAGCGTGCGCTCGAGCACCATCGCATTGGCCTCGGGGCTCAATTCGGCCACGGGTTCGTGGAAATAGCCGTGCAGGCCTACCTCGTGCCCGTGTGCGAGCAGCGTGGACAGCAAACCCGGGTTCGACGACGCGACGGCCCCTGGGACGAAGAAGCTGCCGCGAATGCCGTGATGTCCGAGCACGTCGAGGATGCGAGCGATGCCGACGCGCAGGCCGAAACGGCGCATTTCGAGTTCGGCAATATTGCGGACCGACTTGTCGCGCATACGCCATAGGAATGGGCTTTCTTCATCGACATCGATCGAGATGACGAGTGCGCATCGTTTTCCGTCGGGCCAACGATAGGCAATGAGTGTGTCGTACAAGGGGCGAGTGGGCGTCGTGTTCTTGAAGGTCATGGCGCGATAGGCATGGATAGGGATCGTTACCAGCGCAGCAGGACGAACTCGTAGGCGAACCCCGGCCCATAGGTCAGCGCGACGCTGAACGTGCCGGGCGCGGGGCGATGTTCGCGCAGGTAGGTTTGCAAGAGCACGAGGATGTTGGCGCTGGCGATGTTGCCGCGGGCTTGGAGCGTGCTGCGCATCAGCGCTGTGGTTGCCGTGGGCAGATCGAGTGCCTCGCTGATCTTGCCGATCGTTTGCGGGCCGCCCGGGTGACAGATCCAGGATCCGATGTCGCTCAGGGTCATGTGATGATCGGCGAGGAATGTTTCGACTTCTCGCCGGATGCTGGCGCCGATCCGGTCGGCGACATCGTGCGCCATCGTCAAATGCAGGCCGTCCGCATCGGGATCGATATGCACGAGCTCGCACGTGCCGCGTAGATACGCCGATCGAGAGGAGACGATCGTTGGGCGCAAGTCGGGCCGCTCCAGTGCGAGCGGATGTTCGGCGCCGACGAGGACGGCTGCGGCGCTCGCGTCGCCGAACAGCCCGATATTGCCTTGCGCGTTGATGCTGCAATCTTCCCAGTGCAGCACGAAACTGGTTAGCTCCACCGCACAGACGATCACGGCTTCGTTCGGATAGGCGAACAGATAATCGGCCGCGCGCGACAAGCCGATGAGCCCGCCCGCGCAACCCAGCCCAAGCAGAGGGGTGCGCTTGATGTCGCTTCGCATCGCCAAGGTATCGACGATGTGCGCATCGACGGTGGGACAACTCATGACCGAAGACGACGCAAACATGAAGTGATCGATCTGAGACGGCGCCAGGCCGGCGGCTTGCAGCGCTTGCGTGACGGCTTGCGTGCCGAGCGCTGCCGCGAGCGGGACCTGCCGTGCGTGCTTGTGTCGAATATCGCGCAGCGTTTCATACTCGCTCAGCGGCAACGCGAAGTGACGTCCTTGCACGCCGACGCTTTGGTGAAGTTTTTCCAAACGAGAGAGTTCGGTTGGCGAGGCGAAGGAGCGCTGCCGCTCTTTCACGAAATCGACGATTTGCCGCTTTTCGACGTAGTGCTCGGGGAAGGCCGATTCGACGGAAAGTATATGCATGCCGATTTTGGCTCCGTGAGTGGAAGGGTTGATGAATTCGATTGGTGCCGGGTATGGGGTGCGAATTTAATCGGAGTCGACGCGAATTCGGTAGATCAATTAAACAAAGTTACAGATTTTTTTGGAAATATGCGAAATGCGTACCAATCGGCGTACTTTTAAGAATTTTCTTACACGATTTTAGGAATCGAACGATATTGATTTTCGATTTTGCTGATATAGATTAAATTCATTTTGTCCGAAAGACGTTCCGGGTCCGGGCGATTGCACAGGCCGGAGCGGCTGTGGACGGGGCTCGTAGACGTGATGGCGGAGCCAGCATAATCCCCGATGCAACGCCCAGCGCCGGATGGCGGATAATCGACCCTTATCGCGGCTGGGGCCGCTTCTTGAAAGCGCCAATCGATGCTCGGCTCTCCACCCTCTCAATCCGCAGCGCCGGAAGAATCGGTTGCCGGCTCCGAATGCGGGCCCGCCGCGTCGTCGCACGAACCTGGCGTGTCCAGCCCTGGCAGTGTGGCGCCGAAACCCGCTTTCCCCGCACCGGCCTGCGCTGCCACCCAGGCTGGGCCGAACGGCATCCGCTTCGATTTCAACGATGGGTGCCGCGTCGCCGTGCCCGCAGGCGGCTGGCGCGTGCGGTTGCGCGATATCGAAACCGATAACGTGCTATTCGAAACCGAATTGGAAGCAGGCGTGGTAATGAGCACGAAGAAATACTACGTGCGCTTTTGCATCGAGATTTGGCACCGAAATGGCGCGCCGATCGATCCGCCGTTTTTCGTCCATCGTTACGACGCAGTGGGACAGCAGGTCTTAATCCAGTTCCCGGTGGGCACAATCGGCGACGTGGTAGGTTGGCTCCCTTATGCCGTGAAATTTCAACGCGTGCATGAATGCCGGCTAACGTGTGCGATGTCGGACAAACTGATTCCGTTATTCGCCGCTGCCTATCCCGACATCGAATTCATTACCCACGATGAGGTTCGGCCCGAGCGTTATTACGCCACCTACAATCTCGGCCTTTACTTCGACGACGCCGACTTTACGCGGCAGCCCTGCGATTTTCGGCTGGTCGGGCTACATCGAACCGCCGCCTACATTCTGGGCGTCGATCCCGAGGAAGAGGCGCCGCGCTTGGCGCTGGCCGACGAGGGCCGGCCGATCGAAGCGCCCTATGTGGCGATAGCGGTGCAAAGCTCCACGCAGGCGAAATACTGGAATCACCCCACGGGCTGGCGCGATATCGTGGCCTTTTTGAAGGCGCACGGCTACCGTGTCGTATGCATCGATCAAAAACCGACGCATGGCGCCGGCTACGTGTGGAATCACATTCCCTATGGCGCCGAAGACGAGACGGGCGACCGGCCGCTCCAAGAACGCGCGCGCTGGTTGCGTCACGCGAGCTTGTTCATCGGCTTGTCGAGCGGCCTATCGTGGTTGGCTTGGGCTGCAGGCACACCCACCGTTTTGATCAGCGGATTCACGCACGCGACGAATGAGTTTGCTACGCCGTTTCGCGTCATCAACTATCACGCCTGCAATAGCTGTTGGAACGATGTGCGGGAGCGTTTCGATCATCAAGACTTTTTCTGGTGCCCGCGTCACAAAGGGACACCGCGGCAATTCGAATGTACGAGGCTCATCACGCCCGAGCAGGTGAAAGCGGCGGTGAAGCGGATTCCCGGGTTTACGAATCTGCTGCACCGGCAGTAACGCCGCGGCTGTGGCCGCGGCCCCACCTCACGATGTCGCCCGCATGGCAGGCCGTCGGTCAGAACCGGTAAGCCAACTGCAACCGCACCATCGAGCCTTCGCGCAATTGCGTCGTGGCATCGCCGGAGACGGCCCACGACGAGCCGATCTGCGCATGCACGCCGGCGCCGAGCGACACGATTCGATGCGCGAGCGGGGCACCCGGTGCGGCGAACGCCGTGCCGTCTTGCGAGAAGACCGTCACGGTGCGCGTTCGATTCGCCAATTCGCGTGCGTATTCCACATCCATATACACGTTGACGGGTTGAGCGTTTGTGCCGAATGCGTGCATCAGCATGAGTCCTAGATAGGGCTGCGCGCTTCGTACCGTATCGGCGCCCACGGTTAGGTCTTGCCCGCCGCCGCCCGTTTCGGCGAACGCTTGCCCGTGCAGCCAGGCCCAATGCAGTCCCGCGTGAGGTTCCAACACCGTATCGCGGGCGATGTCCAGCGGGATGCCCGCTTGGGCGGTACCGCTCAGCGATTGCAACCAGTGATTGCCTTCAGGCGTGCCGTTCGGGCCGGAGCCGAACGGCCGCTTGTCTTTCGCCCAAGCGAAGCTGTAGCCGAACACGCCCGAGGTCTCGACCGCACCGAACATTCGGCGACCGTAGGCCGCGAGGCGCAGGGCGTCGAGCCTGCCGGTGCTCGGCGTCGTGCTCTCGCTCATGTCGTCGTGTTCATAGCCGATCGCAGCGCCGACAAGTGCGTTGCCGAGGCGATGGTCGTAGCCGGCCGCCAACCCCGCGCGGCGGGCGCCGAACGAGGACGCCGAACCGCTGCCGTCCGCCCGCGCGTAGCCATCGGTCAGCGCGGCCCAAGTGCCGTCATGCGTGCCGCCACGCGCGGCGGCGGGTGCCCTCGCCAAGCGGCCGAGCAATACGCGATCGAACGCGAGCGCGCCTTGCATCGCCGTCGATCCCAGGGCCGTGTAGATGCTGGTGTCGAGCGGCGCGATCGTCGCGGTTGCCGTCGCCGCGTTTTGCGCGAGCAAGAGGTCGACCTCGGTGGCGCGATAGCCCACCGATTGAACGAGCCCATTCAGATCGGCACCCGGCGTGGTCACGGCCGATAGCGCACCGAACTTGCCGTCGATCGCATTGGCCGTGAGGATCGCATAAGTGCGCGCGGCATAGCGGCCGGGATCGTACAGCACTTGCAGCGTGCCGCCTAGCGTCGCGGTGCCGTTCACCTTCAGTTGCGAACCGGAGGTCGGACTCACTTCGACCACGAGCGCACCGTTCGGTGTCTGCGTGTAATTGCCGCCGATGCTCAGCGTGCCGATCGTGCCGCCCGGTATCACGGTTCCGTTGTTGACGACGTCGTTGCCGATCGCGCCATGGCCGCCTAACGTCCCGGCCGAGGCGACCGTCACATTGCCGCCCAACGACGCGTTCGGATTGGCTAGATCGCCGACCAGCAGCTTGCCCGATGTCACAGTGGTCGTACCGGCGAATGCGTGGTTGTCGCCGGTGAGGACGGTGGTGCCGGTGCCTTGCTGTAGGACGGTGCCTTGACCGGTGAGTGCGCCGTCGAACGAAGCGACATCGGACGCATTGAAGACGACGGTGCCGTCGTTGACGACCGACCCTCCCGGCCGCACGACGGTAGGCTGGGCCGTGCCGCCGCTCGATACGGTTTGGACGCCGCCGCTCGACACGACCGTATTGACGGCTACGCCGCCCGACGCGACGTTCTGTGCGCCGCCCGTGGCGACGACGGTACTGGACACCATGCCGCCGTTGTTGACGTTCTGCGTGCCGCCCAAGCCGACGGCGGTTCCGGTCGCGAGACCGCCGCTATCGACGGTTTGACTACCGCCGCTGGCGACCGTTGTAGCGCTCGCGGTGCCACCGGACGAAACGGTTTGCACGCCGCCCGAATTGACCGTCGCACCGATCGTTTGGCCGCCGTTGGAGACGATTTGGTTGCCGGCGTTACCCAATGTCGTCGCGCTCGCCGTACCGCCGGAGAACACCTGCTGAGTGCCGCCGCTGCTGACCGTGGTGTTCGCGGCAATGCCGCCCGAAAAGACCGACTGGACGCCGGAACCGAGCACGACCGAATCGACGACGCTGCCCCCGGCAAACACATTTTGCGTACCGCCGCTGCTGATGGTCGTTCCCGAGGCTATGCCGCCGTCGTACACCGACTGAACCCCTGAATTCAAAACGACGGTATTGACGGCGGTCCCGCCCGACGAGACGTTTTGCGTGCCGCCGGCGCGCAGCCGCGAGGCGCTGGCGACGGTGCCCGAATAGACGAACTGGGTTCCGCCATCCACCGTCGTATTCACGGCCGAGCCCGAGTAAATGTCCTGCTCGGCGGTGCCCCCGCTGACGACGGTACCCGTTGCCGTTCCTCCGTTGATGGCCTGCAGCCCGCCGTAGATCGTGGTCTGCGCCGCGGAGCCGCCGACCACGTTTTGAAAGCCCCCATTGCTGACAACGGTACCCGTTGCCGCTCCACCGTCGATTTCTTGATAGCCGCCGTTGAGGGTCGTGCTGCTAACGCTCCCACCGGAAACGACTTGCGAGGCGCCGGCGTTCACCGTTACC
Organism: Trinickia sp.; assembly: GCF_051953405.1. Classification (GTDB taxonomy): domain Bacteria; phylum Pseudomonadota; class Gammaproteobacteria; order Burkholderiales; family Burkholderiaceae; genus Trinickia. Next base: position 133,054 of record NZ_JBQCIV010000086.1, on the reverse strand, counting down.
GAACTTGCGGTGCCGCTATCCACCTCTTGAAAACCGGATCCGTTGATCGTGGTATCGATGGCGGTGCCGCCCAACACGAACTGCCCGCCGCTGCCGTTGACGGTGGTGGCGCTGGCCACGCCGCCTGCGAATACGCCTTGCTGCGCGGCGTTGTTCAGCGTGGTGCCGGATGCGATGCCGCCTGAGTTGACGGACTGCGTGCCGGTGTTGAGCGTGAGGCCGTTACACGAAGCGGGGCAAGTGTATTGGCCGAAGGCGGGTTGCATGAATCCACGGGCGGCGAGCGTGGCGAGCATCAAGGCCTGCAGCTTCGAACACGTCCGGCGTTTTCGGCCGGACCGAAACGAACCGTGCTTGCGACGAGCGAATAGCGGTTTCATGTTCGGCACCCCCAAGCGTCGACGTGCTCGGTAATAGCAGACGGGGTATGGGCTGCTGCTGCGCAGCGAAGACCTCGTGCTGACCGGTCAAGGGGCGTCTGCTTGCGCTTATGGTGCAAATCATATGCCGAATGTTCAAGCGAATACGCTGCCTGTGGCGATTGCGGCGGCTCATGTGGTCGGGAAGCGACATCGCCGCGTTTTGCCCCGCGCCAATGCGGATCCACGCGAGGCAAAGGAACGGCCGGTGTCGCCGCGGCGAGGTTTCGCTCGTCTCCACGCGATTTCGCGGCCCGCCGGAACGTGTGCCCGGCAACGGCTCTAAGCTGCCGATGCCCCCAGCCCATATTGCGTTCTTCGGAGCCCTCGCATGCCTGCCTCGCCATTGCGCCAAGAGATCCTCGGGACCGGCACGGCGCGGACCTTGGGCGCGTACGGCGTGCAAGAGGTCGCGCAGGCAGGCAGGCGTATCGCCGATGTCGCCCTCGATCCGCGCGGATATCCGCTCGCACCGCATCCGGCGCAGTACCTGCCCGAGGATGATTAAGCTCTTCACTTTTTCAAGCGTTTTCCCGAGTAGCGCAAATACGAAGGAAACGCTTAATGGGTTAGAGTCTTGAATCCGTTAGGTCGCGAATAGTTGTCCTGTAATGCCGGATCTTTGCCATGCCGTCTTTGCAAGCATGGGTGTTACATCCGATGAAACACATTAATACGACTCGTCTGAGCGATCATGGTATCGTTTCTGCAGTCCTGTTTTAGCCGCGCGGTCCGATGCGCGGCAGGCTGAACTTTGCAGGTAACGCATGAAACATGCTTCGAGCGAATCGCTAAACGATGTGCAAGCGCTGCGGCGGGAGAACGATGCCCTGCGCGAGGCGCTGCAGGCGCTCGAACGGCAGTTGGCTCAGCGCGACGAGCGCCTTTCTTCCAACAGCGACGCATTGCTCGAAACGGAGCATCGCTTCGATCTACTCTTCGAGCATTCGGGCGATGTGCTATTCCTGCTCGAGCCGACGCCGAGCGGGCGGTTGCGATTCTTGCGGGTTAACCCCGCGTGCGCGCAGTGGTTCGGCGCGCACGCGGCCGAACTCGCCGGCGCATTTGTCGACGAAACGAAGCTGAGCGATCTTGCCGATTTTATCTACGGCGCCGCATGCCGCTGCCTGGCTCGGAGGGCCGCGTGCGAAGACGAACGAACGATCGCGCTGACCGACGGATGCCACGACGTGCACGCGGTCTTGCTGCCGTTGTGCGACACCTCGGGCCAAGTTCGCCGCATGCTCGGCGTCGCGCGCGATCTCACGGCCCATAAACGCACCGTCTCCTTCGAGGCTATTCGGCGCGAACTCGAAGGGCAGTTTCAAAGCCTGGCGGAGAGCAGCTCGGACATCATCTGCCGATACGATCGCGCGTGCCGCCTCGTGTATGCGAATTCGGGGCTCACGGCGCTCATGCGCCGGCCGCTGCAGAATCTATTGGGCCAGACGCCGAACGAGCACCAACCCGATTTGCGTTTGGCACCGTATCAAGCGTTGCTGCAGCAGACGATCGACACCGGGATCCCAAGCGAGATCGAACTGACGCTGCCCGACTCGGGCAACGGCCCCCGCTGCCACCACATCCGAATCTTCCCCGAGCGCACGTTATACGGTGTCACGATCGGCGCGCTGGCACTCGGGCGCGATGTCACCGAACGTAAGCTGGCGGAAGATCGGCTGCATGCGAGCGAGCAAGCGTTTCGCGCCGTGGTGGAGCACTCGCCCGATTTCATCGCCCGTTACGATCTGAGCTTCCGGCGCATCTACGCGAATCCGGCATTGCGCGCGCTCACGAAAGAGGACGTGGTCGGAAAAACACCGACGGAAACGGGCGCGTTCGTCGACCCCGTGCATTACATGAACCGTTTGCGCACGGTGGTGGAAACGCGTCAGGAAGTCACCGAAGAGGTGCGCCTGCGCGATGCGTCCGGGCGCATTCGTTGGGGGCACATCCGCATCGTTCCGGAGTTCTCGCCGAGCGGGGAAGTCGCGAGCGTGCTTGCGATTAGCCGCGACGTCGACGATCTGAAGCGCAGCGAGCAGTTGTTCCGCACGTTGACGGAAAATTTCCCCGATATGATCGGCCGCTTCGATGCGCAGGGCCGGTATTTGTACGTGAATCCGGCGGTAACGAAGGCATTCGGACTCGCACAGGACGCGATCGTTGGGAAGGAGCTGGGCACGCTGGAAATCGCCGGTTCGGCGGAGCTGGCCGCCAGTATTCGCACTGGCCTCGAACGTGCCTTCGCGGAGGGCGTCTCGAACGAGTCCGAGGCGCGCTGCTATTCCGAATTCGGAGCACGGGTGTTCGAGCTTCGGCATATTCCCGAGCACGATTCCGAAGGACGGGTCGTCAGCGTACTCGGTGTCGCGCGCGACATCACGTGGCTGCGAGCGATGGAAACGGCGCTTCGCGATAGCGAGCGCGCGTTTCGGACCTTAGCCGAAAACGCACCGGACCCGATCATTCGATACGATCACGAGTGCCGTCGGATTTATGTCAATCCGGAATTCGAGCGCGTGTGCGGGCTCGATGCGGCGACGCTGCTCGGCCAGAAAGCCGGAAAGGTGCTGCATTCTCCCGCGGCGATCTCGCGTCGATTCCGCGATAAGTTGAGGGCCGTCATGAGGACCGGCATCGCGGCGAAGTTCGAACTGAACTGGGACAGCCCGATCAAGCCGCAATGCTGGTCGATCCAGATCGTGCCGGAGTATGACGCCAACGGACAGGTGCAGAGCGGGCTCACGATTTGGCGCGATATCTCCGACCGCAAGGAAGTCGAGCAGCGATTGCGCGAGTCGTACGACATCCTGCGCGAACTCACTTCGCGGCGCGAGACCGCGCGCGAGGAAGAGCGAAAGCGCATTGCGCGCGAGTTGCACGACGAACTCGGGCAGCAGTTGACAGCCCTGCGCATGGGGGCGTCGACCCTTCGCATTCGATTCGGACCGGATAATCCCGAGCTGACCGAGCACGTACAAAAGTTGTTGGAGTTGGCGGACCAAACGATGCAAGTCGTCCGCAACGCGGTGTCCTCGTTGCGTCCCGGCGCGCTCGACGCCGGCATCGCGGCCGCCCTCGAATGGCTGACCGCGGAATTCTCGCGCGGCACGCAGATCGGCTATTCGCTATCGGTGCCCGACGAGACGCTACCGCTGGCCGAGGAGCGCGCGATCGCGCTGTTCCGTATCGTTCAGGAATCGCTGACGAACGTCGCGCGGCACGCGCAGGCCCGCCATGTATGCGTGACGCTCGAGCGTGTCGGCGACGATTGTCTGCTGCAGGTGCGCGACGACGGCTGCGGATTCGATCCGGTGGCGACGCGCAAGCGATCGTTCGGCCTAGCCGGCATGAAGGAGCGGATGCTGATGCTCGGCGGCAAAATCGACATCGCGAGTGCGCCGGGTAAGGGCACGACGATCAAGGTCGAACTGCCGATCGGGCAAGACGAAGGGGCCGCGGTTGCCCGCGTGGCCGAGCGCGCTTAGGGAGCGCGGTGCCGAAGTCAAGGATGGCCGCGCTTATTATGCCTCGCTGTATTGCAGCGCTTGCGTCGAGCAGTCGAACACGACCGAGTAGGTTTTGACCTCGCACCATTGCTCGAACAGTGCCTTCGTTCGTGCGTGGGGCCATCGCGTCGTATCTTCGCTCCAATCGCGCAATACGCGGTCGAACAGCGTCTCCCAGTTGTCTTCGAGCCACTGCGCGCCCGGCGCTTCGAATTCATCCGAGTGAGTGGGAATCAGAAACGTATTGGGGTCGGCCCGTGCGGCCTCTAGCGAGACGGGAGGGCGCCCGCCCAAGCTGGCTTGATTCAGCCAGTCGATCAGCGGCGCTTTCGGCAACACGACCACCACCACTCGATTCAAAACGAATAGCGGCTCTTCGATTATTTTTTCCACGGCTATATTCCATCGAGACGGCGGCACGCGTCGCCGGCGCGCACTATTACACGGGTTTCGGCGGGTTTGAAGTCAGTCCGTGCGGATTTTCTTGTCAGGACTTCCTTAGGTTCGCGTCGAACGCGATTCATGCCGTACGCGCGAATGCGCGAAGCTGGCCGAGCAAGGCCGCATCGATTTTGCCGCGATGCACGGATCCCAGCGCGTTCGCCATTTGTTCCCAGCGGGCGCCGAGCCGGCGATGGGCTTCGGTCTTGACGTGGACGGCGGTCAGCTTTCGGAACGGCACCGTACGCGCGGTAGAAGGATCCATGAGTTCGGCCGTGTGCAAATGGACGAATAGCGGGCGCGCCGCATCGCCGCTCGCAAGCGGTTTCGGCTGGATCGCCATTTCGAAGAGCGTCCCCCTGTCTCCCACATCGCCGGCGGACGGCAGCCGAACCGGAGCACCGACGTGCTCGACTTGATTCAGTTGCAACAAGCGTTTCACGTGCTTGGCTTTCGGACACGGCACCGCTTTGAGTGCGTCCGATTCCACCGCGGCGATATGCTGGTGTATCGTCGTCAACGCATCGAGGCGGTCGGTCAGTTGGTCAGCCCGTGCCGGGTTGGCGGATGCGCCGGTCGTGGCGCGCCGCAATGTCTTACGCACGTTGTCGATGTCGCCTAGCCAGCTTTGCACGGCATTGCGAGCGTACTGGGCGGATTCGATCGGATCGAACGACGGATCGCGCAACTGCTCGAGTGTGCTCGAGTCTTTGCCGAGCGCACGTGCGATCGCTATGACATCGCCATCGACGCTGCGCGCGAGATCCCGGTAGCGGATTCTCGGTGCCTGGGCCGTATCCGGTTCTTGGGCGGGCGCAGGTTGAATGCGCATCGCGCCGAACTCGGCGGCGGCGTGCGAAACAGCGGTGGCCGTTGCCGGCGCTCGGGTGCGTTGGCGCGGTGTCGCGGCCGCTTCGCGTTCCCGGCCCGAAGCGCTGGACGATGCGCCGGGCGCCTGTTCGGTCTCGGGCGTTCGTTGTGCGGCAGCCGCATCGGCTGGTGTTCCCGATGCCGATGCCGATGCCGCCACGCCGGGACGCGCCTCGTCGCTCACCTGGCGTAAGAACGATCCGTATGTCTGAAGGGCGGCGGCCGCATCGAGCGCACAGCGCCACAGCGGCGAGTCGTCGTTCGCATCGATTCGGGCGGCTGCTTCGACGCATAGCTGTTCGCTCAGCGCATCGACGCCGTCCAAGTGGGCCGATGCCACTACTTTTGCATTGCTCAGTTGTTTGGCGTCGACCTCATGCGCCTGATCGATGACATCGAACGCTGCCTGCACGGCGGGGTTGTCGCCGATCGCATGGATCGAACGCGCATTCATGCGCTCCATGACGGCATCGAGCGGCAACAACGATTCGAAGCGCTCGAGATGAAGTTCGACGCTCAGCTGATTCAAGTCGCGCGTGACGGCCTGAGCGACTTGCTTCGAGAGGCGGGCCAAGTCGTGCATCGGATCGTGAGGGCCGGCTTCAGCCAGCCGGGCACGATGGGCGTCCACGATTTGTTCGTACCCGGCGAGGATCGTACGTGCGTCGGACACTGTCCGCAGCTCGGGTTCGTTTGGGAGGACTTGCGAGGCAGGCTGTGGCGAACTGGCCTGCGCGTGCGAGGGGCCGGCAGTGTTGCGACGGGCGGGCACGTTCCCTTCGCTTCGCTCGTCGGACGACACCGGAACGCTGCCGATGTCTACGCCGGTGATCGTCCATTGCTGAACTTGATTGAACAGCGCCAGGACGGCGGATTTTGCCGCTAGCAGCAAATACCGGTTCAACTGCGCCTTGACGGTTTCGTATCCTTCAGGCGGCTCGCAATTGAGCGAGCGCGCGCTGTCGAGCGCACTCAAACCGTTGTGCAAATGGGGGACGACTTCGCCGGCGAGGGCGAGCGTCGTTCGGTCATCGATCGGCGTGTCGGTGGCCGTGCGGGCGAACCACTGACGGCCGTGCCGCTGCGCGGTATCGACCGCTGCTGCGAATCCTGCGATTTGGGCTTGCTCGCTCGGCGCGACCGTACGCTGGCCAGGCAGCGTCGCGGTACGGGCACGGCGCTCCGATGCGGAAGAGGCGGTAGCGGCTCGACGCCCTGGCAATCGGTTCAATGCCTCGGAGCGCGCCGGTGCGTTCGGTTGGCCCGCTCCAGAGCGGCCGGCCGCCGCCGGCGGGGGCGTGCCGGATGACGATGCGTCACTCGGGTTTCCGGACGGAGTGGCGCGCGCGCGGCCGATTCGATTATTCGACATGCGGGCAGTATCGAACGACTAGGCCAGCGCGCTGTTGGCACTGGGCGAATTTCGTAACGTGCGAGCGAAACGAATGAGTAGCGAATGCGTTCGCGTACTTGAGGTCGGCGTGAGGTCGGCGTTTTAGCGCCGGCGACGATTCGTCGTTGGCAAGGGGTTTTCGCCGGAAGGGGCGGGGCGCATCGGTGCGTGCCGCTATCGTCCCGATAGAGCGACGCGTTCGCCCACGACTCGGGCGAATGTGGATCCATCGCGCTGCTCCCGCGAAAGGCCGGCCGTGCGCGCACGTGACGGCCACATCCACCATCGAGGCCCTCATGAACGTGAATGTTTCCAGCAATAGCCAAGTCAACACCGATCCGCTCGGCGCTCCTCCATCCCAATCGTCGTCCAGCAAAGATGGGCTCGTCGCCGACTATGAGGCGCTTTACACGTCGGCTTTCACATCGCTCGAGAAAATGCTGCAATCGGTGCTGGGCAATTTGTCGAAGATCGATTCCGCTCCCGACACGAGCGCATCCGACGCCGGTGCCCCGGCACAGGGCGCCCAAGGCGCCGATGCGGCGCAACCGGCAGCCCCGAGCATGACCGCGCAGAGCGCTGCCGGCGCGCTGGCCGCGTACATGCACGAGCACAACGTCACCACGGTGAACCCGGACCAGCTTTATCAGATGGCCTTTAAGCCGGACGCCGGCACGCCGCCGGAAGTGTCGCAGGCTGCCAAGTTCATGCTGCAAAACCCCGATACGTTCAATCAGATCGAAACGCACGACGTGGCGGGCTCGGACGGCATCGCCGGGGTGAACGACTTCGATTGGGCGGCTCAAGGCGGCTTGTCCGCTTCGGCCGGTGCGCAAACCGGTGCATCCGCCAGCGGCCAAGCCGCGTTTGCCGGCGGGGTCGATGGCGCCGCGGGTGCGCTTGCCGCGTTCATGCACGAGCACTCGGTCGCTACCCTCACGCCGAGCAAGCTCTACCAACTGGCCTTCAACCCGGCGGCGGGCACGCCCCCGGCGGTGTCGCAAGCGGCGAAGTTCATGCTTGCAAACCCGGATGCCTATAACCGTCTCGAAACGCACGACGTGGCGGGTTCCGACGGCATTGCGGGTGTGAACGACTTCGACTGGGCAGCGCAAGGCGGCCTCGACAAGCAGTAATCCTAAGCGGCCCGCTCGGCTGTCAGGCAATCCTGCCTGCGCCGAGCGGGTTCGCACTTAAATTGCGGCGCGCTTTCGCGATGCCTAGCGCGTAGCCCATCGTCCCTCGATCGATCGGATCGATACGATTTCATGTTCATGTTCATCCGATACCGAATGCCTACTCCGCTCAATCGGCTCACTCCTGCGTCCCACGCTCACTCGTCTCCCGAATTGCTGGGCGAGCGGCCTCGCCTGTCTCCTCATTCGCCGTCGGTTGGATCGAAGCGTAAAGCCGCCAGTGCGGAACTCGATGCGTTGTCGCCACGGAAAGCGGCCGATTCGTCGGATGCGCACGCTGCGGCGCCCGCGCCGGGCCCGGCGAACAAGCGCCCGAGAGTGGCGATGCAAGCGCTATCGAGTCTGTCCGCTCGGCCGCCGGTGGACGCAGGGCCGGCTGCTTCGCAGGCGGCCAGCAGTGCCCAGCATCACGATGTCGACTCCCATGATGTCGAGCCCCATGAGATTGAACATCCTGTATTGGGCCGCCATTTCGATGCCCACGCGAGCCATCGCTTGGAGGACATCATCCATCGGCTGAATACCTTGCATCACGACTACGGTAAGGAGCTGACGCCAAAAATGGTGGAACAAATCAGACGTGAAATCAGCGAGCTTCATCAAATTGCGAAGATGATACTCGATATCAAAAAGCGTTTAATGAGGAAAAAGAAATGATAAAACGAGGAAGGGGCGGGCGGCGATATTTTTCGTAATCGAGAAAGATATCGAATCGAATTTCTATACGATGAAATGCGAAAGGGAGGTGGGGGATTGGAAGAGGGAAGGAGCAATGCATTCGCCATGAAGGCGCGAACTGGGAAGGCCGGTACCTTTACCGCCTGTACGACACACCGCAAAAAGGGTGCGCCCCGCGCGGCGCGAGGGCACACCTGAACGCTGCTAGTGCATTACGACTGCGTCAAGCTCTTGGCGTTCTTCGGGCCGGCTTCAGCGAGCTGGTCCTTCGTCATGTCGTTGTTGATCGCGTTTTCGAGCTGCGTTGCATAGTCTTGCAGCGCGATGCTTTCGGCGGTGTTCTTGCCCCAGTCGGCAGCAGCAGCAGCGTTTGCACCAGTACCGACGGACGACGGAAGTTTAAAGTCAGGCATGTTCAACTCCTTGATTCACGGTTACGCCCTAGCCGGGCAATGATTGCCATGGCTTCGCGGCTGCGAAGGATGGCCGGTTCGTACTTGCGTACAGGTAACAACTTTCGGCTTGCAGCTTGTTCGCTTTGGGCCACGCAACGTTGTCTGCGTTGGATTGAAGTTTGCCTCTGTTCGGAAAGCACAATGGGTGGCGGAACGAATTTCGTGGGACGATAGCGAATCGACAATGCAATGAATCGAAGACGATTCGATCGATCGATAAAACGCCCAACATTACGCTTCGGGTTTCGCTTCGCTGTGGTCGATTTCGTCGCATTGGGGGCGAGCGATCCGAATGCGAAATAAGCTTTCCTTTTCCCTTTTCTCCACCGTTCCTCGCGCAAAGGTCGTTCCTTCCGGCGGCGTGGACGATGGTCGACGGTTAGTGGAGGCAGTCGTGGATATCAACCGATCGCATGCTTCGAGCGCGCCGAGCGAGCCCCCCTCGCCAAGCGAGGAGCCGCACAATCCCGCACCCGGTGCGCAATCCGACGCGGCTACGGCCACGGCGACGCAAGCGCCACGCGGCGCATTGGCGTCGCTCGCCGGCCGCCGGCGATCGCGTTCGCCTGAGGCGCAACAGGCGTCCGAGCCGGCCGAGCCTTCGAGCGGCGCGCAGCCGCCGCGCAAGAAGCTGCGCACGGCGCAGGGCGTACGCTTCGCCGAACCGGCGCACGATGGCGCTGCGGGTGCCTCCGGGTCGTCGTCATCGCAGCCGATGGCGCGTTTGCGCGCGATGCCCCGGCACGAGGCCGACGATCCGCAGCAGCGCAGCATCAACGAACAGATCGCTCGAAACCAACGCGCGCTGCTCGAACGGTTGCATATCGAACGGCAACCCGTGGCGGCGTTCATGCGACAGGATTGGTTTTTGGCCGAAGCCGGCGTTCATTTACCGCCTTCCGATCAACTCGGCCTTCTGACCGATGTCCTGCACGTCTCGGAAGAGGCGCGCGCCGAGTTTGCGCGATTGCTGCCGGCGGGCTACGGCGGCGCTTACCTTTCGCGCGACGAGCAAGCGCTCGCGCATTCGCTCGGCGGCGGCACGCCCGATGCCATCGTGAGACGCGCCAGTTGGTTGATGCGGGCCGGTTTGACCGGCCGACTCTTTCCGGGCGCGGCGCCTTCGGCGTTGCTCTCGCGCACCGTCGAGCAAGCCGAAGCGGAACTGCGGGCGCATTTCGAACACGGTGGGCCGCACTCGCAGGCCAATGCAGTCAACGATCTCGTGGGGGCGGTGTTGTTCGCGCCGACGCTCGAAGACGGACACCGGCTCGCGCAGTTGGTCTTGCAACCGCACTATTTTCGGGCGATGCCGGAAGGCTGGCGGGCCAATACGTTGTGGATGCTCACGAACAGCTTGCTCTCCGTCAATTCGCGTGCGTGGATCGACCTGTCTTCGAGCGAACCGCATCCCGCGCAAGGCGATGCACCGGCGCCTGCCGTCAACGCGGACGTGGCGCGCATCGCGGAGTTGGGCGTGCTCCATCGGACGAGTCTCGGCGAGACGATTCCCCCGCTGCTCGACGCGGTGCGCGCCACCCCGTCGATGCCTTCGCACGTCGCGCAAGGCATTCTATTTTGCTTGGCACAGTTGGCCGGTCGGGGCATGCCCAATGCGGCGGCCCAGCGGGGGCTGCTGGATCTCTACGAGCGGCTCCTGCCTCACGTAAGCGGTGCCGATCGAGATCAGGCGTACACCGGGCTCGCGGCGATGATCTGGGCCCTCGGGGAGCCCGGCCTCCAGCGGCGCGCCTTTAACCTGCTGACGCAGCACCGTCCCGGGACGGCGCGTACGAGCGATTGGCTGGCGCACTTGGACGTGACGGCGCGCTCCGGCGTGCTGCTGTCGATGGTCTTCCAACTTAGAACGCTGGGCGATGATCTGCGCGCCGAGGCATTTGCGTTGCTATCGGATCAAACGGCGCCGGGCATCGTCGAACGGTTGCCCCCGGACGCGCGGCGGCGGCTGCTCGAACAAACGCGCGAACTCGAGGCACAACCGGGCGACAATTTGAGGCTGCTTGGCATCGTCGATCGGCTGCTCGAGCACGCGCCGGTGGACGACATCGACGAATCGTTGCGCGTGCTGTTCGGCCATGCCGACGCCGCACCTCAAGACGAGGCGCTCGAACACGCGGTTTTGGCGATGTGGGACAGGTTCTTGCCGCAGCTTCCCGCGGATCGCAGCGGCCACTTGTTGGCGCACGCCGTCGCCGTCGATGTCGGTCACCTGCCCCTTGCGCTGCACCGCTTTGCAAGCGTCGACGCGAACCGGCTCTACGCCATGCTCGCGGCGCTGAACGACGCAAGAAGCCAACCGCTAGCAAACGAACTCGTCGAGCGCGGCATCGAGGATCCCGACGCGCTTCGCGCGACGTTGCAGGCTGTGCTCGCCGATCGACCGGAGGCGCAGCGCGCCGCAGCGGCATCCTCCGTTGCTCACGTGTTGTTTTGGGCGGCGTGGGCGATGCCCGAGGCGCAACGCCCGCAGGCGCTAGGAAACTTCGTGCGGGATGCGACGCGCATCATCAGCGATACACCGATGCAGGCGCGCCCCGCCGTACTCGCCGCGTTTTTGCGGCCCGAACCCGCGGGAAGAGTCGGCGGCGTTGCGTATCGATATCTGGCCGGGGGTATGCAGACATTAGGTGCGCAGCGATTTCATCGCTGGCTCGACACCGTGCCGGTAAGCGACCGGCTATCCATGGCAACCGGGGTGGCGCGCCTGCTTCCAACGATACGGGTGCAAGCCGCGGCTGCCACCGCTGTCACCATGGTGGAAGGGCTCTACCCGAGATCGCTTGGATCGTGGAACGATCATCACGCACTGGTACTCGCCCTGACGGGCACCCTCGCGCACTGGCCCGCGATCTTCGACGTCGAGCGTATGCGCGTCGGCGCCATGATCGAACATGGCCTACGCGCGCTGCCGCCGGGGACCGCGCACGAACAGGCGTTGGGTCGGCTCGCCACGATCGCTCGCGATCTTCCGCAGGGAGCATCGTCGAGCCGCGAAGCGGCTCCCGGCACGCATGCATGGGCGATGCAGTTGATTCACTCGGAACTCGCGCGCACCGGCGACGCCACGCGAGCGCGTGTGTCGAGCTTGATGGGGCCGACAGGGGGGGATGACAGCGGGGATAACCGCGGAGCGTAAGGGAAGCCTTCGGAACGGGCGAGCGCGCGATGCGTGCCGCCCATTCAATAACCTAATGCCTATCGCACAGCCATGCCGTGCTGAATCGATCTACGCGCGAATCCAAATATAGTCGCCGTTCGCCAGATGACGAAACATCTCGTCGTCGGAAAGGAGAATGTTTTCGCGCCAGTAGCGTCCATGCTCGACGTAATGTTCGATGAGTTCGACCAGCCATCGCCCGTCGGTGTTGGCTTCGAGCACGGCGCGCACGATGAGCACGACGCCGCCGGTATTGGCTTCCACGCCCAATTGCGCTTGGTCTTGCGCATAAACGGAAAGGTTGGCCTCGAGCAACAGCCGGAACACGCGCAGCGTGCGCCCGCCCGTCACCACGCCAAACTGAAAATTGACGTAGAGCGCCGCTGGGTCTTCCTGGTAGAAATCGATCGCCACGTCGAAGTCGTCGATCGCGATGACGCCGCGTTCGATGACGAGATCGGCATTGCCGATTCCACGCAGGCTGCACAGCTCCCGAATGAGTTGATTCCGACGTTCGAGACTCATAGCGCGGCCGCCTTTCTAGAGAGATAGCGACCGCACAGCGGCTCGCCTTTGCGCACGCGTTATTCGGGTCGTGCGTCGATGGCGGCTCGGCACAATTGCGCGGCCGCGCTCAGGCCGTCGGCGACGGTCGTTGCGTGTTGGCGTGCCATCGGATCGGCGAGCTTGACGGCCTGCATCGCGATACCGGCCGCCGTGCGTTCGAGTCCCGTCGCGGCATGCGCGAGGGGCCGGCGGTCGGAGCCGGCGGTGTCCGCCAGCGTGCCGGCCTTATCGATGGTATCGATCATGTCGGGCGTAATTGCGTCGTACATCGTTAACCTCCGTTCGTTTGACGTGTGTCGGTGTGCGAATCGATGAATTGCTTCGTGCCGTCGCTGGCTTCTACGTATTGCAGGGCGTCCACGGCCAGTGCCGATTCGACGTTGGCCGGCGCCGCGAAACTATCGTTCAGCGCAAAGCGCGAGTCGATGCGCGTCACCATCGGCGCCAAGTCCGTACTCATTCGATCGATCGTCTCGTGCACGGCTGTCGCGTTTTTGGCGACGCCGGTCACCTCGAATTCGCGGTGGCCGAGGTAGCTGACCTTGAGTTCGGGCTCGTGCAGGGATTCGGCCAAGTCGCGCGCGATCTGATCCGCGCACCCGAGCCGCCAAACGATCTTGCCCGGCGCGACCGCTTCGAGCGCGGTGCGCAACGGCGCGTCGTGCGCGCTGTCCGGCACGATACCCACGACGGTAAAGCGCGAGCCCATCTGCGTGACGGCCACGTCCGATGCCTGCAGGCGATTGAGTACGCGCTGCAGCATCGCCGCGGTTGGGGCAGGGAGGGTGGCTTCCATTGCGTTCTTGCCGCGCGGATGGAGGACGGCGGGCAGTGCAATGCCGGCGCATCCGATCGCCATCAGCGCGATTGCCGCCACCGCCGCAGCATGCAGCCCGCGACGTGCGCCATGGCCGGCGGCGGGCCCCGGCGGCGGGGCCAAATCGTGGCGGGCCTCGAACGTCATCGGCAGCATGGCCGGCTCTGGCGTGACCGAAGGCGTAGGCAACGGCGCCAGCAGCGTCTGCAGCAATTCGATATCGGACGGCCATTGGGCGTCGGCATCGCCCGCGCAGAGCACCACGTTGCCGAAGCGATGCGGTTTGAAATCGTCCATGACGATCGCTTCGCTACAATCGCTGGACGCGTCGCCGCTGACGATGATCAAGGTGCCGTCGTCGCGTCGGAGCACCTGCATGGCGGGCTGGTCCCAATCGCTGATCTGGATGTCCGATTGCTCGTCGCTGCCGATCACGGTCGGCAGCGCGTTCAGCGTCACGCGCGCCCCGGCGTGGCGGCCGGTCAGCAAACGTAGTTCTTTAGTCATGATCGACTCCCTTCGAATGAAATGCCGCGCTGTGCGCGGCGGCGATTAAACGGCAAAACGGCGGCGGCTGAGCAGCGACTTCAAGATGGCGGTGCCTCGCGCGCGCTCGTCGTCCGATCGCCGTCGCGTGAGGTTGAGCAGCAACAACGGCAACAGTAGGTTGGCGGATTGCTGGTGCGACGGCGCGGCGCCGGTCGGCTTTTCCACGGCCTGCACGAGGCGCTCGCGCACCTGCGCGAGCCGCGCGGGCGAGAGGACCTCTCCGCCCGGAAGGGCGAGGAAGTCGAGCATCACCTTCAGGGGTTCGTAGGTCGAACCGGCATTGGGCGGCGCAGCGGCCTGTGCCTTGCGCGCATCGAGCAGTGCCTGCTCCGCGCTCTTCCTGGCCGATTCGGTTTCGTCGGCGCGGCCGAGGCCTCGTGCAAACGGCTTGCCGCCTACGCCGCCCGCCGCCCGGACCGCCTCGTCTTCTTCCTCCTGATCGCTCCCGTCGTCGCCGCCCCGCGAACCCGACTGTTCCTGTTGATGGCGATCGCTCACGCGCATGACGCTTTCCGAGTTTTTCTGCAAATACTCGGTCAGCATCATCAACAGTTCTTCGCTGGCACCGGCCTCGTCGATGCCGTCCTGCGAATCCGCTCCGCGCCTGCGCTTCGTGCGCGAGCGGTTCATCTTCTGAACGTGGTGCGCATGATGGTGCCGATGGTGCGCCTGCTGCGTTTGCTGCGCGGACGGGCTATCGGAGTCGCTCGCGTCGTTGATGGGAACGACGGTCGTGCCGGAAACGCGAAGGCGGCTCATGGGAACACCGTGTGCATGACGGATTGCGCGAACTGCAGGACCGCCGAAGCGCCCCATGGCGCGGCGACGATGATGACCACGGTCACGATCAGGAACTTCACGCCGTGCGAGATCGTCGCATCCTGTAGCGACGTCACCGCCTGCAAGAACGCGATCAACAAGCCCGCGGCCGCGGCCACCCCTACCGCGGGCAGCGATACGAGCAAACACAACGTCAGGGCGTTGGTCGTTAAATGGGTAATCGCGTCGGTATCCATACGTCACCTATACGTGGAAACGAGCCCGTGGATCAGCGTGGACCAACCGTCCATCGAGACGAACAGCAAGAGCTTGAAAGGGATCGCCACGTTGGTCGGCGTCACCTGCGAGAGCCCCAACGCCATCAACAAGTTGGCCACGATGAGGTCGATCACGACGAACGCTAGATAGAGCAAGAAGCCGATCTTGAAGGCGGAGGTCAGCTCGGTCAGCGTGAAGGCGGGGGCGAGCACGATCAGATCGTCGGGCTTGAGCGCCGCAACTTTGTCCGCCGGCCAGATCTGTTGCGCCGAGCGCATGAAGAACGCCTTCTCGCGTTCGTCGGTGTGCTTCAGCAGGAACTGGCGGAACGGCTCGCGTGCCGCATCGAAGATCGGCATCACCTGGCTCGTCGCACTCTGCTCGCTCGAGACCTGGGCGCGATGCATCGCTTCCATGCCGACGGGCGCCATGACGAAACACGTCACGATCATCGCGATGCCGTTGAGCACGGTGCTGGGCGGCACTTGCTGTACGCCGAGCGCATTGCGCAGCAGGCCGAGCACGACGACGATCTTCGTGTAGGACGTGACGACCATCGCGGCGAACGGCAGCAAGCCGAACGCCAACAGCGCGACCAGTAGCGAGGCGACATCAAGATTGCCGTTCATCGCTCGCCGCCATTCGTTCGATTTGCACGCCGAGGTTCTCGCCCACGGCCACCAGTTTGCCGAAGGCGAGCGTTTGCCCATACGAGACGAGCCGCACGGTGGCGTCGTCGAGCGGCAGCGGCAGGTCGAGCACGTAGCCGGGCTGCAGCGCGCTGACCTGCGCGAGTCCCAGATTGACGCTGAAAAGCTCGACGTGCACGGGCATCTCCATGGCCGCGACCGGCACGAGCGGTTCGCTTGCCGGGTGGCTCGAGGCGCCTTCGAGCGGATCGAAGTCGTCGGGTTGTGCGGTGGCCAGAGTCACGGGGGTCTCCAAAGTAACGGTGTTCGTGTCGACGCAAACCGCGGCGCACAGATGGCGGCCGCGCGGCGCGCCGATGCGCAGCATCGCTCCCGTTAGCGGCTTGTCGGCCGCGTAGGGCAGGGTTGGCTGCCAGCCGAGCAGGATGTCGCCTCGCTGCAGCGAGGCCAGCATCTCGGGCGTGCAACGGCGGCTGCGCAATCGGATCGCGCAGGCCAGCGTGAGGCCGTCGAGCGTATCGAGGGGGGCGTTCGCGCCGGGTTGCGCCCAACGGCGCTCGAAATCGGCGGCCAGCGCGGCCGGCAGATCGAGGACCGTGCAGCGGCATTCGATGCCCCCGGCCAGGAACGACAGCAGCAAGCCGCGTCGCGCGCCCGACTGCCCCGCCGCCGAGAAGGCGCGAATCGTGGGTGCCGTCGCGTGGCCGGTATCGAGCGACGCGAGCAGATCGCCGAGCCAAAGATTGGCCAGCGCCGCTGCCCGGTTCGGGTCGCAATCGTGTGCGATGGTTTGCAGTGCGGGGTGATCGGCGATGTCGACGACGAGCGTGACGGGACCGTGCGCGGTATCGACGATCATCGTTGCGGTGCACTCACCGCGCCCGCTGCGCACGTCGCTCATCCCATGCAGCCGCAGGTCATGCTGCGCGCCCGGATGCGCCGAGCCGCGCACGCCGCATGCCCGCGCGAGTTGTGCGAGTTCGCTCGGATAGCGCGGCAGCTTGCCGTTGAGCGAGGTCGGGCGGGCTTCGAACATGATCCGATGATCTCCTTGTCAAACGCTGGATGCGGCGACGTCGACGTCGATGTGTCGGCCTAGCGCATCGGCCAGGCGCACACGCAGTGCGTCGGCGTTATCGGAGATTAATTGCAACGCTCGCGCGTTCGGCGTTTCAAAGCGAATTGCAATGGACGACGGCGAAAGTTGAAGATGCAGCAGCGTGTCGGGCAATACCGCGGGATTCATCGGCAGCGTGACGGCCCACGTCGAATCGCCGCCGGCCCCCGACATCGCGCAAAAGCGCGCGATGCGCTCGGCGAGTTCGCGCGTCAGCAGATCGCCGTGCGCGGCGGCGGCGCAGGCGTGCACGATCTGCCGGCCGAGTGCCGTGTCGTGCTCCGGCCGCGGCGCGTCCGGCGCCTTCGTGCTCTGTACGCGTCGAAGCCGCAACGTGCGCGGCGCGCTCGCGTGGCCAGCTTGCGAGCTAGGCTCGGGCGCGGGGGGCGCTAAGGCGGGTTCGGCGTGAGGCGTCGGCTCGGCGATCTCGCCGCCGATCGTATCCGCTACCGGGTGATCGGCCGCACCTTGTTCCGGCTCGTCTTGCGCATCGTGATCGGATGCGCCGCCGCCATCGGAGGAGACGAACATGGACGCGCCACCGGCTGCCGATTGCGCCGCCAGCAAGCGCGCAAATTGAGCCGCCGCGCCGGCCGATACGCGGCCCGAGGAACCTCCGGCTGCGGCCGTGGTGCCCGCGGTAGGCACGATACGAACGTCCCGCGCATGATGCGTGCGATTCGACATGACGATGATCCCGATGCTCAGAGGCTAAGGCGGCCGACTGGCGTGAGATGCGCGTCGGAGCCGAGTTCTTGGAAGGAATAGACAGGCAGTGCGGGGAAGCGATGCTCGATCATCCGCCGCACATAGCGTCGAATGTCCATGGCGGTGACGATCGCCAGACGCTCGGCCGGCGCGGGTCCGCAGAGCCCTTCGAGATTACCGAGCAGCGCATCGATCGTGCTCGGCTCGAGCGCGAGGAAGTTGCCGGCCGGTGTCGGCTTGATCGATTGCCGAATGGTTTGCTCGACATTCGGATCCAGGACGATGGTGGGAAGCTCGCCGGTGCCGCCCGTCGCGCGGTGCGCGATGAAGCGGCCGATATCGCCGCGAACGTACTCCGTCACCATGAGAAGGTCTTTTTCCTTCGGCCCCCAAATGATTAGGCTTTCGAGGATGGCGCGCATGTTCCGAATCGGCACGCGCTCCTCTAGCATGCGGCGCAGCACCTCGGCGATGCGCTGCGCCGGCAGCGCTTTTTGCACTTCGGCGACGAGCCCCGGGTACTCGGTGCCGGCGCGCTCGAGCAGCCATTGCGTTTCTTGCAGGCCGACGAACAGCTTGGCTTCCGCGCCGAGCTGCGCGATCGCGTGCCCTGCGATCAGCGCCTCGCGGCTCACGAGCGCATTGGACGACTCGGCGGGCACTTTTTCCGTGTCGATCCAATAGCTATGCGCGAGCCCGGCCACATTGCGCCGTTCTTCGCATTGCGGACGCAATGCGTCGGGCACTTCGCGCAACACGGAAAGGCCGGGCGGCAAATCGACGGGCACCGACGGCACGTCTTGCACGATCAACTGGTAGCTGTGTCCCGTCAGGTCCTCGGAGATCCAAAGCGCGGTGCGCGGGAACGGCAACCCGAGATCGGCCGTGAGTGCGCGGCGTCCCTGTTCGAAGGCGTCGTCGAGCTTGCCCGCGTCGATCAGCGATGCGAGCTGCGGCGAGAAGCGGATGGCGAGCGGAACCGCGAAAGAAGGCGCCAACTTCGCGATAGTCGGCGCGCTTTCCTTGGACCCTTCGCGTGTGAGCGCCGGCAGTTCCGGGCCAGCGGGCGCATCCGCCTTGCGCTGCTTACGGGTGAGCGCATAGCCGCCTGCCGCCAGCGCGCCCGCCAAGACGACGAACAGCACCGACGGAAAGCCGGGCACGAGGGCGAAGCCGCACAACAAGGCGGCGGCGCTGAACAAGGCGCGCGCGTTGCCCGAGAGCTGCTCGACGATTTCCGTGCCGAGCGAGCGCGGCTTGGCGTCATCGTCGGCAACGCGCGTGATCAACACGCCTGCCGCGACCGAGATCAGCAGGGAGGGGATCTGCGACACCATGGCGTCGCCGATCGACAGGACGGAGAAGCGGTTCGCCGCTTCGCCGGCGGTCATGCCGTGATAGGTGACGCCGATGACGATCCCCGCCAGGATGTTGACCATCGTGATGACGAGGCCGGCGATCGCATCGCCCTTCACGAACTTCATCGCACCGTCCATCCCGCCGTGCAACTGGCTTTCGAGCGCGAGCAGGGCGCGCCGCTTTTGCGCTTGCTCGGCCGTGAGATTGCCCGCGCGCACATCGGCGTCGATACTCATTTGCTTACCGGGCATCCCGTCGAGCGTAAAACGTGCGCCCACTTCGGCCACGCGCTCGGAGCCCTTGGCGATGACGATGAACTGCACCGTGGTGATGATGAGAAAGACGACGAGGCCGACCACGAGGTTGCCGCCCACAACGAGTTCGCCGAAGCTCTGAATGATGTGGCCGGCTTCGGCTTTCAGCAGAATCGACTTCGTCGATGCGATGTTCAGCGAGAGCCGAAAGAGGGTGGTGAAGAGCAGTAGCGACGGAAACGCCGATAGCGAGGTGGCGTTCGGAATGTACATCGTCACCATCAGCAACACGACGCTGGCCGTGATATTCACGCCCAGCAGCATATCGATGAGAAACGTCGGCAGCGGCAGGATCATCAACGCGACGACGGCAACGACCACGCCGGCGATACCGACCTCGCCGCTGTATTGCGACACTCGGGAAAGCGATGCGGCTTTTGTCATGACGGCAGTCCTTCATTGGGTTGTACGTGCATGCTCATGGCGGGACCCGGGGACGCGCGGTTCGCGGCGCCGTCGCCCGCTTGCATATCCTCGACCCACGCCAGCACGGCGGCCACGGCCTTGAAGCACGATTCGGGAATGGCCTCTTCGACCGGCACCAGATAGAGCGCGCGCGCAAGCGGGGGATTGCCGATGATCGGCACCCCGTGCCGCTCGGCCATGCGGCGGATTTCCAATGCGTCGGCGTCGACGCCTTTGGCGACGATACGAGGCAGGTCGTATTCGTCGGGCTCGTAGCGCACGGCGACGGCGTAGTGCGTCGGGTTCACGATGACGGCGCGCGCGCCGGCCACGGCCTTGTCGGGGTTCTCCTGAACGATTTCGCGCGCGATCTGCTTGCGCTTGCCTTTGAGCTGCGGATCGCCTTCCGAATTTTTGAATTCGCGCTTGACTTCGTCCTTGCTCATGCGGTGATCGCGCATGAACAGCCAGCGTTGGATCCCGTAATCGACCGCGCCCAGCATGAGATAGAGCACGCCGCCGACGGCGAACAAGCGGCACAGCGCCGACCACGAAATCTGAATCAAATCCGGTATCGGCTCGTAAGCCACGCCCACGATCAGCGGCATGAGCGAGATCAACGTTTTATAGAGCGCCGCGGCGATGATGACGGCCTTGATCGTCATCTTGATCAGATCGACGAACGAGCGCATCGAGAACATCCGCTTCAGTCCCGACCCCGGATTAATCGAGTTGAATTTGGGTTCGAGCGGTTTGAACGAGATGACGAAGCCGATCTGCGAGGCTACCGCGACGATGGCGGCCACCACGGCCACGCCTACCGGAATCGATAGCAGCAGCGCTTGGATGCCGATACGGCCCATCGCGCGGCGCAGGTCCGCGTCCGTCGTGCCGGCGGCGTGCACGTCGAGTGCGACGCGCATGAGCGCGCTTAGATGCTCGCCCATCGCCGGGCCGGCGAGCGACAGTCCGAGCGCCGAGGCGAGCAGCAGCATCGCAAACGACAAGTCCGGGCTCTTGATCGTTTCGCCGTCCTCGCGCGCATCCCGGAGCTTCTTCTCGGTTGGCTCTTCGGTTTTCTCGTCGGACATGGCGCGCTCGCAGGTAAGACCATCAATGCATCGATCGAATTGGCCGCGAGTGTCGCCCGGGGCCGCCGCGCATACGTTCGCGCGCGACGAAACGGCGCGTCGCCGGGCGAAATCGCGATCGCCGATTCGTTGCCAGGCGAGAAAATTCGCCGGGTGCACCCGGGCAGGCGAGCGAATCTCGGTACGTTACGAGGCATCGGCGGCGCACCTTTCGCGTACGGCCGTTCCGGGCGGTCGGCCCGGGTTCCGATTCGAACTTCGCGAGGGGAAAGATGGATCTCACGACATGCAGCAAAGACCTGGTATCCGCACTGGTGGAAATGTTGACTTGGGCGGCTCGCAAGGGTCATCTGGACGAAGCCGAGCGCATGCTGGCCGCCCTTCACGTCATGCGCCCCGACTTCATCGAACTGCATGCCTACGACGCATGGCTGCAGATTCGACGCAATCGCCCGGCCGACGCTGCGCAGTTGCTGCGGCAACTGGAAGGCCGCGATCTGAAACCGCCGTTCGGGCCTTACGTCACGGCGCTGCTCGCGCTTTGCCTGTCCTCGCTCAAGGACCCTTCATGGCGCATCTACGCTAACGAAGTGCTCGAGCGCGACGAGGATCCCGAATCCGTCGGCTTGATGAAGCTCTTGACCGGCAAGCGCGACGAGGCTGCGCAAGAGGCCGCCCCGGCGGAAAGCAAAAGCGCGGATGCCGATTTGATGCGGCAAGCGATGTCGTTCAGCTATATGCGTGCATGAGGTGCCGACATGACCGTTCCTATTTCTGCCATCACGCCGCCGGTTTCGCTGCCGAACGTCAATTCGGTGGGCGGTCCCAACGACGCGACGCCCGCCACGTTCGGCAACCATGCGCCGGACGGCCTCGGCGCGCGCTTTCGAGAAGCGCTGGAGCAAGCGCGCCTGGTGCCCGAGCAGTCGGGGCATATCCAGGGCCCGTCCACGCTCTCGCAGGCCGTCACCACGCAGGATGAAGCATTCGGCGCGTTGACGGAGCGGATCAACGCATTCGAAGCGCAGAGCGGCAACCTGTCGATTCAGGAAGTCGCGGCGCAGACGATGGCGATCCAGCACGCCGTCACCGATGAAATGGTGAAGATCTACACGGGCACCGCGGTCGCGCAAGGCGGCAAGAGTACCGTGCAGACCCTGATGAAGAACCAATGACGGAGGGCGCCATGCGCCGCTTTTTGAGCACGCTGCGAACCTTGGCGATGCTGGCGGCCATGACCGCCGCGCTGGCCGGTTGCAGCAAGCAACTGTATGCGCAACTGACCGAGCCCGATGCGAACGACTTGATGCGGGTGCTGCTCGAAGCGGGCATCGACGCCAGCAAGTCTTCCCCCGACGGCGGCAAGAGTTGGACCGTCGACGTGGGCAGCGACGATTTCGCCCGTTCGATGGAAGTGCTGCGCGCGCACGGCTTGCCGCATCCGAAATACACGTCGCTCGGCGACATGTTCAAGAAAGATGGGTTGATTTCCACGCCGACGGAGGAACGCGTCCGGTTCATTTATGGCGTGTCGCAGCAGCTTTCCGACACGTTGTCGAAGATCGACGGCGTGGCGGTGGCCGAAGTGCAGATCGTGTTGCCGAACAACGATCCTTTGTCGAACGTCATCAAGCCCTCGTCCGCGGCCGTTTTCATCAAGTACCGGGCGGGTACCGATATCCAGGCGTTGGTGCCGAGTATCAAGAACCTGGTGGTGCATAGCGTCGAAGGGCTGACGTACGACAACGTTAGCGTGACGCTCGTGCAGGCGAGCCAGCCGATCCCGGACGGATTGGTGGCCGAGCAGGAACGCGTCGGCGCATCGACCCTATGGATCGCGGGTGCGTCCATCTTGGGCGTGATTGCCGCGGCGGCCGCGCTATGGCTCGCGTTTGCGCCGCGCGCATGGCGCGAGGCGGGGCCGAAGCATTGGTTCAAGCGCGCAAAAGCCAAGGAGAGCGGTGCGCCCGCCGTCGCGCCATGAGTTCGAGCCATTCGCTGATTCGCGTGCTGACCGAGTTCGAATTGCGCGCGCGGGAATTGACCGCGGCCGTGGCCGACGGGGCGGCGCGCACCTCGCCGTTTGCGAGGGCGGCCTCGTCCTCCGGGCGGCGCGCTGGCGCACTGCGGTTAGCTTCGGCTCGACGATTGTGGTGGCCCGCGCCGGTGCCGGCGCAAGCCTTTCTGAGTGCCGGCAATCGAATCGCGACGGTCGCCGCGGATCGGTTGAAGCCGATACTGGCCTCACGCGTGTTGTACGGCTGCCGCGATGCGATCCGGCGCTGTATCGACCGTCCAACGAAGCAAGCGCTTTCGCTCAGCATCGGGCCGACGGCGTTCGCCGCGATGCAAGAGCATGCGCTGACCTCGACCTCGGGGCAGCCTTTGCCCGATGACCTGAGCGCCGAATCGCTGGCGCGCCGTGGCTGGGCCTTGATGTTGGCGGACGGCGCGTGCGCTCACCCGACGCTGCGCCGGATGGTCGAACTGGGCCTGGCGCTATCGGCGGGAGACGACATTTGGCAGAACGTGCTGACGGCCCAGCGCGATACCTTGCTGCAAGCGGGTGCGGGTGCGGGTGCGGGTGCGGGTGCGGGTGCGGGTGCGGTTGCGGCCTGCGCCGATGGGGCGACGCCGGGCAAGAGCGCCACGAACGCCACAGACGAATTCCTTTCCGCCGCAGGCCTTTTGTTTCCGGAGTTTCAATGGCTATTTGGTTGAAGCAACAGCCTAAGGTCATCGCGATCGACACCGATGTCGTCCGCGCGGGGGAGTTCGCGCGAACGATGGCGTTGAACGACGCGATGCAAGCGCTCGACGAGGTGGTGCAGGCGACGATGCACGACGCGAACGAGCGAGCGGCGCATCTAGTCGAAACCGCGCGGCGCGAGACCGAGGCGTTCGCCGCCGCCGCGCGCCGCAAGTTCGAGAACAGCGCCCGCTTAGGCTATGCGGCCGGGCAGCGGCGCGCCTTGGCCGAAGCGCACGCGGACCTTCTCGCCCGCGCACGCGACGAGCGCGAAGAGCTGCACGCGCAATCGGCGCGGCTGGCGCGGCTGGTGATGGGCGCCGTGGAGCAGGTGATCGCCGAGAGCGATCGCGATGCGCTGATGCGCCGTGTTGCGCTCACGGTGTCGCGCGCGATCGACGATGCGACGCATTTGAGCGTGATCGTTTCGCAGGCCGATGCGGAAAGCGCGAAGCGTGCATTCGGGACCATCGCGCGCGAGGCGAATCCGCCTTTGAACCTAGAGGTCGTGGTCGACGACGCGATCGACGAAGGCTGCTGCGTCTGCGAGTGGGACTACGGCGTGATCGAAGGCAATCTTCGTGCGCAGTTGGCGGGGCTCGAACGCGCATTGAAAGGCGCCGTGATGGCGTCGACGGGGGCGGTGGCGCAAGACCCGCCGCCGCACGCCGAGTGGAATGACGACGCCTTCGACGACGATTACGACGGCGATGGCGAGGACCAGGGCGAGGACGAGTGACATGAGCACGATCGCCCGCTTTGCGGACCAATTCGAAGCCGCGCTTGGCCACAGTGCGTCGCTGGAATCCTATGGGAAAGTGCTCGAGGCGGTCGGGACGTTGATCAAGGTGGGCGGATTGGAGGCGCAACTCGGCGAGCTGTGCGAGCTGTGGGGCCCGGACGGCACGTTGATGCAACGCGCGGAAGTGGTCGGCATCGCTCGGCAGCACGTGCTGCTGGCGCCGTTCGGCAATATGACGGGCATTTCCCGCAGTACGCGCGTGACGGGCAGCGGCGAGCCGCTCTCCGTGCCGGTCGGGCCCGGGCTGCTCGGTCGCGTGCTCGATGGGTTGGGCGAGCCGAGCGATGGGCTGGGACCCATCGAAGCGCTGCAGCGTATGCCGGTTTTTGCCAACGCGCCGGATCCGCTCGAGCGGCGCATGATCGAGACGCAGCTCGGCACCGGCGTGCGCGTGATCGACGGCTTGATGGCGCTCGGCGAAGGGCAGCGGATGGGCATCTTCGCGGCGGCAGGGGTCGGTAAAAGTACCTTGCTCGGCATGCTGGCTCGCGGCACCGAGTGCGATGTCAACGTCATCGTGTTGATCGGCGAGCGCGGACGCGAAGTACGCGAATTCATCGAACTCATTCTCGGCGAAGAGGGCATGGCGCGCAGCGTCGTCGTATGCGCCACGTCCGATCGTTCGTCCATCGAGCGCGCGAAGGCCGCCCACGTCGGCACGGCGATCGCCGAATACTTCCGGGATCAAGGCATGCGCGTGCTGTTGATGATGGATTCGCTGACGCGTTTCGCGCGTGCGCAGCGCGAAATCGGGCTATCGGCCGGCGAGCCGCCGACACGACGAGGCTTTCCGCCATCGGTGTTCGCGGAATTGCCGCGCCTGCTCGAACGTGCCGGCATGGGACGGGAGGGCTCCATCACGGCGCTCTACACGGTGCTGGCCGACGACGAAGAAGGCGGCGACCCGGTCAGCGAGGAAGTGCGCGGGATTCTGGACGGGCACTTGATCCTGTCGCGCAAGATTGCCGCGCGCAACCGATATCCGGCCATCGACGTACTCGGCAGCTTGAGCCGGGTGATGCCGCAAATCGCATCGGAGGCGCACTGCGCCGGCGCTGGCCGTATCCGCCGCTTGATGGCGAAATACGACGAAGTGGAAATGCTGCTGCAGATCGGCGAATACAAGAGCGGTTCCGATCCGCTCGCCGACGAAGCCATCGCGATGCATGAGGAAATCGAAGGGTTCGTGCGCCAGCGCACCGACGACTTGGCCGATCTGGCCGAGACGCGCGATGTGCTTTGCAGCTTCGGCGAGCCATGAGCCGCGCGGTCGAACACGTTTGGAAGATCGTCGTCGCGGCCAAGGCGCGGGCAAAAGAGCGCCTCGAGCGCGCGCTTGCCGATGCGCGGCATGAATTGCAGCGGCTGATCGACGAAGCGGATGAAGCTGAGCGGGAACTCCAAGCCGCGCAAGATCGCCGCCTGGCGCACGAAGCGCGCATCGCTCAGTTGCTCGGCGACCCGGGCGGATTGTCGCCCGTGACGTATCTCGACCTCGATCGTTACCGAATGCCGCTGACCGAGGCCGTCGAACATGCGCGCGCCACCGTGCGCCGCGCGGCCGACGCCGTGCAAGCGCAGCAGCAGACGATCGAACAACTGGGAATAGACGTGCGTCGCGCCGATGCCTCGCTGGAAGCCGCGCGCGAACAATTGCGCAAAGCGGTCGCGGCGGCGCAGCGTCGTATCGAAGAACGAGCGGACGACGAGGCGGGCGAAACCGCGGCCGCGCGTCTCGTTCGCGGAGGGTAGTGACGATGGGTGACGGACTGGCTGCGGCTCGCGCGCTTGCCGAGCTATTCAACGAATATCAGGGTTTCTTTTTCACGCTGGCGCTCAGCGCGGCGCGCATCGCCGTGGCGTTTTCGATCTTTCCGCCCACGAGCGGCGACATGCTGCCAGGCACCGCGCGTAACGGCATCATTTATGTGCTGGCGGTGTTCGTCGCCGCCGCGCAGCCCGTCCATTACTTCGATGGACTTGGCTCGGCGCAGTTGTTGATGATCTCGCTGAAGGAAATGTTTCTCGGGGCGATGCTCGGCTTCGCCGCTTCGTCGGTGTTCTGGATCGCGCAGTGCGTCGGCACGCTGATCGACGATCTCGCCGGCTACAACAGCGTGCAGATGAACAACCCGCTGCGGGGCGATCAAAGCACACCCACGTCGAACACATTGATGCAATTGGCCACGGCGTTGTTCTATGTGGGCGGCGGCATGACGTTCTTGATGGGCGCCGTGTTCGAATCGTTCAAGTGGTGGCCGCTCGCGTCGCTGACGCCGTCGATGGCGAACGTAGCGGAAAGCTTCATCATTTCGCAAACCGATTCCATCATGACGGCGACGGTGAAGTTCGGCACGCCGGTCATGCTCGCATTAGTCTTCGTCGATCTCTCGATCGGCATGCTGGCACGCGCGGCCGAAAAGCTCGAACCGTCATCGCTCAGTCAGCCGCTGCGCGGCGCGATCGGGCTGTTGATGCTGATCCTCCTCGTCGGTGTGCTGTCTCAGCAGGTGATCGGTTCTCTGCGTCTCGACAACTTCGTGAAGCAGGCGGCCGCGCTCGCATCGCCGAGCGTGGTGCACCAGCCGAATTGAGCTTTCGGCGCTTAGCACTCGGCACGTAGTACTCGGCACGTAGTACTCGGCACGTAGTACTCGGCACGTAGTACTCGGCACGTAGTACTCAGCACGTAGTACTCAGCACGTAGCACTCAGCACGTAGCACTCAGCACGTAGCACTCAGCACGTAGTACTCAGCACGTAGCACTCAGCACGTAGTACTCGGTACTTTCCCCAGCATGGTTCCCCTCGTTACGGCGAGCGGGCGGTATGACCGCCCGCTCGCGCCTATTCCTTTTCGCGTTTCCAACCGATGTCTCGGCTTCGCTGCGCACTTTCTCAACGCGTAGTCAGAATTGTTGTGGATGCTCGTGAGATTGTTGAAATTATGCGAACGGCATCCGACTAATATCCTCTCAAGCACGGCGAAACGCGAACGAATCGCGATTCGATCCGATGCACGGCTTAGCCCGGTCGGCCGACAAGTGACGGGGCGTCTCCGAAGAGTGTCGAGCCATGTATCCGACGGTCTATCTTGCGCTGCTGTCAGCCCTCAAATCCCGAAACAGTGTGCCGCGCTATTGCGCCTCGGTGCTCGAGGGCGATTTCGCACGCGCCTATTGCGTCGTGGACGACGTCGCCGATCAGGGCGAGCGCGCGCAATTGCAGGCACGTGGGCAATCCAACCATGAATTGACGGCATTGGCGGATGTGTCCGTCGTCGTCGGCGATTTCGAGGCTGCGGAGAATCACTACCGTCGCGCGCAAAAGTTGATCTGGAAAGACGACGATCAACTGCGCGTACAGTCGTGCCGCAATACGGCGTGGATCAGTTTGTTCCGTGCGCGGCCGGTCGTCGCGCAACGCGGCTTCGCGCGCGTCAGCGCCGAGTCCTCCGCGCATGTCGAACAACGCATCGAGGCCTTGATCGGCATGGCGCTCGCGCATCATCAACTGGCCCAGCAGCCAGCCGCGGACGATGCCTTGCTGCGGGCCGCGCAGTTGGCCGACGAACACGACGAGCCGCGTTTTCGCCTCGTGGTCGATCTGCTTGCGCAAGAATTCGATGCGCGATTGCACGTGCGCGCGTCGCGTGCACTCGACGATCACGCGTTCTGGCAATCGACCTTGGCCTCGGTTTCGCTTGCCGCGGGCAGCCGGGCACCGCTCGAGCCGGCGTCGGCGGTTGCGGTTCGGCCGGCCCTCTTGGCGTTGCATCAAGAGCTGCTGCACAGCATGGCGCGCATGGCGAGCGGCGAATACAGCGCGCCCGCCTCGGTGATTGCGGCGCGCATTGCGCGCCAGGCGCCGAATCCCGATTTCGAATTCCACGCCATGCTCGAGATGGCGCTGGCCGCGTTCGCCGGTGGGCAAGACGATCTGGGCGTGGAATTGATGAGCGGGTTGTCGAAAATCGACGGGCGCGTGCATCGCGATGTCGACTACTTTTACAGCATGGCGAAGGTCGCGACGCGTCGCGGCGAACATGCGCAGGCGCTGAAGTTCTACTGCCAGTACACGGCCGAGGCGCTGCGTTGCTTGCGCAGCGACGCCGCACCCACGCGCGCCTCCGGCACGGCACGCACGCAAGGCACGGCGGTCGTGAACGACGAAGTGTCGGCGCGTCTGCCGGCGAAGTATCGGCGGGCCTATCGGTACATCATCGATAACATCGACCGCGAAGATCTGACGACGCGCGAGGTCGCGGCCGAAATGAACGTGACGATGCGCACGATCCAGCTCGTGTTCAAGCGCGCGCTCGGCGTGACGCCGTGCGGCTTGATTCGCTCGTTGCGGCTGGAAGGCATTCGCCGCGACTTGCTCGACGAGAACGGGCCCGCCTCCTCGATCTACGACACCGCGAACCGCTGGGGGCTCAAGAGCCGATCGACGTTGGCGAAAGGCTATCGCAAGCACTTCAACGAATCGCCGTCCCAGACGATCGTCGCCTGCGCCCGGTAACGGCATCGATTCTCGCGGAGCAAGAACAATGAAATATCAAGGACGCATGCGCTGCGTCAGAGCGCTCGTATTGTCGGCGTTGGTGGGGATCGGATTGAGCGCCAACGATGCGCATGCTCGGCCGATCCCATGGAAAGCCAATCACTTCGCCTATGTGGCCGATCATAAGGACGTGAAAGAAGTCCTGCGCGATCTAGGGGCGAGCGAAGGCGTGATGACGTGGATTTCGCCGCAAGTCGAAGGCGTCGTCACGGGCCGCTTCGATGAAACGCCGCAGCGCTTTCTCGATCGCATGGCCGATTCGTTCGGCTTTATCTGGTACTACGACGGCTCCGTCCTGCGCGTGTCGGGTCCGAACGAAGCGCGCAGCCAAACGATCGGGCTCGTGCATGCGACGACCGACGATCTGCGTGCGGCGCTTTCCCGGCTGGGCGTGAACGATCCGCGATTTCCGGTGCTGTACGACGACAAATCGCGTACCGCCGTCGTATCGGGGCCACCGCGTATGGTCGAACTCGCCACGGATGTCGCGCACTTGATCGACCGGGACGTGGAGCGCGGCGATACGCCGGAGGTGCGTTCCTTCAAACTGCACTACGCGTGGGCCACCGATCGATCGCTGATGATCAACGGCGAGCCGGTGGTCGTGCCGGGCGTCGTGACCGTGTTGCGCAGCTTATATTCGAACGATGCCGACCCGCGAGTGGGCAGCGCGGCCGCGCAGATCGGTGCCGATGCTTACCGGCTGCGCAGCATTGGCGGCACATCGGAGGGGCAGGGCGCGAATGCCGCCGCAAGTGCAAACGCAGGCGCGAACGGACGAGTGTTCCCGCCGCTGCCCGGGTTATTCGGCGGCTCCGGGCCGTCGCAGCCGACGCCATCGGGCGGCACGGATGCGGCGCGCAACGCTTCGATTCCTCCGTTGCCGGACGACATGATGAGCGCGAGCGCCGGGTCGCCGTCACCGACGGGATCGGCCTCGATCCATCCCGACGCACCGATCATTCGCGCCGACGCACGCGATAACGCCGTACTCGTGCGTGCTCGCGCCGAGTCGATGCCCGCGCTCGAGCATTTGATCACGTCGCTCGACCGGCGTCCCGGCGTGTTGGAAATCGACGCGAGCATCATCGAGATTTCGGAAACAGGCCTTAAGGAGCTGGGTGTCGATTGGCGGCTCAACTCGAGCCATATCGATGTGGAAACGGGCAACGGGCAGAACGCGCAGGCGGGCTTCCCGGGTTCGATCAATCCGCAGGGCTTTCCGAACGCGAATTCGAATACGTCGTCGGCGCTCACGAGCGCGGCCGGCACGGCTGCTGCGATGACGCCGGTGGGCGGCGTATTGACAGCGGTGATCGGCGGCACGGGGCGCTATCTGCTCAGCCGCATCAGCGCGTTGGAGCAAACGGACAACGCACGGATCACGGCCAGCCCGAAGGTGACCACGCTCGATAACGTGGAGGCCGTCATGGACAACAAGCAGACGTTCTACGTTCCGGTGCAAGGCTTCGAATCGGGCAGCCTATATAGCGTATCGGCGGGCGTGGCGTTGCGCGTGCTGCCTAGCATCGTCTCTCAGGACGGTAAGCCGCAGATTCGGCTCGATGTGCATATCGAAGACGGCCAGTTGACGAGCCAGAACGTGGGGCAGTTGCCGGTGGTCAGCAAGAGCACGATCGATACGCAGACGTTGATCGATCAGGGGCAAAGCTTGCTGATTGCGGGCTATACCGTGGATCAGGACGATCGCAGCGAATCGGGCGTGCCGGTCTTGTCGAAGATTCCGTTCATCGGCGGCCTGTTCAAATTCAAGCACCATCAAGGACAGAAATTCCAGCGCCTGTTCTTGCTGACGCCACGCGTCGTGTCGGCTGCCTCGGCGACGGATGACGCCTCCGTTTGCTGCGGCCAGAATTCGGCGATGTAGCCGTCGCTTTCCCTCGTTTAAAGCATCGAGCTTTAAGCATTCGGCATCCGCACCGCTTCGGCGGCCGGATGCTTTTTTTTATTCTGTTCGATCGTGGGTCGATAAAAAGACCGGCGCGCGCGCCGGTCCGAAGTGCTGCGATCGAACGTCGAATTTGGCGTGCCGGCAGGCTCCCCACTTCTCCGAGGGCCTGCCTGGCGACGCGACACGTTGCGACGCGATTGCTCGTGACTCAGGTGTTCGAATCGTCGCCGCCGACGAGGCCCGCGCTGCGGCCTGCGCCCGGCGCCGTGGGCGGCATCATGAACGGCATCGCGGGCATTTGAGCGGGCGGCGAGTTGGAGGCCGTGTTATAGGTCGCCGCATTGTCGGCCGCGTTTTGGGCGTTGTCGGCGCGCTGTTGTTTCTTATCGTGCGAGTCCTCCGCGCCCTGGGCCGCGTGCTGCGCGTAGCCGCTGCTTCCCGTGCCCGAATGTCCCGACGCGTAGTACGGCTCTTGCGCGCCGGTGTTGGCCTTGCCGCCGAACTTGCCGAATCGGCCGAAGCTGCCCGAGCCGCCGCCCAACTTGCTGAAGCTGGCGAACTTGCCGGAGCTGCCGGAGCCGCCCAGTTTGCTGAACGAGGCGAACTTGCCGGAAAGACGCGATCCGCCCGAGCCGCCGAACTTGCCGAACGAGGCGAATTTGCCCGAAATGCCAGACCCGCCGGACCCGCCAGCGCCGCCGAATTTGCCGAACGAGGCGAACTTGCCGAACTTGCCGGATCCGCCAAATCCGCTGGATCCGCCGGCCCCGCCGAACGACGACTCGTGCGAGCCCTTGCGGCCGAACGAGATGCCGCCCGCCGCGGCGCCCAAGACACCGGCGGCCACGACGGTCGAATCCGACCCGCCGCCCGTGGGCATGACCTTCGATGCGACGCCGCCCAGCATTTTTTGCGCTTCGTTACCGGCTTCCATCTCGCCGACGTTCTTCACGACGCCCTTCACGGTTTGCGCGACGTTACCGTGCAAGGCGCCGCCGATCGCGGCATCCAGTTGCGCATTGCCGATGTGCGCATTGATGAGGACGTTCGTGCCGATCGCGGCGGCGGCCCCTTCGGGCGTCAGATCGGACGCCACGTTGATGGCATCCATGCCTGCCTTGCCCATATCGCCGAGCGCCGCGCCCCACTTGCCGTGCACCGCATCCTTGCCGGCCTGGATCGTGCTCGAGATGGCGCCCACCGTGCCTTCGACCACTTCGCCGCCCACTTGATCGACGCTCTTCTTGATGTCGCCGGTGAACGCATCGTAGCCCTTCTCGACCTTGCCCATGGCCTTGTCCATGCCCTTGCTCAGGTGCATGTTCGCGAGCGAATCGACCGCCACGTGGCCGACGGCGGTGACGGTGTCGTAGTAGCCGTTGAACGCGTCCTTGCCCGTGTTGACGGCATCGTGGAAAGCTTCCTTGAAGTGCCCGTGCGCGAGATCGCTACCGGTCTTTTTCAGGTCCTTGCCGACCGTCTCCGCGTCCTTGACCAGACCTTTGCCGACTTGCTCGACGCCGTCCTTGATGCCTTTGCCGATCTTGCTGAAGACGTTCTCGATGCCTTCGCCGATCTTCGTGTGGGCGAACGGATCGAGGTGCTCGACATCCTGCTTGATGTCCTTGCCGATGTTTTCCACACCATGCTCGACGCCTTTGGCGACGTTCTTAATGTCGTCGCCAAGGTGCTCGAAGCCGTGCTTGATCTTCGAAAAAATGCTCATCACGTTTCCTTTATTCGATGTAGCGAT
This sequence comes from Trinickia sp., assembly GCF_051953405.1. Classification (GTDB taxonomy): domain Bacteria; phylum Pseudomonadota; class Gammaproteobacteria; order Burkholderiales; family Burkholderiaceae; genus Trinickia. The sequence goes on along the minus strand of NZ_JBQCIV010000086.1, from coordinate 100,519 downwards.
TAAGTGGCGAAGGCCGGCTCATCGAACCGGCCTTCGCCCCGCACAACTCACTGCCCGCCTGCGCTCGCCGATGCCTGCGGCATCATCTGCTGCAGCATTTGCGTGATTTCCCCGAGCATTTGCGTCACTTGCTGGTTGCTCTCGCCGCTGCGTCCGTCGCTGTTGCCCGAGTGGCCGTGCTGCGAAGTCATGTCTTGCAGCATCTTCAGAATCTCTTGCAGCATCGATTCGATCGACGATTGCGGATTGCCGCCCGTCGCCGCCTGCGAGCCGCCGGCGGGCGCCGCGCCGCCAGTGGGGTCGCCGCCCGCCGCGCCGCTTTGCGCGCCGCCTTGTGCGCCGTTGGCTTGCTGAATCTGACCGAGCATCTGTGTGATTTCGCCGAGCATCTGCAGCATCTGGCTGTTGTCCTGGCCGCCGTTCGCCTGCCCGCTCGATTGCAGTTGCTGCAGCATTTGCAGGATGGTTTGCAGCATCGATTCGATCGATTGCAGGCCGCCATCGGCACCGCCCGCCGCATCGGCGCCGCCCGCCGCATCGGCCCCACCGGAGGCGTCGGCCCCGCCGGAGGCATCGGCCCCGCCGCCTGCGTCCGCACCGGCACCGGCGCCGCTACCCGCATCGGCACCGGCCGCGGGCGGAGGCGTCGAGCTGCCCTTGGTGTCGATGCCGGCGATTTGATTTTGCTGCTGAATGGCTTGCGCCAGCATTTTTTCGATCATATTGAGCATCATGCCCAACATCTTTTCGATTTCCGCCGTGCCGCTGTTGCTGTCCGCGCCGAACGACGCCGAAAAATCGACGCCGTTGATGCCGACTTGGGAAGAACCGCCGATCGATAAGCTCATGAATGACCTCGTCGTCATGAATAGTGAATGCGCGCCGCCAAGAGGCAGCGTTTAGGTGTTTCGCCGCGCGACGAGGCCCACGCGCCGTCCTGCCGGAGCAGGAGGCACTGAGCGCATCGTTCGGGTTCGAGGATATCGACGGGAGGGTTTGGGGGAGGGAGTCGCGGCGAACTCTATTTGCCGCATGCGAAAAGATTTCGTTTGGGAGCGGTGGCGCGTGCTTAAAGCGACTCGACCTTCAGCAGCGTCTTCTTTCCGTTCCGATACGTGTACATCGAAATGGCGCCGTGCTTCAGATCGCCATGCGCATCGAAACTGATGTCGCCGATCACACCGCGATAGTCGGTCGTCGGCATTGCGCCAATGATCTTTTTAGGATCGACCGAGTGCGCGCGCTTCATCGCGTCGACGAGCACGTACACGGCATCATAGGAAAACGGCGCATACACCTGCATCGGCGTGTGGAAGCGGGCCTGGTACTTCGCTGCAAACGCAGCGCCACCCGGCATCTTTTCCAGCGCCATGCCGGCTTCCGAGCACACCACATTGTCGGCTGCGCTACCGGCCAGATCGGGAAGTGTCGTCGAACAGATACCGTCTCCGCCGAGCACCCGCGCGCGCAGGCCGAGGTCGCGAGCCTGCTTTGCCAAAGGGCCACCCGTGGCATCCATGCCGCCATACATGATGGCATCGGGATTTTCTCCCTTTATTTTGGTGAGAATCGCGCGAAAGTCGATCGCTTTGTCCGTGGTTGCGTCATGCGATACGACCTTGATGCCAAGGGATTTCGCTACCGCCTCGAATTGATTCGCGAGACCTTGTCCATAGGCGGTCGAGTCATCGACGATAGCCACCGATTTGATTTTGAGTGCATCGGCGGCAAAATGCGCCAACGCAGGCGCCTGTTTGGCGTCCGTGGCGACGACACGATACGTGTTGTCGAATCCCTGCAGCGTGTAGGTCGGATTAGTGGCAGACGGCGAGATTTCCACAATCCCGGCCTCGTGGTAGATGCGCGAGGCTGGAATCGACGTGCCGGAATTGAGGTGACCGACCACGCCGATTGCGCCGTCGTCGACGAGCTTCTGCGCGACTTGCGTAGCGGTGCGCGGATCGCCCGCGTCGTCCTGACCGTCGAGCTGCAACGTGACCGTCTTGCCGTCGATCGTCAGTCCCGCGGCATTGATTTCTTCGATGGCGAGTCGTGCTCCGTTTTCGCTATCTTTGCCTAGATGTGCGATTGCGCCGGTCAGGGGTGCAACGTGGCCGATCCGTACAGTGTCCTGAGCGTTTGCGCCCGTTCCGATGGCGGCAAGGACCAAGGCTATGGGGGCGCGTAGATAAGGGTTCATGATGTCTCCAGTTTTCGTTGTAAGGTGGGCGGACCCAGGGATGGATAGGGTGTTTCGGCAACTACGTAGCCTTGGTTGCTTGGATGGGCGGAACCTGCATAAAGGTGGATTTCGCGCCCCAGGCATCATCCGATTCTTCGTCACCCGTTCTCGAAAGCTCGCAGGACGTTGACGGCATTGATTCCGATTGCGTCGACCAAATAGCCACCTTCCATGACGAACAGGGTCGGCGTCGAGAGCCTGGCGAGAGACTGGCCCATGAGCGAATAGTCTTCGCTTTTCAGACGGAAATGGCTGATGGGATCGCCGGCAAATGTGTCCACACCCAGCGAAACGATTAGAACATCCGGTCTGAAGCGACTGATCGTATCTATCGCGACGTCGAGCGCGACTCGGTAGCGTTGCCAATCCGTGCCGCGAGGTAGCGGAAGATTGAGCGTGAATCCCTCGCCCGCCGCCTCTCCGGTTTGATCTGAGTATCCAGCGAAATAGGGATACGAAAAGGCGGGATCGCCGTGTAACGACACGAACAGTACGTCGCTGCGACGGTAAAAGATATCCTGGGTGCCGTTGCCGTGGTGATAGTCGACATCGAGGATGGCGACGCGATCGGCACCCTGCGTCAAAGCCCGCTCTGCTGCAATCGCGGCATTGTTAAGATAGCAGTACCCACCGGCATATTCGCGACCGGCATGGTGCCCGGGCGGCCTGCACAGCGCGAAAGCCGATTGCGAGCGACACACTAAATCTATCCCGGTCAGTGCGATATTCGCGCTCTCGGCCACCACTTCCCACGTATTCGGTCCGATAGGCGAGCCGGCGTCCATGGCGAAATAGCCCAGCTTGCCGTCGATAAAATCGGGCATCCTGGCATTCGCATAGGCGCTCACCGGCCAAACGAGCGGCAACGCTTCAGATGGCCTTCCTGTTGCCGCCCATTCGCTCCAGGCTGTCGAGAGAAATTCGACATAGCGCTCGCTATGCGCGCTCGTGTAGGCAACCGGCTCGAACGTGGTCGGCGCGACGACATCCCCGAGCGCGGTGGTACGGACCCTTTCCAGTACGACCTGCGCGCGCTGCGGGCACTCGAATGATGGCGTGAGCTTTCCATCTTTCAGCTCGGTTCCGTGGTGTCGGTGATGCAGGTCGCTATGGATCGTGATCATGATGGGCGGGCTAGAAGGGTTAAAGAGGATCTTACGCAGTTCAAAAAGCGATTCTTTTGCTATCGGCGCCCGCGATGCCTATACTGGGAGCACATTTTGTCTAAAAAGGCGGGTGCAATGGAGGCAAACAGTTCGGCGCGCGATATCGACGCGATCGACAGAAAAATTCTTCGGCTGTTGCAGGAAGACGCCACGCTATCGAACGCCACGCTCGGGGAGCAACTTTCCCTGAGCACGACGCCATGCTGGCGTCGACGAAAACGTCTGGAGGAAGCGGGCTACATCATCGACTACCAGGCCAACCTGAATCGTCGCAAGCTCGGGTATCAGATCCTCGCGTTCGTCAGTGTGCGGTTCAGCGTTCACTCCGATCAAGCCGCAGACAATTTCGAGTCGATCATCCGTCTTCGCCCCGAGGTGCTTTCCTGCCACAAGATCACGGGGGGAGCGGACTATCTGCTGCAGATCGTCGCGAAAGATCTCGATTCATATGGCGATTTCATCGAGCGGATACTGAGGAAGCAACCGGGTATCGCGGAGATCCAGTCGAGTCTGGCGCTCCGCGAAATTAAAGCGACGACGCGTCTCGAAGTGCCGCAGGACTAGGCGCTACTCGTTGCGTTGAATGCGATTAAGGCCGGGATTGTCTGTTTCCAGCAGGCCGATAACCTGACGATGATCGAGCGCGGTACAGAATTCGCCGTTCATGCTCGTCACGGAAATGTCGTGGATTACCTCGGGATCGTGATCGACGCCATCGATTCCGATCTGGTTCGTGGTCGCACAGCCGTCGTGCATCAAATAGGTGTCGAAGCCCATGTTGCCGGCCATGCGCACGGTGGTTTCAACGCAGTAGTTAGTAAAGAAGCCTGCGATGACTAGACGCCGGATATGACGGCGACGCAGTTCCAACTCCAGAACCGTGCCGACAAACGAGCTGTTGACGTCCTTCCAAACGATCAACTCGCCAGCCTCGGGTTTTAATGAGTCGATGAAGGCTCCGCCTGGCGAACTGATTTTTAACGGGGATACTTGCTGGCGGGAGTCGTGCTGCGTGTAAATGACCGGCAGGCGGGCCTTGCGCCATACCTCGAGCACCTGCTGCATGTTGGATTCGGCGGCGGGATTGTTTCGTCTGCCGGTGGGGCCGCCCCAGTGCTGAAGATCGTTGACGCCCTTCTGGACGTCGATCAAAAGAAGTGCGGTGTCTTCGCGAAAGCGCGGAATCATGTGGGATCCTCGGTGGTGTCGATGAGTGGATGGAGATCAGGCTGCGCGCGTCGCCGCTTTTCGCGAGCGGCTTGCACGGGTATAGCGGAATAGGTCCTTAGGGTCGTTTTCATCGTCATGTTCGCCCCAGGGAACAAGCTCGACACCCATACCCAGGTTGAGTGCATCGGCCTGTGCAAGGACGTACCTCAACGTCGAATAGTCTTCGAGCGCGAAGCCGACCGAATCGAAAATCGTGATCTCGTGCTCGCTGATGCGGCCGGGGATTTCGCCGGCCAGAACCCGCCACAGATCGGAGACAGGAAAGTGGATCTCCATCTGCTGAATGTCGCCCTCGATCCGGGTTTGCGGTTCGTATTCGACGAACACGCGACCGGCGCGCAGCACGTCCGAGTGAAGCTCGGTCTTGCCTGGGCAATCGCCGCCGACTGCATTGATGTGCACGCCGGGCTCTAGCATGTCCGAAGTCAAGATCGTCGCACGTGTCTTGTCTGCGGTGACCGTCGTGACGATGTCGGCGCCGGAAACGGCGTGAGCGATGGAATCCGCCCGCGTGATCTTCAAATCGGTGTAGGGCGCCAGATTGCGGATCAATTTCTTCGTTGCGTCGGCATCCACGTCATAGGCAGCGATCTCCGTGATACCGAGATGACAGTGAAATGCGAGCGCCTGAAACTCGCTCTGGGCGCCATTTCCGATCAATGCCATCCGTCTGGAACCATGTCGTGCCAGGACCTTTGCGGCCATCAGGGACGTTGCACAGGTCCGAAGCGCGGTGGCCACTGTCAATTCCGATAGCAGGAGCGGATAGCCCGTCTCCACTTCAGCGAGAACGCCGAATGCCATCACAGTGTAGAGGCCCCGTTGCGTGTTCTTGGGATGGCCGTTGACATACTTGAAAGCATAGCGCGTCGCATTGGCGACCGGCATCAATTCGATGACGCCGATTTCCGAATGGTTCGCGACTCGGGCAGCCTTATCGAAGTCATGCCATCGGACAAAGTCGTCGCGAATATAGTTGGATAGTTCCTCGATGAACGCGGGAACGCCGATCGTATCTACCATCCTGGACATGGTAGGCACGTCAATGAAGCGGGTCATGAGTGCAGCCCCTAAGTTGCTGAATTTTGCGGATGCGATGCCTCGCAGGACGCCGCTCGGTGGCGAATCGGCGCCTGCGTGGGTACCCACTTGGAACGCTAAAAAGCGAGCAAGTGTTGGTAAATAGTCTATTTGCCTAGCGACGGAATAATTGTGCTTTTTCGGTGCGCGCGAGGCCACGGGTGCGCGATGTTTGTCTACGGCACCCTGTCAAAAAGACCACTCGATGAAGCGGTTTGCGCAGACGAGCATGCACCCAGGTTTGACGCATGTCGGGTCCGCGTGAGCGGCTACTCGTGCGGACGCCGGTTGGTCCGACGCCGGAAAGCTGACCGTCTCGATGCCCGCCGTGCCGAATAAATCGGCGTTCCCCTAGCTAGCGAATCGGCTCGCTCAGCCATGCGCCGGCGCGACCGCGAACGAGACGCCGAAAGCGCGGGGCGTCGGTGCAGTAGGCACGCTGCGAGTGCGGGGTTGTTCCCATTGCGCGGACTCATGAATGAATCCCTCCGACGCGGCCAGATCGAGCTTATAGCCGAGTGCATAGACCGTTTTAAGGTTCGCTCCGCCTTGCCCCGACAGCCGGAGCTTTTTGCGTAGCTTGTAGATGTGCTGTTCGATCGATCGGCCTGCAATGTCTTCGCACGCACCCCACACGCTGCTCGCGATCTGCGCGCGGCTCAGGAATTTCCCCGCATTGGAAAACAGCAGCCATGCCATGGCGAATTCGCGGGGCGTGAGCGGAATCTCTTCGCCGTCGATCGTCAGCGTGCCTTCGTGCCGTCGCAGCACATATCCGCCGCATGCGACGATGTCGTCTTGCGTCTCGGGCGCGTGGCGCCGCATCGCGATATGTGCGCGCAGCCGAACGTGTTGCAGATCGAAACGATTCGCCACATCCGTGGCGCCCGCGTCGATCCATCGCAGCATGGCCATCCAGTTCGAGGACGACGTCAGCACGATCACCGGCAGCGACGCCGCACCGTTACAGTTCTGCCACGACAGCAGCGAGTTTACGAGCGTCGCGTTGTTTTGCGCATCGATCAGGACGGCATCGAACGCCGTGGTTCGCATGGCGCGAAACAGCGGCAATTCAGCCTCGAACGGTACGACGGCAATACTGTCTTCGGCGAAGCAATCACTAAGGTTGGTCGCTAGTTGCGGATCATCGGTAACGAGAGCGAATCGCACTTTAATTCTCCAGTCGGCGCTCGATCGAAGATCGATCGCACGCTACAACGGCCGCATCGCTCGAACGCTTGCGATGGTCGGCTATTCGATGAAACGTCTCGTTCTCTCCAACGATGATCGTTTCGTTCGAGGGCGTTTGCGTCGTCTGCGCCGTTGCCCCCCTGTCGGGCGCGCTCGGTCGCACCCTGCTTCATTGAATGAAGTCTTATCCGTTAGTGGCGTTTGCCGTCATTCCGGATACTTCGGGTTTTGCCCCGGTTCGGGCGTACTCTCAGACATCCTTACGCGGCCGAACGCCGCGTACATTGGCTCGGCGCGATTCGCGGGCAGTGGGCTGTCAGAAAGTTCTTACATTTGAATCCGACTGATCTGAGCCGCATAAGCCGATCAAATCTCGCGTGTTCCGATCAGATATTCGATGTATGTGAATTACCGTTTTAATGGGGCGATCGGGAATGCCCGTACTGAAAAACGCGCGAACGCCGCGGCCGAAAGAGACGAACTCGATCGAACTCGGTTGAGCGCGGATAACGGTGCGAGGTGCGAGGTGCGAGGTGCGAGGTGCGATGCGATGCGATGCGCAAAGAACGGAATACGAGGCCTTGCGCGGGCCGATTCCGAGCGGTGAGCGCTCGGCTGCACATCGTTTGCGATACGGCGGGCGCCGCAGGCTAGCGGGCCCGCTCCAGGGGCGCTAGTGCAGGGTTTCGATGATGTCGCGCAGCCGCTCCTTCGCTCGGCGGATACGCGCTTTGACGGCGGATTCCGTCGAACGGGTGATGGCCGCGACTTCCTCGGTCGAATGACCGAACACATAGGAGAGCGACATGACGAGCTGCTGATCGACGGGCAGTTGCCGCATCGCTTTGGTCAGCAAATCGGCCCCCTCGTAGTCGTGCGAATACTGCAGCGCGGCCAGATGCTGCTCGTACGAAAGCGGCAACGTGGAGGCGAACCGATGTTCGCTGCGAATCGCCTGACAGGCGCAGCGATAAGCGATACCCATCAGCCAAGTCGAGACCGACGATTGCGCGCGGAAATCCGTTGCTTTGTTCCATACGACGAGAAAGACATCGTTCACGACCTCGTCGATCATGTGGCTGCTCCACGTCATCCGGTTGAGGAAACGCTTGAGCCGCCCCGCGTATTGCCGGTGCAGGCGCGCCAATGCAGCGGCGTCTTTGCGGGCGATGCGCGCGAGCAGTATGCGGTCGGCGTCCGCCCTCGCATCGGCGCGCAATGCCTCGGCCCCATGGGCGTTCGCATGGCGCAGCAACTCGCGAAGGGCCTCTTGAATCTCCTCTTCCGCCGTGGACGAGCCGATGTCGTGAACGGTGCCCACGATGCCGGCTATGTTCGCGCCGTCGGAAATGACGCTCTTATAGAACCGCACGAGCCCGAGTTCACCCGATGGCTTGGGCAGTCCCGTGGCGTAAATCTGCACGCCGCCGCGCGAGGCGAGCGAGAGATCGGCCTGCTGATAGACGAGTGCGAGATCGGACGGCGCGATGTCGTAGACGGTTTTCCCCGCGAGCTGCCTCCGGTCGCGGCCTAACCGGCGCTCGAAGGCTTCGTTACAGCCGGTATAGGCGCCCGCCGCATTCTTGAAGAACACGGGCGACGCGATGTCGTCCGCGGCCCGTTGCAGCCAGTCGGCGTTGCCCGCGCACGACTTGGCGAGATGCATCAGCCTAGCTTCGTCGCACGAACGGCCGACGATGGCGTCGGGAAATAGTAGGTTTTCATGCCCGGCGACGTCGTTGGCGCCGTGCGCAATCAGCGAGACGACGATTTGCGGCGATGCGCTTTTGACGACGGGCACCAGGTACGGCGCGGCTCCGTGGCTGCTGCGCCACTTGCTCACTTCGGCTTGCGCATCGGCGTCGATGCAGTCGATGAATACGACGGTCGGATCGTCTTGCTGGATCGAGGCGGCCGAAGCCGCCAGGTTGCCGTATGTTGCCAGCGCGGGCGGCGCGGATCGGCCGTATGCGCTGGACCAAAAAAGACGCGGCTCCATGCTATTCGTTGTTCCCATATCTTTATCTTCTCCCTACAAACTGCCGGTTCGTTCTCGCACAGCGGTTACCGCGATCGAGTTGCGATGGCGCTGCCGGGCGGGCAAGTGGTGCCGCCGGGGATACGCGGTGCGTCGACCATACGTGGCGCACCTCGGCATAGATATCGATATTTCCATCGCATCGACGCCGACCCTGCGGATGAGCATTGTCGGCACCTATCGCCGCAATTTACTGTATCTATCGGCGCGGCTGGAATGCGTTGCGCGGTCAGGTAATCCTGAAAATTCGGAAAGGAAGGATGACCAAAATCGAAGCCACTATCGCCGTCGCGAGGCCGGTCTCATTCGCACGCGCCCGGCGTCATGTCCGGCGCGTGCGGTACCGTGCGAGTTGGGGTAAGGATTTCCTGACGCCATAATCAGCAATTTGCTCAGCTTCTTTGCCGTTTTTTCCTCGGGGGGGAAGCCGCAACCTCAACGCCAACGCATGCACAATAGGCGCATGCCAACGATTCTCATTTGAAGGGGACATGGACGCCCGCGTCTCGTTTTCCGGTCGGAGCCCGATCGATCGCCTGCGCCGCAGCGCGGTCGCGCGGGTGTTCGCCGTCGCCTGCGCCGCAAGCGCCGGTGGACAAGAGGCCGCCTAAATGAATGCACCGTCCGATTCCGTACTGTGCACCGCGACGGTGCTGATCGTGGACGATACTCCGGCGAATCTCGGCTTGATCGTCGATACCCTGAGCGAGCGCGGCTTCCGGGTCTTGATCGCGCTCGACGGCGCGGAAGCGATCGAGCGCGCGCGATACGGCCTGCCCGAGTTGATCCTGCTCGATGTGAACATGGGCGGCATGAACGGCTTCGAGACCTGCCGTCGTTTGAAAGCCGACGTGCGCACGCGCGATATTCCGGTGATGTTCATGACGGTCGCGGACGGCGTGAACGAGATGGTCGAAGGGTTCCGCGCGGGGGGCGCCGATTACGTCACGAAGCCTGTTCGGATCGACGAGCTGATTGCGCGGATGAACGTGCATTTGACGATGCGCGAGATGCAAAAGGCGCTCGTCAAGCAGAACCTTCAACTGCAGCAGGAAGTGGGGGTGCGGCAACAGGCCGAACATGAGCTATCGCGTATCCGGGCCGAACTCGAACTGCGGGTCGAGCAGCGCACGCGCGAGCTGGCCCTGGCGAACGACGAGCTACGGGCGGAAATCGACGTGCGTCAACGCGCGGAAGCGGAACTGAAGCGCAGCGAAGCGCGATTGCGCGTGATCGTCGAAGCGAGCCCCGTACCGCTTTGCATCGGCCGGCCGAACGCACCGTATGTCCTTTATGCGAACGACCCGTGGCGGGAATTGTTCGGTATCGGCGAGCAGGCGCCCGGCGAGATCGACCGCCACGATTTATATGTGTACGAAACCGATCGGCAGCGGGTGACGGAGCGAGTCCGGCGCGACGGTATCGTGCGGGACGAAGAGGTCGAGCTGCGGCGGCTGGACGGCTCCACGTTCTGGGGGACGCTCACGGCGCGGTTGGCCACGTACCATGACGAACCGGCGATCTATCTCGGCATTCGCGATATCACCGAACGCAAGCGGATCGAGTGCGTACTAGTCGATTCGCGCGAACAACTGCGTCAGCTCAGCGCGCACATGGAGGCGATTCGCGAAGAGGAACGCAAGCGGATCGCACTGGAAATCCATGACGAACTCGGTCAATTGCTGACTGCCTTGAAGATGGACGTGTCGCTGCTCAAAATGCGGTTGAGCGAAGCGCCCGACTACTTGCTCAAGAAAGTCGCCGACATGCGGGAGTTGGTCGAACTGACGATCTTCATGGTGCGCAACGTCGCCAATCATCTGCGTCCGGCGGCGCTGAACTTCGGGCTTTTGTCGGCGCTCGAATGGCTATCGGAAGACTTCAACAAGCGGACCGGCATTTCTTGCCAGCTTCTCTCGATCGGTAGCGAGCCCACTGTCAGCGATTCCCGCGCGACTGCCGTTTTTCGCGTTGTGCAAGAATCGCTGACGAACGTTGCTCGGCATGCCGGCGCCACGCGCGTTCATGTGACGGTCGTATCCGGGGAAGACGCATTGCAGATTCACGTGAGCGACGACGGCTGCGGGTTCGATCCGGCCGGCGCGGGAAAGCGCGACTCCTACGGTCTGCTCGGTATCAGCGAACGCGCGCGCCTGATCGGCGCGTCGCTGCAAATCGACAGCGCGCCCGGTTGCGGCACCGTGATTTCAATTGGTATTCCTGCTAAAGATGGAAGCGGACATGATTAAGATTCTCATCGCGGACGATCATGCGGTCGTGCGAAGCGGATTGAAGCAGATCGTGGCGACGGCCACGGATATTACTGTCGTCGACGAGGCGGTAAGCGGCGCCGATGTGCTGACCAAGCTGCGCAGCAAGGAAGTCGACCTGCTGATGCTCGATATGACGATGCCCGGTATCAGCGGCGTCGATCTGATTCGCCGCGTCCACGGCGAATATCCCGAGATGCCGGTGCTCATCCTGAGCATCCACAACGAAGCGCAAGTCGTTTCGCGCGCATTACGCGCGGGCGCGGCCGGGTACGTCACCAAGGACAGCGATCCCGAAGTCTTGCTGGCCGCGATTCGCAAGCTGGCGGACGGCGGACGCTTCATCGATCCGAAACTCGTCGACGCGGTGGTGTTCGAGCGTCACTCCACCGACGTGCCGCCGCACGAAATCCTCTCCGACCGGGAATTCGAGGTACTGCGCGCGCTCGCGAGCGGACGCAGCATCAACGACATCGCCGACACCTTCGCCCTCAGCGCGAAAACGATCAGCACGCACAAGCGGCGCCTCATGCAGAAGCTCGGTTTGAGAAACAACGCCGAACTCATTCGCTATTCCATCCGCCACGGGCTCGCCGCGCACTAAACGCCGCCGCGCGCGCCGCTTTCGTCCGCCCGGGCATGAAATCGATTTCGTTCGCTGCGTGACGAGGCATTTCGCCGGCTACGCGCGGCGCTAACGTTTGGCCCGCCTAGACTCGGTTCGCATGGTTGGATCCCTATCCAACGTGACATGCGTAACCGGACTGGGAGGGACATGGATATGGCGAACACCGGCCTACAGGCGCAGGCGTCGCAACGCCCCCCGCATCGCAACGATGCGGCGCTCTTGACGGAGCTGGCGGGCATGCTGGGACTAGGGGATGAAAGCGCGCGGCAATTCGCCGGCTCGGGGCGCTTGAATCTCGACGATATCGAACTGGCGCTTCACACGAACGAACCCTCGGCGCAGCCGCGGCAATGGATTGCCGAGGCGACGCTGCCGTGTCCGCCGGACGTGGACCGTTCCACTTGGCACGATGCGCTGCTCGTGGCCAACGAAGCGGCCATGATCGCCGGCGAGTGGGGCTTCGCCGTCGACGACGACGGCTCGGCGAGCCTGCTAATGCGCGTTTCCGAATCGATGCAAACGCCGGCCTCCCTTCGCGCCGTGCTCGAAGCAATGGTCGAGCTTTGCGCCGCCGTGCGCACGGGTGCATCGGCGCTGCCCGCTTCGCAGAGAGTCTCCCAATGAAAACGATCGATACGCGCGAGATGCGCGAACGCGGCGAAACGCGGCCGACGGCGATCGCCGGTGCGCCGGAGCAGGAATTCGATGCGCCCCAGGCGGTGCTCGATCTTGTCGTCGAAGTCATGACGGCGCTCGGCGCCGCGCCGGATGTGGCGCGCGAAGCGGCCCGCACCGGACGTATTGCGCTTGGGACACAACGCTTGGTGCTCCTGCTGGCGCCCGACGAGTCGGCGCTGATCGTGGGCGCATTGCTCGACGAGAACTGGGCGGGCTCCCGCGAGCAGCGTGCGCGGCTTTTGAAGGCGAACACGTACTGGCTGTTGACGGCCGGCATCAGCTTTGCCATCGGCCTTGGCGGCCCTCAGTTGCTCTGCCGGTGGAACCTGGAACCGCGCATGCCGGACGCGCTTGCGCAGTGGCTGCGCAATTTCGCCGCGTTCGCGGCCGATTTACAAGCCGTGCGTGCTTGACCCTCATGTGCGCTGCGATCGAACCGGACCGATCGTTCGACCATTAGTCCGGTAGTTTCGAATGGGGTTAGAAGCTATGTTCAACAAGAGTATCGCGGGCACGTCGGGCGCATCTTCCGCGCAGCACGAGCAGCCCACACAGGAAAGCACGTCGCGGCAGCCGAGATCGACGCCGCCTGTCGGCGAGCACTCGGCGCGCATCACGGATTCGCGCTTGCAAGGATTGCCGTCGGGGCGGCGCCCCTCGGTGTCTGCTCAGCCCTACGGGAGCGACAGCGACGAGGGCAGCGACCATGACGAAAGCGAAGTGTCGTCGCTGTTCCAAGGGGTGTCGTCTTCGCGCTTTGTGGCGCTCGAGACCGACTTTCCTTCGATCCGCATGACCGCCCCCGGGGGGCAATCAGGCGTCCCGCGCGGAGAGACGAGCGCGGCGCGCGGGCAGACGCAGACGGAAACGCACACGGCGCCGAGCGGCGGCGGGCGTTCGCTGACCGCTTCGCTGCAAGGCGCGCTCGGCAGAGCGGCGGGCGCGGCGGCGACCGGGCTCAACGCGGCGAGGAGCGGGGTGGCCACGGCTGCTGGAGCGAGCAAGAAGGCGGCTCTTGCGGGCTATGACCATACAAAGAAAGCGGTCGTGGGCGCCGGGACCAGCGCGGTGTCAGGGCTCGGCGTGCTGACCGTCTCGCCGCGCTTGGTCCGTGCGGCGGCCGGCCACTTGATCCATCAGACGACCGCGACCGGTGCGACGACGTTCGCGCGCGAGATGATGTACGAGGCGCTTTACGCGGCGCTGCGCCAACTGCCGCCCCACGCCGTGAATGCGATGCAAGTGGCAACCGGCGTGGCGACGCTCGGGCTGCATCGATTGCGCCAAGGGCGCGAGCAGCGCAACCCGGATGAGGCCGCCCGCGGGTTTCACAACCTCAGCGAGGCCGAGTGGGAAGCGCTGCCTCACGCAGAGAAAGAAGCGAAGAAGGCGGAGCAGCGTAAGTACTCCGACGCTGTGACGTCGCTGGCCACGGCCAGCGTCATCACGAACGTTGCGCTGAGCTTTAGCGGACCCAGCGTGGGGCAACCCCACTTGGGCGCGCAGGTGCTCGCAACGGACCTGAAGGTGATGGCTTACGCGGCTGCGCGAGATTCGATTCAGGCATCGTTTGCGATGGTGGATACCGAGGCGGCGACGAAGGGCGGGGTGAGCGGCGCGCATTTGCACGCGGCCGGCGAGTTCTACGCGAAGGCGAATTTCATCGCGAATTATTCCTATGGCGCCGTTCCCGCGGGTTTGAGCGATGCGCGCACGAAGCTGGCGGCGACGTTCGGCGACAAGGACGCGAAAGCGGCGCTGGCGGCACACCCCTCGCCGCTTTCGTTAGGGCAGGCACTGGGCACGATCGCGCATTCGTCGGCCGTCAAGGCGACGATCAACACGCTGCTTGAGACGTCCGATTGGATTCACGTCACGCAACAGGAAGCGAACGAGGCGGGCACGCGTCAGATGTGGAAACCCGAGCGGACGGGAACCGACTACGGGCGGGTGCTCGATCAATCGATCACGCGTACCGCGGTGATCGACTCGAACATTTCGCTAAGCAACGTGCTCGGGATCGTTGCCGAGAAACTGCACGCGCCGGCGTGGTTGAGCGGTTTGATGAACAACGGTGCCTCCGCCGTCGCAGCGGGGTTGACGTACGGGACGATCGCGCGAACGTGGCAGGCCGAAGGTGCGGTGCGCAAGAAGGAGGATCCAGGTCCGAAGCGTGCCACCGCCCGGCGAGAGGCCGCAGCCCAAGCTGCGGCGCAAGCCGAAGCGCCGCGAGGCGACGACAACGTTTGAGTGTCGCTGCAGGTTGAAGTGTCGCCGTAGCCGTAAGATCGCCGCCGATTCGAATCCACAACGAATCGGCGGCGATTTGTTTTTATCGCGTCGACGGGGCGTCGGCAGCGTATCGCACACGTATCGCGCGCGGCTTCGTCGGGTAGCGTGCCGGCGCCTTCCGTTCACTTTGGCGCGCGAACGTGTGCGGCTTTGCGTGCGGACGCCGCGTCTATGACGGGCTAAGCGTCGAAAGGTGTGGGATTAGGGAAATGTGGGAAACGCAATTCGGCAAGCGCTGCGGCCATCGCCGGGCATCGACCGCGCCCGGGCGGAGCGGTCGACGCCCGGCTCAGGCGTCATTCGTCGTCGACGGGAGGGAAGGTCGATCGAATCCGTTCGCCGATCACCTCTTCGGAATTCGGATCGGGAACTGCCTCCCACCACGGTTTGATGTCAGTCGCCGCGGCCTGCTGGCTGCCTTCGGGTGTGCGAGCGGGGTTGCCTGAAGGGACGGGCTCCATCTCGCTCGGATGAGGACTCGATTCGAGCCAGGCGCTGGCGTTCTCCCGCGCGATATTCGGATTGCGTCTGGGCGTGGGCACGTGGTCGCCGAGCTGGAACCTGCTCGCGACCGGGTTGTCTGCGGGAGCTTCCATCTCGCTCGGATGAGGACTCGCTTCGAGCCAAGCGCTGGCGCTTTCCCGTGCAACCTGCGGATCGCGTTTGGGCGTGGGCACGTGGTCGCCGAGTTCGAACTTGCGCACACCGTTACCGTCTTCGGGCGGATCGATGGCCTCTCGTTGGGGAAGCCCCGAGAGCCAAGCTCGGGCGTTTTCTCGGGCGGCCTTCCGATCGCGTTTGGGCGCGGACACGTGGTCGCCGAGCGTAAACTTGTGCGCCAAGTTGTCGTCTTCGGGCGGCGTGATGGAATCGTGACGGGAAAGCCCCGAGAGCCAAGCGCCGGTGTTCTCCCGAGCAGCCTTCCGATCGCGTTTGGGCGTGGGCACGTGACTACCGAGTCCGAACCTGCGCACCGCGTTGTCGCCTTCGGCACGTCCCGTCGAGCTGGGCTGGGGACTCCCCGAGAGCCACCCCTGAACGGTTTTCCGTACGGCCTTCGAACCCCGTTTGGGCGTACGAACGAAAGCCGCTTCGTCCATTGCCGGTTCGACGGGCGTTTCCTGGGTTCGCTGGCCCGCGCCTTGCCGCGTGCGTGCTTGCTGGGCGGCGAGGCCGGACATGCGCGACTCGTCTTCGCGGTTGATCAGGCGAGATCCGAGCGAGGCGCGTGGCGAAGCGCCACCGGCCTCGTGTACGTCTTCACGCGGTGCTTCGAAGGTGAGCCGGCCCGGGCCGCGACGGTTGCTCGCCCGTTCGCCTGCGAGGCGGGACATGCGCGACTCGTCGTCGCGGCTCAGCACGGGAGAGTCGTGCATGGCTCGCGGGGAGGTATCGCCGGTCACGCGTGCTTCCTCGGCGGTCGCGGCGCTTGCGCGCGGGCTCGTCTCGCGAGACCCGCGAGCCTCGCTCGCGTTCCCGGCAGCGCGAGCACCGCCAGCCGCGGCCGCATCGCTTGCCTCGCGCGATAGCGACTTCGAACCGGTGGCGGCTTTGCTCCCGCTTTCGCTTCCGCTCTCGCTTTTGCTCTCGGTCTTGCTCTCGCCCGCCGCTGCTTGCGGTGCCTCCTGCGCGGGCCGATGGACGGCCTGGAAGTGATTGCCGAACATGGCGATGCCGACCGGCTGCGAGCCCAATTGCGAGGGTTGGAAGCGCACCGGGCCATCGGGGGTCGGCGTAATCAAATGCACGTTCATGTCGGCGCCAAAGTCCCGATTGATCGTTCGGATCAGCGCCGCCACGGCCGATTCGTCGTCGTAAAGCATCAGATCGCCTTGCTGGATCTCGGGGTGATTCTGCGCCAGTTCCGCGCGATAGTGCCCGGCCAGCTCGGCGAGTTCGGGCTCGGATTGCGCGTCGTAGCGGCCCGTCGCGTGCTGCAAGAGCGAGATGATCAGGCAGTCCATCCCGTGGCCGCTGTTGTAAGCGGCGCGGATACCGCGTTGTTCGAACCACTGCAGCGTTTCGGCGCGGCCCGCGCCCATCATCATGTTGCGTTGGGCTTCGAGTTCGGGGTGCGTCGACGGTTCTCCCGCGGCTCCGGCCGCTTCCGCTTGTGCGGGACGCGGGCGGAAGGCGGCTTGCGGCCGCGCCGCCGGGGTGTCCCCATGCGTGGCTCGCGCGCTGTGTCCCAACTCGGGGATCTCGCGCAAGGCGAGTGTCGCCGGATGCGGGGCGAACACGGGAACCGACGGTTGCTCGGTTACCGTCGCGCCGTCGTGCGAGGGTGCCGGCACATCGTGTCGAACCGATGCATTGTCTTGAACCGGCGCGCTGCCGGGCGAAACGCCGTTCCCTTCGGCCGCCGCCGGATCGCCGTCTATGGGTACCTCATCGGTGCCGATAGAAACGCGAGGTGTGGCGACCCTTTCGCTTAGCGCCGCATCGGTGGCTACCGGCGCGGCTTGCGGTTGCGGCGCTTCGCTGGCCTGCGTGCCCTTCGCGAGATCCGTCAGGCGTTCGCGCACACCGATATTCATTTGATGGCCGCGATCGACCGCGCGGCGCGTCGCGCTCAGCGGGATCTGCGCGACGGCTTGCGCGACCGGGCTCGCGACGGACACGCGGACGCTATCGGCGAACATCTTGGCTTTTTGCGCCACGAATTTCGCTTTCGTCGACACCGGCGCCTGCCGGTAGCGCCAATCGTAGTAACCGGTGGTCCCGCTGAGCTTGGCCGTGGAAAGCTTGGCCCCGCCGATCGAAAACTGAATCTCGTCGGGCACGTCGCTCGATCCTTCGATCGCGCTCAGCAGCTTGTCGAGCGCGGCATCGTGGTGTCGATCGTTCAAATCCAACAGCATCGAATTGGCGGCCGGCAGATCGATTTTCAATGTCACCGGATCGCGCGCCAGCGTAGCCACGAGCTGACTCATGCCGGTCTTTTGGAAACGCGCACGCTCGGCTGCGGAATAGGGGGCCGTCACAGGGGCGCTACCCTGCATGAGCAAGCGTGCGTCGTTCTGATCGCCGAATTTGGCCTGCGGATGAAGCCCCTGACCCACGGCGATGTCCTTCTCGACGGCGAGCGCAAGACTCGTCGTCGCGCCGAACGCGTTCACGACGCCGGCCAATGCGGTCGGGCCGGCGTTCGTCATCGTGTAGCGCTCGCGCTCGCCGATCGTGCTGGCCTTGGCGAGCTTCGTCGCTTCCACCTGCTTGCGCGCATCTTCGCTGAAGAGGTCGCGCGCGTCGTGATTCTCGATCGCGGCAAGCGCTTGCGCCGCCGTCTTCAACGTGGCGTGCGACTGAACCGGATCTTTTTCCGCTAACGCCGCCTTCATACGCGATTGCGCCAGTTCGAAGTGAAGCCAATCGCGCAGACTGGCCTTGACCTCGGCGCGGCGGCCCTGCATTTGCGCACGCGAGGACGCGGCAAGACGCGGATCGCGCGTGCCGGCGCCCCCGGCTTTCGCATTGAGGTCGTGCAGCGAAACGAGCGATTCGGTCACCTTGCCCAGCAGCAAACGCCCCATGCTGTCGAAGCGCATGCGCTCCGGGGTTTTCCACGCGTCGGAGACAGTCGATGTCTTGAATTGGCTCGCATGCGATTCGACGAATGCCGCTTCGAGCGCTTCCACCGCGGCGTCGTCGGTGCCCGCTTGCGCCACTTGGCCTCTCAGTGCCGCATAGGACTTCCAGTTCTCGACCGGATCGAGGTCGTCCTTGACCGTGTCGCGTCGCGCGATTTCATCGAGCTTGGCCAGCAGCTTCTCCTTCGCTTGCTTGCGCACCTGCGGCTTGCCGATCGCGCGCTTCTCCGAGATATAGGTTCGATAGGCCTCGGCCCGTTCCTTCTGCTGAGTGGCCGCATTGCCTCCCAGCAGATCCAATGACTTGGCCAGCGCGACAATGGCGCGTTTGGCCTTGTCTTCGCCGTCTTTGCTCGGTCCCGCACTGAGCTGATAGCCGACGTACATCGTGGCCGCCGCTGCGACGGCCGCCGCCGTCGCGCCCGCAGTCACGGCGGACGATACGACGACGGGCGTCAGCACGCCGAGCACCGTCGCCGTCATACTCGCGGCGCTCGACGCCACGCCCACACCCAATGCGCGCTTGTTGCCGTGGTATTCGATCTTCGCGCTTTCGGAGGCAGTCTTGTAATCGGATTTTAGTTGCGCGCGCATGCAAAAGCTCGCATACGCGATGGACAGCGCCTGCCCCGCGGCGTGCAAATCCTGCTCGGCTTTTTGTCGCTGCGCCGGGGTGGCGGCGGGATTCGAAAGGCGAGTGCGGGCGTCGTCGAGTGCCGCCTGCGCGCTTTCCATCTTCTGCACCGAGCGGCCGACCTTGTGCAGATCTAGGGCAACCCGCCCGGCTGCCTGCATGACGTTAGGCCCGGTCTTCGCGCTCGGCGATGCATCGGCTTTGCCGGCCGGCATGATTTCCTCGGTGCCCGAGTTGCGGAATCGAAGATTGGCCGACTCGAACCCGAGTTCGGTGGTCATCGCCGACATGAGCATCTGAACCGCCGAGAGCGCCGTTTTGGCCGGTAGATTGGCCGATGCCGCCAACTGCGCGACGCTGAATGCGCCGCTGGCGGCGGACGCAATGGCCGTGTGCTGCCGATGCAAACTGCCGGTCCCTGCCTTCTTGAAGCTATCGATCGCGGCGTCGGTATCCTCGAGCCCCACCGTCTTCAAGAACGTCGCGATCATCTCGCGATAGTAGGTCTCGTTGTCCGCGCCTTTGGGCAGCAGGCGCTGATGCTCGAGTTCGGGCGGGATCGCATTCGGTCGTGCGCGTTCGAAGTTCAGTGCCATCAAGCGCGACAGCCCAACCACCGACGGCTTGTTGCGCTGGCCCTGCGCCCAACGCTCGCATATCTCGAGCGTGGCCGCTTCGTTCCAGTGCGCGACGCTGACGGCCGGCTCGTGCTGCACCTTTTTGATGTCGAGCAATTGGGCCAGGCGGCCTCGCACGGTTCCGCGCGAGGATCGCGCGGCGCCCGCGGACTGCGACGCTGCGGCGGCCTGCCCCTCTTTTGCCGACGTGCCCCCGGCCGGCGTTTGCGCAGTGGCAGGAGGCGTGGCGCTCGGGGCAATGCGATTCGATTTCATGACGGAGGCGGATCGTGGAAGGGGAGGTACCGCGCATCCTAGGTCCGCGTCCTTCGATGCTCTGTCGCCGCCGGCGAAACCCTTTCTCCCCGAACGAAGCCGGTATCGTTTACGCGCCGATCAGGTCAAGGCGAATTCGATACACGCCCGCTGGGGCTTCATGGCGGGCGTCAGGTCCGGCTCGCGCGAGAAGTCCACCTCGAAGGCGCGGACGATGGAGGTGGTGCCGGGGTACGCGTCGAACGCGGCCAGCAACGGGTCGTCGTCGTGCAACGCGGCCAGCGCGTAGAGATACCGCTTGCCGCATAGGCCGTTGTAGACGTGTGACAACAGCGCGCCGCAAAGGGCAATATCGTCGTCTTGCGCGGAGACGAACGCGAGGTAGACATACGGCAGCGGCTTGCCCTGCGCGGGCAGTCTGGGCCATCCGCGGATGGACGCCATCGCGTTATAAGGCATCCTAAGCAGTTGTGTCGAACGGGCATATCGTTCGACGTGAGCCTGCCGCAGAGCGCTTTGGTCCCAGACGGCCATCGTGGCGCAAATGCGCCCGTCGCGGCACGCCACGAAGAAGTCTTCGGCGCGAAGCGTGTCGCATCGATGCCCGGGCTCGAAATCGGCGGTATCGAGTGCGGGTGCCCATCGGCGAGTGGCGCGCTGCGCGTTGATGAACCGCACGAGTTCGGGCAGCTCGCCGGCCGTTGCGCGCCGAACTTCGACGCCGGCCAAGCGCGGTGCGTCTCGCTTGCCCGCGAGCCTGACGGCCCGTGCGAACACGCGTCCGTACGGCAAATAGTGCGGCAGGCCCGCCCGGCCTCCCACGAGGTTGTTTAGCGCTCGTTCGTTATCGTCGTAGACGAGCGTATAGCACGGCAGCGGATCGGCATCGTGTAGCGCTCTCAGAAACCGATAGATGCGCGCGAGCACAAAGCCGTTACGATGGCCCGGATCGATGCGTAGATCCGAGAGAAAGGCTGTGCGCTGAGGCTGACCATCGATGTACGAAGTGGCGATCGAGCGGCACCCCGTTGCGACGATGCGGTCGGTCGCCACTTCTCGGACGACGATCACCTGCACGACGGTGCCGAGCAGGCGCGAAGCGTCGAAGTACGACGGTTCGCGCCGTAGCGTGATGGCGGCGTCGCCCTCGATCCAATCGTGCGCCATGCGTTCGCGCAATTGAGCGTCGTCGGCGGAACCTGCCAAGGAAAGGATGTACCGAGTCATAGGCGGCGAGAGAAGAAGGAGCGAAACGGGTGTCGGTCGGTCGCTGCGGGTGCCAGGTGAACGCGTCAGTGCGCGCCTCGCGACGGCGCGAGCAGCAGGCCGAACCAATGTCGAGACATACGCATAAGGGAAGGAACGGCGCCCAGGGCGAAGCCGACGCAGTCGACCAGCATCGTTTTGCGGCTCGCGCCTGCGTGCACGTCGCATCGGCATAGGGCGAACGTGTAGCGCATAAGATCCGTGGCAAGGTAGCCGGTGGCCAGCAGCAGCGCGAGCGTCAGCGTGCCGCGCTTAAGTCCGACGCGCCTCGCCACATCGACGGCGACGTGACGGTGCCCGAGTTCTTCTTTTGCGTGCCAACGCCATAGCCGCGCTGCACGCGACTCGTCTTGCACGAGCAAAAAGCGATGAGATTGGACCTCTTGGGCGAGCACAGCCGTCAAATGTTCGAACGCCACGACGAGCGCGAGTTTCATGGGCTCGCCGAAGTGGGCTAGCTCGGCGGTAATGGCATTCGCACGCTCGGCGATGGGCTGCATCGACGGGATGGCCTCGATGAGCGCAGCGTTGTACAGGCTATGCGCGCGACGGTGCGCTTGCTCTTCCCGAATGAAGCGATCCACTTCGCTGCCGAGTTCATCGCCCGGCATGGGCTCGAATGCGGCTCGCCACGATTCGAGCGTCTCGATCAGGAATGCCTCGCCGGTAGGCAGCAGCAACGAAAGCGCATCGAAGAAGCGGCTGCGGACGAGCGTTCCGTTCCAGGCGCGCGTGGCGGGAACAGGGGCGGAAACACAAGGGCGGATGGTCATGAACGGCGAATCGAGCGAAACGATGTCGGAATCGTGGCGTTCGCTTGCCGGCCCTGCGCGGTGAGCCACAGTCTCGGGCCCTTCGCGAGCCAATGCCGCACGAAGCCACCGTACGAGAGGGGCATTGCCGCCGTGTTTCGCTTCAACGCGCGCGGCGCTTCGAACCAGCGGAGCGCGGGATTGTCGTGGTGGACGCCGTGCAGGGCGCGATGCAGCGTCAGCCACCCGAGCCCCAACGGCAACACGATGTCATGGCTCACGGTGTGCGGATCGCGTCCGTCGGCAGCGGGCGTGACGGCGACACCATAGTGCTCCGCTTGCGTCAGGATGAAGTCGAACCAGGAAAACAGCGCCAGCGGGATGAAGTAGGCGCAGGCGACGGTGATGGGCGCGGCCACCAAACCGGCGACGATCAGCGCGCCGAATGCCGACATCCAAACAAGCGCTACCTGGCGTTGCGAGCGCTTGTTCTCGGGCACCATCGGCCAGGCGGTTCGAACGATATGCCAGGCCACCCAAGGCAGCTCGACAGGGGCGAGCAACCAGATCCACCGCGTGCGCCAACTGAGCGAATACAGGCGGCCTTCGGGATCGGCCTCGCTACAGGTTGCGCGGTGGTGCGCGAAATGAAAATAACGGTAAGCCGCGAAGTTGACACCGAACAACGCCGCGCAGGCGATCCCCATCGCATCGTTCAGACGGCGATGGCGGAAGAAGGTGCCGTGCACGCACAAATGCTTTGCCTCTTGGCACCCCACCATCAAGATCGCTTGAAGGACGATCAGCGCGACGAGCGGCCAGACGGCGGCGGTTCGGAAAATCAGGATCGTATTCGTTGCGACGGCCAGGACGAACGCAGCACTCGGCAGCTCGGCGTACCACCGGTTGCCAAGGCGTCGAACGTCGGCTTTCGTGGCGAGCGTCATAGCAACGACGATAGCGCGCGCGTGACGCGTCGAACGTACGGCTCCGGCAGCGCGGCCCACAGCGGCGCGAGCGCCGACAGCGGAACCGTCCCGCGCAAAATCGCGCCGTAGTCGAGCGAGCGCTCATGCGGGAAGTAGTCGGGTTTGGCGCAAACCACCTTCGTGAAGCCGCGCGAGCGGTAGTAGCGCAACTGAGGGTCCAGCGGCAAACCGCGGCGCGTGGCGTGAACGTATTCGTCGACAGCCCCATCGGGATGGGCTTCGCGCCAATCGCGCAGGCCGGGCACCGGGGAGCCGAGATAGATATGGCGCCAGCCGCGCTTGAGCGCAATCGGCCAGAAGAACTTCAGCAGTGCCTCGACGCCATCGCCATTGCGGCTCGACAGGCTGATACCGAACAGGGTCGAACTCGTAGCCGGCAGGGGCGCGCGGACACAATCGTCCCACGTCTGCACGTGCCGATAAAAATCGTCGGCAACCGGACGCATGAATAGCGAGGCGAGCAGGCGGCCGGATCGCGTACAAAACGCGCCGACAGCCAGGTCGGGATGAGCGTCGATTCGCGCGCACAGGTCGTCCTGGGATGCCGCTTGATCGTCGTTCCATTTCTCGCGCTCTAGCTCCATGAGCGCGGGCAAATCCCGGCGCCCGAGGAATCGGGCGCGCGCGGGTTCGGTGGCGGTGGGGCGAGCGGTCGAGGGCGCGAGGAAGTGAAGGCTATGGTCCATTGACTAGCGTGCCGCGCGAAACGGTGCGCAGGCGATTCGGTTATCGGATGGGCCGGAATTTTGTCTATTTCATGTGTCGTTGATATGACGAAATAACGGAATATCTCAGAATCGATGTGGCGGATTTGTCGAAGGCAGACGGAAACGTATTCAATTGAGATAATAAATACTACTATGAAGAAAATCCTTACATTCTAGTAGGATATACCTTACCTCTGCCCCCTCGGAAGCCGCGATAGGACTTGGTCGCCTGGGCGCCGGCTATCGGCGGGTGTCGCCCGCCGTACTTCACGAACTGTCTCGCGATGAGACGGACAAATGGGTCTACCTCGCAGAAAGGCGATCTATATCAAAATTTGAGAAATAGCCTAAGTTAAATGAGAAGAAAGGACCGTCAAATTTAAGTCGGACTTAAACGCTCGATTTGCGTTTCTCCCGCGCGGACCTAGCCAGCGTTGCAGCGCGCTTTGTCCATCGCCGTAACGGCTTCTTTCAGCAGAGCGCGCAACCAAGTCAGCCCCGGATCCGTCGTGCGATGCTTGTGCCACTGCATTGCCTGTTCCATCGTCGGAACGGCGATCGGCACTTCGCGCAGCACGATCGGCAGGCTGTGCGAAGCCTCCTCGGCGAGCCGCCTATGCATGGTGGCGATGCGGTTGGTGCCGGCCAGCAAATAGGCCGGCGACATAAAGCTATATGTCGTGGCCTCCACACGCCTGACTACGCCCAGCCGCTCGATGAACCAGTCGGCGATTGCGGTTTGCCCGTCTCCGACCTGCACGGCGACATGACCGGCCGCCAGGTAGCGCTCCTTCGTCATGGAGCCCTTCGCGAGCGGGCTCCGATCCCACACGACGCAGCAGTGAGTCTCCTCGAACAAAAGGTCGGTCGGATGCTCGGCCGAACAATACTCTTTTGGGATGATCAAGAGGTCCGCTTCGCCCCGTTCCAGCACGCGGTGAGGATAGGCGATCAGCGGACGCAGATCGAGACGGATACCGGGCGCTTGCTCATAGGCGAGCTTGAATAGATGCGGCATCAGCGTCGTCATCGTGTAGTCCGATACCAACAGGCGGAACAAGCGATTCGCGTGCGCCGGCGCGAATTCGGGCTGGGCCGCCACGGTGGCATCGACGCGCACGAGGATGTCGCGCACGTTTTCTCTGAGCGCTTCGGCACGCGGCGTTCGCTCCATTTTGCGGCCGACCTGCACGAGCAGTTCGTCGTCGAAGTATTCGCGCAGCCGCGCCAGCGCATTGCTCATCGCCGATTGGCTGAGGTGAATCTTTTCGGCAGCGCGGCTGATGTTTTGTTCGCTCAAGAGCGCATCGAGCGCCACGAGCAGGTTGAGGTCGAGCTTGTTGAACCGCATGCGTGCTGTCTCCGGTCACGCGTATCAGGGTTTAGCCTGAAAGTATTCACACAATCGATATCGGCAATGGATCGAATCCATTTTTAGGATAGCTCGGCCTATCTTAACCTAGCCTCAATCTCGAAGCGACATCGCATAGAGCGACGCACCGGGAGGCCGGCGACAGGGGTTTTTCGGATGGGAGCGACTGCCGTACGCCATCCGTTCGCACCGCGCTTTCACTATTAAAGAGACGCCAGGCGGCGCGAGCGCCCCTAGGTCGAGGAGACAGCATGTCCAGGAAACTGATTGCGGCCGCTGCCGGCTGCGCGATGTTGGCCGCCGGTTCGATGAACCAAGCGCACGCATTCGAAGGCGGTGTATCGCCTTATCCCGCGGGTGCGGTCGGCACGAACATGGCCAATCTGCCGCCGATCCCCGGGTTGTTTGCGTTGGAACAGTTCAACTACACCTACTCGAACGGCCTGTACGGTAACGACGGCAAGAAGCTGCCGATTCCGTTCAGCCTCTCGGCGTATTCGGAAACGACGCGTCTGCTAGTAGCGTATCCGTTCCACCTGCTCGGCGCGAACGTCTATACGCAACTGGTCGTTCCGGTCGTCTCGCTGCATACGAGCGTATTCGGACAGTCGAGCACGCAAAACGGCCTCACGAATATCACCGTCACGCCGGTGCTGCTGCAATGGCATCTCTCTCAGAACCTGGCGATCGCGTCGGGGATCGATTTCGCGTTCGAAACGGGTTCGTACAGCCCCGTCAAGCCGAGTGTGGCCGTGGGCTATACCTCGGTGCAACCGGTGCTCTCGGTCCGTTACAACGTGCCCAACGGAATCGACCTCGGTATTTCGAATCGTCTGCTGCTGAACACGGAAAACGGTACGACGAATTACCGCTCGGGCGACGGCTATGTCGCCGAGTTCACTGCCGGCTGGAACCTCGGGCCGTGGAAGGTAGGCGTGGTCGGCGCCTATCTGAATCAGTTCGGCGACGACAAGGCGAACGGGGTGAACGTGGGCAATCGCATGAGGACCTTCGGCATCGGCCCGTCGGTGGTGTACGACGCCAGAAGCTGGAACGTCAATCTCAATTATCAGCAAGGCGTTTATGCCGCCAACACAACCAAGAGCAACAGTGTTTGGCTGAACATCGCCATTCCGTTGTGGCCGGGCTTCGGGCGAAAAGGCTGAGCGTCGCCCATTCTTCCCGCGCGCGTGCGAGCGAGCGCGCCATCGTGAGCGTCGCTATCGGGTAACTCCCCATTTCAACCAAGGCAATCGGCTATGTTTCGCTACTTTCCTACTAACTATGTCTGGGATCTATCCGTCAATCTCGCCATCGAAATGGGCGCACGGATCGGCGAGATAGCGGACATGTGCGAGCCGCTGCGGGAGGCGGCGGGCCAACCCGATGAGCAAGGTACACGCGCGTTTCGCGAGGCGTGGGTCAAGACAGCCGACCGCCTTTGCGATCTGGCGGCGGAAGACGAGGCGCAAGGGCGGCTGTTGTCGGCGGGCGAGAAGTACAAGCGAGCCGCGATCTATCTGATCACTGCCGAGCGCATGTTGGCACACGATGCGCCGGGCCGCGTCGATTTGTACCGGCGCTCGCTCGATACGTTCGACAAAAGCATCGCTATGCGAGGCGATCTCTGCGAACGCGTGAGGATTCCCTACGGCGGGCAGTCTCTCTCCGGCCTGCTCGTCAAAGCGAAGCATGCTGGCGCGTCTAGCCCGCTGCTAGTGCAGGTGAACGGGCTCGATTCGACCAAGGAGATGAAGTACTTCGTGGGCCTGCCGGCGTGGCTGGCGCAGCGCGGCGTGTCTTCGCTGATCGTCGATCAGCCCGGTACCGGCGAAGCGCTGCGTCTGCATGGCATGCACGCTGTGTACAACTCGGAGGTTTGGGCGAGCCCGATTGTCGATTGGCTGCAAGGCCGCGATGACGTCGATTCCAAGCGTATCGGCATGGAGGGCGTTTCGCTGGGCGGTTACTACTGCCCGCGCGCCGTCGCATTCGAGCCGCGTTTCGCCTGCGGCGTGGTGTGGGGCGCGAATCACGACTGGCGCGACGTTCAGAAAAGGCGCTTGCAGCGCGAAGGCAGCTTCCCCGTGCCGCACTACTGGAAGCATGTCTGCTGGGTGTGGGGCGCGAAAGATATCGACGATTTCATGCGGATCGCCGAAGACGTGCATCTCGACGGCGTGCTCGATCGTATCGAGGTGCCGTTCCTCGTCACGCATGGATCGAAGGATTCGCAGATTCCGGTTGCCTGGGCGCATCGCACCTACGAGCAACTGGTGAACAGCCCGAAGCGAGCGCTGAAGATTTTTACCGAGCGCGAGGGCGGCGTACAGCATTCCAGCTTCGACAACTCGATCAATGCGGGCCACTTCATCGCCGACTGGATCGCCGAAACGCTCGGCGGACACACCGCGCTCTGACTCATTCCCCTTTCAATCAGCACGGATCGCTCATGAACATCATCGGACCCGATACGCTCGTTTTCGGCGTGGACGACATTGCCGCCTGCACTCAATATCTGATCGACTACGGCCTGTTGCCCGTTCGCTGTGACGACACCGGCGGCCGTTTCGAAGCGCTCGACGGTACCGGCGTCGAAATCGCGCACCGCGACGATCCGCGCTTGCCGCCGGGTCTCGGCACGGCGAGCATGCTGCGCAAGACGATTTATGGCGTGGCCGATGCCGCCGCACTTGATGCGATCGCCACGGAATTGTGCCGCGATCGGGAAGTCCGCAAGCTTGCCGACGGCTCGATCGAAGCGACCGACGACATGGGTTTCGCGATCGGCTTCCAAGTCACCGCACGCCGTTCGCTGACCCTGCCGGCCGAGCCGTTGAACGCGCCGGGCGCACCCGCGCAGCGCGCTCCGAACATCGTGGCTGTGCGCGACGATGCCGTTCTCACGCCGCGCACGCTTTCGCACGTCGTCTACTTCGTACCCGATGCCGCCAAGGCCGAAGCGTTTTACGTCGAGCGTCTCGGCTTTCGCTGCACGGACCGCTTTACGGGCGTCGGCCCGTTCTTGCAGCCGGCCGGCACGCTCGATCATCACACGTTGTTCATGATCCAGACCCCGCCGTTCATGAAGGGATGCGAGCACTTCACGTTCCATATGGGCGGGCCGACCGAGGTCTTGCAAGCCGGCACACGTTTCGTCGAGAAGGGCTACCAGTCGTTCTGGGGCCCGGGCCGTCACCGCTTCGGCTCGAACTGGTTCTGGTATTTCAACAGCCCGCTCGGATGCCATGTGGAGTACGACGCGGATATGGACCTGCACGACGGGGAGTGGACGGCCCGCGAGGCACCGATGGGCGCCGACGCGTCGCAGCTCTTTCTCTTTCAGCGCCGCGATAAGTGGGCGCCGGGCGGTCCGCCGCCGGCGGGCGCCAAGGCGCAATGATCGAGCGGACCGTCCGACCATGTCCAAGCGATTGCCCGCGATTCGCCTCGCGCATATCGGCGACCTGCGCGATCCCGGCGCGCGAGGCTTCGATCCCGACGGGGCGGGATACGACACGCTTTTCGTCGTGCGCCATGGCCTCGAACTTCGTGCGTATCGCGACGCCTGTCCGCATTTCGGCGATACGCCGATGGCTTGGCGCAAGGACGCTTATCTGAATGCCGACGGCACGCGCATCGTGTGCCATGCGCACGGCGCGCAGTTCGACATCGCGAGCGGCAAATGCCTGCTCGGGCCGTGCCTCGGTCAGCATCTTCAGTGTGTAGAAATCGACGTGACGAGCGACGGCGACATCGTGCTGATCGAGGCGCGACTCGTCGCTCAACCCATCACGCATCAAAACCAGAACCGAATGCAAGAAGGAGACAACAAATGACCGCCCCTCTTCAATGCGTCCTCGTCATCGGCGGAGGTTTCTCCGGGATGGCGGCGGCGATTCAGTGTGCGAAGCTCGGCCTCACGGTCGAACTCGTCGAAATCGACGAAGGCTGGCGCTCGTATGGCGCGGGCATCAGCATCGGGGGCCCAACGCTGCGCGCGCTGCGCACGATCGGCGTGCTCGACGCCTTCTTCGAGCGAGGATACGGCGGCGATGGCGTGAACCTGTTCACCGCGGGCGGCCAACCGATCGGCACGCTGCCGACGCCGCGCGTGGCGGGAGAGGACGTGCCCGGAGGCGGCGCGATCATGCGCCCGGCGTTGGCGGACATTCTCGCGAAGGCCACGCGCTCGGCTGGGGTGAACGTGCGGCTCGGCTGCACGTTCACTCGGATCGAGCGGCGCGACGACCAGGTAGACGTGGCATTCACGGACGGCACGCAAAGCAGCTACGACTTGGTAATAGGCGCCGACGGCCTCTATTCGCGGGTACGCGAAGCCGTGTTCCCGCATGCCCCCAAGCCTCGCTATACCGGCCAGGGCGTCTGGCGCGCCGTGGTGCCGCGGCCTGCGGACATCGTCTGCGCGACGATGTGGCTGGGGCAGAAGGTCAAGGCCGGCGTCAATCCGGTTTCGGAAGAGAAGATGTATCTCTTCGTCACCGAGGATAGGCCGACGAACGACCATATCGATCCCGAGGCATGGCCGGGCTTGTTGTCGGATCTGCTGGCACCGTTCGGCGTGCCGCTGCTTCAATCGATCCGTGCGCAGCTTAGCGCGCAATCGCGGTGCAACTATCGCCCGCTCGAAAGCCTGCTGCTGCCGCAGCCGTGGTTCGACGCGCGCGTTGTACTCGTCGGCGACGCGGTGCACGCAACGACCCCGCATATGGCGGCAGGCGCGGGCATCGGCCTGGAGGACGCGATCGTGCTCGCCGAGGAACTGGGGCGGGGCACGACGGTGAACGGTGCGTTGGAAGCGTTCCAGGCGCGTCGCTGGGAGCGCTGCCGAATGGTGGTGGAGAACTCCGGGCGGCTCGGCGAGATCGAGATTGCCGGCGGCGACAAAGCAGAGCACACGCGCATCATGCACGAGACGCACATGCGTCTCGCGCAGCCGATCTAACCCGAACGGAGGCACGATGGAAACCAACTTCTCCGGCACGGCGCCGGCTTATGCCGACTCGGCGGTGGGCTCCGATGCGTCCGATGTGCCCGAGGCGTCCGCTGCGTTGGACAAGCTGAGCACGGGCGCATTGATGATCGCGCACTGCGCGGGCATGGTCGATCTGGTGGCGTTGCCGATCTGGGTCGGCACGTTGATCGGCTCATATCGGCTCGACCCGCAGCAAGCGGGCTTGCTGGCTGCGCTGTTTCTAGCCGGCATCGTCTTTAGCAGCTTGGTGTTCTCGCCGCGTCTGAATCGCTTGCCGGCGCGTGCGATGGCAACGGGCGGCTTCGGCATGGCGACGCTCGCGTTTCTCGGCGTCGCGGCGATCGGCGGCTATCCGGCGATGGCTGCGCTGCATGCCGTGGCGGGCCTTGCCGCCGGATGCGGCCTCAGTTTTACGCACGGCGCGATAGGGCGCAGCCGCCAACCGCATCGGCTATTCGCGATCGCCGGGCTCGCGCTGGGTCTTTTTGCCATCGTCTTCATGGGCGCGACACCGGGGCTCATCGCGGCGCATGGCGGCCCGACACTGTTCCGGGTGTTCGCGGGCGTCATGGGCGTGGCGACGTTGACCTGCGCTTTCGCGTTTCCGCAGCTTCGCCGCGCGCGCAATACGACGAAGGCTGACGAGCCCCGCTTCGAGCGCGCCGTATGGTTCGGCATGCTCGGTGTCGGCTGCATGTCGCTGACTCAGTCGATGGTGTTCAGCTTCGTTCAGCGTATCGGCCTCGACCGCGGCTTCGCCTTCGACGCCGTGACTGCAACGCTCGTGGCGTGCGGCATCGTCAACGTGTTTCCCGCGCCCATCGCGGGGCTGCTCGAAACGCGGCTTGCTGCCCGCACCGTGCTGCGAATGGGGCCCGTGCTTCAAGCCGCGATCGCGCTGATCATCACGCAAAGCGTCGCGTTCGCACCGTACGCGGCAGCTTCCTCGGTCCTGCCCGCGATCATGATTTTCTCCCATACCTTTGCGTTCGGCGTGTTGGCACGGATCGACCGAACCGGCCGGGCCGTCGCCGCGACGCCTGCCATGCTGATGACGGGCGCCGCGATCGGCCCGGTACTCGGCGGCACGCTCGTGAAGCAATCGGGCTACGGCAGCCTCGGGATCGCAGCGGTGTTGATCGCCGCCGCGGCGCTCTTGTGCTTTTCTCGGCTCGAACGCCGCGCGTTTTTATCAGGAGTCCAATCTTGAAGCCCAATCGCCGGTTCGTCGATCTCTCGATCTATCTCGAGAACGACGTGCTCTCCGACCCGCCGCCGCTTGCACCGAAGATCACCTACCAGAAGCACGCCGACACGCTGCCCGAGTTCATGGCGATGCTCCCCGGCACGAAGCCCGAGGACTTTCCAGACGGTGAAGCGGCTGCGGCGGAATGGGTGACACTGACCACACACAGCGGTACCCACCTCGATGCGCCCTGGCATTTCCATTCGACGATGGATGCGAGCCTCGGCGAGGCGAAGCCTTCGATCACGATCGATCAGGTACCGCTCGAATGGTGTTTCCAGCCGGGCGTGAAGCTCGATTTTCGGCACTTGCCCGACGGTTACGTCGTCACCGCAACCGATGTCGAAGCGGAGCTGGCACGTATCGACTATACGTTGCAGCCGCTCGACATCGTCGTGGTGAACACGCGGGCAGGTTCGCGCTATGGGCACAACGATTATGTGAACGCAGGTTGCGGCATGGGATACGAGGCCACGATGTATCTGCTCGAGCGCGGTGTACGTTTGACCGGTACCGACGCATGGAGCTGGGATGCGCCGTTTTCGTACACGGCCAAGAAAATCGCCGAGACCGGCGACACCTCGCTGATCTGGGAAGGGCACAAGGCCGGACGCGACATCGGTTATTGCCATCTGGAAAAGCTGCACAACCTCGAAGCGTTGCCGCCGCACGGCTTCTTCATCAGCTGCTTTCCCCATAAGATTCGTGGCGCGTCCGCCGGCTGGACGCGCGCGGTCGCCATTTTCGATGCCGACAAGGAGGCCGCATGAGCTTTCCGATGATCGAGCGTATCGTGACGGGCCACGACGGACAGGGACGTGCGGTGATCGTCTCGCACGGGCCGCTGCCGAACGTTAAGGAAATCGCCGCCATTGCCGGCACCGTATTCCATGAGGTATGGAGCACATCGGGTAACCCGGCTCTCATCGATAACGGTCTGGACCCGACCGTAGGCGCATTGACGTTGCCGCCGCCCGCGCAAGGCACGCGCTTTCGCTTTGTCGATATTCCGCCGGATACATCGGAGTTTCTTGCGCGTGGCGCCGCCAAGATGCACGAGGCGTTCACGCAGGTGGGCGACGCCAACGCATCGACCGTTCGCGCCGATTCGCCGCACCCGCTCATGCACCGCACGGAATCGATCGATTACGGCGTGGTCATCGATGGCGAAATGACGCTCGTACTCGACGATTCGGAGGTGGCGCTCAAGCCCGGCAGCGTCGTCATTCAACGCGGAACCAACCACGCTTGGGCCAATCGGTCCGGGCGGCCCTGCCGGATGCTATTCGTGCTGATCGATGGGGTCTACGATCCGGCGATTGCGCGGGCGTTGCAGGCACGTACCGGGAAGGAGGCGCAATGAAGTTCGCCACTTTGCCCGGCGCGACAGCCGATGGCCGCTTGGCGTTGGTGTCGCGCGATCTGCGCTTCGCGCTGGATGCAGCGCCGATTGCCGCCACGTTGATCGATGCGCTCGAACGCTGGGATGACGTTGCTCGCCCCTTGCAGGCGCGCTACGACGATCTCGATGCAGGGCGTGCCGCCGATGCCTTCCCGTTCGATCCGGCAGCTTGCTGGGCGCCTTTGCCCCGCAGCCCGCAGTGGTGCGACGGATCGGCCTTTTTGAACCATGGTCGCCTGATGGAACGAGCGTTCGATACGCCGCCGATTCCCGACTTCGACACGATCCCGGTGATGTACCAAGGCGCCGGCGACGACTTTCTCGGGCCGACGCAGGACGTGCCGTTACCCGATGAGGCGGACGGTATCGACTTCGAGGGCGAATTCGGTGTGGTGCTCGGCGGCGTGCCGATGGGGGTGCCGGCTGCGCGGGCGGTGGATCATGTCCGCCTGATCGTGCAGATCAACGATTGGAGCCTGCGCGCATTCGGCCCGCGCGAAATGAAGACGGGTTTCGGCTTCCTGCAGGCCAAGCCGTCCACGAGTTTCGCGCCCGTGGCCGTCACGCCCGACGAGTTGGGTGCGCACTGGCGCGATGGACGCGTTCGTTTGCGGCTGCACATCGAGTGGAATGGCCAATGGTTCGGGCATCCTAGCGGCGGCGAAATGAACTTCAGCTTTGCCGATCTCATTGCGCACGCTGCACGTACGCGGCGTTTGTCCGCTGGGACCGTCATCGGGTCCGGCACCGTATCGAATGCGAGCCGCAGCGCGGGCGCGGCTTGCATTGCCGAGCGGCGAGTCATCGAGATCATCGACGAAGGACAGGCCAAAACGGCGTTCATGCGCTTCGGCGATCGGGTCAGGATGGTGGCGAGGGATGACGACGGAGCACAGCCGTTCGGCGCGATCGACCAGCGCGTTGTGAGAGCCGTCGCTTCACCCGTCGATGAGGAGGCGCAGTGAGAGTGCTCGTGACCGGTGCGAACGGTTTCGTGGGGGCGGGGTTGGTTCGGCGGCTGCTGAGCGACGGCGTGGCGAGTGCAGGCGACGTGACGGCATTGCTGCTGCTCGATCGGCAGTTCGATGCCGTTCCCCAAGACGATCGAATCGAAGCCGTCCTGGGCGATTTCGGCGCGCCGGACATACTTGAGCAAGCGCTGGCGGAGCCCGTCGATCTTGTCTTCCACTTGGCAAGCGTACCCGGTGCGCAGGCGCAAGCCGATCAGGATTTGGGCGATCGCGTCAATTTGTACGGCACGCTGGTGTTATTCGACCGACTGGCACGGCAGGCGAAGCGACACGCTAAGGTGCCGTGTATCGTCTTTGCGAGTAGCGTCGCCGTATACGGTGGGCGGCTGCCGGAACGAATGGACGAGCATACCGCGGCGCATCCGGCCATCAGCTACGGCGTACACAAGCTGATCGGCGAACAGATTCTCGGCGATGGGGCGCGGCGCGGCGTGCTCGATGGGCGCTCGCTGCGCCTGCCCGGGATCGTGGCGCGGCCGGGGATCTCGGCCGGTCACGGTTCGGCATTCATGAGCGCGATTTTTCGTGTTGCGCAAGAAGGTCAGCGTTATACCTGTCCGGTTTCACCGACGGCCACCGCATGGTGGATGTCGCGCGCATGTTGTATCGATAACTTGCTCCATGCGGCTCGATTGCCTGCCGACCTGTTGGGCGGGGTGCGGGTCCGGACGCCGCCCGTATTGCAGCTCTCGGTGCAAGCCGTCGTCGATGCATTGGCGCGGCGTTTCGGGGCGGCGCGAATCGAGTACGCGCCGGTAGACGCCATCGAGCAGCTGTTTGGACGGCAGCCGCCGCTGGAGGATCGCCGTGCCGCGGCATTGGGCTTCCGCCACGACGGTACCGTGGAGCAACTGATCGAGCGTGCGCTGGAACTTTCAGGTTTCTAGCGCCGGCCTGCGCGACGTTCTTCGCAACCATTGACCCGAATTCGAATTCGTAGCCGGGAAATCATGCCGCTCGCGGTATGATCGCGGCGATCGAAAGCACGTTCCGGACAATGGCTATGGCCAATTCGACTTCGCCGTCCTCGGTGGCGGCAACCATGACGGGCATTGCGGCCGGCATGGCCCTCGTACACTACCTTCAGCCCGTGCTGGTACCGTTCTTCCTTGCAACACTGCTGCGGATATGGGGCGATGCCGTCGTTCAGGCCACGTCACGCATGCTGCCCCGAGCGCCGCGATGGGCGGTGCGGTTCGGCACGGGCGCTTTGATGGTGCTCGCAATCGTGCTCATTTGCTATGTGCTTGCGGAGGGCGTCGGCTCGGTGATCCACCAAGTACCGACGATCGTTTCGCGGCTCGATGCCCTGTCTCAGCGAATCGCCCATGCCACGGGCATGCGGGGCGCGCGGTTTTTCAGCACGGCGATCAACCACATCGACGCGCCCGCGCTCGTGCAGTGGTTGGCTTCGGGCATCCACGAACCGGTCGAGATCATCTTGCTGACGTTGCTTATTGCGACCTTCATGCTCGCCGTGCCCAACCCCGAAAACAATCCGAAGCTCGACATCCTGGCACGGCACGCGGCGCGCGCGGCGAGGCAACGCGCGATCATCATCCACATCACTAACAGTATCCAGAGCTACATGAACGTGCAGTTGGCCGTCAACGGCACGATCGCGCTCGCCGTCGCTGGGGCATGCTATTCGTTCGAAGTGAAAGGAACGGCCTTCTGGGGAGCCATGGCCTTTATCCTCGCGTTTATTCCTGTCGTCGGTCCGCTGATCGCTAGCGCACTGCCCGCGCTTTCGGCCTTCGCGCAGTTTTCGGCGGCATGGCACGCGATCGCCGTGTTTGTGGCCATCGAAGCGATTTTTATCGTGGCGCACAACTTTGTCCTGCCGAAGCTGCAGGCCAAAGGCCAGAACATCGATCCGATTGCCGGGCTGCTGGCGCTCGGTATCTGGACGCTGCTCTGGGGTGTATGGGGGGCGCTGCTCGCGACCCCGCTCACCATGTTGATCATGATCACCACGGCGCAATTCGAGAGCAGCCGGTGGTTTGCGGCTGTGTTGTCGCACGATGGGCGCCCGGAAGCGGGGATCGATACACTCGGCGACAGCCAGGCCCAAGCCGATGCGGACGCCTAGCTTGCCGATCGAACGAAGGCAGCTCTTCGCTCGACGGCCGGCCCGGCCCATCCGACGGGGCCGAGTTCGCCGCTACTCGATCGCCTCATGCGGCAGCCCCACATAGTTCTCGGCGATCGTTTTCAATCCCGCGTTCGAACTCGTGTAGTACTCGTAGTCGATGCGCTGCATTTGCTTGTCGAAACGATCGCGCTGCGGAAACTCATGGAGTAGGTTCGTCATGAACCATGAAAACCGGACCGCTTTCCAAACCCGGCGCAATGCGATCGACGAATACTTCTCGAGCCAATCGGTGCGGCCGCTTTCGTAGACGCCCCGAAGGATCCGATATAGCGTGCCCACATCGCTGGCCGCAAGATTGAGTCCTTTCGCCCCTGTCGGCGGAACGATATGCGCGGCGTCGCCCACGAGAAAGAGCCGGCCGTATTGCATCGGTTCGACCACGTAGCTGCGCAGCGGCGCCACGCTTTTTTCAAGCGAATCGCCTGTTACCAGCGCATCGGCGACGTCGTGCGGCAATCGCATTTTCAATTCGTTCCAAAAGCGCTCATCCGGCCAATCCTCGACCTTCTCGGTCGACGGCACCTGCAGGTAATAGCGGCTGCGCGTGGTCGAGCGCTGGCTGCACAGCGCAAAACCGCGCGGATGGTTAGCGTAGATCAATTCGTGATTGACAGGGGGCGTATCGGAAAGCAGCCCGAGCCAGCCGAATGGAAAAACGCGCTCGTACTGCGTGAGGCGATCGGCGGGTATCGTTTTGCGCGACACGCCATGAAAACCGTCGCAGCCCGCGATGAAATCGCATTCGAGCGTCACCTTCTCGCCGTCTTTCTCGAACGTGACATAGGGCGCGTGACCGTCCACCTCATGCAATTGAACGTTGCGGGCTTCATAGATCGTCGTGCCGCCGCTCGCTTCGCGCGCCGCCATCAGGTCGCGCGTCACCTCCGTCTGGCCATAGACGATGACGGTGGCGCCACCGGTCAATGCTTTGAGATCGATGCGATCGCGCCGGCCATGAAACGCGAGTTCGACGCCTTCGTGCACGAGTCCTTCGGCATCCATGCGCGCACCGACCCCGGCTTCGCGCATGAGATCGGCCGTGCCTTGTTCAAGCACGCCGGCCCGGATTCGGCCGAGCACATACTCGCCGGTTTGCCGCTCCAGCACCACGTTATCGATCCCGGCCTGTTGCAGCAGTTGGCCCAGCAGCAGGCCGGATGGTCCGGCGCCGATAATCGCGACTCGGGTTTTCATGGGGGTGTCTCCTGTGAAGATGTGTCGTCGTTTGCTTGTATTTTTCGACGTTCATCGCACGGAGAGAAGGCAAATTCTTGCAATAGAATAGGACTTTTCCAAGATCGCCAAGTTGGCGGCCGTGCCAAAATCAAACGGATATCGAGGCCCGCGTATGGACTATTCGCCGCTCAAAGACATCCCCGTCTTCAAGCTATACGGAGAGGGCCACGACTGGCATACGCCCGATCTGCTGCACTGCGAATCGATCCCGGCGCGCAGCAGCCTGCACGACTGGGAGATCCGCGAGCATCGCCACGCGGATCTCGCACAGATTCTTTATGTGCAGAAGGGATCGGCGGTCATCGACATCGAAGGCGAGCGCACGGAGATCTCGAAGCCGTCGGTCCAGATCGTGCCGCCCCTGTGCGTACATGGCTTCCGGTTCAGCCATGATGTCGACGGCTTCGTCATTACGCTCGCTGCGCCGCTCGTCGCCTGGCTTCAGGAGCAAGTCGACGCACAACAGCCCATCCTCCAATTTCCGGCCTGTCATCCTGCCGGCAAGGACCGCGCGTATCTCGACACGCTGTGCCGGACGCTCGATCGCGAATACGCCACGCCGGCACAGTCGCGCGACTTGCTGCTGCGCTCGCTCGTCAGTGCGCTCGTTGTGTGGATCGCCAGGCAGCAGGCGCGGCAGGCGGGGGCCGGCGAGCGGCGCGACCGCGGACAATCGCATCTGCAAGCCTTTTCGAAACTGGTGGAACAGCACTATCGCGAGCATCTCGCCATTGCCGCCTATGCATCCCGGCTCGGCGTGACGGCAGTGCATTTGAACGCCGTGTGCCAGCGGCTCGTCGGGCAAAATGCGCTGTCGATCGTGCATCAGCGCCTGCTGCTCGAAGCCAAGCGCAATCTCATCTACACGACGCTCAACGTGAGTCAAATCGCCGATCTGCTCGGCTTTTCGGAACCCGCTTACTTCACGCGCTTCTTCAAACGGCTCACCGGCGCGACGCCGAATGCGTTTCGCAAACGCAGTTGAGCGACGTATCGCCTCGCACCGTTTTGCCCGACGCTATTTCGCCGTTGCCCTCGCTCCTTCGCCCTGTCCGCGCGCGGCGCCGCCGCTGTGCCCGCTAGCATAGGGTGCCCGCACGGCTCCTGCGTCACCGCTCTGTCGCCCACGGCAGCATTTCCGCGTTTTCCCTAGGCAACGCGGGCTTGCAATCGCTCGCGTAAACGTTATGCGTTATAACAAATATCGAAAATAACTATATCGAACGCGACAACAATCGGAGACACGAACCCATGAACGACCCCCTACAGCACGACACGGCCTACGAGCGCAAGACGCTGCTCTTGCTCGGCCTCGGCTTTGGCCTCGTCGGCCTCGATCGCTGGATCGTGGCGCCGCTCTTCCCGCACATGATGCGCGATCTCGGCCTCGATTTTCAACAGCTCGGCAGCCTCATCGGCATTCTCAGTGTGGCCTGGGGCGTCTGGGCGATTGCAATGGGGCCGGTGTCCGACCGCATCGGCCGCAAGAAGATTCTCGTCGTGACGATGGTGGCTTTCTCGTTGCTTTCGAGCCTGTCCGGTCTGGCGGCCAGTTTCGCAAGCCTGATGCTGATTCGCGCCATCATGGGCGTCGCCGAAGGCGCTTTCACGCCGGCCAGCGTCGCGGCCACGGGCGAGGCCTCGCTGCCTTCGCGCCGCGGCTTCAACCAAGGGTTGCAGCTCAGCATGTTTTCGCTGCTGGGCCTCGGCTTTGCACCGATTATCGCGACGCAACTGCTGCGCGTCGTGCCGTCGTGGCATTGGGTCTTCATGATTTCGGCCGTGCCGGGCCTAATCGTGGCGGCGCTGATTGCGATGGTGCTGCGCGAGCATCCGCGAAACGCGTTGCCGCATCCCGACCTCGGGCATGCCAAGGCGAAATGGACCGCGTTGTTCCGTAGCCGCAACGTCCTGCTCGCCACACTCGCGATTCTTTGCGCGATGGCGGGCATCTTCGTCGTCAGCGCGATGGTCCCGACTTATCTCGTCGAAGTGCTTCATTTGGATACGCAAAGCATGGGCTTCGTCGTATCGGCAATCGGCTTCGGCGGCTTCATCGGCTCGTTCGGCGTAGCGGGCGTATCGGATTTCATCGGACGGCGCCCGGCGGCGATCATCGCGTTCGTCGGCGCAGCGATCTTGCTTTACGTGTTTTCCCGCACGGGCGCCAATCCGCCCTTGCTCTTCGCGCTGTTGTTCGGTATCTCCGTGTTCGCCTTGGGCTTGCTGGGCCTTCTAAGCGGGCCGATCGCCACGGAGGCGGCGCCGCTCGGCCTCGTGGCATCGTCGGTCGGCTTCGTCTCGGGCACCGGTGAAATCTTCGGCGGCGGTCTTGCGCCCGTTATCGCCGGCTTTATCGCGCAGCACTTCGGGCTGGCGGCCACGCTCGAATTCGCGTTAGCCGGGTTGGCGGGCGGTGCCGTGGTCGCGCTGTTTCTCGTCGAGACGGCACCGCGCAAGCGTGCGGCTACCAGAGGCGAGGCATTCGCCGCTTCGCGCGATATCGCATGAACGGTTCACCGATTCATAACCAGCCGCGGCAGCGACCGCGGGAGCCATTCGGATCAGGCAAGGAGAAAATTTCGATGAAACGTAAAGCAGTCTTCGCGGCGGCCGGGGCGCTGTTCGCCTCGCATGCGTTCGCGCAGAGCGCCGTGACCCTGAGCGGGTTGATCGACGGCGGCGTGTCCTATATCAGCAACCAAGGCGGCAAAAGCGTCGTGAAATTCGACGACGGGATCGAGGTGCCGAACCTGCTCAAGATCGACGGCAAGGAGGATCTGGGCGGCGGGCTCAAGGCGGTGTTCGATTTGACGAACCAATTCCAATTGGGCTCGGGTTCGTTCATGCCCGGTCAGAGCTTGTTCGGACGCAATGCCTATGTCGGACTCGACGATAAGCGGTGGGGGCGGCTGACGCTCGGCAACCAATACGACTTCATGGTCGATTCGCTGTTTTTCGGTTTCGACGATGCCGCGTTCTATGCGCAAGGGGTCTACGATTTTCGTAATGGGCCATTCGCGGGCCTCGCGTTGCCGAACAACCCCACCGGTTCGTTCGACTGGGATCGGATGGCCGGCGAGCGCGTGCCCAATTCCGTCAAGTATTTGAGCCCGACATTCGGCGGCTTTTCCGCTGGTGCGATGTACGGCTTCGGCAACGTGGCCGGTTCGATCGGCGCGGGCAACGCGCAAAGCTTCGGGCTTAACTACGTCAACGGGCCGTTCGGTGCGAACGCGGCCTATACGTTGGTGAAGACCGATGTCGCGGGCGTGCAAGATAGCGTGCGCAATTGGGGCGTCGGCGCGCATTACCACATCGGCCGAGTCGTCACGACGGCATTGTTCACGACGGTACGCAACGAACTCAATGGCGCCGCCGTTTGGCAAGCCGAGTTCGGCGCGGCATACTCGTTCAATAGCCCGTGGCTCGTGAGCGGCGTCTATTCGTATATGAAGGGCAATCAAGCGGTGAACAACAATCATGCGCACCAACTGACGGCGGAAGTGCAATATAACTTCTCGAAGCGCACGAACGTCTATGTTGCCGCGATCTATCAGCGGGCGAATGCGGGGGCCAATGCGCAGATCAACGACGTCATGGTTGCATCCAGCAGCCCGTCGCAGTTCATCGGGCGTATCGGCTTGCAGACGCGGTTCTGATCCGGCCGTTCTCGTTCGTTCTCGTTCGCTCTCGTTCGCTTTCGTTCGTTTTCGTTAAACGGCACCGCGACCTGTTCGCCGTGCCGTTTTTCTTCATTCGACGAAAATCTTCCGCAGCAGCGCCTTCAACTGTTCGCGCTCCGCGTCGCTCAGGTGCGCGAGTGCCCCCGCATCGGCAGTGGCCGCGGCCTTCAGCGCCCGGCCATACAGCCGCACGCCTTGTG
The DNA here is from genome assembly GCF_051953405.1 of Trinickia sp. GTDB lineage: Bacteria > Pseudomonadota > Gammaproteobacteria > Burkholderiales > Burkholderiaceae > Trinickia. Next base: position 59,549 of record NZ_JBQCIV010000086.1, on the reverse strand, counting down.
TCGTCAGTTCGACGTGCTGCACGCGCTTGTCCTCCGTACTGCGCTGGCGCGTTAACAATCCGCGCGCTTCCAGACGGTCGAGCAAGGTCGCGAGGTTCGGCGGCGCCACGGCGAGTGCTTCGGCGAGCGCGCGCTGATTGATGCCGGGGTTTTCCTTCACGACCGACAACACCGAGAACTCGGCTTGCCGCAAGTCGTGCTTTTCCATCTCCCGGTCGAACAACGCCTGAATGACGAGATAGGCGCGCCGGATGTTGTAGCCCACGAGATCGAGCAACGCGGATTGGTCCGCCTGCTCGCTTGCATCGTCGCCGGAAGAGGGCAGCATCAAAGACATAAGCGTTGGGAAAGGGTGATCGGATCGCGCATCAAAAACGCGTGTCGATCATAACATGCCGTCGCCAGCGGATTGCGTGCCGGCCACGCTGAGAAACGCCCACCCGAGATCGTTTGTCACCCCATCTAGTTATGTTATATAACTATTACCGTCGCTCACGAACAACCGCTTGGTGGTAGCTATGACGCAACCCTCGTACGAATTCCTCAAGGTCGAATACACCGACTCTTTGGCATTCGTTTGCCTGAATCGGCCATCGAAACGCAATGCGATCAGCGATCCGCTGGTTGCGGAGTTGCGCCGGGCCTTCGAAACCATGCCCGACACCGTGCGGGCCATCGTCCTGCACGCCGAAGGCGAGCACTTTTGCGCGGGGCTCGATCTGTCCGAAATGCGCGAGCGCGGCACGGTCGAAGCGATGCATCATTCGCGCATGTGGCACGCGGCATTCGAGCAGATTCAGTTCGGCCGCGCGCCCGTCGTGGCGGTATTGAAAGGGGCGACGATCGGCGGCGGTCTCGAACTCGCGTCCGCTTGCCACGTGCGCGTGGCCGAGACATCGGCGTTCTTCGCACTGCCCGAAGGCAGTCGAGGCCTCTTCGTCGGCGGTGGGGCATCCGTGCGCGTGCCGCGGCTCATCGGCGTGGCGCGCATGACCGACATGATGCTGACGGGGCGTGTTTACGACGCGCGCGAGGGCTACGATGCCGGCATCGCTCAATATCTTGTGGGCGACGGCGAAGGGCTCGCCAAGGCGCGAGAACTGGCCGAACGCATTGCACAGAATTCGCCGACGACGAACTACGCGGTCACGCAAGTGCTGCCGCGCATTGCCGATCAATCGATCCAGGATGGTTTGCTGACCGAATCGTTGATGGCGTCGGTTGCGCTGAGCGATCCGCAAACGCAAGATCGCCTAGCCGCTTTTCTGGAGCACCGGGCAGCCAAGGTGTGGCCAAAATAGTCCGATCCATGCACGTACACGTATGCGTTGCATGAGGCATCGCGGCGTTGCGCTTCAAAGAACGTGCTCGACAAGACGGTCATAAGAATCGCAGTCAAGAGCAGGACGGAAGGAGACATTCGATGGCAACTCACCCCTATCGGCGCGTGCAGTTCGGCGTCGGCCCCCTCGAAGTGACAGAAAGCCGCGACGGGACGTTGCGCGTGCGGTCGACCACCGCGCTCGGTACGTATCCCGAACGTGTCGTCGATCGGTTATTCGAGCATGCTGCCGTGGCGCCCGAGCGGACTTTCATCGCGCGCCGCGGTGCCGATGGACAATGGCGGCACTTGACCTACGCTCAGGCCGCTGCTTGCGCGCGCAGTATGGGCGAGGCATTGCTCGCGCGCGGGCTGAGTGCCGATCGGCCCGTGGCGATCCTGTCGGGCAACTCGATCGAGCATGCACTCGTTGCGCTCGGGTGCCTGTGCGCGGGGGTGCCGTACGCGCCCATCTCGCCGGCCTATTCGCTGCTCGACAAGCGTTTCGGCAAGCTGCGCCATATCGTCTCGCTCATTACGCCAGGGTTGGTTTTTGCCGATGACGGGACGCGGTTCGGCGCTGCAATTGCGGAGGCCGTGCCGGCCGGCACAGAGGTAGTGGTGAGCGATGCGGCGCCGGCAGGGCGCCCGTGCACGACGCTTGCCGATTTATTGGAAACGCACGCGACGGAGGCGGTCGATCGTGCCCGTGCGGCGACGAACGGCGACACCATCGTCAAGTTGTTGTTCACCTCCGGTTCGACGAAGATGCCGAAGGGCGTGATCAATACGAACCGGATGTGGTCGAGTAACCTGGCGATGGAGACGGCGGTATGGCCGTTCCTTGCCGAAGCGCCGCCGGTTTTTCTCGATTGGCTTCCCTGGCACCATACGTTCGGCGGCAATCAGAACTTCGGGCTTACTTTGTTTCACGGCGGCACGCTCTATATCGACGACGGCAAACCCACTGCGGGCGGTATGGCGACAACGCTTGCCAACCTGAGAGAGATTTCGCCGACGGTTTATTTCAACGTGCCGAAGGGGTGGGAGGAAATTGCCCGCGCGCTCGAAGCCGATGCCGCGCTGCGCGAGCGCTTCTATGCGCGGTTGCGCATGCAGTTCTATGCCGGTGCGGCGTTGGAGCAGCCCGTCTGGGACCGTCTGCATGCGAGCGCGGTCGCGCACTGCGGGGAGCGGGTTGTGATGAACACGGGGCTCGGGATGACGGAAACGGCGCCTTCCGCGCTGATGATCGCCGAAACCGAGGTGAGTGCCGGGCAGGTCGGCGTCCCGCTGCCGGGTATCGAACTGAAGCTTGTTCCGATCGGCGATGGCGCGGGCCGTAAGCTCGAGGTGCGGTATCGCGGGCCGAACGTCACGCCCGGGTACTGGCGCGCGCCTGAGCAGACTCGGGAAGCGTTCGACGACGAAGGATTCTTCTGCTCCGGCGATGCGGTGCGCTGGCTCGATCCGTCGAACCTGAATCGCGGGTTCGTCTTCGACGGCCGCGTGGCCGAGGACTTCAAGCTCAACACGGGCACATGGGTCAGCGTGGGGCCGTTGCGGCAACGCGTGATCGAGGCGGGTAGCCCGTATGTTGCCGATGTGGTGATCACCGGCCACGACCGTGCCGAAGTAGGGGTATTGCTTGTGCCGAGCTTGACGGCATGCCGCGCGCTGGCGCAAGCGCCGGATGCGCCAGCGGCGCAGGTATTCGCCGATGCACGTGTGGTCGAGGCGTTTCAGCAAATGCTCGACAAGCTCCATGCCGAAGGCACGGGCAGTGCGAATCGGGTGGCCCGTGCGGCACTGCTCGATCCGCCGCCGTCGCTGGCGACCGGCGAGTTGACCGATAAGGGCTCGATTAATCAGCGCGCGGTTCTCGCGCAGCGTGCGGCTACCGTCGAAGCGCTGTATCGCGGCGACGCCGCGCTGCGAATTTGGCTGCCGCGCGGCTAGGGTGCGGCCGAACACGCTTCAGTTTTATCGTGCTTGTATTTAGGATACCTAATCATTAAGGAAGGCATCGCATGGACATCGACAACTTAATCGCGATCGATACGCACGTGCATGCGGAGGTGTCGTGCTGTCAGCCGCCCGATCTATTCGGCAAGGAATTCGACGAGGCCGCCGACAAGTATTTCGGCACTGTCTTGCGTCAAGGCCGGCGGCCGACGATTCCCGAGACGATCGAGTATTACCGCGAGCGCAAGATCGGTTTCGTCATGTTTACGGTCGATGCGGAGAGCCAGATGGGGCGCCGCCGGATCCCGAACGAGGAGATCGCCGAGTTCGCCGCGAACAACCGCGACATCATGATCGCGTTCGCGAGCATCGATCCTCATAAAGGCAAGATGGGCGCGCGCGAAGCAAGACGTTTGATCGAAGAATGCGGCGTGCGCGGCTTCAAGTTTCATCCGACCGTTCAGGGGTTTTATGCCAACGATCGCATGGCCTATCCGCTCTACGAGGTGATCGCCGAATACGGGCTGCCCGCCGTGTTCCATAGTGGGCACTCGGGTATCGGCAGCGGCATGCCCGGGGGCGGAGGACTGCGCTTGAAGTATTCGGAGCCGATCTATGTCGACGATGTCGCCGCCGATTTTCCCGAGATGAAGGTGGTGATCGCGCATCCGTCGTGGCCGTGGCAGGACGAAGCGCTTTCGATCTGCCTGCACAAGCCGAACGTCTACATCGATTTGTCGGGATGGTCGCCGAAGTATTTTCCGCCGCAGCTCGTGCAGTACGCCAACACGCTCTTGAAGGAACGCATGCTATTCGCCTCGGATTTTCCGTTGATTCGCCCCGACCGCTGGTTGGAGGATTTTCAGAAAGCGGGATTCAAGCCTGAAGTGCATTCGCTGCTGCTTAAAGAGAACGCCGTGCGGCTGCTGGGGCTTGGCGCCGCGTCGTCCGCACCGGCGGCTTGAATGATCTGCAAGGCCCTGTGCGGGCCTGAAAACGACGGAGAAATCGATGGAAACGAAAGATCAAGCGGCGCTCGTGACCGGCGCGGCGTCGGGGCTCGGTGCGCAGACCGCGCGCGCGCTGGTAGCGTCGGGGGCGCGCGTCACGCTGCTCGACGTCAATGAACCCGCGCTCCATGCGCTCGTCGAGGAGCTGGGGCACAACGTAGCCCAGGCGGCGCGTTGCGATATCACGGACAGCGTGTCGGTCGAGGCGGCGCTCGAGGTTGGCGAGCGCGCGCACGGCGTGGCACGCATTTTGGTCAACTGCGCCGGCATCGGAGGGGCGAAGCGTCTGGTGGGCCGCGACGGCAGCGCGATGCCGCAGGAAGACTTCGCGCGCATCGTCAATGTGAATCTCCTAGGGACATTCAACGTCATCCGGCTTGCTGCGGCGCGCATGACGCGAGCGGAGCCGATGGAAGACGGCGAGCGCGGCGTCATTGTCTGCACGGCGTCGGTGGCAGCCTATGACGGCCAAATCGGGCAAGCGGCTTACGCGGCGTCGAAGGGCGGGCTGGTCTCGCTGACACTCCCGCTCGCGCGCGATTTGGCGCAGTTCGGCGTGCGCGTCGTGACCATCGCGCCGGGGCTGTTTCTCACGCCATTGCTCTATGCCTTGCCGGAGGAAACACAGCAATCGCTCGCGCAGTCGATCCCGTTCCCTAAGCGGCTCGGTAAGCCCGAAGAATTCGCGGATCTTGCGTTGCACGTCGTCGGCAACGTCGCGCTCAACGGGGAGGTCATTCGGCTGGATGGCGCGTTGAGAATGGCGCCGCGTTGAAGTGGATTCGACGCCGCGCGCAAACGAAGCCAGAGTCGAAACCGTAGCCGTATCGAGCTGTTCGGCCCGAATTCGTCCGGATCCGATTCTGTCGCTTGCCATTTGAAACCCGCCGCACGGTCCTACATCGCGCGGCGGGTTCTGACTGCTTCAATCCATTCGTACGATCGGCTTGATCGTCTTGCCGTCGAGCGAATCGGCGATCGCCTCGTTGATTTGGTCGAAGGGATAGAACTTCACCAGGCGATCGAACGGGAACATCCCCTGCTGATAGAGGCGGATCAGCGTGGGAATGAACGTATCGGGCGTCGATTCGCCTTCGACGATCCCCATGACCCGCCGGCCGCCGCTCATGAAGTGCACCGCATCGAGCACGATTTCCGTCCCGGGCGCGGATGCACCGAGGATGCCACAAGTACCATGCGGCGCTAGGCTATCCGCCGCTTGGCGTATGACTTTCGCATTGCCTGTCGTGTCGAGCGTGTAGTCGATGCCGTAGCCGGTCAGGGCGATCAATGCCGCCACGACGTCATCGCGTTCGGGATTGAGCGTATGCGTCGCCCCGACGCTGCGCGCGAAATCGAGCCGGGCGTCGTGCAGATCGATTGCGACGATTGTCGTCGCACCGGCCACGCGTGCCGCCATGACGGCCGATAACCCAACCGAACCGCTGCCGAATACGGCGAACGAAGCCCCCGCCGGCACGCGCAAAGCATTCATGACGGCGCCGGCGCCGGTCTGCACGCCGCAGGCGAGCGGGCCGAGCAATTCGAGCGGGGCGTCGGCGGGTACCTTGACGATGTTGCGCTCATGGCATACAGCGTGGGTGGCGAACGACGACTGGCCGAAGAAATGGCTGTGGATGCGCTCGCCGTCTTTCGAGAGGGCGGTCGAGCTGTCGCTGCGCGTCCCGAAGAAATTGCGCGGGAAGAACGCGTGGCAATAGCTTTGTGCATGCGCGGCGCAGGCGGGGCAACGGCCGCACGAATCGTAGGTCATGACGACCGCGTCGCCGGGGGCGACCTTGGTTACGCTGCGCCCGACGCGCTCCACGATGCCGGCCCCCTCGTGGCCGAGCACGACGGGGTGCGGCGTCGGCAACAGTGCGTCGCGTACGACGACATCGGTGTGGCAGACACCCGTTGCGACGACGCGCACGAGAATCTCGTCGTCGCGCGGTCCTTCGAGTTCGAGCGTTTCGATTGAAAGCGGGCCGCCTTTTTCGCGAACCACCGCTGCTTTGATTTTCATTGTTTCGTCTCCGTGCTCACGTCGGGCCCCTCTTTGAAGGCCATTCGTCATTCAGTCATTGGCGCTTGCCATGCCATGCGATGGCGGCTGGCGACCCCGAATCGTGGGGGCGCCGCTGTGCCGCTCCGAAGCGATTTTCAAGCGTCTCAAAACGGCGTGCGCTCGGCCGCGCCTTTCACCGTGACCCATTGCCATTGCGTGTATTCCTCGGCGTCGGCCGGGCCGCCCATGCTGCCGCCGTTACCGGAATCGCCGCGTCCGCCGAACGGGTTCACGCATTCGTCGGCCACCGTCTGGCCGTTGATGTGCAGTAGGCCGCATTTGAGCCGATCGCCGACAGCCGTTGCACGCGACAGCGAGGTGCCGATGACGCCGCACGACAAGCCATACTCGGTGCGGTTCGCCAGTTCCACGGCTTCGTCGTCGCTGTCGAACGGCGTGACGACTGCCACGGGGCCGAAGATTTCTTCGTCGAATGCGCGCATGCCGGGGCGCACGTTGGACAACACGGTCGGCTTATAGAACAGGCGATCGTAGGTGCCGCCGGCTTCGAGTACGGCGCCGGCTTCGACCGATGCGCGCACGATCGAATCGACGTTTTGCAACTGCCGAGCATTGATGAGCGGCCCGATGGCGACCCTGCCGCTGGCCGGATCGCCAACCGGCAACGTCGTGGCTTTTTCGACGAGACGGCGTGTCAGCTCGGCGGCGATCTTGCGATGCGCGACGATGCGGCCCGTCGCCATGCAAATCTGCCCTTGGTGAAAGAACGCACCGAATGCGGCGTTGCTCGCCGCCAGGTCGAGGTCCGCATCGTCGAGCACGATCAGCGTGTTTTTGCCGCCGAGTTCGAGCGATACCTTCTTGAGCAAACGGCCGGCGAGTTCGCCGACCTTGCGGCCGGCAGCGGTCGATCCCGTGAAGGCGATCATCCGCACTTCGGGGGCTTCGACCACGGCTGCGCCGGCATCGGCATCGCCGGGGACAACCTGCAGCACGCCGGGCGGCAGTCCGGCTTCTTCGAACGCGCGGGCAATCAGGAAGCCGCCGCTGACGGGCGTTTGCGGATCGGGCTTGAGCACCACGGCATTACCCAGTGCAAGCGCCGGTGCCACCGAGCGCATCGAAAGGATCAACGGGAAATTGAATGGCGAGATCACGCCGACAACGCCATGCGGGACGCGCCGCGCGTAGCTGGTCCGTCCCGCGGTGGACGGCAGCACGAGGCCCTGCGGTTGTAGCGGCAGGCCGGCCGCGATATGGAGCTGCGTGGCGGCTTCGGCAACTTCGAGTTGCGCTTTGGCTGGAATGCCGCCGGTTTCCCGAGCGATATAGTGCGCCGCGTGTTCGAGATTGCGTTCGAGTGCGGCGGCTGCCCGCCGCATGATGGCGGCTCGATCGCGCGGTGCCAGGGCGGCCCACGCGGGTTGCGCGGCAGCCGCGGCTTTCGCTGCCCGCGCGACGTCGGATGCGCGGGCCAGCCCGACGTTCGTGAGCCGTTCGCCCGTGGCGGGCTCCGTGACGTCTCGCGTCTCGCCCGCTGCAAACCAGGTACCGTCCGCCCCGCCGAACAAACGGCCGGTCCAAACATGCTGGTCGATGAGCGGATTGCGTGGGCTGTCTGTCATGTCCGATGTCTCCATGGTTGAAATCGTTCTGGGTTGCCGCGGATGCGCCCAATGCAGCGATCGCGGCCGATGTCGGCGCATCGCACGACCGCGGTTGCATGCGGTCATCGTCTTCTGGAAAGTTATATCACATAACAAATATGTCAACCATCGATTTTGCGAAGCGAGGGGGGCGATTCTGCGGATGCAACCGGCACCATTCGGTGTCGCTCGCGGTGTAGTCGTTTACCCGATGCAACATCATGATCGCTGGCGATTTTGCCTTCGTTGTATACAATTAGATGCGTTGATGACAAATTTGGTCTGCCGGTTCGTGACCCGGATCTGTCGAAATAATGATGAATGCTAGGAAAAGTGGCATTTTCATCGTGCTCGGCGGTCAGAAGATCGTCCACCTCGAAGCGGCCGATAGGCAAAAATGTATACAAAGAAGGAGGCGGCTGATGTTCCTGAAAAACGCTTGGTATGTGGCTTGCACGCCGGGCGAACTCGCCGAGAAACCGCTCGGCCGGCGCATTTGCAATGAACGGATGGTCTTTTTCCGGGGGCAGGATGGCGTCGTCGCCGCGCTGGAAGATTTCTGCCCCCATCGCGGTGCGCCGCTTTCGCTAGGGTTCGTTCGCGACGGTCAATTGGTTTGCGGCTATCACGGCCTCACGGTCGCCGCCGACGGGAAGTGCGCGTCGATGCCATGCCAGCGCGTAGGCGGGTTTCCGCAAACGCGCCGGTATCCCGCCGTCGAGCGTGATGGCTTCATTTGGGTTTGGCCCGGCGATGCGGCGCTCGCGGATCCCGAACAGATCCACCGGCTCGAGTGGGCCGACAATCCGGAATGGGCCTATGGCGGCGGCCTTTACCACATCGCATGCGATTACCGGCTCATGATCGATAACCTGATGGATCTCACGCACGAGACGTACGTGCATGCGTCGAGCATCGGTCAGGCGGAAATCGAAGAATCGGCCCCGCAGACGAAAATCGAAGGCGACACGGTCGTGACCAGGCGCTTCATGGAGAACATCGTGCCGCCGCCGTTTTGGGCCGCGGCGCTACGCGGCAACGGTCTGGCGGACAACGTGCCCTGCGATCGCTGGCAGATTTGCCGCTTCACGCCGCCGAGCCACGTGATGATCGAAGTCGGTGTGGCCCATGCCGGGCACGGGGGATATCATGCCGATCCCCGACACAAGGCGTCCAGCATCGTCGTCGATTTCATCACCCCCGAAACGGAAACGTCGATCTGGTATTTCTGGGGCATGGCGCGCAATTTCCGTCCCAATGATGCCGAACTCACGGCGAAGATCCGCGAGGGCCAAGGCAAGATTTTTGCGGAAGACCTTGAAATGCTCGAAGCGCAGCAGCGTAATCTGCTCGACTATCCGCAGCGCAATCTTCTGAAGCTGAACATCGACGCGGGTGGCGTACAGTCTCGACGCGTGATCGATCGGCTGATGGCGCGGCAAGAGGCCGCTGCCGCCGTGCCCGGCACCGCTTCGTGAGCGCGATCATGCAAGTCAAACTCGCCCGAAAATTCCCCGTCGCCACGGATATCTGCGCGTTCGAACTCGTGCATCCCGACGGGGCGGCATTGCCGCCGTTCACCGCGGGCTCGCATATCGATGTCACGCTGCGCGATGGGCTCGTACGGCAATATTCGCTGTGCAATCCCCCCAACGAATCGCATCGGTACCTGATCGCGGTCCTGCGCGACGCCCATTCGCGCGGGGGATCGCTCGCGATGCACGCGTTGGAGGAGGGCCGCTTAATCGATATCGGCGAACCGAAGAATCATTTTCCGCTTGATCCGCAGGCGCGTCGTTCGCTGCTATTGGCCGGCGGCATCGGCATCACGCCGATCATATCGATGGCCGAGGCGCTCGATCGCGCCGGTGCTGCGTTCGAGATGCACTACTGCACGCGCAGCGCGGCTCGGACGGCATTTCGCGAACGGCTTGCCGAGCCGCGGTTCGCCGGGCGCGTTCATCTATACTTCGACGACGCGCAAGCGCGGGAGCGATTGCGACTGGACGCATTGCTCGCGCAAGCTCGCGCCGACGATACGCATCTTTACGTATGCGGCCCGACGGGTTTCATCGCGGCGGCGATGGATGCCGCGAAGGCCGCAGGGTGGAGCGACGCGAACGTGCATCGCGAGTTTTTCGCGGCGCCCGGCGTGCCGGAGGGCGGCGGCTCGTTCCAGGTGACCTTGGCGAGGACGGGACGCGTGATCGACGTCGCCCCCGACGTGACGGTTGTCGCCGCGCTCGCGCAAGCAGGCGTCGAAGTGCCCACCTCCTGCGAGCAGGGCGTATGCGGCACGTGCCTGACGCGTGTGCTGTCGGGCGAGCCCGATCATCGCGACGTCTATTTGATGGATGACGAAAAAGCCGCCAACGATCGATTCTTGCCGTGTTGTTCGAGGTCTAAATCGCCGATGCTCGTGCTCGACCTTTAAAGCGGATCGGCGGGCCGCGCATCGCATGAAGCATCCGCACAAGGAGTCGAATGGAGCCAATCGAGGCAGTAACGGCAGAGGCGGCGTCGGCCGGTGCGTCGCAAACGGTCAAGGCGCAATTGGGGCTGCGCGAGGTGATACTCGCCGGAGAGGTCGCGCCCGGCGCTCGCATTACCGAGCTTTGGGCGGTGGAGCGCCTGGGCATGTCGCGCACGCCCGTGCGCGCGGCGCTCATGCGGCTGCAGGACGAGGGCCTGCTCGATGCCGTGCCCTCGGGCGGCTATGCGGTTCGCTCGTTCAGCACGGCGGAAATTTACGACGCGATCGAGATGCGCGGCACGCTCGAAGGGATGGCCGCGCGCCTGGCGGCCGAGCGCGGCGTGTTGCCATCGTTGCTGTCGCAGCTGCACGAATGCGTGAATGGCATCGACGCGCTGCTCGCTTCGCCGAAGATGAGCGAGGCGAAGTTCTCGGGCTACGTGGAACTCAATGAGCGGTTTCATCGCTTGCTCGCGTCGGCGTGTAACAGCAGTGTCGTCGAGCGGCAACTCGCCAAGGCCATGGCATTGCCTTTCGCGTCGCCCAGCGGGTTCGTCGAAGTGCAATCGGTCGCGCGGGACGCCTATCAGGTGCTCGTCGTGGCACAGGCGCAGCATCGCGCGGTGCTCGATGCGATCGAGCGGCGCGAGGGGGCGCGTGCGGAAGCGTTGATGCGCGAGCATGCGCGCATCGCCCATCGCAACTTGGAGAACGCGTTGAACAACGAGGCGCTGCGATCGCGCGTGTTCGGTGCAAGTTTAATCCGTGACGAGCAGATGCCCGATTGAGGCGCGGCTTTCGATGCGCGCTAACCGCTATCCGTTGTCGCCGCCCGCAACGGGCAATATCGTCTCGGTGAATTCGCTCGCTTCCGACGCCTGCGCCGGGCGCCAGACGCCGCGGCCCGCCTCTTTCGCCGCATAAAGCGCCACGTCCGCGGCCTTGTAAAGCGCCATCGCATCGTTCGCGTCACGCGGGCATGTAGCCACGCCGATACTCGCGCCTACTTCCAACGACAGGCCGCTATAGCAGATCGGTTCGGCAAACGCGGCGAGGATCCGTTCGCAGACGGCGGCCACGGCCGCGCCGTCGCCCGGTTGAAACAGCAATACCGCAAACTCGTCGCCGCCGAGGCGCGCGACAAGATCGACTTCACGCGTTGCGTTGCGCAGGCGTGCCCCCACGGCGTTCAGCACGGCATCGCCGGCATCGTGGCCGTAGGCATCGTTGATGGGTTTGAAACGATCGAGATCGACGAGCAAAAGCGCAAATTCGGCGCCTCGGTGCGCCAATTGAACCATGTGCTGCAGATCGTCATTGAAATGCCGCCGGTTCGCAAGACCCGTTAGCCCATCGAAGTAAGCCAGTTGCGCAAGCCGCTGTTCGCTCGCTTGCAACTCCGCCGTGCGCAGCACGAGTTCATCGGAGCGTTGCTGGAGTTCGCGGGTGCGCTGTGCGACGAGCGCCTCCAACGCCGCGGCGCGGCGACGTAACAGCCGCGTGCGCAGTTGCAGCAGCATCCCGAACGCTGCCAGCACCACCACCACGATGGTGCGAAAGGCAATCGTTTCGTACCACGCCGGCTCGACATGGATGGGCAGGCTAACCGAAGCCGTCCACCCATTTGGACTGTTCGACGCTCGCACCTGAAGCGTGTAGTCGCCCGGAGGCAGATTCGTATAGTGCGCGATGCGCGAGGTGGCGGGCGAGTCGGTCCATGCGTCCTCCAAGCCGGCCAGCCGGTAGGCGTAGCGCGTGCGCGCTGGGGCCCGGTAGTCGAGCAGCGCGAAGGCGACCTCCAACGTGCGTTGCGAAGGGGCGAGCGTGATGCCGGCCGGCGATGCGGGCCGGCCATTCCGATCGGTGAGGACGATCGGGGCCTTGAAGCGCGAGGGGCGAAATTGGTCCGGATGTACGATCGTCAAACCGTAGCTGCCGAAGAGCAGGTCGTCGCGCGACGCGACGCCGGCCGACGACGTCCAGTAAGACAAGAGTCCGACGCCGTCGGCCTGTTGCAACATCGTCGTAGCGAACGTGTCATGGTCGATGCGCAGGATGCCGCTTTCGGTGCTCACCCATGCGTTGCCTTGCGCATCGAGCAACAAGGCGTTCGCGGCGTTGTTGCGCAGGCCCTGCTCATGGCCGATGCGGTGCACGTGCGCGGCCGCACCGCCCGCGCCTGGCTCGATCACGCGCACGCCGCCGCCGTAGAACGAGACCCACAGCCTGCCGCGGCTGTCCTTGGCCACCGAGGTCACTTCGCTGCGAGGCAACCCGGCCTGCCCTGGCGTCTCGGGCCAGGGCCACTCCACGCGGCCCGTGGCGGGCCAGTATCGCGCGAGGCCTGTCGACGTCCCCACCCACAGCGATCCGTCCGCGGAGCCGCTGAGCGTCATGGTGTCGATGCCCTGCAAGCCGGGAACGGGCTGCGCGACGGCACCCTGCGCTGGGTGATCGACATAACTGAGCCCGGTGTTTTCCGCGATCCAGAGCCTGTCGCCGGTCATCAATAGCGCTCTCGTCAACCCCGTGCGCGACAGGCCGCGGAATGCCATCCGCTCGACACGGCGGCCGCGATCGCGCGTGCCGTACAGGCCCTTGCCGGTACCGATATAGACTTCGCCGTCCGATCCATCGGCCATGGAAAGGACGGGGCTCTTGGGCAGCGTCGTGCCGGACCCACCTTCCCCGGCGGCGGGTAGTTGCCACGCCGGCGCGCCGTTAGGCGCAACAATGTCGACGCCGCCGTTGTTGCTGCCGAGCCAGGCGCTGCCATCGGGCCGCACGAGCACCGCGGTGACTGCCGCGTTCGTCCCGCCGAGCAGGCGGCCGCCACCGCCGTACCAGGTGGAAATCGCCCGTTGTTGCGGGTCGATCGAATCGAACAGATTCGGGCCGCCGGCCCAGACGAGGCCGCTGCGATCGCGCAGCAACACCGACACCCCATCCTGGCCTAGGCTTCCCGATACCGCAGGGTCGTGACGTAGACGCTGCGTCGTCCAGGTGCGCGTGTCCACCTGAAGAATGCCCCGAGGCCAAGTGCCGAGCCACACTTTGCCGCCGCCCGCGTCGACCATCGCGTCGACCCAGTCTGCCTCGCTGCCTTGTTTGCCGCTCGGTACGCTCTCGTGTATCTGACGCGCCGCGGTCGTGCCCGGTTCGATCACGAATGCGCCCGTGGCGCGCGTGCCCACCCAGATACGCCCGGCTTCGTCCTCCATCAATTGCCACACTTCGACGGCACCCCCGGTACTCGCGAGCGTCGCCACCGGCTGGAAGGCGCGGGCGCCGGCTCGCAGCAGGTAGACGCCGTGCATCGTCCCGACCCACAGGTCGCCGTGGCGGTCGACGAGCAGCGCGTTGATGCGACTTGCCGGGAGGCCCGGGGCAATGCCGCCGTCGGCTTGATGCCGCACCTTGCCGCTCGAGAGGTCTAAGCGGTCCAGCCCGGCGGCCGTGCCCACCCAAAGGCCATCCTTGCCATCGGCGGCGAGCGCGAACACGCTTTGGCTGCTCAAACCGTGGGGGCCGGCGCCCACCACCGAGAAACGGTCCGTTGCCTTGTCGAGCCGCGCCAGAGCGCCAGTATCGGTGGCGACCCAGAGGCGGCCGTCGCCGTCCTCGCACAGCGCATTGACGTAAGAGGAGGGCAAGCTGCCGGGATTGCCCGGATTGGCGATATAGCCATGGAAGCGATAGCCGTCCCAGCTCGCTAGGCCCGTTTGCGAGGCAATCCAGATCAAACCGTCGCGATCCTGCAGCATCGCCGTGGGGGCGATGTCGCCGGTCACCTCGATATGGCGAAAGACGGGTGTCGCGCCGTCGTACCAAGCATTGGCCGCATCGGCGGGCGAGATGGCCCAGCCCGCCGCTACCGCGAGCAGCGGCGCGAGCAGGCATCGTCGGATCGGCTGCCAACAGGGCATGAAGGTGGACATGAACGCTATTTCCCGGTAGCTCGTTGAGTTCGCTATCCATAGGAAATATCGGCAAAACGCGAAATTACTTTAAGTCGCGTCGTCATGGAGCCGTGTCGGCGTTACCGTTTTCGCGATTTAGGCGCGCGCCCGGATCATCCGTTGTCGCCGCCGGCGACGGGCAATACCGCACCGGTGATATAGCTCGCTTCATCGGAAGCGAGAAAGAGAATGGGCGCAACTTGTTCGTCGATCGTGCCATAGCGCTTAAAGAACGTCGCTTCGGTCACTTGTGCGACCGCTTCGCTCATCCAGGCCTGCTCGTTTTCGTTGTCGCCTGCCGCGTTGCGCGGGACCCGGCGCGCGGGCGCTTGCGTGCCGCCGGGCGCGGCGGCGACCACCCGGATGTTGTGCGGGCCGTACTCCATCGCGAGCGACTGCGTCATCGCGTTCACGCCGCCTTTCGCCGCCGAATAGGGTACCCGCCGAATGCCGCGCGTGGCATTGGACGATACGTTGACGATCGTGCCGCGGCCTTGCGCTAGCATGTACGGCAGCGCGGCGTGGCACGCGTACAAGGTAGGCATGAGCGACCGGCGGATTTCGGCGTCGATCTGCGTCGGCTCGAATTCGGCGAAGGGGCGCATCCGAATGGCGCCGCCCACGCCGTTGACGAGAATGTCGATTCGGCCGAACTTTTGCACGGCAAAAGCCATGGCGGACGCGGCACCGTCGTAGGTTTCGAGGTCGGCGACGAACCCAGCGGTGTCGGCGTCGATCGCTTCGGCAGCCACTTCGTCGACGAACTCGGCCCGGTCCACCAGCAGAACCTTCGCGCCTTCCGCTGCGGCGCGCAGGGCGACGCCGCGGCCGATCCCCTGTGCCGCGCCGGTCACCACCATCACCTTCCCTTCGAATCGTTGTCCGTTCATACCGCCACCGCGGCCGCATTGGGCGTGAACTTCTCGTAGTGGAAGCTATGGGGCGTTATTCCGTGCTCGTCGAAATACCCGCGTACTGCGTCGACCATCGGCGGCGGCCCGCACAGATACACGTCGACATCGCCATCGTTCAGGCATTGAGCGGGGATGTGCTGGGTCACCCAGCCCTTGCGCGGATGGGTCGACGTGGGATCCGCGACGACGGTGCCGAAGGTGAAGTTCGGTAGCCTCGCGCCATACGCTTCGATCGCTTCGACTTGCACGAGATCGAGATCGCGCGTCGCGCCATAGATCAGATGGATCTGCTGTTGCGATCGATCGCGGGCCAAGACTTCGAGCATCGATAGGAACGGCGCCAAGCCGGTGCCGCCTGCAAGAAACAGAAGCGGGCGCTGCACGGCGCGAAGGTAGAAGCTGCCGAGCGGCCCCGTCATCTCCACGCGCTCGCCCGGCCGGGCGGATTCGAGCCAAGTGCTCATCGTGCCGCCGGGAATCTTCTTGATCAGAAAGCGGACGTTCGTTTCGCCCGGTGCCGACGAAAACGAATACGAGCGATGCTGGCCGCTGCCGGGCACGTCGATGTTGACGTATTGCCCCGCCAGAAACACCGGCGCCGCACCGGCCACGTTCAATTCGAGCACGACGGCCGCGTCGTTGTGCGGCTCGACGTTCGCGACCGTTGCGGCGAATCGGCTTTGCGCGGTTTTGCAGGCCGTCGACGAAGCGGGAACGGCGATGACGCAATCGCTTTGCGGCACCATCTGGCACGTTAGCACCAGGCCGCTTTGCTTTTCGCCGTCGCTCAGCGCATCCTCGATGTATTCGTCGCCGAGGTCGTAACGGCCGCTTTCGGCGCGGCACTTGCAGGTGCCGCACACACCGTCGGAGCAATCCATCGGGAGGTTGATCTTGGCCCGAAAGGCCGCGTCCAAAACCTTTTCTCCGGCTTTGCATTCGACAAAGCGGGTAACGCCGTCCTCGAAGTTCAGTGCGATGTTGTAGCTTGACACGTTGCCTCCTGCTTCCTATCTCTTCCTGCCGCCGGCACTAGACGTGATACACGTCGAGCACTTGGCGGATATAGTCGTTCTTCAACACGATCCGCTTGTTCGAAATCAACAAGCGATCGTCGACTTTGCGGAACGTCACGTACGCCGTGCCGAAAAACTGATCCGTGATGCGGTAGCGGTGGCTCAGCGTGTTGAAGTTGTATCGGACATGCACTTCGCTGTCGCGCTCGGCCAGCACCTCCACGTTGGCGACGTGATGGCTCGTGCGGGGCTCCGGCATCGATGCCCCGCTGCGTTCGGTCTTGATGCGGAACACGCGGTCTTCCAGGCCGCTGCGATCCGGGTAGTACATCAGCGAGATTTGGCTCTGGGGGTTGTCGGTGAGCGTGTCGTCGTCATCCCAGGCCGGCATCCAATACACGACATCCTCCGTGTAACACGCCAACCATTCGTCCCATTGCCGGTCGTCGAGCAAGCGCGCTTCGCGATACAAAGCCGCGCAAATCTTCAGGTAGTCGACGTTCATGCCGAGACCTCCGCTTGTTCCCATTTCAAGGCATCGCGCATCGTTCGAACCCAATACTCGTGTTGGACCACGAATAAACCCTCGTCCTCGCTGCGCTCGCCCGAAATCAGCGGGTTCAAACCCATCGATTTCGCGTTTTCGTCGGGCCCGTGGATCCACAGCGGCGCGCCGCGAGACAGATCGTTCCATCCCGGCACCGAACCGGCGTAACCGGACTGACAGGCCCGAAATTCCTCTAGATCGTCGCTGGTTCCCATGCCCGATACGTTGAAGAAGTCTTCGTATTGGCGAATGCGCGTCGCGCGGTCCTCGTCGCTTTCGCCCTTCGGCGCAAAGCAAAAGATGCTGACTTCGGTTCGGTCGACGCCGATCGGACGCACCACCCGGATCTGCGTGCTGAACTGGTCCATCAGAAACACATTCGGATACAGACACAGATTGCGCGTTTGATTGACGACGAACTTCGCCTTGTCTTGGCCGACGCGGGCCGCGATTTCGTCGCGATGCCGATAAACCGGCCGCACTTCCGGATTCATGGTGTTGGTCCAAAGCAGGATATGACCGTGCTCGAATCCATAGACGCCTGCGATCGATTTGCTCCAACCGTTTGCATCGACCGCCTTGGTGCCGTCCTCCTTGCGCCGGCCCATCGTCGCGGCGTAGTTCCAGTGAACCGTGCTGACGTGATAGCCGTCGCAGCCGTTCTCCATCTGCATCTTCCAGTTGCCGTCGTAGATATAGGTGGAGTTGCCGCGCAGCACCTCCAGGCCGTCCGGCGCCTGGGCGACGATTTGGTCGATGATGACCTTCGTCTCGCCCAGATAGTCTTCAAGCAGCATCGCATCGGGATTCAGGCTACCGAACAAAAAGCCGCGATAGTTTTGGAAGCGTGCAACCCGCTTCAGATCGTGCGAGCCCTCCTTGTTGAATTGCACCGGATATTCGGTGGTCTTCTCGTCTTTCACCTTCAGCAGCTTGCCGGCGTTCGAGAATGTCCAGCCGTGGAACGGGCACGTGAAGCTGCCTTTGTTGCCGTGCTTGCGGCGGCAGAGCATCGCGCCCTTGTGTGCGCAGGCATTGACGACGGCGTGCAATTCGCCGGTTTTGTCGCGCGTGATGACGATAGGCTGACGACCGATCCAGGTCGTGTAGTAATCGTTGGGGTTCGGGATCTGGCTTTCGTGCGCGAGGTAGACCCAGTTTCGCTCGAAGATGTATTTCATCTCGAGTTCGAATAGATCGGGATTCGTGAAGATGTCTCGGCGGCAACGAAACACGCCGTTTTCCCGATCGTCTTGAACGGCGACGCTCAGCAATTCGTTCAACTGCCGGGCTTTGTCGATGGTGGCGGACATGCGTGCTCTCCCTATGCGGGCTTCTTGAAGAAGTCCTTCGCATTGGTTCAAATGATTCGTGGTTTAAAGCGTGCGCCGGAGCGACATGCGGCGCGTGCCTGCCGCCGCGGTGAGTCGCTACGCGCTTTACTACGTGCGTACGTGCCTTACGCCGCCGCGGCGAGGCGCGCTCGATGGACGATTTGATTGTCCTGACCCTGCACCAGCGGCGTCAGCACGATATCGAACTCGATTTCCCGGTACGCGTCGGCCTTCAGTCCCAGCGCGATGCCGCCGGTTTTATCGACGACGCGAGGCACCAACTCTTCTCGCGTGGCGTAAGCGAAATCGTCCCAAATCAGCGGATCGCCTTCGATGTTGATTTGCGTGGTCAGTTTGCGGGTGTGCTCGCTCGTGACGAAGAAGTGCACATGCGCCGGACGATTGCCGTGACGCGCCAGCGCATCGAGCAGGTGTTGCGTGGCGCCTTGGGGCGGGCAACCGTAGCCGACCGGCATCAAGGTGCGAAATTCGTATCGGCCGTCCGAGCCGGTCTTCACAGCGCCGCGCAGGTTGAAGTCGCTTTGCGCGCCGGTCGGGTCGAAGTGGGAATAAAAGCCGTGCGAGTTGGCGTGCCAGCATTCGACCACCGCATCCGCCACGCGCTTGCCGTCCGTGCTCGTCACCGTGCCGCGAATGACGAGCGGGCCCGCATTGTCGTCCGGGTCGATGTCGATCTTCGATACGCTGTCGCGGATCGGCGCACCCGCCACATAGAGCGGGCCTTCGATCGTGCGCGGCGTGCCGCCGTGAATGTCGGCCTCGCGGTCGGCGGCATCCATCCGAATGTCGAGATACTTTTCCAATCCCAATCCGGCCGCCAGCAAAGCCGCTTCGCCATCGCGCCCGAGCTTGTTGAAGTAGTTGACGCCGGCCCAGATCTCGTCGGGCGTCATGTCGAGATCGTCGATCGCTTTAAATAGATCGCTCAGCAGACGATGGGTGACCTGCTTGATACGCGCGTTGCCCTGCGCGCTTCCCAAGTTCGCAGCGGCTTTCAGCAAGGCCTGCACTTCGTTCGAATCGAACACGTTGACACTCATTGTCTGCTCCTCGCACTCTCAATCTTCGGATGGGGTAAACCCTCGTTTCAGTGCGCCGACAGTATGCTCTGAAGGTATAATCGGGCGCTGAAGCAAAGTGTGAAGGCAGCATAATGGACGCTAAAAGCGGCAGTCCAACACTGATTTAGTATTGCGCTATATCTGGGAGGTATGGAGATGGAGTTGCGTCACCTTCGCTACTTCGTCGCGGTCGCCGAAGAGCGCAACTTCACGCGCGCGGCGCAGCGGCTTCACATTGCGCAGCCGCCGCTGAGTCGTCAGATCCAACAACTCGAGGAAACGCTGGGCGTGCAACTGTTCGAGCGCAATGCGCGCCCGTTGCGGCTCACGGAAACCGGCAAGTTCTTTTACTCGCATGCCGTGCAGTTGTTGGCGCAGACGAGCGAATTGGAATCGATGACGCGACGGGTCGGCAACATCGAGCGCAGTCTGTCGGTCGGTTTCGTGGGGTCGACGCTCTATGGCATGCTCCCGAAAATCATTCGACGATTCCGCGACGAGAACAAGACGGTCGAACTCAGTCTGCACGAGATGTCGACGATGGATCAAATCCGCGCGCTCAAAGACGGCCAAATCGATGTCGGCTTCGGCCGCATTCGGCATGAAGACGCCAACATTCGCCGTGTGGTGCTCCGCGAAGAAAAGTTGATCGTAGCGCTTCCGGTCGGGCATCCGCTTTCGACAGCGAAACCCGTGCTCTCGCTTCGCGATCTGATCAACGAAACGCTGATCATCTTTCCGAAAGCGCCCAGGCCGAGCTATGCCGATCAGGTGTTGTCGGCGTTCCAGGATCGGTCGCTTTCGCCGCGCCGCATCTATGAAGTGCGCGAGTTGCAGATCGCATTGGGGCTCGTGGCGGCGGGAGAGGGGATTTCGGTGGTGCCGAGCAGCGTGCATGGATTGAAGCGCGACGATGTGAGCTACAAGGAACTCGACGATCCGACACTCGTCTCGCCGCTCATCATGAGCACGCGTGCCATGGACGAATCGCGCGACATCAAGGAAATGCTGGAATTGATCTATCGCTTGTACGAGGAAGAGCAGATTCCCTACCTGCCTCGTACGGACAGGACAGGGGAAGGGGGCGCGTAGGGCGGCGATACCCCGAGGGTATGGCACTAGACGTCGATGGTCTTGGACACGCGGAGATGGCGCGGGCAATACTGCGCCAACGTATTCCATCCAACACGCTAGGTATGAACGCTCACATCACGTCCGTCGAAGCGATTTTGGTCGACCTCCCGACCATTCGCGCGCATCAGCTTTCCATGGCCACGATGCAGCAGCAAACCATGGTGATCGTCCGTCTGCGTTCGAGCGATGGCATCGAAGGGATAGGCGAAGCCACGACCATCGGCGGGCTCTCGTACGGAGAAGAGAGCCCCGAAGGCATCAAGCTGACCATCGACACCTACCTCGCACCGGCGCTCGTCGGACAAGACGCGGCCAACATCAACGGGGCGATGCTCAAACTGAGCAAGGTGGCGCGCGGCAATCGGTTCGCCAAGTGCGGCATCGAAACCGCGCTCTGGGACGCGCAGGGAAAGCGACTGGGCGTGCCGGTTTCCACGCTGCTGGGCGGAGCGGTTCGCGAGCGGCTCCCCGTCCTTTGGACGCTGGCGAGCGGCGATACCGACCGCGATATCGCCGAAGCCGAGATGCTGCTTGCCGAACGCCGCCATCGCACCTTCAAACTGAAAATCGGGCGACGCAGCGTTCGCGACGACGTGGCACACGTGTCGAAGATCAAAGCCGCGCTCGGCGATCGTGCGAGCGTGACGGTCGACGTCAATCAGGCTTGGAGCGAAACGGAGGCGGCATGGGGTATCGAAGCGTTGGAGGCGGCCGGCGTCGACCTGATCGAACAACCCACGCCGCGCGAGCATCGCGGCGCGTTGGCGCGGCTTGCGGCACGTTTTGTCGTGCCCATCATGGCCGATGAGGGCGTGACAGGCCCCGAAGATGCGCTCGAACTTGTTCACGGCGCATGTGCCGATGTATTCGCGTTAAAGATCGCCAAATCGGGCGGCCTCTCCCCCATGATGCGCACCGCTGCGATTGCCGATGCGGCCGGTGTGTCGCTGTACGGCGGCACCATGCTCGAGGGCAGCATCGGCTCCATTGCGTCGGCGCACGGCTTTGCCGCGCTTGCGCAGTTGTCGTGGGGCACGGAGCTTTTCGGGCCATTGCTGCTCAAGGACGACATCGTCACGGTGCGCCCCGTGTACCGGGATTTCGATCTGCATCTTCCGGCGGGCCCAGGGCTCGGGCTCGAAATCGACGAAGACAAGCTCGCGTTTTATCGGCGCGACAAACAAGCCTGAGTTCGCGCGAGCGATACGCTCACATCGACGCTCTCGCAAAAGGCAAAAAGAGCGTCTCCCGTTAGGAGCAAGCCATCATGCTGTACCTCGTCAAAATGGACGTCCATTTGCCGCACGATATGCCGCAAGCGCAGGCCGAAGAGATCAAGGCACGCGAGAAGGCCTACTCGCAGCAATTGCAACGAGACGGAAAATGGCAGCAGTTGCATCGAATCGTCGGCGAGTACGCGAACTACAGCGTGTTCGACGTCGAATCGCACGACGAACTGCACGCCATTCTGTCCGCACTGCCCTTGTTTCCTTATATGACGATGCAGGTCACGGCGCTGGCGCGGCATCCGTCTTCGATTCGTTGAAGCGTCGCGTCCAATGAGCCTTTAGCCGTCCGCCATGCTCGCTGCGCGATATTGATCGGCCAGCCGGCGGCGGATCGCAGTGGGCGAAAAGCCGAACCGCTGGTGAAACCGCGCGGCGAAATGCGACGGTGTCTTGTAGCCGACGTCGCAAGCGATCTGCGTGACGCTATGCTGCGTCGACTGCAGTAAATTCAGTGCGAACGACATGCGCGTGTCCGACACGATTTCGGTGAGTGTCGCGTTTTCGTCCGCGAGCTTGCGACGCATCGTCGATTCGCTCATGGCGAGTGCCGCGGCCACGCTCGGGGCGCTCCATTCGTTCGCGAGGTCGGTCATGATCAGCCGTCTGACCTTGGCGGTCAGCATGTCGGCAGCGGCCGATCCGAAACGCCCTCCGTTCAGACCCATCCAGAGCAGTGTCTCCGCCACGCGATGTTGGGCGATCGCGATGGGCACGCTGGCGTCGTCGATGGCGTGGATCGCGCGATGAAACGCCGCGCCGAATTCGGCGCACGGTTCGACGATGGCGAGCGCGTGACGGATCGTCGGTTGCTCCGGATGTTGGGCGGCGTGGGCCGCGATCAGGTGCTCGTCGCAGGCGAGCCAGCGCGCGCGGTAGCTGCCGCGCTCCGGCGGGCGGTTGACGACGTCGAGCGCCTGCCCGCCCGCGATGGCCACCGCCTCGCCCGCGCGGATCAGGTATTCGCCGCCGGCCCAGCGCACGATTTTCGCGCCGCGCTCGACCATCACGAGCAGCGGCCTGTCGATGAACAGCCGCTTGAACTCGAGCGCTTGCTGCTGTTCGACGATCGCGCCGATTCCGACGCCCGTGCGTTGTGCGATGTGCGGTTCCATCTTCGGCTAGGCCTGTAGGATCAGCGGCTACCCAAGACGGTTGTCGTGGCTTTGCCGATGCTGTTGAAATGAGTCAGATAGCCTACCAGCGCCGGTGTCGCGCCGTTCGGCAGGTCGAGCTTGTCGACCTTCAGCGCGTTCACGGTGATGACATAGCGGTGCGTTTCGCCGGGAGGCGGGCAGATGCCCATGTACTCGGCTTGGCCGGCATCGTTGGCGATGGTTTTGGCGCCGATGGGTAAAGTGCCGTTGGCGCTGCCGGCGCCGGCGGGCAGTTCTGTTACGTTCGCGGGGATATCGGCCACGACCCAGTGCCACCAGCCGGATCCCGTGGGCGCGTCGCGGTCGAAGATCGTGATGACGAAGCTCTTCGTGCCCGCGGGAGCGTTTTGCCAAACAACGTGCGGCGACAGGTTACCCCCGTGGCAGCCGAAACTCGTACTGACTTGGGCCTGACCGAAGCGGCCGTTGGCTTGGCTATTCGTCGTGACGGTAAAGTCGGCCGCATACGCGGGCGAGAGCGAGGCGGCGAGGCAGGTCAACAGACCGAGCATGCAGGCGGCAGTTTTCATGGGGCCTTTTGTCGAGTGACGTGTGAAGTAGGTCCATGGATTATGCGAAGCGCTTGGGCTAAGCGCCGTTGCATTCCGGCCATGAATTGTCGTCATTCGCTCAATCTGCTTCTTTTTCGACTAAGCCTCATCTCGCTGAAAATCCGCCGCTACGTTCGGTGCTGAACGTTCAGCGCTCAGCGCCCGTGCGTCTCCAAACAGGCGCTGTTTTGCAACCGGGCCGCCCGGCGCTCGGCATTGCGCTGCGCGTAGCCCGCCATCGCCCAGACGGCGAGACCGGCGAGCGCCAGCAATGCGCCGACCCATCCCGGCGAGGTCCAGCCGAACCCGCCGGCAATCGCGAGGCCGCCGAGGAACGGCCCGAGTGCGTTGGCCGTGTTGAAGGCGGAATGATTGAGCGCCGCCGCGAGACTTTGCGCGTCTTCGGCGACATCCATCAAGCGCGTCTGCAAGACGGTGCCGAGCGCGCCGCCGAAGCCGATGAGAAAGACGTCCACCGCGATCGCCCAGACGTTCGAAGCCGCCAACGGGAAAGCCAGCAACGTCAGCGCGCTCCAGACGAGCAAGAGTCCCGCCGTGCGCATCACCGCGCGATCGGCGAACATCGGCACGACGAGGTTGCCGATCGTCATCCCTACGCCGAACACGCTCAGCACGAGCGATGCGGTGCCGAGCGATGCATGCGTGACGGAGGCGAGGACATTGGCCAAATACGTGTAGACCGCGAACAAGCCGCCGAAACCGATGGCGCCGATGCCGAGTGTGTACCAAACCTGCGCGCGCTTGAGCGCATTGAGTTCGCGCAAGGGACTGGCGCCGGCCGATGCCGGGGTGGCGGGGGCCAACAGCCGCACGCAAGTCATCGTGAGGGCGCCCATCGAAGCGGCGAAGGCGAAGCTCCAGCGCCAGCCGATCGCATGGCCGAGCCAATTCGCGAACGGTACGCCGACGATCGTGGCGACCGTGAGCCCAAGGAACATTCGGCCGACGGCGACGGTACGGCGGTTTTCTGGGACGAGCGAGGTCGCGACGAGTGCCGCGACGCCGAAGTAGGCGCCATGCGGCAAGCCGCTGATGAAGCGGAACACGAGCATCCAGTGGTAGTTCGGTGCGAGCGCGCTCAATCCATTGCCCACCACGAACAGCGCCATCAACGCGATCAGCAAATCGCGGCGATCGAGCCGGGCGCCCAGTACGGCGAGTGCGGGCGCGCCCACCACCACGCCCAATGCGTACGCGCTGATGACATGACCCGCGACCGGCGCCGTGATGCCGAGCCCTCGCGCGAATAGGGGCAGGACGCTCATCGTCGCGAATTCGGTCGTGCCGATCGCGAAACCGCCGACGGCCAAGGCCAGGAGGACCCAGGCCGTCTTCGTATTTTTTGCTGCTTCAAACTGGTGCATTGCCGATCGCCGCGATCAAGAGGGTGTTTACCCGAAAAGGAGCCATTCTAGTGGCGTGGCGAAAAGTTCGCTTGCCGGGGGTAGGGACCTCCAGCGGAGAAAGAAGGCGAAAGAGAAAGCGAAAGAAAAGGTAAAAGTCAAAAGACAAAAGACAAGGCGACGGATCGTCGACGACCGCAATCGCACGCGAGGCCGGTAAGTTTCGAGTAAGCGCATGTTGCTATCAATGTTGGCGGCGGCGCGCAACGCACGTCTTGCACGGTCGATGCCCGCATCGAACGCAACCTTTCGAACTGCAAGGCGGCATGCTTTATCGAAAGGCAGCCGGGACAGACGATGCATGCGCACCGCGATCCCACAATCAAGGAGACAACAGTGAGTCAGATAAGCGAAGCGCGGAAATACCCCAACCCAGCCCCGCTCGGGCTTGCCGGATTTGCCCTCACGACTTGGCTGCTCAGCATGGTCAACGCGGGGTGGTACCCCGGCGGTGCCGTGAACCTCGTGCTGGCCTGCGCGCTCGCGTTCGGGGGCACCGCGCAAATGATCGCGGGCGTGATGGAGTTGCCGCGCGGCAATACGTTCGGTGCGACGGCGTTTATCAGCTACGGTGCGTTCTGGTGGTCGTTCGCGCTCTTCGTCTTGTTCCTGCACGATAACGTGCCCGCCGGCTTCGTCGGCTGGTATCTGTGCCTGTGGGGCGTGTTCACGTTCTACATGTGGCTCGGCACGTTTCGCTCGCCGAAGGCGCTGCAAGCCATTTTTTTGGCGTTGTGGATCACCTTCTTCCTGCTCGCCGCGGGCGAATGGACGGGCTCTGCCGCGCTGCATACCGCCGGCGGATACATGGGCCTGCTGACTGCCGTATTGGCGTTCTACCTGTCGGCCGCGGAGATCATGATCGAAGCATACGGGCACGCCGTCCTGCCGATCGGGCAAGCTAGCGCACGGATGGTCCAAGCGCCCGCGCACTGAGCGAGACATCCCCTCGCTATTTCGTATCGTTGTAGACGGTCGCGCGTGAAACACCGAGGTGGTGCGCGATCGTTTCCATCGATCGCCTCAATTCCAAATATCCCTCTTCCTTCAGCGCTTGCATGAGCGCTCTGCGCTGGTCGGTGCGCAGCGCTTGCGGCGTCGTTGCCAAGCCGACGGCAAAGCGGTCGATTCGCTCGCGCAGCGAGTGAGCATTGGACGGATCGAGCGATTCCCCGACGCCTTCCGCATTCGGAATCGAAAACTGATCGAGCAATGTCGCGATGCTGCGAAACAGCGTCACGTCGACGTTCAAACACAGCGCGGCGAAGTAGTGCCCCTGCGAATCCTTGATGCCGATCGACGTGCTCTTCGCCTGCCGTCCGTCGCTGAACCGATTCGCGTAGTTCGCCAACACTTGCGGGTAATCGTCGTCGGCGATGCGCGCCAGGCCGAGTTCCGTGGCCGGATCGCCCACGCGGCGCCCGGAAAGATTGTTGTGGATCGCCAAAATGGCGTGCTTCGGCGAACGCAGATCGTGAACGACCACTTCCGTAAAGGGGGCCAACGTCTGGCCGAGCCCCGCCGCAATGTGCTTCACCTGCTCGAGTATCGTCTGCTGTTCGGCGGTCAGTTTTGTCTTAGCCATCTTGGACTCTTCATCTACATTTGACCATAGTGTATAGGGTCGGCCGCGATCGATCGAGGTGCTAGAGGATCGACGGGGTGGCCTCGCCGCATCGCGACATCTTGACTATGTGTCTAATACTAGACATACTGTACAAACATCGATGCCTATCGATGCCGGACAATCCGCCGATCGCCCCTATGCCCACAGACGCTCAACTCCTCTTGCTCGACGGCCATATCGTCGGGTCCATCCTCGAACCCGAGCAAGTCACGGCGGCCGTTCGCGAAGCCTTCGTCTTGCATAGCCGGCGCGCGGGTCGCGTGTTTCCCGTCGTTCGCGAACGGCTGCACACGGGCGGCGTATTCGGCATCAAATCCGGCGACGTCGCGAGCCAGGACCTCCTAGGATTCAAAGCGGCCGGGTTCTGGCCCGGCAACCGCGCGCTCGGCGGCGAACCTCATCAGGCAACCGTTGCGCTATTCGATCCGAGCACGGGGCGTCCGCTTTGCATCATGGACGGCAACGCCATTACCACCGCTCGCACGGGCGCGGCCGGCGGTCTCGGCTTGCGGTTGCTTGCGCGCCCGGAAAGCAGCAGAATCTGCGTTTTCGGCACGGGTGTGCAGGCACGCGTCCAGCTCGAGTATGCTTTGACGCTGCTGCCGCGGCGTTGCACGGTGCAGTACGTGACGCCCGGCGGTACGCCGGCGCCCGCGTTCGAATCGGCCTTCCGGCAACGATGCGACATCGACATCGCAAGAGACCATAACGATGCGGTAGCGAGCAGCGACATCGTCATCACCGCGACACCGGGTGCGGGGCCATTGTTCGATGCCGATGCGGTTCAGCCTGGCACGCATTTGACTTGCGTCGGTGCAGATACAGCCGGCAAGCGCGAACTGCCGGAGGGCGTATTGTCGCGCGCCCGGATTTTCGTCGACGATCGGGATCAGGCGCGCGGCATTGGAGAATGCCAATGGGCCCCGCATCTGCCTTGCACGGAAATCGGCGACCTGCTGGCGAGCAACAGGGCGGCCGAGCGCGCCGAACGCGACATTACCGTGTTCGACATGACCGGTCTTGCGCTTCAGGACCTCACGGTCGCGCGCTTGCTTTACGAGCGAGCGATGGAACAAGGGCTCGGCACTTCGGTGGCATGGCCCTGGTAATAGAAGACATTTGACTGGCGAATCCCACATGACTACGTACCCCCTTCCTACCTATGCCGACGTCGAGGCCGCTGCCGCGCGCATCGATGGCTTCGCCCATCGCACTCCGGTTCACACGTCGCGGACGCTAAACGAGCTGGTCGGCGGCGAGGTATTCGTCAAGTGCGAGAACTTTCAACGGATGGGCGCGTTCAAGTTTCGCGGCGCGTTCAATGCACTCTCGAAGTTCTCGCCGGAGCAGCGCACGGCAGGGGTAGTGGCGTTTTCGTCGGGCAATCACGCCCAGGGCATCGCGCTGTCCGCGAAGATTCTGGGCATGCCGGCAACGATCGTCATGCCGCACGATGCGCCGGCGGCGAAGGTCGCGGCGACGAAAGGATACGGCGCGAATGTCGTCGTCTACGATCGCTATTGCGAAGATCGCGAGGCGATCGGCAAGCGGCTTGCCGACGAGCAGGGCCTCACGCTGATCCCGCCTTACGACCACCCCGACGTATTGGCGGGGCAAGGCACGGCCGCGAAGGAATTGTTCGAGGAAGTGGGCGCGCTCGATCACTTATTCGTCCCGTTGGGCGGCGGCGGGCTTTTGTCGGGCACGGCGTTGTCCACACGCGCGCTCGCGCCGCAATGCGTGTTGTACGGCGTCGAACCCGAAGCCGGCAACGACGGCCAGCAGTCGCTGCGCAGCGGCGCCATCGTTCACATCGACACGCCGAAAACGATCGCCGACGGGGCGCAGACGCAACACCTCGGGCATTACACGTTCGGCATCATCAAACGCGATGTCGACGATGTCCTCACTGCATCGGATGCCGAGTTGGTGAATGCGATGAAGTTCTTCGCGGCTCGCATGAAGATGATCGTCGAACCGACCGGGTGCCTCGGGTTGGCGGCCGTGCTGGGCGCGAAGGGTTCGCTCCAAGGCAAGCGGGTTGGCGTGATCGTGAGCGGCGGCAACATCGACCTCGACCGGTTCTGCGCGTTGGTGGCGCAAGATGGCGCGGCACTACGCGTTTCTGGGTAACGCCTTTCGCCAAACCTTGCTAAGCTGGCCATCGCCAGCGCCGGATGGGCCGATCGAGCAACGAACGCCCGCGCGGGGCGGCGTTAACCGAGAAGCCGAGGCCCACCCATGAATAGCCCAGCGATCGTTTCTCCTGCCGGCGCACCGGGGCAGGACGAGGAAGTGCCGTTTTCCTCGCTCGAACACCGCCAGCATCAATTGTTTCCGAAGCTATCGCCAGCCGAAATCGCGAGCTTGCGCCGCTTTGCGACGCCCATGTCTTTCAAGCAGGGCGATTGCCTCTTCCAAGCCGGCCACGTTTCCTTAGGCCTGTACCTTCTGCTGAATGGGCGAGTGCGCGTGTGTTCGCGCGACCGGGCCGGCAATTGGAGGCGGGTGGCGGAGCACGAGGCCGGCAGCTTCATGGCGGAAGTGGCGCAGCTATCCGGCAAACCCGCGCTCGTCGATGGGATCGCCGAAACCGACTGCGACACGCTTGTCGTTTCGCCGGACAAGCTCCGTGCATTGATCGTCGCCGATGCGCAATTGGGCGAACGCATCATGCGCGCGCTGATCCTGCGGCGAATCGGGCTCATTCAGATGGGGCTGGGGCCGATTATCGTGGGCGACGGTCTCGACCCGCGCGTGATCGCGCTTCAAGGCTTCTTGCGGCGAAACGGCCATCCGTCCACGGTGTTCGATGCGCATGAAGATAAGGAAGCCGTCGCGCTGCTGGCCGACATCACATTCGGCCCCGACGATTTTCCGCTCGTTTTCTGTCCCGACGGCACGGTGTTGCGCGCCCCCGACGAAGTCCGGCTCGCCACCTGCCTGGGGCTCGTGCCCTCGTTCGAATCGGCGTGCGTCTACGATGTGGCGATCGTCGGCGCGGGACCGGCGGGGCTCGCCGCCGCCGTGTATGCCGCCACCGAAGGCTTGTCGGTGGCGGTGTTCGACGAACGTGCGCCGGGTGGCCAAGCGGGCGCCAGCGCCCGGATCGAAAACTATCTCGGCTTTCCGACCGGCATCTCCGGACAAGCATTGGCCGGACGCGCCTATCAGCAGGCCATAAAATTCGGCGCGCATTTGGCGATTCCGAGCAAGATTGCCGCCGTGGCGCGCGAAGACGACCATTTCCGCCTGACCTTGGCCGACAGCCAGACCGTCTGCGCACGCGCCGTCGTGATCGCGAGCGGCGCGGCGTATCGCAAGCCGGCCGTACAAAACGTCGACCGCTTCGAAGGACGGGGGATCTACTACTGGGCGTCGCCGATCGAAGCGAAACTGGTCAAGGGCCAGGACGTCGTCCTGATCGGCGGCGGTAACTCGGCGGGGCAGGCGATTGTCTTTCTGGCGAATTTCGCCCGTAGTATTCGTGTGTTGATTCGCGGCCGCTCGCTCGAGGCGAGCATGTCGAAATACCTGATCGACCGCATCGGCGCGTTGCCCAACGTCTCGCTCTGTACCGGATGCGCACTCGATGCGCTGGAGGGCGACGAAGCCGGGCTGGCGCATGTCGCGATCCGGCGCGGCAAGGAGCGGGAGGTCGTGCCGTCGCGCCATCTGTTCTTGTTCATCGGCGCGGACCCGAAAACCGATTGGCTCGCGTCGAGCGGCGTCGAATTGGATCGCAACGGCTTCGTCTCTACCGGCACGGCCGCCGCGCATGCAGCCCGGCATCCGAACGAACATACCTCGTTCCCCTTGGAGACGAACATTCCCGGGCTGTTTGCGATCGGCGACGTGCGCGCGGAATCGACGAAGCGCGTGGCGTCCGCCGTCGGCGACGGTGCGGCGGTCGTGAGCCAGATTCACGCCTACCTGCAATCGCTGTCCGAAGCGGGGCGGCCGGGTTGAACGCGTCGCCCGGCCCGCCACGCGCACGCCGTTCGCGCGGGCTCGGCGCCCCGGCGCTCGCGCGCGTATCCGTCCGCCCTTGGCCGGATGCAGGCCGCCAAATCCGGCGGTGCCCCGCGCACCGGCTACAATAGCGTTTTTGCGCGTCGCTTAGCGCCCGGCTCGGGCGGGGATGCGGCGCGCGGGCTCCAGACGGCCGGTTAGCGCGATTTACCCTCCATCCTCGATTGAACGGTTTCCTTCATGAGTACTATTCTTGAAAGCCTCCCGACTGGCCAGAAGGTCGGTATCGCCTTTTCCGGCGGCCTCGACACGAGCGCCGCGCTGCATTGGATGAAGCTCAAGGGCGCCGTCCCGTATGCCTACACGGCCAATCTCGGCCAGCCCGACGAGGACGATTACGATGCGATCCCGCGCCGTGCGCTCGAATACGGCGCGGCCGGTGCACGCCTGATCGACTGCCGCGCGCAACTCGTGGCCGAGGGCATCGCGGCACTGCAATGCGGCGCGTTCCACGTCTCGACGGCCGGCGTCACCTACTTCAACACGACGCCGATCGGCCGTGCGGTCACGGGCACGATGCTGGTTGCGGCGATGAAGGAAGACGGCGTCAACATCTGGGGCGATGGCAGTACCTACAAGGGCAACGACATCGAGCGCTTTTACCGCTACGGTCTGCTCGTGAACCCGGGCCTGAAGATCTACAAGCCGTGGCTCGATCAGCAGTTCATCGACGAACTGGGCGGCCGCGCCGAAATGTCGGAATTCATGCGCCAATCGGGCTTCGAATACAAGATGTCCGCCGAAAAGGCTTACTCGACCGATTCGAATTTGCTCGGCGCCACGCACGAAGCGAAGGATCTCGAAAGCCTCGAATCGGGCATCAAGATCGTCAACCCGATCATGGGCGTGGCCTTCTGGCGCGACGACGTGCAAATCGCCAAGGAAGAAGTGACGATTCGCTTCGAAGAAGGTCGTCCCACGGCGCTGAACGGCGTCGAATATACCGATGCCGTCGAGCTGCTGCTCGAAGCCAATCGCATCGGCGGCCGTCATGGCCTCGGCATGAGCGATCAGATCGAAAACCGCATCATCGAGGCGAAGAGCCGCGGCATCTACGAAGCCCCGGGGCTCGCGCTGCTGTTCATCGCCTACGAACGCCTCGTCACCGGCATCCATAACGAAGACACGATCGAGCAATACCGCGACAACGGTCGCCGCCTCGGCCGCCTGCTTTACCAAGGCCGCTGGTTCGATCCGCAAGCCATCATGCTGCGCGAAACGGCGCAGCGTTGGGTCGCGCGTGCGGTCACGGGGGAAGTGACGATCGAGCTGCGTCGCGGTAACGACTATTCGATCCTCAGCACGAAATCGCCGAACCTGACCTATCAGCCCGAGCGGCTTTCGATGGAGAAGGTTCAATCGACGTTCTCGCCGCGCGATCGGATCGGCCAGCTGACGATGCGCAATCTGGATATCACCGATACGCGCGAGAAGCTGCGGATCTACTCGCAAGTCGGCTTGCTGACGCCGGGCGAAGCGTCGGCATTGCCTCAAATCAAGGGCGACGATAAGTAAGCCGTCCGGCAAGCAATCCGCCAAGCAGTCCGCCCATCGCCGCCCATGGCCGTCCGGCTGCGGGCCCTCTGGCCCCCTCATACCGCATGCGAGCATCGGCCGCATGCGGTATGTCGCATCTGGACGGGGCGGATCGCTTGCGGCCGCCCGCAAGTGCGATAATCGACGCTTCGCACGCGGCCCGGAGCAACGGCTATGAGAAGCATCGATAACCCTTCCCACGATCGAGAAGTCGGCGTTGCCGACGAAACGCAAGATACGACGCGCATCGACGACGTTCGCATTGGCGCCGTCCGTCCGCTGATTTCGCCCGCGCTGTTGCAGGACGAATTGCCGGTGCCGCCCTCGGTCCAGACCTTGGTGGAACGTGCCCGCGTCGAGATCGGCGACATCTTGCACGGCCGCGACGATCGGCTCGTGGCCGTCGTCGGCCCATGCTCCATCCACGATCACGATCAAGCGCTCGAATATGCGCACCGCCTCAAGGCGGCGGCGAACGAGCTGCGCGAGGATTTGCTCGTCGTCATGCGCGTGTACTTCGAAAAGCCGCGTACGACAGTGGGGTGGAAGGGCTATATCAACGATCCTCGGCTCGACGGCAGCTTCCGCATCAACGAAGGTTTGCGTGCGGCCCGGCGCTTGTTGCTCGACGTCAGCAACCTGGGTTTGCCGGCCGCCACCGAATTCTTAGACTTGCTCAGCCCGCAGTACATCGCCGATCTGATCGCCTGGGGGGCAATCGGCGCACGCACGACCGAGAGCCAGAGCCATCGCCAGCTCGCGTCGGGATTGAGCTGTCCCGTCGGCTTCAAGAACGGGACGGACGGCCGTGTGCAAATCGCAGCCGATGCCATCGTGGCCGCGCGGGCGAACCACGCGTTCATGGGCATGACGAAAATGGGCATGGCCGCGATCTTCGAAACGCGCGGCAATCAGGATGCGCACGTGATTCTGCGCGGCGGCAAGGAGGGGCCCAACTACGATGCGAAGAGCGTCGACGAGTGTTGCGCGGTGCTTCGCGCGGCGGGCCTGCGCGAGCAGGTGATGATCGATTGCTCGCACGCCAATTCGGGTAAGGCGCACGACCGGCAGATCGACGTGGCAGGCGATATCGCCGCCCAGCTCGCGGGCGGCGAGAAGCGCATCGTCGGCGTGATGGTGGAAAGCCATCTGGAAGCCGGACGGCAGGATTTGAAGCCCGGCGTGCCGTTGCGCTACGGCGTGTCGATTACCGATGCCTGCTTGAGTTGGGCGCAAACGGAGCCCGTGCTCGAAACGCTGGCGCAGGCGGTCCGGCGCCGGCGGTCGCTCAAATAAACAACCTCGAGATTTTCGTTCCTTCGAGCGTGACGCCGGCCATCAAACCGGCGTTAGTCAGGACGAACGCTTCGACGGGTTTCGTTGCCGTCGCGGTATCGACATTGCCGTTCGCCCCGACGGTCACCACGGCCACCGTGGCATCGACGCCGGCCGCCCAGCCTTGGCTGCTCGTGAACTTATCGAGCGCTTCTTGCGTCATGAACAGCATGACGATCGCCTTCGATTGCGCGCCGATCTGCAAACCGAACGAGGCCGCCGCGACGCTGTAATACCCGCTCGTTTGTCCGCCGATGCGCAGCGCGCCTTGGCCGTACTGGCCGCCGAACCAGAAGCCGGCCGAGATGACCGACGGAAATACCAATACGCCGCGCGCTTTGTCGACGAGTTCGTGCGAGCCTTGCACGTTCGCATAGAGCCGCGTCAGCGTGGCATCGACATCGGCATCGATCGTCGCGCGCCGCTTGGCGCTTGCCTCCGGCGTGTCCGACGAGGACGGGGCGGTGGTGGTGCAGCCGGTTAGCGAAAGCCCGCTCGATGCGAGCACGGCCCCGGTCATGGCGATGAATCGACGGCGTTGCATGAATTCTCCCGAGAAGCGAACGAATCGGTTGCGGTATGCCGCGGTGTAGGTGTCGGTGGCAGTCTTTAGGCACAGACAAGGGCGAGGGCGCCTGAGTTCCTATCGTTCCTTTCCGTTATCCTTTCCGTTCCTTGCCGGTCCGACCGTGCTCATCGTTCCGAGTGTTGCTGTCGTTCCCATGCGCGCGACGTTCGGTCGCTTCCTATCGGATGAGGCAGACGAGGCCAACTCGCTCGCGGGCCGAATGCCGCGAATGCCCGTGAACGTCGCGCGCTTCAGCAGCCCTTCAGGTGTGTCGAGCCATGATCGGCTACTATCGGAATCCGGGCCGCTTCTCTCGCCGACGCCGTCTGCGCATTCATGCGCGGGCGGTCTTGCGCCCCGCTTTTCCGGCGCAACAAGATGATGAACCCTCCCGACGTCGATTTCGCGTGCACCGAGTGCGCCAAGTGTTGCCACGATTTGCGTTTGCCGCTCACGGTTGAAGAAGCGATCGCGTGGCTGTCGCGCGGCGCATCCGTCGAGATTTTGTGCGAGGCCGTGCCCTGGCTGGCCGAGCCGCCGCCGGAGAACGCGTGGGCGGCGCACAAACGCCGCCGATCGTTTGCCGCGACCTGCGGCGAGCTGCCGATTCGCGTGACCGTGATCTTGGCGGCCGCATTCGCGGGGCCGTGCCCGAACCTGCTGCCGAACAAACGATGCGGTATTTATGGCGAGCGGCCGTTGGTGTGCCGGATTTACCCGGCGGAGATCAATCCGTTCATTGCGTTAGATCCGCGGCACAAAGCCTGTCCTCCCGATGCATGGACTCCCGGCTTGCCGGCGCTGGTGCGCGCGGGGCGCTTGGTCGACGCGCGCACGATCGAAGCAATCGAACGCTCTCGCCGGGCCGATGCGGACGAACTGCCTCTGAAGGCGCGACTGTGTCGAGCGCTCGGTATCGATCGCGCCGCGATTGCTAACGAGGGATTCGTCGTTCATTCGCCGGCCCGCGGTGTTTTGCTCGACGCTTTGTCGGCCGTGCGAGCCGAGACGTCGGCCGGCAGCGCTTCAATCGAGGCGGACGCTGCCGGCAGCGAATGGACATTGCTCTCGGATCGAAAAGCGAGCGTCGATGCCCTTGCCGCGGTCGGGGCCCATGGCGAATTCGCCCATGGCCGCCCGAGCGCGGCGTTTTCCTACTTATCGCTCGCCGGTCCCGCTGGTTAAAGCCGATACAGCCGATACGTAGACAATCGGCCTAGTGCGGAACGTTCACGACTCCCGCGCTGACCTCGATCGCATTGCTGCTCGGATTGGGCGCGATCGCGGGCAAGTTCGCTGCCGTGAGCGGCGGCGCGGCGCCCGGCATGCCCCCGCGCGGCACCGTGCGAACCACCTGCGATGGCGGCAGCGGCGCCCCATCCTTCAAGTGATGCCACATGAGATT
The DNA here is from genome assembly GCF_051953405.1 of Trinickia sp. Lineage (GTDB taxonomy): Bacteria > Pseudomonadota > Gammaproteobacteria > Burkholderiales > Burkholderiaceae > Trinickia. The sequence goes on along the minus strand of NZ_JBQCIV010000086.1, from coordinate 24,198 downwards.
AAGCGCTTGTAGATAGTAGTAGTGGACGGGAATAAACCGCGTGTCGAAGCCGGGGAACGGTAAGAACGCATCGAAGTGCTGGCCGTTCGCGATCTCGTAGAGCGAGACTTGGCTCCTTGCCCCTTCTCTCGCGCTATTCGCGGCCAGGTAGGCACGCGAAGCGTGGTTGATCGGCACCAATGCATCGCTGCGGCCTTGCACGAGAATCGCGGGTTTGCCATGCAAATTCGCGTCGACCCGAATCGCGTGCACGCTGGCCATCATGCGCGGATCGTGCTGCGTCCATAAGCGGCGCATACATACCGCGCCGGCGAAGCTCGCATCGGGTGTCGCGAACCGATGATCGGCGGCACCCCCGGGCCCTTCGTTGTAGACGAGATTGATGCCGTTCGTCGGAGGAATGCCGTTGCCGAGGCCGAATACGGTCGGCATCGGCGCGATCGCCGGCGGCACGCCTGCCGCACCCGTCGCCGCATTCGTCGTACCGAAGCTGAATCCGCACAGATTGTCGAGCACGCTCGAGCGCGTGTAGGCGTTGGCATACGTCACGGCAACGGCCGGGACCGCTTGCGAATCCCACATCGGCGCTTGCAGTAGATCGGAATCGGCTTCGTAACCGGCCGCGTGCAATTGCGCGAGCGCATCGCCCGCCTGAGCTTGCCAGTCGCCGCCCGTCACGTATCCGGCTGCCGCGAGCGATGCGCACCGCGCTTGCCGGATCGCCATCGTCTTGGCGACTGGGAGCGCCGTCAGGTACGGCGCGCCCGCCGCTGCCGGTGCCAGCGCGGCGCACGGCTGCAGCAGATTCGCGAGCGTGACGTAATCGGCGAGGGGCTTGCCCGCTTCCGCGATCGGCTGTCCGCCTTCTAGCACATGGGCTCGGTGCGGCATGCGGACATTAACCTGCGGTTCGCCGACGACAACGGCGGTAATCCACCCGCGTTCGTCTTGCTCCGCCGCTTCGAGCGAGGCACCGCCGCCATTGCTGACGGAAGCCGCGATCGTCGTGATGCTGCCCGGCGCGTAGCGAACGCGACGATGCGAATGGCCCAGCGCCGGACCGAACTGCTGGTTAAGCACCCAATACGCGAACTTGATCGCATCGAGCGTGTCCTTGCCCCAATCCTGTTCGGGGTTTTGCTGCGAATGGGCGTGCTTGAACGCGTATCGATAGGGGAAGGCGGCGTTATAGCGCGCGATCTCGCCCTGGCTCGCATCGACGGTGAATAGACTGTCGTGTCCGGCGCTCACCGCATTGGCCAGACGCCCGTCCATAAGGGTCACGTCGCCCGTCTCCAATTCTTCGGCGCCGTTGCCGGTGCCTTTGTCGTTGTACTCGACGGCGCATCCGCGCTTCAGCCCCCATTCGCCGGCCGCCGAAACCGCGCCGTAGACGCCGCGCGAACCCGACGACGTTGCTGTGACGATGCAGGGGTTGCTCGGGTCGAAGTGCGCGGGAACTTGCACCATCAGCGTGACGTTCTGCCGGCCGCTTCCGTTGTCGGCGTAGGCGAGATATTCGGTGCCGGGAATCTTGCCTTCGCCGAGCGTGTCGTTTCCGTCGAGATCGACATTGGGCCCCCAAAAGCGGCCGTAGCCGCCGTTCGGCGACATATCGACGAGTGCGCGGTAGTTCGACCAAATCGCCAGGCGGCGAAGTTCGGCGGAGGTCGGGCTGGTCGGGTTCGCGATGGCGGGCGCGGGGCCCTCGAGCCCGGTCTTGCCGAGCCCAGCCGTCAACAGATCGTCGGTGACGCCGTCGTAGGTTGCGGTGCGCAGGCTGCCTGGGACGACGAACGACGGCAAGCGATTTTGGCCTGGCGGCGCGTCGCGGCTATCGTCGGCATTGGCGGTGGAATAAAGGCATGCGCCGGCGATCGCCGCGCAGGTCAGTAAGGCCGAACTTCGGGCTACACGTGCAATGGCTTTCATCGGTGTCTCCTAGCTTGGCGTGGCGCGTTGCGCCGTTTAGATGCGAAGACCCTGCTTGACACTGCCATGACATCGACGGATAGGAGGAGCGCATGTACTGCGAGCGCGTCGCCGCCGGTCGACGACGCGATTGTGCGGAAACTTCGAGCGGCTATCAAGCGGCGATTTCGGGACCGAAAAAGTGCTCGATGGAGGGCCGAGAAGGGCTAAAGTTCCCATCGTTACCCATCGTGCTCCCAACGATTTCTCCTGCCGATATCCGATGACTCCTTCCGCTTCGCTCCCGCTCGACGGCATTCGCGTCGTCGAATTCACGCACATGGTCATGGGGCCGACGTGCGGCATGATCCTCGCCGATCTCGGCGCTGAAGTCATCAAGGTCGAGCCGCCTGGCGGCGACAAGACGCGTCGGCTCCCGGGGCTCGGTATCGGCTTCTTTCGTACGTTCAATCGCAATAAGAAGAGCGTGGTCATCGATATCGCAACGCCGGCCGGACAGGCCGAGGCCGTCGATTTGATCGGCGAGTGCGATGTCCTGATCGAAAATTTTCGGCCCGGTCTCATGCGCGAGTTCGGGCTCGACTACGATGCGTTGAGTGCGCGCTATCCGAGGCTCGTCTATGCCTCGCATAAAGGTTTTTTGCCGGGGCCTTACGATAAGCGGCTCGCCCTCGACGAAGTGGTGCAGATGATGGGCGGCTTGGCCTATATGACGGGGCCGCCCGGTCGTCCGCTGCGTGCCGGCGCGTCGGTGAACGACATCATGGGCGGCATGTTCGGCGTGATCGGCATTCTGGCCGCGCTGCGCGAACGCGACCGCACGGGGCGAGGGCAAGAGGTGCAGAGCGCGCTATTCGAAAATTGCGTGTTCTTGTGTTCGCAGCATATGCAGCAATATGCGATGACCCATCAGCCATTGCCGCCGATGCCGGCGCGCGTGTCGGCGTGGAGCGTCTATGACGTGTTCGCGCTGGCGAAGGGCGAACAACTGTTCATTGGTGCCGTTAGCGATAAGCAATTCTTTGCGCTTTGCGCGCTACTCGAACGCGACGATCTTGCGACGGATCCCCGCTTTGCCACGAACGCACAGCGCGTGGCGGCGCGTACCGAACTGATTCCTCGACTTGCGGCGAGTTTGGCGTCGCGTCGCGTCGACGAACTCATGCCTCAGTTGGAGGCGGCCGGCATTCCGTACGCGCCCATCGTCCGCCCCGAGCAATTGCTCGACGATCCTCATCTCAAGGCGAGCGGCAGCCTGGTGCCGATGACGACCGACGACGGCGGGACGACCGATGTCGTATTGCTGCCGCTCGCGATGGGCGGAAGGCGACTAGGCGTGCGGCAAGCGCTGGCCAAGATCGGCGAGCATACGCAGGAGATTTTGGGGAGGTTCAAGAGCAGGGCGAGCGATCGGCATTGAACGAGGCGCGGGCCCACCATCGCCGGAGCGCGAGGTGCGATACCTCGGAGGTGCCCGCTTTCAGTAATTTTTAAAAAATTACTGAAAGCGGGCAGCGACATCCGACCTCGAGCGTTGCCGCGCCGAGAGCGGCAAGCCGCTCCCGTCCGCACACGCTTTAAGCCTTCCCGATCACCTCGATACGCAGCGTCTGCCCGCTCGATACTACCTCGAACAACCGATCGACATTCGGATGCGCACCTGGACGGTTGCGCGCATCGGCCGTGTGTTCGGCGAATATCGCGAGGCCGTGCTCCGCCGCTTGACCGTCGAGTTGACCAAATGCTTGACGCAAGTAGTGATAAACGGCGAGCGACCCCTGCTTACCGGGTTGATTCTCGATGGTGGCCACCACCGTGCCCTTGTCGTCGACGAGATCGATGCGTTGCACGGCATCGATCGAAGGTAGCTGTGCGAGGTTGTCTTTGAATACTTGGGTCGGTTGGATCACTGAAAAGCTCCGCTTATCGGGTTGGAATAGCGGGCTGTATTGTAGTCCGTTCCCGACCGTCGATTACCGCCCGTCGCTCTCGATATCGACCGGGACATTGGCTTCGATTTTCGGCGTGAGATGGCGCGGCAGCAAGCCGATCTGACTTTTCGGCAGCGGCTTGCTGTAAAGGAATCCCTGCGCCACCTCGCATCCGTACCCATGGAGAAAGGCCGCTTGCTCCATCGTCTCGACGCCTTCCGCGATCACCCGATGGCCCAGGCAGTGCGAGATCGACAAAATCGCCTTGACGAGTTCGGCATGCCGACGATCGATCGTTACCTTTTGCACGAACGTCCGATCGATTTTCAGCGTATCGATGGGGAAGCGCGTCAGATAGCTGAGCGCGGAGTAACCCGTACCGAAATCGTCGATCGCGATCGCGAGTCCCATCTGCTTGAACGCCGACAGCGCATAGGCCACCGTATCGTCCTCGTCCAAGAGCAAGCTTTCCGTGATTTCGAGTTCCAGCCACTCGGGCCGGCAACCCGTGTCGACGAGGATTTTCTCGACCATCGGCACTAAACCGCGCGACTGAAACTGCCGGGCCGACAGGTTGATCGCGACCGTGTGCAAGCGCCGGCCGTCGCCATTCCACTGCGCGGCGGCACGGCAGGCTTCGCGTAACACCCAACGGCCGATATCGACGATGAGGCCTGTTTCTTCCGCAAGCGGGATGAACTGATCCGGCGCGATGTAACCCGATCCCGGACGATTCCATCTGAGCAACGCCTCCGAGCCGAGTACTTCGGCATCGCGAAACGCGACTTGCGGCTGATAATGAATTTCCAGTTCGCCCCGTTCGATCGCGCGGCGCAACTGCGATTCGAGTTGAAGATTCGCCGCCGCCTCGATCGTCAAGTCGTTCGTGTAGAAACGGAAACCGCGACGCCCCGACCGCTTCGCCAGATACATGGCGGAATCGGCGTACTTCAGCAGGTCGTCTACGTCGGAGCTATCGATCGGGTAGAGCGCGATACCGAGACTGCACGAAATGAACACTTCCTTGCCGTTCAACACGAAGCGTTCGCCAAGCCGCTTGATGATCGTGGCCGAAATCTGTTCGACGGTCCTTCGGTTGCGGACATCGGGCAGCAGCACGGCGAACTCGTCGCCGCCGAAGCGCGCCACGGTATCGCCGGGACGCACGCTCGAGAGCAAGCGCGCCGCCGCTTCGCGCAGCAGCTCATCGCCGACAGCATGACCCATCGTATCGTTGACGCTCTTGAAGCGATCCATGTCGATCATCATCACGGCCGTCAGTCGATCCTCGGCATTGGCGCAGGTGAGCCGGCGCAACGTCTCGTTGAACGACGTGCGGTTCGGTAGCCCCGTCAGGGCATCGAAATACGCCATCCGATGAATCTTGTCGCGCGATGCATGCAGCTCGGTGATATCGCGTCCGATCGCGAGCACCGTTTCCACGGTGCCGTCGGGGCCGAGTTCCGGCGTCAACCGAATGAGTTGACATAGCTGGCCGCCCTCGGCGGGTTGCCATCGCAATTCGAACTGCCGATCGGCCGCACTGACGAACACTTGCGCCAGTTCGCGCTCGTAAAGGATCGTGTTCGGTCCGCCCGGATACTCCGAAGGCGTCTTGCCGATCAAGGCCTGGATGCCACCCGCGGCGAGCCCCACGAACGTGGGATTGACGTAAAGCCGGCGCAGGTTCCGATCGTACCGGGCCACCGTGTCGGGGGAATGCTCGACCAACGTGCGGAACTCGCGCTCGCGTCGTGCCAATGTCTCGTCGAAGCGGCGGCGTTCCGTGATGTCGCGCGCCACCACTAACACGGCGGTAACCACGCCTCTCGCATCGAGTACCGGTAGCCGGCGCGTTTCCAGCAAGATTCGCTCGCCGGTCGAGGGGCTGACCACCCATTCGTCGTTGACGCAAATACGCATGGCGTCGATGGCCGCCATTTCCCGCTCGCGGAAAAAATCGGCTAATTCCTTGTCGAAGAAATCGTAATCGGTTCTTCCCAGAATTTCAGCCTTCGATTTGCCGACGAATCGTTCCAGACCATGGTTGCAGATCGTAAATTCGCCGCTCGTGCTCTTTAACCAGACCATGTCGGGAATGGTGTGCAGCACGTTCATCAAATGCGCGCGGGCCTCGGACAGCTCGCTCGCCTTGTCTTCGAGATTCTTGTTGAGTTGCAGGATTTTTTCGTACTGCGCGCGCAACTCGGTTTCCGCTCGCTTGCGTTCGGTAACGTCCAAGATGGCGCCGATCAGCCCGGCCTGGCGACCTTCGGCATCGTGAAACACCGCTTTCGTGTATTCCACGTCGCGGTCTTCTTTCCGCGCGTTGCGGGCCTTGAAGTCGTATCGCTGGATGCCGCCGTTCGCGAACAACTCCTCGTCTTTCGCGAAGTAGACCTTCGCCAGCTCGTAAGGGTTTACCTCGAAGACGGTTTTCCCGACGAACTGCTCCTTGGAAATTCCCAGGAAGTCCTGAAAAGCTTTGTTCAGCTGAAGATACCGGCCCTGCCGATCCTTCCAAAAAACGGGGATGGGGATGGTATCGAGCAGCGATTCGAGAAACGATTCGCGGTCGCGCAACTGCGTTTCGGCGAGCTTGCGACGGCTGATGTCGAAGCAAAGCGCGAGCACGCCGCGTTCTTGGTCCCGAACCGGATCGGGCATGAGCTGCACCAGGTAATGCTCGCGCTGCCATTCGGGCCGAGCATCGAACGGCAACTCGATCTCGCGTGTGATGCCGGTGGCGGCAACCTCGCGAATGGCCTCGCGATAGCGCTCGAGCGTAGCGGGCGCGAGCAGTTCCGATTCGGCGTGCGCGCGCATGATGGCCGTGGCGGCACGGTTCATGTAGCGCCGCCGCCCGAGTGCGTCGTACCGGATCACGGCGACATGCAAGTCGCCGACGGGCACGCGGTATTCGTCTTCGTTGTCGATCCCAGGGGTATTCATGCCGTCGAAAAGGCTGTTTTTGTCCACGCATGGCCGCCCAGGCACGTATCCTGGCAGCGGTCATGTCGTTTGCGCGCGGGCGCGTGCCAACAGCATGGATAACGGCTGAAAACGGCAATTCTGAAGCGCGGGTATGCCCTCGGCGTGCCCGGCGCCGTCAGTCGTCGAACGTGCCCCGGTATTTCTGCGCAGCGTCCGAACGCGTATTGATTTCGAACATCACGCCGCCCGGCTCGCGACAAAAGAATCGCGAGCCGCGGCCGTTATTGAAAATGCCCGTTTCCATCCTGATTCCTTCTGTCACGAAACGGTCATATAACTCGCGAACCGCTAAAAGGTTCGGCAATTCGAAACCGACATGAAAGTTTTTCGGCCAATTGAGCGTTTCGTCGTCGACATGGTCGATAACAACGTCGAAACCAGGGCGCTTGAGAATACAAGATTTATCCCATGTGCCGGCTATGGTGAAACCTAATTGCCGTTCGAAGAATTGGGCGGTAACGGCCACGTTGGCCGAAGGGAAGCTCAAATGATTGAGCTTCATCGTTTTCGTATCAAGTGTCATCGATCGGTCTCTCAATAGATGAAGCGCGGATGAAGCGGCCTGATTGCCGCGTATCGCTAGTCACGAGAGACATCAGAATATAAGTAAAAGCTCGCATTCAACAACTCGCATCCGAGCCACGTGCCGGTGGGGCGCGAAGGCCCCATGCGGCAACGGCTGCGGCGATCGGCCGATAGGGCATGCGCTCGGATTGCTCGCATTTGCCGGCTGCCGTCACCGGCAAAACGGGTCAGTCCGTGCCCATCTTCGACAAATAGCCGAACACCGCGGCGCGCAAGCGGCGCTCTAGGCTCTCGAGGTCGGTTTCCCCACGCTCGCCGGCGGCATCGACCATGCCTCGGGTGATCGCATAGAGATCGCCGGCGGCGATCTCGGGATGCAGGTGCTTCGGGATAGCGCGTCGGATGACCGTGACGAACAAGTTCTCCAGCTCCGGCTTGCCCACTTCGCCGCGCAATGCCGGGCGGCTTTCCTCGATATCGAGCAGCTTGGCGAGCATGGGCCGCTGCAATTGCTGCCGGACAGCGGCACCGATCAGGTATTCGAGCGCCGCCTTGCCGCTACGTTGAGTCAGCGCAACGGCCATGTCGTCGTAGAACCGCTTCGTTTCGCGCCGAATGAGGGCGACCGTGAGCGCGTCCTTGCCGGGGAAATATTGATAGAGCGAGCCGATGCTGACGCCGGCGCGGCGAGCGACCGCGTTCGTATTGAATCCCTCGAAACCTTCGTTTTCGAGTACCTGCGCGGCCGCCTCGACGATCGACGCCACCGTCTCCTCGGAGCGCGACTGGCTGGGGGCCTTGCGGGGTTTGAACTGTTTTTGCGGCGATCGGTCGGTCATCGTCGTGCTCGTTCCGGGCGGGCGCCAAACGGCCGTCACGGCTTGGCGCGTTTGGGCTTTGCCTTCGCCTTTGCGTTGGACTCGTTCAATGCGACCGCTTCGCGCACGAGCGCTTTGAACGCCTCGGCATCGACGTGCTCGCCTTCATGGATGTCGATGGCGCGGCGAGCGTTGCCGTCGAGGCTCGAGTTGAATAGTTTCGTCGGATCTTGCAGCGACGCGCCCTTGAGGAACGTCAATTTGACGACCGACTTGTACGATTCGCCCGTGCAGATGATTCCGCTGCTCGACCATACGGGCGTGCCCATCCATTTCCATTCTTCGACGACATTGGGCTCCGCCTCTTTGATGAGCGTGCGCATGGCGCTCAAGGTTTCGCCGCGCCAATCGCCGAGATCGGCGATGCGGGCGTCGATCCGTTCGGATGCCGGTGTATCTGCGGTTTCGGTTGCACTTGTAGTCGATTTTTTCATTTCGTCGTTTTCAACCAGGGCAGTTGCATGGAGGCGCGGCACATAGGCATTGCGCCGCGCGGGGGAGGGATGCTGCGCGAAACCGCCGCTCGTTAAAGTCCGAATTGCTGAGCGTACTCGGTATTCAAGCGAGGCCAATCGAACTTCATGGCTTCGCCGCCGACGATCCGCCCGATGGGCTCTTCGGCAACAAGACGATCGAGCACGTCGAGGCAAATGTGCCAGCCGGCCGCCCCCATCGAGATAAAGCCGCGGTCGATGTTGTGCCAGAGGGTGAGGCGGGTGCCGGTATCGGTCGCTTCCAGCGTCCAGCGCAGATCGTTATTGCCCCACCGGTATTCGAGAACATTGGGGGCATCGGCGCGCGTCACGTGTGTTTCGCTGATAGTAGGCGTGGGTGTACCGACCGTCGACAACGTCACGGGGCCGACCGCGCCCAGATTCGCGTCCGCGTCGAAAGGGGCCCATTCGCGCAGGCAGGCCGGATCCGTCAAAGCGTTCCAGACCTTCGCCGGGGCGTGGCGCAAATCGCGCACGACCACGAGCGTCCACTTTTCGCCTTCCTTTTGCACATGCGCACCGCTGGCGGCACCGGGCTGGTATTCGTCACGTTTGTTCATGGCTTATGGCCTTTTCGACGGGGTGGAGGATGCGTTTCATCGAGATGCCGTTCGAGCGCATCGAGGTGCCGAGACCAGAATTGACGGAACGGCGCGAGCCAGGCGTCGATCTCCTGAAGCGGTTCCGGCCGGATCCGGTACACGCGCCGCTGGGCATCGATACGCGATTCGACGAACCCCGCTTCGCGCAGTACGCGCAGATGTTTCGAAACCGAAGGCTGCGATAGGTTCAGCGCCTGCTCGATGTCGCCCACCGACCGCTCGGAAGCGGCGAGCAAACTCAGGATGGCGCGGCGGCTCGGCTCGGCAATGACGGCGAATGTCGATTCCATGCGCTTAATATACGTATATAGGTATATACGTGTCAAGGAATGTTTTGGGCGGAGAAGATCGAAGGTTGGGCCCGCGTTGCCGGATTTCGCCAGATTTCGCCCGATTTGCCCGCTTGCGAGGGAAGCCGATTTGCGCCGGGATGCGGCGCGCCAGTGAACTCGCCGATCGGGTGAGCAAAGGCTAGCGGCCTCTCGTGCCTAGGCGCGGGCCGATTGCGCGGCCGCCCGCACGAGCCGGGAGACGAGATCCAGCACTTCGGGACGCACTTCGCGTTTCGCGGTCAGCACGTGATAGGCCAGCGGGGACGCCACCGCCGTGCGGCCGATGCGCACCAGGTCGTTGCGTGCCAGCCAGCCGTTCGAAAACGGTTCGCGCGCCAACGCGATGCCGAGCCCCGCTTGCGCCGCTGCCAGTACCAGGCCGTAGTCCTCGAATCGCCGATCCTGCGGTCTCGGTTTCAACGAAATGCCTTGTGCGCCGAACCACGTACGCCAGCCGGTGAGATCGGAGTCGTGCAGCAATGGCCAATCGAGCAGTCGAGCAGACTTGCCCGCATCGAGTTTGGCTGCGATCGCGGGGGCGGCCACGGGGTACAGCGATTCGGGCAATAAGGGCCGGGAGTCGAGGCCGGGCCAGTAGCCACGGCCGCATCGCACGGCAATATCGGCTTCGCCGGCCGCCACGTCGGCATTGCGATGCGTGATGTCGAGCTGCACGGTGAGCGGGGGCGGCCCGGCCTCGAGGGCGGCGAGCCGATCGAACAGCCACAACTGAGCGAATGCGGGCGTGATACTGACTTTGACGATGCGCGGCACGCGAGCGGGGCGCCATTGATCGGATGCGCCGTCGATGATCGAAAATGCTTGCTCGATTCGGCCGAGCAGCCGCTGCCCGTCGGGCGTGAGACGCACACCTCGTCCGTGGCGTTCGAACAGCGGATAGCCGAGCCAATTTTCAACGGCGGCGATGCGACGGCTGATGGCGCCGTGCGTGACGCCCGTCGCAAGAGCTGCGGCGCTGAACGAGCCTTCCCGGGCCACGACGCAAACCGTTTCGAGGCTGGCGAGCGGCGGCCGAGCGAATTCGGAGCTGTGTTCCACAATCACGCCTCGTTATCGATCTGTGCGCTAGCTTAACAGCTTAAAACGATCGATCATGCCCACATGAATACACCCGCCTCCTCCGCTCGCTCCTCTGCGTTTGCCGCCCCAGCGTTGGCTGCGGCGGCCGTGGCCTTCACGATCGTTTCGTGGGCCAGCGCCTTCCCGTTCATCCGTATCGGCCTCCAAGGCCTCACGCCGCTGCATCTCGCCGCCGCGCGCTTCGGCACGGCGGCGTTGCTGGTTGCGGCTTGGTTGGCCTATCGTCGCCCGAGGTTGCCGACGGCGAGCGATGCGATGCGCTTCGTACTCTGCGGATTTTTCGGGATCGCGCTTTACAACGCGCTGCTGAACACGGGAGAAAAGACGGTTGCGGCAGGCGCGGCCAGTTTCATCGTCAATACGTTGCCGATTTTCACCGCATTGTTCGCGACGATGTTTTTGGGCGAACGCTTTAACCGTTGGGCATGGCTCGGCTCGATCTTCAGCTTCGCGGGTATCGGTGTGATCGCGTCTGGACAGCCGGGCGGTCTCGTGCCGGGCGCGGGCGCGAGCCTCATTTTGATCGCGGCGGTAAGCTCCGCGGCATTTATCGTCATGCAGCGCCGCCTGATTCCCCTTTACGGCCCGCTGCCTTGCGCCGCCTATACCTTATTGGCCGGCGCGCTGCTGTTAGCGCCTTGGCTGCCGGGCGCGTTGAGCGAGCTGTCGAGCGCATCGCCTCGGATCGTTCACGCCGTTGTCGTGCTCGGCGTCTTCCCCGCCGCGCTGGGCTATGCGACGTGGGCCTACGCGCTCGGCTACTTCGGGGCGGCGCGGGCCGCGAACTTCTTGTATCTAACGCCGGCCGTGGCGACGGCGCTTTCCATCGTGCTCACGGGCGAGCGGGTGCATATCGCCACGGTGACCGGCGGGGCGATGGTGATCGTCGGCGTTGCGTATGTCGCCTGGCGCGGGCGCCGGTGACGGCGCTTGCAATGAATCGCTGCTCGAAGCGAATGCCGCGGCTCAATAATCCTACTTTTTTTCGGTAATCTCCTTGAAAGCCAAGCTCGAAAAATACTCTGCACTCCGAATTAACCCGCCCTGCAGAATTGCCGACGCGCGCCGTTAATCAACTAGAAGCCATTGTTGATGACACGCCGATCGCATCGCACCCGCCATGTGCATCGGCTTTGCCGGAGAGGGAAGTGGATCGTCTGACGCTCAGTAAAAAATTAGGGTTGGCCTTGCTCGTGATGTGGGTGGGCTTATTGCTCTTCGGCGGTTGGGCGGCGCTGCAAACGCGTGACACGATGCTGAGCGGGCGCAAAGCCGCCATTCGCAACATCGTGGAGGCCGGCGTCAACGTGGTGGCGCAGTACCAGCAAATGGCCGAGCGCCACGAGTTGTCGGAGGAGGAGGCCAAGAAACAGGCGATGGCGCGGCTCGCCGCGATGCGCTATCCGGGGAACGGCTATCTGTTCATCACGGATGCCAACACCGTCGTGATCATGCATCCGGTCTTGCCCAACTTGGTCAACAAGGACCAGAGCAATTACAAAGATGTAAACGGCAAGGCGCTGTTCGTCGAGCTGTTGAAGGTGGCTCGGGCGCATGGCCAAGGTTACGTCGATTACATGGCGCGGTTCCCCGGCAAATCGTCCGAGGTGCCGAAGATTTCCTTCGTCGAGCGCTTTGCCCCCTGGGACTGGTACGTCGCCTCGGGCGTCTACCTGAACGACATCGACGACGCCTTTTACGCGCGCCTGATTTCCTATCTGCTGACGATGTTCGTGATTGGCGGCATCAGCTCGTTCGCGCTCGTCATGATCATTCGCAACGTTCAACGTAGTCTCGGCGGCGAGCCCGCCTATGCCGCTTCCGTTGCCGAATCGATCGCCGGGGGCGATCTGACGCATGATGTGCTCGTGCGCGACGGCGACCACGGCAGCATGGTGTACGCCATGCAACGCATGCAGCACCGGCTGGCGGAAACGATGCATCGCATTCGCGGCGGCACCGAAACGATCAACGACGCGGCGCAGCAGATCGCGGCGGGCAATCTCGACTTGTCCTCGCGTACGGAAGAGCAAGCCGCGTCGCTCGGCGAGACGGCAGCGAGCATGGAGCAGTTGACGGCGACCGTGAAGCAAAACGCCGACAACGCGCGCCAGGCCAACCAAATGGCGGCCGATACCTCGCGAATCGCGGGCGAAGGCGGCGAGGCCGTGCAGCAAGTTGTGGCGACGATGCAGAATATCGCGGCCAGTTCGTCACGGGTCGTCGACATCATCTCCGTCATCGAGGGCATCGCGTTTCAGACGAACATCCTGGCGCTGAACGCGGCGGTCGAGGCCGCGCGGGCGGGCGAGCAAGGCCGTGGTTTCGCCGTCGTCGCCGGCGAAGTGCGCAACCTCGCGCGGCGTAGCTCCGAAGCCGCGAAGGAAATCAAGGCGCTCATCGAAGAATCGGTCGGCAGCGTCGAGAATGGCAAAACGTTAGTGGAAAGCGCAGGCGGCAAGATGCAGTCGCTCGTGCATTCGGTCAAACGCGTGACCGATATCATCAGCGAAATCTCGGCCGCCTCGGAGGAGCAAAGCCGCGGCATCGAGCAAGTGAACATCGCGATTGCGCAAATGGACCAGACCACGCAGCAAAACGCGGCGATGGTCGAGCAAGCGGCCGGCGCCGCACAGGCCATGCAGGAGCAGGCCCGCCTGCTGTCCGACGTCGTCGGCACATTCCGCGTGCGCGCGGCCGGGTGCTGACGCGGTCGACCGAAGGCGGGCGGCGTGCGACCTGCGCGCCGCTCACCTCACAGGTGTAAGCGAGCGAGCAACGCTCGCGCTTGCGCATCGATGTCCGCGGCGTTCGGATGGAGTTCGAACGCAATCGCGCGCGGCAATTCGACGAAATGGCCTTTGCTGCTGCGGGCGTATGCCGGATCGTAATGCAGCGCGATCAGTTCGTCGAAGAGTTCGGCGCGCGCATGCTCATCGATCAGACGACACCAACGCGTCACGCATTCGCGGCTGTGCAAGCCGATCAGCTTCGTCAATTGCGCTTTGAATTCGCCCGGCGCGTCGAACCAATGCGCGTAGTCGTCGAGCAAGAAGGCGATCCGTTCGTCGCGCGGCGCATACACGCCGATGCAGCGCGATCGGTGCATGGCACCAAGCAAACTGTCGGGCAGCGCCACGCGGCCGATGGTGCGGCTTTCCGCTTCGATGAACACGGGACGATCCGGGGAGAACGCGCGCAGCGCTTGGACGAGTGCTGTTTCGAACGCCTTTTGCGAGGGCTGCGGCGCGCCTACGAGGGCGCCCAGCAAAGAGCCCCGATGCGAAGCGAGCCGTTCGAGGTCGAGCACTTGCGCACCCGTGTTCGCCAGTGCGCGTAGCAGCCGTGTTTTGCCGCACCCCGTCGATCCCGTGAGGACGATGTATTCGAACCGCGGCGGCCATACCGATAGCGCGTCCAACACCGAACGCCGGTACGTTTTGTAGCCGCCGTCGAGCCGGCGCGCTTGCCATCCCATGAGATTGAGCCAGACGGCCAGCGATTCGGACCGTTTGCCGCCGCGCCAGCAATAGACGAGCGGGCGCCAACCGCGAGGGCGATCGGCAAAAGTCGTTTCCAAGTGCCGCGCGATGTTGCGCGCGACCATGGCCGCGCCGACGCGGGTCGCCTCGAATGCCGAGGCCTGCACATAGAGCGTGCCGACCACGACACGTTCCTCGTTCTCGAGCACCGGCGCGTTGATCGCACCGGGGATGTGATCTTCGGCGAACTCGAGCGGCGTGCGGACATCGACGATTTCGTCGAAATCGGCCAGACGCTCGAGGTTGACGCTGAGGTCTTTCACAGGCCAAGAAAAGAAGGGCGAGGGTGCGGGCGATTATGACACGGCGCGGCGCGGACCCGAGCATGGCCTATGCTTGTGGTTTTCAGTAAGCGGCGAGCACGCGCCCCGTCGCACCCAGGAGAACCGATGCGCCAATCCCTCGAACATCTGCAAATCGCCGTGCGTGGGCGCGGCCTAGTCGAGATCACGGACCGAGTGCGCGAGTACGTCGCGCGCCAGTCGATCGAGATGGGCTTGCTCACGCTGTATTGCCGGCATACGTCGGCGTCGCTTTTGATTCAGGAGAATGCAGACCCTTCCGTCAAGCGGGATCTCGAACGGTATTTCGAGGTGCTTGCGCCCGAGGACGCGCAGCGCTACGAGCACGACGCGGAAGGGCCGGACGATATGCCGGCGCACTTGCGTACCGCGCTCACGCAGGTACAGCTATCGATCCCGATCGAAAACGGCGCGCTGGTGTTGGGGACGTGGCAGGGGATCTATTTGTTCGAGCATCGCCGGCAGCCGCATACGCGGGATGTGGTGATGCATGTGATGGGGGAGTAGGTTGTTCGACAGCCGATCGCGAGAAATCGACGCAGCGAATGCGTAGCAGCCGATGCGCATGGGTGCTGCCCGCACCGGCCCACCCCTCACCCCAACTCCAACGCACCCGTCAAATCCCCAGGCGGCGTTTCCCCACGCTCCGCAAACGCTTGATGGCGTGCCGCTACCCCATCGAGCGGCGTCAAACCATGAACGCGATCGATAAACCGCAAGATCGAGTTCGTATCGTAGAACGTGTGGTCGACGAACCCTTTCTTCGCGAACGGCGCGATCACGAGCGCCGGAACACGCGAGCCGGGTCCCCAGCGATCGCCTTTCGGCGGCGCCACCGGATCCCACCAGCCGCCGTTCTCGTCGTGCGTCATCACGATGACGGTGTCCTTCCACTGCGGCCCGTTGCGAATGCGATCGATCACATGGGCGATGTGCCGGTCCCCCGATTCGATGTCCGCATAGCCCGCATGCATGTTCAGATCGCCCTGCGGCTTATAGAACGAGACGGCGGGCAGGCGGCCCGCGTCGATATCGGCGATGAACCGGTTGGTCGATGCGTCGTTGCCCACCCCCGCGTCGCGTAGATGCCGCTCGCGCAAGGCGGTGCGCGGCGCGAAATTGGCAAAGTAGTTGAATGGCTGATGGTGGTATTGAAAGTCCGGCCTCATGCCCGTTTCGCGGTGCTCGAGCGCGTATTGCCAGGCGCCGCTGTACCACGCCCAATCGACGCCTTTCGCGGAGAGCCGATCGCCGATGGTGGCGTAGCGCTGCGGCGGCATCACGCGCGGATTCGCGGGATCGGCGAGCGTGGCATCGCCGCCCGGGGCCGGCGCGACGAAGCTCGGCTGATAGGGCGGTGCCATCGTATTGACGGCGTATCCGTCGGGCGTGAACGCGCCGTCGCGAACGAATTGGGGCGGCCCGTCGAGCGCGGATGGCTCGGCATGAGGCGCAAGCTTGAGCCTCGTGCCGAGCGGATCGTCGCCTTCGAGTACCGAGACCAAGTGACTGGCGGGGCTCGTGGCGATATTCGGATAGAACGGCGCCTGCGCCGAAATCAGGAAGATGTGGTTGAGCCAGGATCCGCCGAACGCGGCCATGAAAAAGTTGTCGCACAGCGTGTATTGCCGGGCCAGATTCCATAGCCGGAGGGTCTGCGCCGAATTTCGGTAATGCCCCATGACGAGCGCGCCCGAATCGGCCCAGGCCACGAACTGGTCGTTGCGCCCGCCGTTGATTTGCATCTGGTTCTGATAGAAGCGGTGCCACAAGTCGCGCGTGATCACCGCATTGGGCAGTGGGGTGCCGTGTGCGTCGGCCACGACGAACGGCCGGTTGGGCAGGTGCGCGATTGCTTCCTGGCCGATCATGTAGCGGGTCGAGCCGACCTGCTGCGCTTGCGGCACGAGGCCGCCCCAGATCTTCGGCAGGTACGGCAAAGGGGTGCGGCCGTCGCGATCCAACTGCGCGGGGGCTTGCGCGGCGGCAGCGTCGAGCGCATAACGCGTGCCGGGAAAATTCCCATATAAATTGGCGAAGCTGCGGTTCTCCGCGTAGATGACGACGATGTGGCGCACGTGTGCGCGCAGGGCGCCGTCGAGCGTTTCCTCGGCGGCCGTTCGCGCGCGCGAGCCATCGCGCTGTGCCGCGCTGCTCGGCGGCGCGCACGCGGGCAGCGCAAGCCCCATGCCCACGGCGGCGAGGCCGCCCAGTAAGCGACGTCGATCGGGGTTCGCGGGCTGGTCCGCGTTGTCCGATTCTTGCGGGAGAGGCTGCGGGACTTTCGGCGTGTGCTCTTGCATCGGCTTGTCTCCGTCGATCAGGGCGCATGTGCGCCTGGGCGCACCGGGATGGATGCGCATTGAATCGCCATGCAAAGCGGTGCGCGGCGCTCGGCGATAAGGGCGACATAGTAGCGCGAGGCGCGCGACGAGCACGTCCACGTGCGCGAAGAACCGGACGAGCGGAAGGGCTGAGCCGCATCGAGCACGAAACATCCGTGGCCCGAACGATGCTGATAAGCAAGCCTTAAGTAAGGCTGGCGATAATGCGACGCGTTTGCAGTTCGACATCCCGAATCGATCAAGGAGAACGGAAGATGACCACACGAACCTCGGTGGCGGTCCCGCACGATAGCGAGGCATGGCTCAGCAAGGTGCCTCAAGCGACGGCCGTGTTCTGGCTCGTCAAGATTTTGGCGACGACGGTCGGCGAAACCGGCGGCGATGCGCTTTCAATGACCTTTCAGCTCGGTTACGCCGTCGCGACGCTGATCTTCGTGGCCTTCTTCGTCGTCACGCTGGCGATTCAGGTCCGCTCGCGCAGCTACCACCCCGCGGTATACTGGGCCGTGGTGGTCGCGACGACGACCGTCGGTACGACGACCTCGGATTTTCTCGATCGCACGGCCGGACTCGGTTATGTCGTGTCGTCGGCGATCCTGCTGCTGGCCGTCTTGATGGTGCTGGCGGCATGGCGCGCCACCGCCGGCCGAATCGAATACGACCATATCTTGAAGCCGCGCGATGAGGTGTTCTACTGGGTCACGATTCTCGTGTCGAATACGCTGGGCACGGCGCTCGGCGATTTTGCAGCGGACAACTTAGGCCTCGGCTTCGAACACGGTGCGTTGCTGTTCGCGGGGCTATTGGTCGTGGTGGCGCTCGTGTGGCTGCTGGCGCGGCGCGTGCCGATCGGCGTACTGTTTTGGGCGGCCTACGTGCTGACGCGCCCGCTCGGCGCCACGCTCGGCGATACGCTCACCAAACCGGTCGCCGAAGGCGGGCTCAATCTGAACCGCGTCTCGGCTTCCCTCGCGATTCTCGCGGTCATGGCCTCGGTCGTCGTGGTTCAGCATTTTTGGCGCCGCGATGCGCGGCGGGCGGCGGTTTCCTCGTCGCACTGACACCCGTTTGGGCGGCGGACGGCTCGATGGCTGCGCTCGCCCTACGGCCCGGCGCGCTATGCGCTTGCGAGCCGCAGGGCGAGCGGGATCAGGCTTTTTTCTTGTCGCGCCGCCGCGCGGGCTGCGCGGTCTTATCGGACGCTGCCGGTTGGGCTGGCGCCGACCGGCCAGCCGCACGCGCTTTCGTCTGCAACGGCGCCGCCGTTTTCTTTGCAGCGGCTGTGCCGCGGCGCTGGGGCGAGCGCGAGAGCGGCTCGAGCGCCGCATGTCCGTCGTCGAACAACGGGAGGGTGCCCACGGCGATGACCTCGGCCGGACCGGGGCCGACATTGACGACACGGTGCCGATGCTGCGCGTCGAAATGCAGCGAATCGCCCGCCGTGAGTTCGTAGTCCTTTTTGCGGACCGTATAACGCAATTTGCCGGACAGCACGTAGACGAATTCGTCGCCGCCATGGGCGACCCACTCGGAGCTGTAGCCTTCCATCATCAGCACTTTGACGGCGTTGAGCATGCTGCCGTCGAACGTCGTCGATAGCCGTTCGTACTTTTGCTGCATCGGGCCGACTTGATACGATTCGCGCCGCCCTTCGTGCGAATCGGGCTGCGCTTGACGAGGATGCTCGAGCAGGACGCCGAGCGGTACGCTCAACGCTTTCGCGACATTGACGAGCGACGAGATGGAAATGCCCGTCAAGTTGCGCTCGACCTGCGACAAAAAACCGACCGACAAGCTCGACGCCGTCGCCACTTCGAGCAGCGTCATCTTCGATTCCCGGCGCAGGCGCCGAATGCGCTGGCCGATGTGATTGATATCCGAATCCATGAATCCTCTTGGCGGCGATCGCCGTAAGCCGTCGATTCGGCGCTTTGGCGCACGGTACGACAGGCAGGCCGCTTGTCGGCGCGGATCGGCGCGTCGGTGACAGCCCGGCAGCAATGTGGGCGCATTGTACCGCGCAGTTTCGGGGTGGGGCGCTGTGTCGGGCGCACGGGCGGATTGAGGTGAAAGTTTTAGTAGCACCAAAATTTTAGCTTGACGTAAATTCGCCGCGACGGTAGTTTTCACGATGGGGACAACCGCGAGCGCTGCGCGCATCGACGAACGAGCAAAAACGATGATCGACCGACTTCAATACAACTTTTCCGATCTACCGGCCTACGAACCTTCGGTAGCCGATACGCAGGCGCGCCTGAGCACGTTGCTCGAGCGTAGCGAACTCGACGCGCTCGTGGTCACGTCGCAGGACGAATTCATCACCGAATACGTGCCGCGTCGAAATAGCCAGCGTTTCGCGCTGTCCGGCTTCGACGGTTCGATGGGCTCGGGCATCTTCCTCAGCCAAGCGGCGGCGGCCCGAATCGGCGTGGCGCGCTTCGTGTTGTTCGTCGACGGCCGCTATCACCTGCAAGCGGAATCGCAGTGCGACACGGCCTACGTGCACCTCGAGAAGCTGGAACTCGGTTTGCCGATCTGGTCCGCCCTCGCCATGTGGCTGTCGAAGCATGCCGATACGTTGCGCTCGGTCGGCTACGACGCGCTGCGTGTCAGCGTTGGCCAACGGGACCGCTTGTTCGACGATACGCGCGGCAGTGCGCTGCGGTGGACCGCGTTTTCCTCGCGCGAAATCGATCGCGCAATCGATTTGCCCGGCTGGCAGGTGGCGCGGCCGATCTTCGAGGTGCCGGAATCGATGACGGGCAGGGCGGTGGCCAGCAATATCGCCGCATTGAACGATCGCTTGCGCGGCCATCTGGGCAACGCGGGTGCGCGCGTGTGCTGGCTCACGTGCGCGGCCGACGATATCGGCTACCTCTTGAATAGCCGCGGCTATCACATGCCGAATGCGTCGTCGCATCTCGGATATTTGTTCGTGGTAGGCGATCAAGTGGCGTTGTATTTGCCCGAAGGCTGCGATGAGTGTCCGGTCGAACTCGAGTCCTACCCGAAGCTGCAGGTCTTCCGAAACGACCTGGCTGCGCTCGCGCGTTTTCTCGCGCTGTTCGATGTCGATCATATTTGCTACGGCGCCGAGTCGGTCAATTGTGCGATGCCGGACGCGCTGAGCCGCGTATGGCCGCATGCGCGGCACTCGAGCTTCAGTCCCGTCGAATCGATGCGTGCGTCGAAGACGCCCCAGGTGCTCGATCGCTTCCGCGATGCGTTCGCGCGCAGCAGCGCCGCCATCGCGCAAACGATGCGTTGGGCCAAGTACGGCGAGCCGGGACAGCGGCATTCCGAGTATGACTTGGCGCGTAAGATCAACGATGCCTATGCCGCGCGCGGCGCCGTGGGGCTCACTTTTACGACGATCGCGGCGCACGGCGCCAATAGCGCGCATGCCCACTACACGGCCGCGAGCGCGGACGTCGCGCTCGAGGACGGCGAACTCGTTCTGCTCGACAGCGGCGCCTATTACGAAGGCGGTTTCGCCACCGATTGCACGCGCGTCGTGCTGCGCAAGACCGATGCGGCTACGCAAGCTCAGCCATGGCAGCGGGAAATTTATACGATCGCGCTTAAGGCGTGCATTAAAGGGCTTGTTGCACGCTTCCCCGCGGATCTGACCGGAGAGGAGGTCGACGAAGCTGTGCGCGACGTCTGCCGCGCGCGCGGCTACGACTTTAACCATGGCACCGGGCATGGCATCGGGATTCACGTGCATGAATCGGGGGTGCGGTTCGCACCCGGGTCGAAGTTCGGGCTCGTGCCCAATGCCGTTATCTCTATCGAGCCTGGGATCTATCTGGCCGGGAAAGGCGGGGTTCGTATCGAGAATGTCGTCATTATTCGGCCAAGCGCTTCTCACGCCGGGATGGTCGAATTCGAGAACATCGTGGCCGTCGGGTATGACTGGGATTTGATCGATGTCGATATGCTCGATCAGAACGAGCGCGATTACCTGCGCGAGTATGAGCGGGTTTGCGCGGAACTCGGGAATAGCGTGACCGCTTGCCCGCTTTTGTGAACTGGGCGCCCCTCCGGCCGGGGCGGTAAGGTGTTGGTGCTGTCGTTGTCGCTCCGTTGTCGCTCCGTTGTCGCTAGGCTCGCCTCGTCGTGGAACTTCATTTCTTATCGGTCTATTAGCGTCGCCCCTCCGCGGGGCAGCGGTCACTTTTCTTTGCACTTCCAAAGAAAAGTAACCAAAAGAAAGGCGCGTCCTTGGGCGGACGGCAAAGGTTGTCTACCCCACACGCCCGCGATGACGGTCAGGCCCAATCGGTTCATGCTCGATTTCGTTCGCGCCCCGCGACTGCACTCTGCTCGTCGTTGAACTTGGTTTCTTATCGGTCTATTAGCGTCGCCCCTCCGCGGGGCAGCGGTCACTTTTCTTTGCACTTCCAAAGAAAAGTAACCAAAAGAAAGGCGCGTCCTTGGGCGGACAGCAAAGGTTGTTTACCCACACGCCCGCAATGACTGTCAGGCCCAATCTGCTCATGCTCGATTTCGTTCGTGCCCCGCGACTGCACTCTGCTCGTCTCTCACGCCCGCTATGACTGTCAGGCCCTAGACTGCCCTTCCTTCGACTCGCTCGTGGTCGGCGGCTCTAGCGAGCCGCCCCCGCGCCCCGCGGCAGTGCCGGCTGCACCATCGGGAGCCCCCGCGCACGGATGCGCGGCCCCCCTCGCCATGCTTGTGCGCGCCGGCGCGCTCGACTTACCGCTAAATGAAAGGCCGCGCCGCAGCCGTTGCATGGCATGGCTATTGCGTGGTCTGGCCGGCCGATGATCGCGAAAGGCTCGCGCCAATCGGAACGCCACCCCGCGTCGCGTCGCGGCCGCAGGTGTGTCCCAAGCCAATGCTATAGCGGCCGAACCCAGGGCCGCGCCCTGCCATGATCAAATTAAAGCCGACCGATGCGCGCCGCGCGCGCGAGGACCACGCCGTTTCCGCCGAGACGATCGGCGAACTCATCAATCTTGCCGGCCGTCAACGAATGCTTTCGCAGCGCATTGTGCTCCATGTGCTGCTCGCCGCGCAGGGCCACGCGGACGCGGCCGCTATCGCCAAAGGCTGCTTGTCGACTTTCGCCGCGGCCCACGCCGATCTCGTCGAAGGCAACGATCGTTTGCCCGGCGTGTTTTGCGAGGCACTGCGCCAACTGTATTTCGGCTCGCATCGCGCCGACGAACGAATTCGCCGGTTCATCGACGACGCCGGCATGGCCGCGTCCCGCTTATCGTCCGAATCGGGTGATGCGCAGGCCGCGGCCGGTGCGCTCGTCGCGCAAGCGTCGCCGCTGCTCGAATTGCTGCAGGCGATCACGCTCGCCTACCAACACGAAATGCGCAATGTGGAACGCGCGGCGTCCAAGCGCGATGAGCAACTGGCCGAACAACTCGGGCGGATCTCGATGCAAGCGAATATCGTCGCGATCAATGCCCGCATTTCGGCGGGGCGCGCCGGGCCGTATGGGCGAGAGTTCGCGGTCGTGACTTCGCTGCTGTCGGACATCGTGAAGGACATGGAGCGCATGATTCACGGCGTCATGACGGCGCGCGCCGCGCCGGCCCGCTTGCGCTGAAATTTTGCGATACGTATCGTGGTCGATCTCGTCACAGATGCGTGGCCGATGCGCCGCGCGCCGCGCCATGACCACTACGCTTCCCGCATCCGACGCACCGAACCGCTCGCTTGCCGAACGCCGCACGATCGATTACATCCCCGATGACGAACGGCACGGCAGACCGGTCGGTCAATTTACGCTCTGGCTCGGCGCCAATTTGCAAATCACGGCGATCGTGACGGGCGCACTCGCCGTCGTCCTCGGGGGCGACGTATTCTGGTCGCTCGTGGGGCTAGCCCTCGGGCAGATTCTTGGCGGCGCCGTGATGGCACTACATGGCGCGCAAGGGCCGAGACTTGGGCTGCCGCAGATGATCTCGAGCCGCGTTCAATTCGGCGTCCTAGGCGCCACGCTGCCCCTTGTGCTCGTGTGCCTCATGTACATCGGCTTCTCTGCCGGCGGAACAGTGTTGGCCGGGCAGGCCGTGGCGCAATTGAGCGGCCTCTCGCCCACAGCGGGCGTCCTGATTTTCGCGGCGCTGGTCATGGTCTCCGCCATTCTCGGCTATCGCCTCATTCACGGGCTCGGACGTCTCATGAGCGTGGTCGGCGTCGCGGCGTTCGTCTATCTCTTCAGCCGGTTGTTGGCCGAACACGATGTCGGCGCACTCTTGGCCATTCGACACTTCACGGTCGCCGACTTCTTGTTGGCGATGTCGCTATCGGCCTCCTGGCAAATCGCCTACGGGCCCTATGTCGCCGATTACTCGCGCTACCTGCCACGTCGTACCTCGTCGCTGCGCACCTTCTGGGCAGTTTGGCTGGGTTCGGTCATCGGCTCCCAAGCGTCGATGACGTTCGGCGTCTTCGCCGCAGCCCTCGCGGGCCATGCGTTCGCCGGCCATGAGGTAGCGTTCGTCGTCGGCCTCGGCGGAAGCGGCGCGGCGGCCGCATGGCTTTACTTCACCATCGCACTCGGCAAACTCACCGCCACCACGCTCAACGCTTACGGCTGCGTCATGTCCGTCGCGACAATTTCGACAGGGCTAGCCGGGCGCCGCAGCCTCTCCGCTACCCTGCGCACGGCATGCATCGCGGGCATGCTGGCAATCGTCGTCTGGCTTGCGCTGGCAGGGCAGCACGCGTTCCTAAAAGCATTCTCGTCGTTCATCCTATTCTTATTGGCGTTCTTCACGCCGTGGAGCGCAATCAATCTCGTCGACTACTACTGCGTGACGAAAGAGCGCTACGACATCCCCGCGCTCTACGATCCCAATGGACGCTACGGCCGCTTCAACGTCGTCGGCCTTGTCGTCTATGCGATCGGCGTGCTGGTGCAGATGCCGTTCATCGCCACGGGTTTCTATACCGGCCCGCTCGCCGATAAGCTCGGCGGCGCCGACATTTCGTGGATCGTCGGCCTCGTCGTCCCCGCGGTGCTCTACTACGTTGCCGTGCGGGGCAATCGCGCGCACGTACCCGATCGTCTAATTTTGCCCGGCGAGGCGTCGGGCGCCGGCACCGGCGGATGGGTGCCCGAGCCCGTGACGGGCACCGAGAGGCAGTCGCGATAGTTGCCGTGACCCGCGCTCGTCGAACCTCGCCTATCGCCTATCGCCTATCGCCTATCGCCTATCGCCTATCGCCTATCG
>NZ_JBQCIV010000085.1:0-49574 GCF_051953405.1 Trinickia sp. | reverse complement strand
CTCTGGAGCTGCAGGGCGAAGCTGACCAGCGCCGTGCTGCGACCCGAACCCGCGCGTCCCGCGACGAGGAACGCGCCCGTGTCGTCGGGGTCGATGACGACAGGCAGCAAGTCATCGGCGCGGACGCCGACGATCAGCATGCAGTGCCCCCAGATCCCGTGCGGCCGGCAGAAGCCCTGAGCGTCGCGCTCGAGCGTGAAGCCCGTGCCGCGGTTCTGCAGGCTGATCCCGGTGCCCGGCACGACGACGCCCGAGCCGAAACCCATGTAGTTCGATTGGATAAAGCTCACCATCATCCCGCGTTCGTCGGCGGCGCTCAGATAGATCGTCCCGCCGGCCGGCGGCATGCCGAAGCCGAACTGCGTCGCCCGCTTAAGGTCGATCATCGCGGCGCGCGAGGCGAGGTAGGCGTCGTCCAGCATCTGCTCGGGGGTGACTTCCATCGCGCGCGGATCGGCCACATAACGATAGACGTCGGCGAACGCGAGTTTCATCGCCTCGATCTGCACGTGCTGCGAGTCGATGCCGTCGCGCGCCAGCGCCGCCAAGTCGAACCGCTCGAGGATGCCCAGTGCGATGAGCGCCGCGATGCCCTGGCCGTTCGGCGGAATTTCGTGAACCGTGTAGCCGCGGTAGTCTTTGCCGATGGGCTCGACCCAGGCCGGCCGGTAGCTGGCCAGATCGAGCACGGTCATCGCGCCGCCGCCTTCGCGCGTGTAGGCGGCGATCCGCTCGGCCGGCTCGCCTTCGTAAAACGCGCGCGGCCCTTGCGCCGCCAAAAGCCGCAGCGTGCGCGCGTGATCGGGCAACCGCACGAGTTCGCTGACGAGCGGCGCGCGCCCGTTCGGCATGAAGGTGCCGGCGAACCCAGGCTGATCCTTCAGCTCGGGCACGGCCGCGCCCCATTTTTGGGCAACGACGCTCGCCACGGCATGGCCCCGTTCGGCGATGTCGATCACACTGACCATCAAGTCCCCGAAAGGCAGCAGGCCGAACTGCCGGTGCAGCGCCTCCCAGCCGGCCACCACTCCGGGCACGGTGGCCGTATCCCAGCCCCGTTTGGGCTGCATGGCCACGCCTGCGGTTTCGCCGTAGCGCTGCTTGAAGTACTCAACGCTCCATGCCGCCGGGGCCACGCCGGATGCGTTCAGCCCGTGCAGCTTCGCGCCGTCCCAAACGAGCGCGAACGCGTCCCCGCCCAGTCCGCATGAAACGGGCTCCACCACCGTCAGCACGGCCGCCGCCGCGATCGCCGCATCGACGGCATTGCCGCCTTGCCAGAGCACGCGCAATCCCGCTTGAGCCGCCAACGGATGGGACGTTGCGACGACATTGCGGGCGAACACCGGCAAGCGCGGCGTGGGATAGGGGTTGTGCCAGTCGAAACGGGTCATAGGTCGCAATCTCGCTCTCAAAGGGTGGGTTCGGCCAAAAGCGGAAGGCTCGAAGGTTTTACAATAGCCGCTCTTTGACTGTCCTGCCGCCGCACCATGAGCCGAGACCCACGCTTGAGCCTGAATGCCCGCCAACAAGAATTGCTCGATTGGGTGCAGCGCGACGGCTTCGTGACGGTGGACGACTTAGCCTCGCACTTCGCCGTAACACCGCAAACGATCCGGCGCGACGTGAATTGGCTCTCCGACATGAATCTGCTGCGCCGCTATCACGGCGGCGCCAGTTTGCCGACCAGCTCGGAGAACGTGTCCTACACGGCGCGGCAGCGGATGTTTCACGACGAAAAGCGGCGCATCGCCACGCTCGTCGCCACGCACATTCCCGACCAGGCCTCGCTCTTCATCAACCTCGGCACAACGACCGAGGAAGTCGCGCGCGCCTTGAATCGGCATCGGGGCCTGCGCGTCATCACGAACAACCTGAACGTCGCGAACATGATGAGCGGCTACCCCGAATGCGAGGTACTCGTCACGGGCGGCATCGTCCGCCCGTGGGACAAAGGCATCGTCGGCGAGTTGGCGATCGAGTTCATCCGACAATTCAAAGTGGATTTCGCGATCATCGGCACCTCGAGCATCGAGTTCGACGGCACGCTGCGCGACTTCGACACGCGCGAGGTGCGCGTGGCGGAAGCAATCATCGAACACGCCCGCACGGTGTTCCTGGCCGCCGATCACTCGAAATTCGGCCGCCCCGCGCTCGTGCGCCAGGGCCACCTGAACCAGATCGACGCCCTGTTCACCGATCGACCGACGCCGCCGGAGATGGCCGAGACACTCGCCACGGCCGGCACTCAGGTCTACGTCGCGGATGCCGACTGACCAAACGGCGCCTTATTCCATGCTGCGCCGCACGCGAAAGCTCAAGTAATTTCGCGAAATCGGCGCGACGAGCGAACCGCTTCCCCACCGGGCCATTGTCAAAGGGAAAATTTTCAGGGGACGATTTGGAGTTGAACGGGCGCTTGACTACACTCCAGTTCCCCAACGCACGTGCGTGCAGCATGTGCCGAGGCCATCGCTTCCCTACTCCCGATAGGTTGAGCGCAAGGTAGCCGAACAGCCGCTGCCGAGGCAATCCGATTGCCCATGGAGAGAACAATGCTGAGTCCGCATGAATTTGCCAC
Source organism: Trinickia sp. (assembly GCF_051953405.1). Lineage (GTDB taxonomy): Bacteria > Pseudomonadota > Gammaproteobacteria > Burkholderiales > Burkholderiaceae > Trinickia. The sequence continues at coordinate 46,993 of NZ_JBQCIV010000085.1, read as the reverse complement.
GTTGCTACTCGTCAAGGACGCTCCCAACCAAGTCGATATGGACCGCGAAGAACTCGACGCCCTCCTCGAGCAACAACTGGTGCAGCTCGAGCGCCTCGGCTCGGGCCACCAGCAATGGCGCTTGACCGAGTCGGGCGACTCGGCGATCCGCGCGATCAAACGCTTTTCCTAGTTTCGATTCGTTTCACTTCTTTGTCGCGCCGCCCCGGTGCGCGCTTCGCGCGTACCAGCCGCGTGGCGCGACTTCGCGCGCCTGCCACGCGATGAGCCCTGCAAACTGCCGGGAGCGGTTCGGCACGCCGCGGCCTCCCTACGCTATCCTCCGCGCAGCGTCGGATCGATCTGCGCGCGCCAATCGATCGCCTTCACTCGCTGAGCATTGAAGTACTCGGCCCATGCGCGCTGCGCATCGGGGCCGCCCGCCGCTCGCATGCGGTAGTGGCTTGCGATGTCGCGATCGAACGCGCAGTACTCGGCCGACGAGAGGCGCCCGTGCCGATAGGCCACATAGGCATCGAACAACGTGCCGTAGACCGACTGCGCGTCCGCGCCATAATCCACGGCCGCGCCGCAGCTCGCCTGCAACGGCGCAAACGCCTGCCCCCCGCCGAATACCGCCACGCACCCCGTCACGAGCACCGTCCCCGCACAGGCGGCCGCCGTCATCCATCGTCGCATCGCGCACCTCTTAGTTCGTTTTCCGAGATGTTAGCCCTTGCGCGCGCTGGTTTCATCGGCGCTCGCATGCATAGTTCGAATACGAACCCTAAACACCCACTTTACTTTTTCGAATATGTTCGTTAGATTTCGCAAACGAACATTGATAGGTTCGCTTTATTTCGACGATAGCCGCAAGGCATAAGAGGGGACAGAGCAAGTGACGCAAGGCAGCCGATACGATTTGCTCGTCGTGGGCGGCGGGATCAATGGCGCGGGCATCGCCCGCGACGCCGCGGGGCGCGGCTTGTCCGTGCTGCTCGTCGAGCAACACGATCTGGCCTCCCATACTTCGTCGTCGAGCACGAAGCTGATCCACGGCGGGCTCCGCTACCTCGAATACAAAGAGTTCGGCCTCGTGCGCAAAGCGCTTCAAGAGCGCGAAACGCTGCTGCGGGCCGCGCCGCACATCATGTGGCCGCTACGCTTCGTGATGCCGCACATGCCCGATCTGCGTCCGGCCTGGCTGATCCGCGCGGGCCTATTCCTATACGACCATCTCGCGCGGCGCGAGCTGCTGCCCGGCTCGCGCGGCATCGACCTGCGCCGCCACCCGGCCGGCGCACCGCTCGTCGATTCGATCGCGCGCGGCTTCGTCTATTCGGACGGCTGGGTCGACGATGCGCGCCTCGTCGTGCTCAACGCGCTGGACGCCAGCGAGCGCGGCGCGACCGTCCTCACGCGCACGAAGCTCATCGGCGCCGTGCGAGCCGGCGGCGAATGGCATGCGCAGCTCCGACAGGCCGACGGCTCGCGCCTCGACGTGCGCGCCGGTGCGATCGCGAACGCGGCGGGGCCGTGGGTGGGCCAGTTACTGCACGACGCGCTCGGCCGCGGCGCGCATCACAGCGTGCGGCTCGTCAAGGGCAGTCATATCGTTACGCGGCGGTTGTTCGATCACGACCACGCCTACATTTTTCAGAATCCCGACAAGCGGATCATCTTCGCGATTCCGTACGAGCACGAGTTCACGCTCATCGGCACCACCGATGTCGAATACCGCGGCGATCCGGCCCAAGTCGCGATCACCGAAGACGAAACGCGCTATCTGTGCGAATCGATCAACCGCTACTTCACGCGCAAGATCACGCCGGCCGACGTTTGCTGGACTTACTCCGGGGTGCGTCCGCTGCTCGAGGAGGAAGGCGCCGAGAACCCATCGGCCGTGACGCGCGATTACCGCCTGGAACTTGACGCCCAAGCCGGCGAGGCGCCGCTCTTGTCGGTCTTCGGCGGCAAGATCACGACCTTCCGCAAGCTCGCGGAAGAAGCGCTCGATCGCCTGGCCTCGGTCATGCCGATCGCCAAAGCGGCTTGGACGGCGACCGCGCCGCTGCCCGGCGGCGATATCGCCGGCGCCAAGTTCGAACCGTTCGCCGCGAAGTTCGCAAACGAACATGTGTGGCTGCCGGCCGACGTCGCGCGACGCTATGCCCGCGCCTACGGCACCCGCGCGAACCGGCTCCTCGGCACGGCCCAGGCGCTGGCGGACCTCGGCCGCGAATTCGCCCCCGGCCTGTTCGAACAAGAGCTGCGCTATCTGCGCGACGTCGAATGGGCGCGCAGCGCGCAAGACGTCTTGTGGCGCCGCTCGAAGATCGGCTTGCATCTGCAACCCGGCACAGCCGAGGCAGTCGCAAGCGAGATCGACGCTTGGTTCGCCCGCACGCCGGCGCCTACCGTGCAGCGCAGTTCGTCCGCGTTGACGGGCTGACGACCGCAGCCGGATCGTCGGTTCGTCGGTTCGTCGAATTGGCAGTACCCGCTTCACCCGCAGTCCCAGGCCGCGCCCCTTCGATGTTCGCGGCACATCACGACAACACATGGAGAAGAGACAATGCAGGATCAATACATCCTAGCGCTGGACCAAGGCACCACCAGTTCGCGTGCGATGCTGTTCGACCGCAAGGGCAACATCGTCTCGGTCGCGCAGAAGGAATTCCGCCAGATCTACCCCCAGCCGGGCTGGGTCGAACACGATCCGCAGGAAATCTGGTCGACGCAAGCCGGCGTCGCCGCCGAGGCCGTGACGCGCGCCGGTGTGAACGGCACGGCGATCGCCGCCATCGGCATCACGAATCAGCGCGAAACGACGATCGTCTGGGATCGCGAGACGGGTCAGCCGATCTATAACGCCATCGTCTGGCAAGATCGCCGCACCGCCGGTCTGTGCGATCAGCTCAAAGCGCAGGGCCTCGAAGAAAAAGTCCGGGCGAAGACGGGCCTGCCGATCGACGCTTACTTCTCCGCCACCAAGATCCGCTGGATTCTCGACAACGTCGACGGCGCGCGCGAGAAAGCCAAGCAAGGCAAGCTCGCCTTCGGCACGGTCGATAGCTGGCTCGTCTGGAACTTCACGAAGCACGCACAGCACATCACCGACGTGACGAACGCGTCGCGCACCATGCTGTTCAACATCCACACGATGCAGTGGGACAACGATCTGCTCGAAGCACTCGACATCCCGCGCAGCATGCTGCCGGAAGTGCGCGCTTCGTCCGAAATCTACGGCAACACGGTCACCACGGTGTTCGCCTCGAAGATCCCGCTCGCGGGCATCGCCGGCGATCAGCAAGCCGCGCTGTTCGGTCAGATGTGCACGTCGTCGGGCATGGTGAAGAACACCTACGGCACCGGCTGCTTCCTGATGATGAACACGGGCGAAAAGCCGATCGAATCGAAGAACAACCTCGTCACGACGCTCGCTTGGAAGATCGGCAACGAAGTCAACTACGCGCTGGAAGGCAGCATCTTTATCGCGGGTGCGGTCGTCCAATGGCTGCGCGACGGCTTGGGCATCATCAAGAGCGCGTCCGAGATCGAAGCGCTCGCGGCCAGCGTCGAACATTGCGACGGCGTGTACCTCGTGCCCGCGTTCGCCGGCCTGGGCGCACCGCACTGGAACCCGCGTGCACGCGGCACGCTGTTCGGCGTGACGCGCGGCACGACGAGCGCCCATATCGCACGCGCGGCGCTCGATTCGATCGCCTACCAGTCGCTCGACGTGCTCAAAGCCATGGAAGCCGATTCGGGCATCAAGATCGGCGAGTTGCGCGTCGACGGCGGCGCCTGCGCGAACAACCTGCTCATGCAGTTCCAGTCCGATCTGCTCGGCGTCGCGGCCGTGCGTCCGCGCATCAGCGAAACGACCGCGCTCGGCGCCGCCTATCTCGCTGGGCTCGCGGTCGGCTACTGGAACAACGTGGGCGAACTCCAAAGCCAGTGGCAGCTCGATCGGCGCTTCTCGCCGGCAATGCAACAGGCCGACGTGCAGCAGTGCATCGCGGGCTGGCAGCGCGCCATCAACGCCGCCAAGGCTTGGGCCGACGCGAAGTGAGCGAAGCGAAGCCGGTGCGGCCGGCGTCGGCAGGCGGCGGGCCCCGGCTCGCGGCCGTCGGCGCCGGCCCCGTCGGCGGCAAGCGGATACGCACGATTCACCGATTCACGGATTTACCCCTTAACGCGCGGGCTCGCCGGGCCTATTGAGCCTGCCCGCGCCGATTCCACCAACAATCGACCAACAATAGTCATTCCGGAGACACACCATCATGTCGCCACTTATCGCGGAATTTCTCGGCACTGCGCTGCTCGTGCTACTCGGCAACGGCTCCGTCGCCAACGTGCTGCTCGCACGCACGAAGGGCAAGGGAGCCGATCTGATCGTGATCGTTTGGGGCTGGGCGATGGCCGTTTTCGTCGCTGTCTATGTGACGGCCTCGTTCAGCGGCGCCCATCTGAACCCGATCGTGACGATCAGCCTCGCGCTCGCCGGCAAGTTCGCCTGGTCCAAGGTGACCGGCTACATCGTCGCGCAAATGCTCGGCGGCATGGCCGGCGCGTTCCTCGTCTGGCTCGCCTACCGTCAGCATTTTTCGTCGACGGACGATGCCGATATCAAGCTCGCCTGCTTCTGCACCGCGCCCGCCATTCGCAGCACCCCGCACAACGTGTTGACGGAAATGATCTGCACGTTCGTCCTGATCCTCGGCGTGCTCTATCTCGCCTCGCCGCAAGTCGGCCTCGGCGCGCTCGACGCCCTGCCCGTCGGCCTGCTCGTGCTCGGCATCGGCATTTCGCTCGGCGGCCCCACGGGCTACGCCATGAGCCCCGCTCGCGACCTGGCGCCGCGCATCATGCATGCCCTGCTGCCGATCCCCGGCAAGCGCGGCAGCGACTGGCGCTACGCATGGGTGCCCGTGTTCGGCCCGCTCATGGGCGGCGCAATGGCCTCGTGGGTGTACGTCCACGCGCACTAAGCGAGGAAGATGCGGCGTCTAGCCGCATCGGATCGAATCGGGGCCGGGCGTCTGGCGCAAGCGGTATCGTGCGCCAGACGTCGGCGCCTCGATGGTCGGCCGGAGAGAAGAATCGGAGCACCGACACGCCAATACCCCGTATCATTGGCGTCTCACTACACAACAAAGTGCGCTACGGGGTTAGGCCGGCCACCGAGCGCGCGTTTCTCTCGTCATGTTCGACCATCTCATCTGCGACTGCGACGGCGTGCTCGTCGACAGTGAAGTGATCGCCGATCGCGTGCTGCTGCGCGCTTTGTCGGAGACGTTTCCCACCCACGATTTCGGCAGTGTCGCGCACCTGGCATTCGGCCAGCGTACATCGACCTTTCTCGCCGATATCGAACGGCAATTTCGCATCAAGCTTCCCGAAGGCTTTCTAGCGCGCGTCGAACGCGAGATCGACGCGGAATTGACGCGCTCGCTCGCGCCGATCGCCGGTGTGCGCGACGCGCTTTCGCAGGTCTTGCTGCCGGCGGCCGTCGTCTCGAACAGCCGGCTCACGCGGATTGCCGCGTCGCTGTCGCGCGTCGGGTTGACCGAAGTGTTCGGGCCGCGCGTGTTCAGCGCCGAGCAAGTCGCTCGGCCCAAGCCGCACCCGGACGTCTACCTGCACGCCGCCCGCGAACTGGGCGTCGCGCCCGAGCGCTGCCTGGTTGTCGAAGACAGCGTGACGGGCCTGTCCGCGGCACGCGCAGCGGGCATGCAGACGATCGCGTTCGTTGGCGCGAGCCACGTACCGAAAGGCTATGCGCAGGTGCTGCGCAATCTGGGCGTCACGCGCATTGTCGAGCGTATGGAACAACTGCCCGCGCTGATCGCCGCCGGGCTGCGCGGCGAGTTCGGGCAACTGCAGTCCTAAGCCGGGGCGCCGAGCGCGTTCATCCCACTTTGGGCGTTCCGTCGGGACGCACCAAACGGTTTTCTCGCCACCGGCGTCCGAGACTAAGCGCCCCCAGCGGATTCGTCCCGCCCAGGGCGCCTCGGTCTTACGCTTCGCTCGCGCAGCATTCGCGCTCGCGCGCGGCAGCGAGCCGCTCGCGAAACGCAACCAGCTCCTCGATCGTCAGCATCGGCAGAGCGTGCTTGGCCGCGAAACGCTCGACATCGGCGCCGCGCATCATCGTGCCGTCTTCGTTCATGAGTTCGCACAACACCCCTGCGGCGGAACACCCTGCCAACACCGCGAGATCGACCGTGCCTTCGGTGTGGCCTCGGCGCGCGAGCACGCCGCCCGGCTGCGCGCGCAGCGGGAACACATGTCCGGGACGGACGATGTCCTCGGGCTTCGCTTGGCTTGCGACGGCGGCGCGGATCGTCGTCACGCGGTCGGCGGCCGAGACGCCCGTACTCACGCCGTGGCGCGCCTCGATCGACACGGTGAACGCGGTGCCGTGACGGCTCTCGTTATGCGCGACCATCGGCGGCAGTTCGAGCGCGCGAATCTTCTCGTCCGGCAGACACAGGCAGACGATGCCGCTGCATTCGCGGATCAATAGCGCCATCGTCTCGACGCTCAAACGCTCCGCGGCGACAATCAGGTCGGCCTCGTTTTCGCGATCGTGATCGTCCTGCAAGACGACGGCGCGGCCCTCGCGCAATGCGGCTAGCGCCTGGGCGATGCGTGGGGGGACCGACGCAGAGGCGAGAAAGGGAAGTTCGGCGAATGCCGTGGAAATAGGTTCAGACATGTGAAACGCTCCTCGCGAGAGAAAAACGGCGAAAAACGTTTCAGGGCATCGCAAACGGCGCGAACGCCACCGCCCTCGGCACGGCAAAGCATGCCGAGCCGAGCGAGGCGGCGAACGCGACTGTCTGCGCATCTTCTTCCATCCGGACTATGACCGTCGGCTCTGGCTTCGCACCAGATCTGCTGACCCCGCGCGCAAGGCGGCCAATAAGGCCGCTTTTCGCATGGGCGCTCGCGGGCTCGCCGGCACATGGCCGACATACCGCCGGTGGGGAATTTCGCCCCGCCCTGAAGACGCACTAGATAGATATCGATTTGACCGGCACTTTGCCGGCCGGAACCGAGCATACACGAGCCGCGCCGCCGCTGCAGGCAAAGCCCTCCGGGCATCGAGGGCTCCGCGCCCCGGCCCGGCGGCGCATGCCGGCGGCCCGTGGGAAACGCCTCGTTGCGATCCCGAGACGGCCCTCTAAGCGATCGGCGCTATCGACGCACACGACCGAATTCGCAACGTTCTGCCCGCCCGAGACATCAAGACGCACAGGTCGCGGCGCTGCGCGCCTCGCGCACGCGACGCGCATCGAGGTAAGCCGCCAGCATCGTCACCGCAAGTGCCGCGACGGTCACGGCCACCGCCACCCAAGGCAGCGCGTCGAGCCCCGCGCCGTGCGTCAATGCCAGGCCGCCGAGCCAAGCGCCCAAGGCGTTGCCGATGTTGAACGCGCCGATATTCAGTGTCGAAGCCAAGTGCGGCGCATGGCTCGCTTTTTCGACGACGCGCATTTGCAGCGGCGGCACGGTCGCGAAGGCGGCGATGCCCCACACGAAGACGGTGACGGCAGCGGGCACAGCCAGATGGCTCGTTTTCGCGAAAACGCCCATGACGAGCGCCAGCAGCACGAGGATGCCCATTAGCGAGGGCATCAGCGCCCGGTCGGCCAGCTTGCCGCCCACCACGTTGCCGACGGTCAACCCCGCGCCGAAGAGCACGAGAATCATCGTCACCGCGCGCGGCGAAAAGCCGCCGATCTGCTCGAGAATCGGGGCAATGTAGGTAAAGACGACGAACACGCCGCCGAATCCGAGCACGGTCATCGCCAGAGCGAGCCACACTTGGGGCTCCTTGAGCACGCGTATCTCGCGAGCGAGCCCGACGGGACCTGCGTCGTGTCGGTTCGGGACGAGCGCGGCGATGCCCGCCAGCGAGAGCACACCGAGGGCGGCGACGATCCAGAACGTAAGCCGCCACCCAAACGACTGGCCGACGAACGTACCGAACGGCACGCCGAGCACATTCGCCAGCGTGAGCCCGGTGAACATGAGCGCGATCGCGCTCGCTTGCTTCTCGCGCGCGACGAGCGAGGCCGCAACGACAGCGCCGATGCCGAAAAACGAGCCGTGCGCGAACGACGTCACGACGCGGGCGATCATCAGCATCCGGTAGTCGCCGGCGACGGCGCACAGCATATTGCCGACGATGAAGACGATCATCAAGGCTTGCAGCGCAGCCTTGCGCGGCAGTTTGCTCGTCAATACGGCGAGCAAAGGCGCACCGGCGGCCACGCCGAGCGCGTAGCCGGACACGAGCAATCCGGCCGACGGAATGGAGACGGCTAGATCGCGCGCGACATCGGGCAAGAGCCCCATGATGACGAATTCGGTCGTACCGATGGCGAACGCGCTGAGCGCGAGCGCAAGTAAGGGAATGGGCATGACGGCTCCGGAAAGTTGTCGTTAGCGGTTAGGGCGTATTGTCGAAACATCGCCGCCGCTTGATAATTGCCGTCGCGCTTGAATCATTTTCAAACGAAATCGAATAATCCATGGATCGACTCGGCGACATTCGCCTTTTCGTCGAAGCGGCTCGGCTCGGCGGCATCTCGGCGGCCGGCAGGAAGCTCGGCCTGACGCCGGCGGCTGCCAGCGCACGCTTGGCCAAGCTGGAGACGTCGCTTTCGACGCGGCTCGTCGAGCGCACGACCCGCCAGCTCAGGCTCACCGACGAAGGCCGCGCGTATCTGCGGCACTGCATGCGCGCGCTGCAGGCGCTCGAGGACGCCGACGCCGAGTTGCAGGCGGGCCGCACCGTCGTGCGCGGCAAGATCCGCATTTCGACCACATCGGATTTCGGGCGCAACATGCTGATGGCGTGGCTCGACGAGTTCAACGCGCGCTACCCGGAAGTCACGTTCGCGCTGACGCTCGCCGATTCGGTCGCCAACCTGCTGCACGACGACATCGATCTGGCGATCCGGTTCGGCGCGCCGCGCGCGGACACCTCGCTGATCGCGCGGCCCCTTGCGACGAACCGGCGCGTGCTGGTCGCTTCCCCCCGCTATCTGGCGCAACATGGCGAACCGGCGGCACCGTCCGATCTGTCGCGTTTTCAGTGCATCGTGCTCACGATCGCGTCGGGGCCGCTCAACGAGTGGCGCTTCGTGCGCGGCGACGCGGCCGAGGACTACACAGTCCCGCTCGAAACGTCTCGCGAAACGAACGACGGCGCCGTCACCCGCATTTGGGCGATCGACGGGTACGGCATCGCGCTCAAATCCCTGTGGGACATCGATGCGGATTTGCGCGCCGGCCGATTGCGGATCGTGTTGCCCGAGTGGCGCTACGCGTGGGATACGCCGCTGCACGCCCTGTTTCACCGCAATCGCTACCGCCCCCCGCGCGTGCGGGCCCTGCTCGACTTTTTGATCGAGCGGTTCGCCGAGGTGGAACGCGATTGGTCGGCGCTGCCGGGGCTAGCGCCCTAATCTCGACCGGCGCTCGACCGGCGGTGCAACGCGCCCACTCGCGCCCCGCCCGGAAGCCGAAACCCCCGACCGGCTATAATGTCGGGTTATGCGGCGGGTGTCGCCGGTCACTTTGGGGGTCGCGCTTCGGTCGCGCACGTCGGGCGCCTTCGCGCCCCCATTGCGCAGTCGGTGCGCAACCGATGTGCGGCGAGGCTCAGCGGTCGCCCGCGCCCGACGCGCCGCCCGGCCGGCTATCCCGAACCGATTACCTACGCGCCTTACCCACGCCCCCAGGTCAACCACTGCGAACGGCGAGCTTCATGACCAAGAAAGTTTATGTAAAGACCTTTGGCTGCCAGATGAACGAGTACGACTCCGACAAGATGGTCGACGTACTCGGCGCCGCCGAAGGACTCGTCAAGACGGATTCCCCCGAAGACGCTGACGTCATCCTCTTCAATACCTGCTCCGTGCGCGAAAAGGCGCAGGAGAAGGTCTTCTCCGATCTCGGCCGCGTCCGCGAACTCAAAGAGGCCAAGCCCGACTTGCTGATCGGCGTCGGCGGCTGCGTCGCGAGCCAGGAAGGCGCGGCGATCGTCGCGCGCGCGCCGTACGTCGATCTCGTATTCGGCCCGCAAACCCTGCACCGTCTGCCGCAAATGATCGACGCACGCCGCGCGAGCGGGCGTTCGCAAGTCGACATCTCGTTTCCCGAAATCGAAAAGTTCGACCATCTGCCGCCGGCGCGCGTGGATGGCCCGAGTGCGTTCGTGTCGATCATGGAAGGCTGCAGCAAGTACTGCAGCTACTGCGTGGTGCCCTACACGCGCGGCGACGAAGTTTCGCGCCCGCTCGACGACGTCCTCACGGAAATCGCCGGGCTGGCCGACCAAGGCGTGCGCGAAGTGACGCTGCTCGGCCAGAACGTGAACGCCTATCGCGGCGCGCTGACGACGGGCGCGACCGACATCGCCGATTTCGCCACGCTGATCGAATACGTTGCCGAGATTCCCGGCATCGAGCGCATCCGCTACACGACATCGCATCCGAAGGAATTCACGCAACGGCTCATCGACGTTTACGCGAAAGTCGACAAGCTCGTTTCGCACCTGCACTTGCCCGTGCAGCACGGCGCCGACCGGATCTTGATGGCGATGAAGCGCGGCTACACGGTGCTCGAGTACAAATCGGTCATTCGCCGCCTGCGGGCGATCCGGCCCGATCTCTCGCTGTCGACCGACATCATCGTCGGCTTTCCGGGCGAGACGCAGGAAGATTTCGACAAGACGATGGCGCTCGTGCACGAGATGAGCTACGACACGAGCTTCTCGTTCATCTATAGCCCGCGCCCCGGCACGCCGGCCGCGAACCTTCACGATGACACCCCGCGCGAGGTCAAGCTCGAACGCCTGCAACATCTGCAGGCGACGATCGACGCCAACGTCGTGCGCATCAGCGAATCGATGGTCGGCAAGATCGAGCGCATCCTCGTCGAACGCCCGGCGCGCAAGGATCCGACCGAACTGGCGGGCCGCACTGGGAACAACCGGGTCGTGAACTTCCCGGCGCCGGTGGCCTCGCATGCGCGGCTCATCGGCCAAATGATCGACGTGCGCATCACGCGCGCCTATCCGCATTCGTTGCGCGGCGAACTCGTGCTCGCCGACCACCCGCAATCCATCGCTCAAGCTTAAGGAACGCACTCTCGCCTTGAAGACCGCCCCGTCCCTGGAATTCACCGCGCCGCGCGAAGATAACGCGCGTCTTGCCAACCTGTGCGGGCCGCTCGACGAAAACCTGCGGCAGATCGAGCAAGCGCTCGACGTCACGCTGCAGCGGCGCGGCCATCGCATCTCGATCCGCGGACGCGGCGCGAAAGTCGCGCTCGGCGCGCTCGAAACGTTCTACAACCGCGCACGCGAGCCGCTTTCGGTCGACGACATCCAGCTCGCGCTCGTCGAAGCGCGCCATCCCGCCAATCGCGGCGCGGCGCAAGACGAGGCCGCATCCAACCGCTACGATCCCGACCATCCGTTCGACGAGCCCGCGGGACTCGACGACGAAAACGTCGAAGAACTCGGCCCGAAGCTGTACACGCGCCGCGCCGATTTGCGCGGACGCACGCCGGCGCAGCGCGAATACCTGAAGCAGATCGTCTCGCACGACGTCACGTTCGGCGTCGGGCCCGCGGGCACGGGCAAGACCTACCTTGCGGTAGCCTGCGCCGTCGACGCGCTCGAGCGCGATCAGGTCAAACGCATCGTCCTCACGCGCCCGGCCGTCGAAGCCGGCGAGCGGCTCGGCTTTTTGCCGGGCGATCTCGCGCAAAAGGTCGATCCGTACCTGCGCCCGCTCTACGATGCGCTGTACGATCTGCTCGGCTTCGACAAAACGGCGAAGATGTTCGAGCGGCAAATGATCGAGATCGCGCCGCTGGCCTATATGCGCGGACGCACGCTGAACCACGCGTTCATCATCTTGGACGAAGCGCAGAACACGACGCCCGAGCAGATGAAGATGTTTCTCACGCGCATCGGCTTCGGTTCGAAGGCCGTCGTCACGGGCGACACGACGCAAGTCGACTTGCCGCGCGGCGCCAAGAGCGGCCTCATCGAAGCGCAGCAAGTCCTGACGAACGTGCGCGGCATCGCGCTCACTCGCTTCACGAGCGCGGACGTGGTGCGTCATCCGCTCGTGGCGCGCATCGTCGAAGCCTACGACAAGCACGGGAAGAAGGACGACGCGCAGCCGATCGACGGACGATGACGACAGACGCGTCCCGAACGAATGAACGAATGAAAGAGAAGACACGCACGCCGCAACTGAAGCTTTCGTTGCAGTTCCCCGCCGCCAAAGCCTTCCCGGACCACAAGGCGGCGCTCTCGCGCGCGCACGTCGCGAGCTGGATCAAAGCGGCGCTGTTCGCCGACGCCGAACTCACCGTGCGCTTGGTCGATGCCGACGAAGGCCGGCTGCTGAACCGCACCTACCGTAGCAAAGACTACGCGACGAACGTGCTGACGTTCGCCTACGCGGAAAGCGAAGACGATCCCGTCTCGGGCGACCTCGTCCTGTGCTGCCCCGTGATCGAGCGCGAGGCCGCCGAACAGGGCAAACCGCTCCTCGCGCATTACGCGCACATGATCGTGCACGGCACGCTTCATGCACAGGGCTACGATCACGAAGACGACGAGGAGGCGCAAGAGATGGAAGCGCTCGAAACGCAGATCCTCGGCCGGCTCGGCTTCGCCGATCCGTACGGAGACCGTTCCCGCTAGCCCCTACGCGATGTCCGACACGAGCCAACTCCCCGCCCCGCTCGACTCGGTATGCCCGAGTTACCCGCCCGTGCTCGGCGAAGCGCGGCTCCTTGACGACGACGAACTCGCGGCGTCGCTCGCTCAGACGATCAGCCACTGGGACGGCACGAGCGATTTATGGCTGTTCGGGTATGGCTCGCTGATCTGGAACCCCGGCATGCCGGCCGCGGAAACCGTACGCGCCCGCGTGCGCGGCTATCACCGCGGGCTCTATTTATGGTCTCGCGTGAACCGAGGCACGCCCGAACAACCGGGCCTCGTCTTGGCGCTCGATCGCGGCGGCTCTTGTACCGGGATGGCCTTTCGGCTGGCCGGCGACGGGGCCCGCCCGCACCTGGAGGCGCTGTGGCGGCGCGAAATGCCGATGGGCTCTTACCGGCCCGCGTGGCTGCCGTGCTGGCTGTCCGACGGGCGCCGCGTCGATGCACTGGCGTTCGTCATGCGGCGCGACGTGCCGACCTACACGGGCAAACTGTCCGACGATATGGTCAAGGCCGTGCTCGGTTGCGCGCGCGGCCGCTACGGCACGACGCTCGACTATGTCTGCCGCACGGTCGAGGCGCTGCGCGAGTGCGGCATGCCCGATCGCGCGCTCGAAGCGCTGCTCAAGCGCTGCCTCTGAAGACGCGATCGCGCGCGACCGGCACGGACGGCAGCCACAGATATCGCGCATATCGCACCGGCACGCATCCGTCGCCCTAACTTAGTGGGCTCAATACCCCGCGAACGCCACCGCGCCGACAATCGCACCGAGCCCGGCCACGCCTAGCGCCGCGCCGAGCAACCAGCGGCGACGCGTGAGCAGCGTAATCGCGGCCAAGGAAATCGCGATTTGCGTCAGCGTCGTCGCCTGCGCCCAACGGTGGTGCAGATGCAATTGCCGCTCGCTGGCCGCATCGGCTTGCGCGACGGTTTTTTCGAGGGCCTCCGCCTGGGCCCGAATCGCCGTCTTTTGCTGCGCGTACTTGGCGACATCGGCCGAGAATTTGGCGTTCGCCTTCGGATCGGCCGCTGTCAGCGCCGCACCGAGTTCGGCGAGATTCTGCTTTTCGCCCTTGGCCTGGTAGTAGCTCCACTGATTGGCCGCCTCCGTCTTGCGGATCGCCGCCTCGTTCTTGTAGAAGAGCGCCAGCCCTTCGGTAGATCCGCCTTGATACGAGAAGACAGCGCCGATCGTCGCCAGCACGGCGGTCATGACGGCGATGCGGCCGGCGAACGGATCCGGCGGCGCGCCGCTCGACGCATGACCGTGTTCATGGCCGTGCTCATGGCCCGCGTGCTCGAGCGCTTCTTCGTGCGGACCGCGTACTTCAAACTCTTCCGACATAATTCTTTCGTGCAAACAGGGTAAAAACGGCGGCAGAGCCGGTTCGCGCGCGCCTCGCGGCGCATGACTCGCACTTTAGCAGGCCGATCGGCAGTCATGGCCCTGCTTTTGCGTGGTGTATCCTTTACTCTCCGTTTACCACGCGTCCAGCCGCGCCGGACGCACCGCCATGAACGACGCCTATCCCAGTCGACGCCATACCGACAAGCCTACCGAAAAACGCTCGCTGCTCGAGCGGCTGACCGATTTCATTTCGCCCGAGCCCGACTCGCGGGGCGAGTTGCTCGAAATCTTGCAAGACGCACATGAGCGCAACCTGATCGACGCCGATTCGCTCTCGATGATCGAGGGCGTGTTCCAAGTGTCCGACCTGTGCGCGCGCGACATCATGGTCCCGCGCGCCCAAATGGACGCCATCGACATCGAGCGCAGCCCGGAGGAGTTCATCCCGTTCGTCCTCGAAAAGGCGCACTCGCGCTATCCCGTGTACGAGGGCAACCGCGACAACATCATCGGCGTCCTCCTCGCGAAAGATCTGTTGCGCTACTACGCCGAAGAATCGTTCGACGTGCGCGGCATGTTGCGCCCCGCCGTGTTCATTCCGGAAGCGAAACGGCTGAACGTGCTGCTCCACGATTTCCGCATGAACCGCAATCACATTGCGCTCGTCGTCGACGAATACGGCGGCGTGGCGGGATTGATCACGATCGAAGACGTGCTGGAGCAGATCGTCGGAGATATCGAAGACGAATTCGATTTCGACGAGGAAAGCGGCAACGTCATCGCGTCGCCCGACGGCCGCTACCGCGTGCGGGCGCTGACCGAAATCGAACAGTTCAACGAAGTCTTCGGCACGCATTTTTCGGACGAGGAAGTCGACACGATCGGCGGACTCGTCACGCATCATTTCGGCCGTGTGCCGCACCGCGGCGAACGCGTGCGCATCGACGACCTCATCTTCGAAATCTTGCGCGGCGACGCGCGCCAGGTTCACGTGCTGCTCGTTCGGCGCGACCCGCTCGCGGGCCAGCGAGAACGCGAGGCACAGCACGTGCAGACCTGACGGATGCCGCCGTCGGCGCCTGTAAAGGCGCGCTGATGCCTGTCTCGTGCCGCATGCTCGGCGGGGTGTCGCGTCCCGATCTTCACCGTCTAGTGCCTCGCAATGCGCCGCACTAGCACAGGGTGTCGGCGGTTACCCCTCGCGCATCGTCTTCGCCGAGCCAGACCTACAACGCTTTTTTTTGACGCCAGCCATCTATGGCCGAATCGATCACCTCCCGCCCCCGCGGCAGCGCCACGTCGGGCACCGCCGCGGCGCCCGATGCGCTTTCGCGCTGGCATTACGTCGTCGCGCTCGCGCTCGGCGCGCTCAATACCTTGTCGTTCGCGCCGACGCCTCACGGCGGCTGGCTCGAAATCGGCATCTTCGCCGTGCTGTATGCCTGGCTCGTGCGTACGACGAGTTGGAAAAGCGCGGCATTGACCGGCGGCGCATTCGGCTTCGGCAATCTGGTGACCGGGGTCTGGTGGCTGTACGTCAGCATGCATCACTATGGCGGGATGCCGGCGCCGCTCGCGGGCGCGGCCCTCGTGCTGTTCTCGCTTTACCTGGCGATTTATCCGGCTGTTTCGGCGGGATTGTGGTCGTTTTGCGCGGGACGACACACGGTGCGCGGCACGCGCGCTGCCGAAGATAGCCGGCCATTGTCTCCCGCCTGGCACGGCGCCTTCGTTTTTGCGAGTGCTTGGGCGATCGGCGAATGGCTGCGCGGCACCGTCTTCACCGGGTTTCCTTGGCTTGCCAGCGGCTATGCGCAGGTCGACGGGCCGCTGCGCGGCTTCTCGGCGATCACGGGTGTCTACGGCGTCGGCTGGCTCCTGGCGCTCGTCGCCGCGCTGATCGTTCAGAGCGGCTGGGCATGGTTCGCGTCGCCGCGCCGACGGATGGCCGTCCTGCTCCCGGCCGTCGCCGCGCTCGCCGTTATGGGCACGGGGATCCTGCTTTCGCGCGTGGCCTGGACGCAGCCGGGCAATGCCCCGCTGACCGTTCGCCTACTGCAAGGCAACGTCAAGCAGGAAATGAAGTTCGACGAAGCGGGCGTCCGCGCGGCGCTCGATCTCTACGAGCGGATGATCACGGCGCACGCGGCCGATCTGATCGTGACGCCGGAAACGGCGATTCCGATGTTGCCGCAGCAGTTCCCCGAGACGTTCGGGCGTGCGGTGCGCACGTTCGCGGACAACACAGGTTCGTCGATACTGATCGGCGCATTCGGCGCTTCGATCGCGCCCGACGGGCAATACACCGATGAAACGAACAGCTTCTTCGGCATTACGCCTGGCTCGCGCCAACTGTACCGCTACGACAAACACCATCTCGTGCCGTTCGGCGAATTCGTGCCCTGGGGCTTTCACTGGTTCGTGCAGTTGATGAATATCCCGCTCGGCGATCTTTCGCGCGGCAAGCCGGTGCAGCACGCGTTCATGGTTCATAACCAGCCGATCGACGTCGACGTCTGCTACGAAGATATCTTCGGCGAGGAGATCGCGCGCACGCTGCGCGAGGCGGCGGTGCCGGCCGGCGTGCTCGTGAACGCGTCGAACCTCGCCTGGTTCGGCGATACGATCGCGCTCGATCAGCATTTGCAGATGGCTCGGATGCGCACGCTCGAAACCGGGCGGCCTCTTATCGCCGCGACGAACACCGGGGCCACGGCCGTGATCGATGCACAGGGCCGCGTGACCGCGCGGCTGCCTGCTTTCACGGCGGGGCAAATCGAAGCCACCGTGCAAGGCATGACGGGGCGCACGCCGTACATCAGTATCGGCAATAGCCTCGTATTGGCGGTTTCGCTGGTGGGGATCGCGTTCGGGTTTTTGTTCGGGCGGGGCCGCCTTAGGTCGGGACGGAGTTAGGCGGGGAGGCGTCGGGTCAGGTCGTCAATGAACTCGGGGAAGAAACGGCAAGCATGACGTTGGTTGCCGCCTGAACCCACGCTCGCTCCCAGCCCGCTGAACGCCTCATCCGTTGACGGAAGCCGGACACGTGCCAGTGCCGGTCACGCCCGAGTGGCCTGACAGGACTCGGGATAGGGCTGGCGGGTGTGGGTCACCGCTAGGATTTCCACTTTCGTTGAAGTGACCTGATAGACGACCAGGTAGTTGGGATGGGCGACCACCTCGCGTGTGCCCGGCACACGTTCGCTGCGACGAAACAGATAAGGGTGCTCGGCTAGCGGAATCGTAGCCGCATCGATCAGATCCCTCATACGCCGTGCAGCCGCAGGATTGCTCCGCGCGATGAAGCCGATGATTTCCGCGAGGTCATTGCGCGCATCGACGCGCCATTCGATAGGCAGCATGCGTCATCCACCGTCCAAGCATCGATGGCCGGCCGTTACGACTGTTTCGCATCGAGCCCGAATTCCGCCGCTCGGATGATGGCATCCATCTCCGCCATCACTCGATCGTGCGGTATCCCTTGGCGCGTGTCCGCCAGGGCGGTCCCCACCTTGGCACGGAACCAGCGGTCGTATGCCTCGGCCTCTTCGACCGTGGCGAATTCCGACTGGATGGGAGAGAGCGGCTTGTTCATGCCGCGTAGCATACACCGGCCTGCCCCGCTCATTGGCTTGGGCGAGACACGCCTGCGAAAAGGAACCACTTGCATCTGCATGCTTTACCCTCCTTTGATTTTCCATGGATCAAGCCGATCGACACGTGTGAATCGACAGCATGTCGAACCCGGCAGAAAGGTGAGACGGTAGCGAAAGCTGGCCTTTGCAAGCGCATCCATGCAAAAAAACAGACTCGTCCGATGGCATGCCGGGTCCCCGTCGCTATCGTCGACGCTCATCCGAAGGCATGTCGATCACGGCTCGCCCGGGCGATCTTCGCGGCGCCGCTGCCGCCCGATTCGAGAGGCCGCACGCAGCCGGACTTGCACAAATGGCTGGCGAGCAAGGCACGCAGGCTACCAACGGCCGCAAGCAAGCCCCAATCCGGTAAAATCTAGCGTTTTCACCGCGCGGATCTGCGGCAATCGCCGTGGCCCGCGCAGCGGCCGCCCCGACGGGAGCCCCGATTCCGCCGGTTTTCCGGCATCGCAGCGGCCCCTACGCGCCGCTTGCCTCGAAAGGCACGACATGCTCACGTTTCAGCAAATCATCCTGACGCTGCAATCCTATTGGGACAAACAGGGTTGCGCGCTGCTCCAGCCGATCGACATGGAAGTCGGCGCCGGCACGTCCCACGTCCACACGTTCTTGCGCGCCGTGGGGCCCGAGCCCTGGCGCGCGGCCTACGTTCAACCATCGCGGCGTCCGAAGGACGGCCGCTACGGCGATAACCCGAATCGCCTGCAGCACTACTACCAGTACCAGGTCGTGCTCAAGCCCGCGCCCGAAAACATCCTCGACCTGTACCTCGGCTCGCTCGAAGCGCTCGGCTTCGATCTGAAGCAAAACGACGTGCGCTTCGTCGAAGACGATTGGGAAAACCCCACGCTGGGCGCCTGGGGCCTCGGCTGGGAGGTGTGGCTCAACGGCATGGAAGTGACCCAATTCACCTACTTCCAACAAGTGGGCGGGCTCGATTGCAAGCCGGTGCTCGGCGAAATCACGTACGGGCTCGAACGGCTCGCCATGTACCTGCAAAAGGTCGAGAACGTGTACGACCTCGTGTGGACCGAATGGGAGGAAATGGGCCCGAACGGTCCCGAGCTGCGACGCTTGTCCTATGGCGACGTCTACCATCAAAACGAAGTCGAGCAATCGACCTACAACTTCGAGCACGCGAACGTCGAGCTGCTGTTTACGCTCTTCAATAGCTACGAAGCGGAAGCGAAGCGCATGATGGAAACGCAGCTTGCGCTACCCGGCTACGAACTCGTGCTCAAAGCCGGCCATACGTTCAACCTGCTCGATGCGCGCGGCGCGATCTCGGTCACGGAGCGCGCGGCGTATATCGGCCGCATCCGTGCGCTGTCCCGCCTCGTCGCGCAAGCCTATTACGATTCGCGCGAAAAGCTCGGCTTCCCGATGCTCGGCAATCCCGTCCACGGGGCGCGCGGGTTGACCACCGATGAGCAGGACGCCGCCATGCCGGCATGGGCGCCGCCGCTGAAGGTCGAGCGTGCGATCGACAAGGAATGACGAGACTCCAACGAATATGACTCAAGCTCACCAAGCCACCCTGCTCGTCGAACTGCTCACCGAGGAACTGCCGCCGAGGGCGCTTGCGCGCCTATCCGCCGCTTTCGCCGATAGTCTCGTCGAACGCCTCGCCGCGCGCGATCTGATCGCGGGCGAACCGTCGTTCGAACGCTTCGCCACGCCGCGTCGTCTTGCGGTGCTCATCAAGAACGTGCGCACCGTCGCGCCCGAAAAACAAGTGCGCGAGAAAGTGCTGCCCGTCTCGGTGGCGTTGGACGCGAACGGCCAGCCCACCGCGCCGCTCGCCAAGAAGCTCGCGGCGCTCGGTTTCCCCGACGTTGCGCTGTCCGATCTCGAACGCGCCACGGACGGTAAAGCCGAAGCGTTCTTCCTGCGTTACGCCGCGCCGGGCGCGACGCTTGCCGACGGCCTGCAAGCGGCGCTCGACGAAGTCCTTGCACTCGGCAAGCTGCCGATTCCGAAGGTCATGACGTATCAGCGCCCCGACGGCACGAGCGTGCAATTCGTGCGTCCGGTGCAACGTCTGACGGTCTTGCACGGCGACCGAGTCGTGCCGGTCACGGCGTTCGGCGTCGATGCCGGCGATACCACGCTCGGCCATCGCTTCCTGTCGGAAGGCCTCGTTGGGCTGTTGCACGCCGACGACTACGCGCAAACGATGCACGCCAAGGGGCGCGTCGTGGCGAGTATCGAAACGCGCCGCGCGAGCATCGTCGACCAATTGAACGCGCTGGCGAACGGCGATCGCGTCGTCATGCCGGACGCGCTGCTGGACGAAGTGACCGCGCTCGTGGAATGGCCCGTCGTCTACGAATGCCGCTTCGACGATCAATTCCTGCAAGTGCCGCAGGAGTGCCTGATTCTGACGATGCAAACGAATCAGAAGTACTTCGCGCTCACCGATCAGGCCGGCAAGCTGCGCTCGCGTTTTCTCATCGTTTCGAACATCGAGACCGACACGCCCGGCGACATCGTCGAAGGCAACGAGCGCGTGGTGCGCCCGCGCCTGGCCGATGCGAAGTTCTTCTTCGAGCAAGACAAGAAGAAGCCGCTGGCCGATCGCGTGCCGCTGCTCGCGAATGTCGTCTACCACAATAAGCTCGGCTCCCAGCTCGCACGCGTTGCGCGTCTCGAGGCGCTGGCCCGCGTGATTGCTCCGCTCGTCGGCGCCGATCCTGTGCAGGCGGCACGCGCCGCGCGCCTGGCGAAGGCCGATTTGCTGACCGATATGGTTGGCGAATTCCCCGAACTGCAAGGCACGATGGGCACCTATTACGCCCGCCATGACGGCGAGGACGAGGAAGTCGCCCTCGCCTGCACCGAACACTATCAACCGCGCTTCTCGGGCGATGCGCTGCCCAGCACGCGCGTCGGCACCGCCGTCGCGCTCGCGGATAAGCTCGAAACGCTCGTCGGCATCTGGGGCATCGGCCTCGTGCCCACTGGCGAAAAGGATCCGTTCGCGCTGCGCCGCCATGCGCTCGGCGTGCTGCGCATCTTGATCGAAAAGCAGTTGCCGGTCGACCTCGTCGCCTTGCTGCGCGAAGCCGCCGCCTGCTTTGCCGCCACGGCGCAGTTCGCCGATTGCACGGACGCGCTCTACGCATTCTTCATGGACCGCCTACGCGGCCTGCTGCGCGAACGCGGCTATGCCGCCGGCGAGATCGAGGCCGTATTGAGCCTGCAGCCGAACACGCTGGATGACATCGTCGCGCGGCTCGATGCCGTGCGCGAGTTCTCCGCGCTGCCCGAAGCCGGCGCGCTGGCCGCCGCCAACAAGCGGATCGCGAACATTCTGAAGAAGTCGGAGGCCGAGGCGAGCGTCGCCGCGGCCGGTGCGGCGCCGGCGAACGGCGTGGCCGGCGCCTCGGTCCGGGCCGAGCTGCTCGTCGAGCCGGCGGAGCGCTCGCTGTCCGAGCAACTGCGCAAGGTCGCGCCGACGGTTCAAGCCCAACTCGTGCAACGCGATTACACGCGCGCGCTGTCGGCGCTGGCCGCGCTGCGCGATCCCGTCGATACGTTCTTCAACGATGTGATGGTCAACGCCGAAGACGCCGCGCTGCGCAAGAACCGGCTTGCATTGTTGGCCGAGCTGCACGCGCAGATGAACTGCGTGGCCGACATCTCCAAGCTCGCGGCGTAACCGGCAATAGGGCGAAGCCACACCATGACATCCGCCAAGAAGCTCGTCATCCTCGATCGCGACGGCGTCGTCAATTTCGATTCCGACGCGTTCATCAAATCGCCCGACGAGTGGATTCCGATTCCGGGCAGCCTCGAGGCCATCGCACGTCTGAACCAAGCGGGCTACCGCGTGGCGATCGCGTCGAACCAGTCCGGCATCGGCCGCGGCTTGTTCGACATGGCCACGCTCAACGCCATGCACTTGAAAATGCATCGCGCGGCGGCGGTGGTCGGCGGCCGCATCGATGCCGTCTTCTTCTGCCCGCATACGGCCGAAGACCAATGCGAGTGCCGCAAGCCGAAGCCGGGCCTGCTGCAAATGATCATCGACCGCTTCGAGATCGACCCGGCTGCGACGCCGGTCGTCGGCGATGCGCTGCGCGATTTGCAAGCCGGCGCGGCGCTCGGCTTCCCGACCCACCTCGTGCTGACGGGCAAAGGCAAGAAGACGCTCGCGGCGGGCGGCCTGCCCGAGGGTGCGAAGGTGTACGACGACTTGAAAGCCTTCGTCCTGTCGTTCCTCGCGGATCAGCAAGATTGAGTGCCGCGAGCACGCCCGACGCCAACCGATCGAAGACCCCGATGCCACTCATTCGCTTCATCCGCTCGCTGCTGCTGTTTCTGTATTTCATCGTCTTCACGGTTCCGTACGCCACGGCGTGTTTCATCGCCTTTCCGTTCCTGAACGCCGACCGGCGCTATTGGATGGCGGTGGGCTGGTGCCGTTCCACGGTAGCCGTCGTCCGCTATCTGAACGGCATTCGCTATCGGATCGAAGGCGCCGAGAATTTGCCGGACGGCCCTGCCGTGCTGCTCTCGAAGCACCAATCCGCGTGGGAGACGCTCGCGTTTCCGGCCATCATGCCGCGCCCCTTGTGCTACGTGTTCAAGCGCGAGCTGCTTTACGTCCCCTTCTTCGGCTGGGCGCTCGGCATGCTGAAGATGGTCCATATCGATCGGAAGGAAGGCAAATACGCGTTCGCGTCCGTCGTGAAGCAAGGACGACTGCGCATGAGCGAGGGGGCGTGGGTCATCATGTTCCCCGAAGGCACCCGCACGAGCGTCGGCAAGCAAGGCAAGTACAAGACCGGCGGCGCGCGTTTCGCAATCGATGCCGGTGCGCCCGTGGTGCCGATCGCGCACAACGCCGGCCATGTCTGGCCGCGCAATTCGTTCATCAAGTACGCGGGCACGGTGACGGTCTCGATCGGCAAGCCGATCGACTCCACCGGCCTCACCCCCGACGAACTGAATAGGCGCGTCGAAACATGGATCGAAACGGAGATGCGCCGAATCGATCCGGGCGCTTACCACGATGCCGACGGAGCCGGTTTTCGCCCCGGGCGGCGTGCAAAAGCCTCCACCTAGTCCGCCGATGCCTAAGTCCGCCAAGCCGCGTCCGGCGACCGCGCTCGACAACCCCCAGCTCGACCTGCCGCTCTTCGCGGATCTGGCCGATGATGGCGTGTCCGCGCCGCCGGCTGCGTCGGTCCCGCCACGGCAGGACCCGACGCCTAACGGCGTGAAGCTGCGGCGGCTGACGCTCAATGGTCGCACGCTCGAATATGCGTTGAAACGCTCGTCGCGACGGACGATCGGTTTTTCGATCGACAGCAGCGGGTTGGCCATCACGGCGCCGCGCTGGGTGACGCTGGCCGACATCGAAACCGCCATCGCCGGCAAGGAGCGCTGGATTTTCGCGAAGTTGGCGGAATGGCAGACCCGCGCGGAGCAACGCGCCTTGCCGCGCATCGAATGGCGCGACGGTGCGCAGATCCCCTACCTCGGCAAGCCCGTCACGATCGCGCTGGCCTCGGCGAACGCCGCGCTCGCGTTCGATGCGCAGGCGGCCATGCTCTCGTTGGCGCTGCCCGCGCACGCCGAAGCCCAACAAATCAAAGACCGCGTGCAAGGCTGGCTGCAGACCGAAGCCAGACGCGTATTCGGCGAACGGCTCGATTTTTACGCGGAAAAGCTCGGCGTGGCGTACAAGGGCCATGCGTTGTCGTCGGCGGCGACGCGCTGGGGGAGCTGTTCGAGCGATGGCCGCATCCGCCTGAACTGGCGGCTCATTCACTTCCCGCTCTCGATCGTCGACTACGTTGTCGCGCACGAGTTGGCGCATCTGCGCGAGATGAATCACAGCCCGCGCTTCTGGCAAACGGTGGAATCGATCTTCCCCGAGTTTCGCGAGGCGCGGCATACGCTCAAACATCATCCGCCGGAATTGCTGCCGTCGCTTTGATGCGATGCGAGAGGCGAGCATCGCCCGCGCCGCCGGCGCGCGGCGAATGAGCGGCCGCACGCGGTGCGTCTTACTGCGTCTTCTTCTGAACGAATTCGATCTTGTAGCCGTCGGGATCGGTCACGAATGCGATGACGGTCGTACCGTGCTTCATCGGGCCCGCTTCGCGCGTGACGTTTCCGCCTTGCGCCTTGATCTTCGCGCAGGCGGCATAGGCATCGTCGACTTCGAGCGCGATGTGGCCATACCCTTCACCGAGATCGTAAGTCTTCGTATCCCAGTTGTGCGTGAGTTCGATCACCGCACCTTCGCTTTCATCCGTGTAGCCGACGAAAGCCAGCGTAAAGCGTCCTTCGGGATAGTCCTGGCGGCGCAGCAGTTTCATGCCGAGCAGCTCCGTGTAGAACTTGAGCGAGCGATCGAGGTCGCCAACCCGCAACATGGTGTGCAGCAAGCGCATCGTGAACTCCGGTGTCGTCGAAAAGAAGCGAATCTACCAAGAAACCGAGCAAGCCGCTCGCCCTGCTGGCATTGGGGTTAATGCCGCGGCAAAGCGCGCGCAGTCGTGTTTTGGTATGGTACGCAGGGTAGTCGTTTTGCCAGGCGCTTGCCGGAGCTGCACCGCGCTTCCCCGGCCGCGCCGAACGATCGGCGAGACACGCGCCGCCCTCCCGTTCACGCCCAACAGACGCTTCAGATGAACACCGCCGCAGCCATCGCCACGCCGGCACCCGTGCGCCGTGCCCCCGATACGTTCGCCATCGCGTTGATGGTCCTGCTCTGCGCGATTTGGGGCCTGCAGCAAGTCGCGATCAAAACGACGAACGGCGCGCTAGGCCCGATGCTGCAAGCGGGGTTGCGCTCGACCATCGCGGCCTTGCTGGTCTTCGGCTGGGCACGCCTGCGCGGCACGCCGCTGTTTCGACGCGACGGAACGTTCGGCCCCGGCCTGGCAGCCGGCGTGCTGTTCGCCGGGGAATTCATCTGCATTTTCGCGGGGCTCACGCTGACGAGCGCTTCGCGCATGGCCGTCTTCCTTTACACGGCACCGTGCTTCACGGCCCTCGGGTTGCACGCATTCGTCGCCGGCGAGCGGATGCGCCCGCTGCAATGGTGGGGCGTCGCGGTAGCCTTCGCGGGCATCGCCCTGGCGTTCGCCGACGGCTTCGCTCGACACGCGGCGCCCGGCACCTGGGCGCTCGGCGGCGCCTTGGGCGATGCGCTCGGCGTGCTCGGCGGCGTCATGTGGGCGGCGACGACCGTCGTCGTGCGCGCCACCTCGCTCTCGCATACGAGCGCGAGCAAGACCTTGTTCTACCAACTGGCGGTATCGGCCGTCGTGCTGCTCGCGCTCGCGTTCGCGTTCGGCGAACCGCATCGCGTCCAACTCTCTGCGCTGGCCGTGGCCAGCCTTGGCTACCAAGCGGTCGCAGTCGCCTTCGTCAGCTATTTGACGTGGTTCTGGCTGCTCACGCGCTACACGGCGTCGCGTCTATCGGTGTTTTCGTTCCTAACGCCGCTCTTCGGCGTGGCCTTCGGCGTCGTCCTGCTCGGCGAATCGTTCAACTCGAGCTTCCTGCTGGCTGCGGCCCTGGTGCTTGTCGGCATCGTGCTCGTGAACGCACCCGCGCGCCGACCGGCAGCGACCTAGGCGCGCGTTCCTCGGTCCGGCGATTGGGCGATTGAGCGATCGGCGGCAATCAAGCCGGAGCGTCCCCGAGCGTTTGGGCGACACGCACGTACTCGTCCACCGGAACGTCCTCGGCGCGCCGAGCCAAATCGAAACCGAGCCCCTCGAAATCCACGCGGTCGCGATACGCCGCCAGCGTGTTGCGCAGCATTTTGCGCCGCTGCGAAAACGCAGCCGTCACGAGTTCCCCGAATACCGCCATATCGACCGGCGCGAGTTCATGCGGCGCGTAAGGAATCATCCGCACGATGGCCGAATCGACTTTCGGCGGAGGCTGAAACGATTCGGGGGGCACGTCGAGCTGCTTGTCGATCACATAGCGGTACTGCAGCATCACCGATAACCGGCTGAACGCCTTTGTGCCGGGCTCGGCCACCATCCGCTCCACCACCTCGTTTTGCAGCATGAAGTGCTGATCGACGACGATCGGCGCGAACGTCATGAGGTGAAACAGCAGCGGGCTCGAAATGTTGTAGGGCAAATTGCCGACGATACGCAGGGTCGGCCGCTCGTGCGTTTCGACGAGCGAAGCGAAATCGAAGGCCAGCGCGTCGCCCGCATGGAGCGCCAATCGATCGCCGAATTTGTTCTGCAATCGCGCGATGAGATCGCGATCGAGTTCGACCGCGTGCAGCGGCGCCTCCGGTGTGGCCAGGCGCTCCACAAGCGGCTCGGTGAGCGCCCCGAGGCCCGGGCCGATTTCGACCATACGTTGGCCGCGCTCGGGCGCGATCAGCGAGACGATCGAATCGATGATGCCAAGATCGACGAGGAAGTTTTGCCCGAACCGCTTACGCGCGAAATGGCCTTGATGCTGTCTGCTGGTGGACATCGAAAGAAAACCGAAATGAACGAAAAGCGCCGCTTGGCCGGCCCGCGGCGATCGTCAACCGGCGCGCCGGTTGCGCGCCATCGTGACGGCCGTATCCATGGCGGCGATCATACTACCCGCGTCGGCACGCCCGGTGCCCGCCAGATCGAGCGCGGTACCGTGATCGACCGACGTGCGTACGATCGGCAGCCCTAGCGTGATATTGACGCCTTCGCCGAAGGTGGCGAACTTGAGCACCGGCAAGCCTTGATCGTGAAACATGGCGAGCACGCAATCGGCGTCGCCGAGATAACGCGGCTGAAACAGCGTGTCGGCCGGATACGGGCCGCGTGCGTCGATGCCGCGCTGAACCGCTTGTGCCAGCGCCGGCGCAATGATGTCGATCTCTTCGCGCCCCAAATAGCCGTTCTCGCCCGCGTGCGGGTTGAGCCCGGTCACGAGAATCCGCGGCACGGGTAGGCCGAAGTCGCGCCGCAAATCGCGATCGACGATCGCGATCGTTTCGACGAGGCCGTCGATGCTGAGCGCGGCGGGAACATCCTTGAGCGGCAAATGCGTCGTGGCGAGCGCGACGCGCAACGGGCGCGAGCCCGTCCCCGCCAGCATCATGACGACGCGCGCCGTACCCGTACGCTCGGCGAGGTACTCCGTATGGCCGGTGAACGGTACGCCCGCATCGTTGATCGTGCTCTTTTGCAACGGCGCCGTGACGATCGCATCGAATGCACCGCGAAGCGCGCCGTCGATCGCTTCGTCGAGCAAGCCGAGCACATAGGGGCCGTTGGAAGCATCGAGCCGCCCCGGCAGGCAAGGCGCGGCAAGCGGCCGATGCACGAGGTGGATATGGCCGGCCTGTAACAACGCCGCCCAATCGACACCCACGGCGCGGGCACGCGCCTCGAGCAATGCGGCATCGCCCAGTACCGTGAATTCGACACCGGGCCAATGCGCCGCGGCGCCCGCGAGGGCCGCCGCCGTCAACTCGGGCCCGACGCCGGCCGGCTCACCGGTCGTGATCGCGATAGTCAGCGGGGCAACGCTCGGAGCGCTCGTCATCGTCTATTGGCTCACTGCTGTGCGAGCGGGCCGCCGACCTTGTATTGCACGTACGCGGAATCGCGCAGTTGGCGCAGCCAGTCGGAGTATGCCTGCTCCGCCTTGCGCTGGCCGATCGCCTGGCGCGCCAAATCCATTTGCTGCTGGACCGAACCCTCGGCCTCGCGCCGGCCGAGCACCTGGATCAGGTGGTAGCCGTATTCGCTGCGCACCGGTTCGCTGATTTCGCCGTCCTTCAAATCGTTCATCGCGCGTTCGAACTCGGGCACCGTTTCGCCGGGGCTGATCCAGCCGAGATCGCCGCCTTGCGACGCGGAACCGTCTTGCGAATACGTGCGCGCGAACTGGGCAAAATCGCCGCCCGCTTCGATCTGCTTGCGCAAGTCGAGCAGCTTCTGCCGGGCTGCCGCCTCGGACTGGCCGTCGCCGACACGAATCAGAATATGCCGCACATGCGTTTGGACGAGTTTCGGCGCATCGGCCGCCGACCCGCCGATCCCAACGCGCCGATCGACCAGCCGCACCACTTCGAAGCCGTCGTCGGTGCGGATCGGCGCGGGCGCGACTTCGCCGGGACGCAACTCCGATGCGGCCTTGACGAACGCATCGGGCAAATTCCCCGGTGCCTTGAACCCGAGATCGCCGCCTTGCTTCGCGTCGGCCGCCTGCGATTCGTCCTTCGCGAGCGATTCGAACTTCGTGCCGCTCTTCGCGCGCTGCAAGATGGCCTCGGCCTTCTTCTGGGCGGCGTCGACGACGTCTTGCGCCGCGCCGGCCGGCACCTTGACGAGGATGTGCTCGATGCGCAAGTCCTGCTGCGCCCGCACGCCGGGCCCGCGCTGGCTGGCGATGTAGTTCGCGACTTCGGCGTCGGACACGGTCACCTTGCTGTCGACCTCTTTCTCGCGCAGCTTCGAGAGCGTCAGCTCATTGCGCGCATCGCGCGTAAACACCGACCACGACACCCCTTCGGCTTCGATCCGCGCGCGGTATTGATCCACCGGCATGTTGTTGGCGGCCGCCAGGCGCTGCAGCGTCTTTTGAACATCGGCATCGCTCACTACGATACCGTCCTCCTTCGCCTTCTCGAGTTGAACGCGCTCGAGCACCATTTGATTGAGCACTTGCGCGCGCAACTGGTCTTTCGGCGGCACCGGCGCGTGTTGCTGCTCGAGGCGCCGGGCGATGAGGCCGGTCCGTTCGTCGAGTTCGCGCACGGTGATGACGTCGTCGTTGACGACAGCAGCCACGGAGTCGACCGTCTGGCCGGCCGGTGCGCGTCCCAACGCCTGTGCCGCGGCCGGCGCGACCGGCAGGAAAACGGCGGCGGCCATCGATGCCGCGAGCGTTGCCAAGCGAAGCTTATTCACGATTGCCACACATGCTCCAAATATCTCGGGCCGCTTGTTGCGCCCCTTTTTTGCGCGCACGAGCCGAAAGGCTCCACGCGTTGCTCGTACGATCACTCGTAATTCGTAAAGCGCGCCAACGGCGGCGCCGGCGGCGGGGGCGGCTGGTAGCCCGCCACGCCTGCGCGGAATGCCGCCACGAGGCCGTTATCGACGTTCGACAGCCCCTTGAGCGTCAATTGCGCCAGCACGCGCGTGTCCCTCGTATACTGCCCGGTCGAATTCAGGCCGTTCAAGTAACGCTGCGCCCCGATGCCGAGGACCCAGCAATCGGCATCGTACTGGAAGCCGACTAGGCCGTCGACGAGCCGGTGCCCCCCCAGCTCATAGTTCAGTCGCGCCACCGCGTAGATCCGATGCGTGAGCGGCCACTCGGACGAAACCAGGATTTGCTTGATCGGCCTGTTGCCGAGCGTTTGACTCGCCCGCGTATACCGATAGGCCACATTGATGACCTTGCGTTCCTCCGGGCTGAACCCGAAACCGATACTGGCCCGCACGAGCTGGTTGTCGTCCGCATTATATTGGAACGCCGTTTCCGAAGCGAAACCGGCGCCAAGCTTGAGCGACGCCCCGGCTAGCAAGTCGGAGTGGCCTGTCGCCGGCGTCGGGGTATCGGTGCCCAGCGTCACGCGCTGATCGGTGAAGTAGTACTGCTGCGCAATGACGAAGCGCGCGCGTTCGTCCCCCGTCGCCGGATTGATGAAGCGCGTGGTGAGCGCGGCTGTCAGGCGATTCGCATCGGCGACGCGGTCGTTGCCGACGAACGTATTCGGCGTAAAGATTTCGGCGAGCCCGAAGTCCGCTTCGGCGGTATCGAACACGGGCGCGAAGCTCTGATTGCGATACGGCGTGTAGACGTAATAGATCCGAGGCTCGAGCGTCTGGATATAGTCGTCGCCGAACAAGCGAACGGAACGGTCGAACACGAGCCCGCTGTCGAAGCTCAATGTCGGAATCGACTCGGTGAACGCCTTCGGCTGCCCCGTGGGTGC
This sequence comes from Trinickia sp., assembly GCF_051953405.1. Classification (GTDB taxonomy): domain Bacteria; phylum Pseudomonadota; class Gammaproteobacteria; order Burkholderiales; family Burkholderiaceae; genus Trinickia. Next base: position 17,312 of record NZ_JBQCIV010000085.1, on the reverse strand, counting down.
CGTGCTGGAAATATGGTTGAGATCGTACGATGCGAAGTGCCACTGCACCTTCGGCACGACGAAGTAACCCGGCCCGACGATCCCGTACGAAACGTACGGGTTGAACATCAGGCGATCGCCCTCGGTTGCATCGGCCGACGTGATGCGAAAGCGCGTGTAGTCGGCTTCGGCGCCGAAATCGAAGCCGCCGACGTTGTATTTCGCGTATTTGACGTTCAACTGGGGCTCGCGGCCGTATGGCGGCGTGGAGCCCGCGAGCGTTTGCCAATGCTGCTCGCGTGCCAGCACCGACCATGGGCCGTTGTAGTAGGTGAGCCCGGCTTCCTGCTGGAACAACACCTGGGTGCCGAGGAGGAACTGGTTGCCGGCCGCGGCCAGATCGTGCGTATAGGTGTCGTCGGACACCTTGTTGTACGACACGTAGGCGCCGAACCCATGGCCGAGATTCTGGCTATGCTGCCAGTAGATCGCATACCGGTTCTCGTGCTTGATCGCGTCGTTCGGCAAGAATTCGCCGGTGAACGTGCCCGAGTAGGTCGGAGACAAATAGCGGAACACCGCCTGACTCTGCACCCCGCGCTTCGAGATAATGCGCGGCGTGAACGTCAAATCGCGATTCGGCGCGATATTGAAGTAATACGGCACCGAGAGTTCGAAGCCGTTCGTCGAACTCATCGAAAACTGCGGCGGCAACAAGCCGCTGCGACGCTCGCCCGTCAGCGGAAACGACAGCCACGGGCTCGCAAAGATCGGCACCCCTTGAAAGAACAGGACGCTATTGTGCGCGACGCCTTCGTCCGCGCCAGTGTCGAAATCGAAGCGGCTGCCCCGGATGTACCAAGAAGGATTCGCGCACTGGCAGGCCGTGTAAGTGCCGCTCGTGAACTCGGAACGCTCGCTGTCGAGCAGATCGACGCGCTCGGCGCTGCCCGAGCCGCCGTTCGAATTGAAGTGGTACTTCGGCAACGGCATGTAGCCCTGGCTCGCTTCCACCTTCAGATGAGCCTCGGGCCCCGCGAATAGGACGCCATTTTCGATCACGCGCACGTTGCCGTACGCGTCGGCCATGTCGGTGTCCTGATCGTAGTGGAACGCATCGGCCTTGATCACGGCCACGTGGCGCCGCAGCTCCCCCGAGCCTTTCACCGCCACGTCCCGATCGGCTGTCCCGCTCGTGCCGTCGCCGATCACGAACGTGGCCGGCGAGCTGCCCGGCAGCAACGGGTGCTCTTCGAGTTGCGGCGCAAGCCGCAGCCCCCATGGCGCATCGGTCGGCTGCGGCTGGGCGGCCGCGCCCGCCAATTGCGCGTGCGATACGGCGGGCATGAAGCCCGGAACGGCGATCAGCGCCGCAGCGAGCCGCCTTAGGCGCGGCAGTTTCTCGCCGGGGAAATTCGTGAAAATGGGCTGTCTGGGCGGCATCTATCGTTTGGCGAATCGGCTCGGCGGCGGGAGGCAAGCGCCCGTCGCACGTTACCCGTACCGCAAGCGGGCAAGGGGCGGGTCGCGCCACACGCCGGCGACGAACGCACGCATGCCGACGACGAGCAGTCGAACGGAACCGTGCGAAAGCCGACACGGGAACAAGGCGCAACATAAAAAGTCGTCGGGTATTATATGGCAAGACGTTTTGCCCTCCCCCGATACAATGACCGATTCTCCCGCCGATACCCGGCGCGCTGCCCTCGCCGCCTGGCTCGGCACGCTCGCGCCCCGCTACGGCCTGGCCCTGCCAAGCCTCGTGCCGGCGTCCGCCGACGCCAGCTTCCGTCGCTATTTCCGTCTCGCGAGCGCGTGCGAGTACGGCGCATCGCTGATCGCCGTCGATGCCCCGCCGCCCGAAAAATGCCGCGAGTTCGTTCAGATCGCGAAGATGCTGGCCGACGCCGGCGTGCATGTACCGCGCGTGCTCGAGTGCGACTTCGACGCCGGCTTCATGCTCGTGACGGATCTCGGCACGCGCCCCTACATCGCCGAAATGGATCCGAGCGACACGGCGCGCGCCAAACCGCTCATGCGCGATGCGATCGACGCGCTGATCCGCTGGCAGCGCACGTCGCGCGAGGGCGTATTGCCGCCGTTCGACGAAGCCTTCCTGCGCCGCGAGATGGAACTCATGCCCGAGTGGTACGTCGCGCGGCACTTGGGCCGCGAGGTGGACGAGACCCTACGCGGCGTGCTCGACCGCACCTACGCGCTGTTGATCGCGAGCGCCCGCGCCCAGCCGCAGGTGTATATGCTGCGCGATTTCATGCCGCGCAATCTCATGATCTGCGAGCCCAATCCCGGGGTCCTCGATTTTCAGGACGCGGTGTACGGGCCCATCGCATACGACATCGCCTCGTTGCTGCGCGATGCGTTCATCAGTTGGGACGAGGAGTTCGAACTCGATTGTTTCGTCCACTATTGGGAGCGCGCGAAAAAGGCCGGCCTGCCCGTCGATCCCGATTTCGGCGAGTTCTACCGGCAAATCGAATGGATCGGGCTGCAGCGGCATATCAAGATCCTGGGCTTGTTCGCCCGCTTGCATTATCGCGACGGCAAGCCCCGCTATCTGGACGACCTGCCTCGCTTCGTCGGCTATGCACGCAAGGTGGCCGAGCGCTATCGGCCGCTCGTCCCGTTCGCGCGCGTGCTGGACGATCTCGAAAGCCGCTCGACGCAAGTCGGCTACACGTTTTGAGCGGGCGGGCGAGGCCAATGACGTACGCGCTCACCACAGCGATGATCTTTGCCGCGGGCCGCGGCGAGCGGATGCGCCCGCTCACCGACACCCGCCCCAAGCCCTTGCTCGAAGCCGGCGGCAAACCGCTGATCGTTTGGCAAATCGAACGTCTTGCGCAAGCGGGGGTGTCGACGATCGTCGTCAACCAAGCTTGGCTCGGCGAGCAAATCGAACGCGAACTCGGCGACGGCGCGCGCTTCGGCGTGCGGCTGCTCTATTCGCCCGAGCGCGAGGCGCTAGAAACAGCGGGAGGAATCGCTAAAGCGTTGCCTCTGCTCGAAGCGAACGGTGTGCCGAGCGTCTTTGCGGCCGTCAGCGGGGATGTGTTCTGCGAATTCGACTACGTACGGCTGCGCGAGCCGGCCGCTCGAATGGCCGCATCGACGCAGCCGCTCATGCATCTCGTCATGGTGCCGAATCCGGTGTTCCATCCGCGCGGCGATTTTTCGCTCGATACGGCCGGGCGCCTGTCGCTGGACGGCGCGGCGCGTTATACGTTCGGCAATATCGGCGTCTACGATACGCGAATGTTCCGCGCGCTCGCGCCGGGAGAACGTCGCGCACTCACGCCGTACTACCGGGAGACCGTCGCCGCCGGGCTCGCCAGCGGCGAACTCTACGACGGGCGCTGGGAAAACGTCGGCACGCCCGATCAGTTGCGTGCGCTCGACGCCGAACTGCGTGCCGGAGGCGTTCGAGCGTAGCCGTTACGCGCCTTCGCTTTGCGCGTGGGCACGCGATGCGGCGCGCTGCTGCAGCGCCCACATTTGCGCGAACGCGCCGCCCGCCTCCAGCAACTCGGCATGAGTGCCCCGCTCGACGATACGCCCGTGATCCATGACGATGATTTGCTCGGCGTGGACGACCGTCGATAACCGGTGGGCGATGACGAGCGTCGTGCGCCCCCGCGCGATTTGATCGAGTTCGTTCTGAATCGCTCGCTCCGAGTGCGAATCGAGCGCGGACGTCGCTTCGTCGAAAATGAGAATCGGCGGGTTCTTAAGCAACGTCCGAGCGATGGCGACGCGCTGCTTTTCCCCGCCCGACAGCTTGAGCCCCCGCTCGCCCACGGGCGTTTCGTAGCCCTTGGGCAACCCTTCGATGAATTCGTGGATGTGGGCCGCCCGCGCGGCCGCGATCACCTCGTCGCGCGTCGCTTCGGGGCGCCCGTAGGCGATGTTGTAGTAGATCGTATCGTTGAACAGCACCGTGTCTTGCGGCACGATGCCGATCGATGCCCGCAGCGAATCTTGCGTCACGTCGCGCACGTCCTGGCCGTCGATCGTAATCGCCCCGCCGGCCGCACGGTCGAGATCGTAAAAGCGAAACAGCAGCCGCGCCAACGTGGATTTGCCCGAACCGCTCGGCCCGACCACCGCCGTCGTCGTGCCCGCCGCGATCGAAAAGGTCACCCCATCGAGAATCACGCGCGTGCTTTCGTAGCCGAAGCGGACGTGCTCGAAACGCACTTCGCCGCCGCGCACGGCAAGCGCTCGAGCGCCGGGCGCATCCGGCACCTCGCGCGCGGCGCCGAGCAGCGTGAACATCCGGTCCATATCGGTGAGGCTTTGCTTGAGTTCGCGATACACCACGCCGAGGAAGTTCAGCGGAATATACAGCTGCAGCATGAACGTATTGATGAGCACGAGATCGCCTAGCGTGAGGCGTCCCGCCATGACGCCTTGCGTCGCGCGCCACAGAATGAAGACAAGTGCCGTGCCGATGATCGCTTGCTGGCCGAAGTTCAGCAGCGACAGCGAGTTCTGCGACTTGATCGCCGCAGCCCGATAGCGCTTCAGGTTCTCGTCGTAGCGCCGAGCCTCCCAATCTTCGTTGCCGAAGTATTTCACCGTCTCGTAGTTGAGCAGCGAATCGATCGCGCGCGAATTGGCGCGCGAGTCGAGTTCGTTCATCGTGCGCCGAAAATGCGTGCGCCACTCGGTCACTTTGACCGTGAAGACGATGTACGTCACCAACGCGACGAAGGCGACGAGCGCATAGTAAGCCTCGTATTTGACGACGAAAAAACCCATCACGAGGCCGACTTCGACGAGTGTCGGCAAGATGCTGTACAGCGAGTACGAGATCAATTGCGAAATGCCGCGCGTACCGCGCTCGATGTCGCGCGACATGCCGCCTGTTTGCCGGTCCAGATGAAAGCGCAGCGAGAGCGAATGCAGATGGCGAAACACCTTCAGCGCGACTTGGCGCACGGCGCTTTCCGTCACCTTCGAAAAGAGGATTTCGCGCAGCTCGGTGAACAGCGAGGTCGACAGCCGCACGAGCGCATAGGCGACGACGAGCAAGCCCATGCCGCCGGCCAGCACGATCGCCGGCTCGTGATGCGCCCGCCCGAGCGCCGTCAGTTGGCGCATGGATACGAGGCCGTCGACGATGTGCTTCATGACGATCGGCACCCCGAGATTGGCGAGCTTCGCGCCGATCAGGCACGACAGCGCAAGCGCTACGCGCCCCTTGTAGTCGGCAAGGTAGGGCAGCAGCGAACGGATCGTCTGCCAGTCGCGGCGCGCGGCGCCGGGGGTGGCCGCGGGCGCGGGTTCTGTCGATGAGCTATAGCGGCGCATGGGTCCACACGGAAACGAAGCCGCGCAAGCGGCGGATGGGCGGGCGGCCTGCGGGCATTGCACGCGGCGATCGCGACGATCGCGACGCATGCGCCCGTGGCACGAGGCGTGCGCCGTGTCCGCGTTTGCCCGTACAATTTCGATGGCCGACCGTTCGCTGGCGACCATTGTCGCAGGCTCGGCCCATTGTCGCAGAACAGGTAACCTCGATGACTATTTCCCCCCCGCTGCTTCCGCAGAAGAATTGCGCCCTGCGCGTCGTCCCGCAGCCCTCCGACGCCAACGTACACGGCGACGTGTTCGGCGGCTGGATCATGGCGCAAGTCGACATCGCCGGCTCGATTCCCGCGAGCCGGCGCGCCAACGGCCGCGTCGCGACGGTCGCCGTCAACTCGTTTATCTTCAAGCAGCCGGTGTTCGTCGGCGATCTGCTCAGCTTCTATGCCGATATCGTGAAAACGGGCACGACCTCGATCACGGTTTCCGTTGAAGTCTTTGCCCAGCGCATGAGCCTGACCGAGGAACTCGTCAAGGTCACGGAAGCCACGCTCACCTACGTGGCGACCGATAAGGACCGCCGTCCGCGCAAACTGCCCGATCTAGCCTGACACACCGGCCGCTCCGCGGCGGCCGGCGCTCCGGCGTTACGCCGGCACGCCGCCGGCCACGCCCACGTGCGGCCCACGCGCTTGCTGCAGCAGTGCGGGAATCGCATCGTGCGGCATCGGTCGCGCAAAGAAGTAGCCCTGCATTTCGTTACAGGCGCGCTCCTTGAGGAAATCGAGTTGCGCCGCCGTTTCGACGCCTTCGGCAATCACCTGCAGTTGCAGCGAATGCGCCAGCGCGATGATGGCCGAGGTGATCGTCTCGTCGTCGTTCGAGGCACCGATGTCCGACACGAACGAGCGGTCGATCTTCAGACGGTCGACCGGGAAACGCTTCAGATAACTCAGGCTCGAATAGCCGGTTCCGAAATCGTCGATGGCCAGACCGATGCCGAGCGCGTGAAGTTCGGCGAGCATCGTGACCGCCTCCTCCGCATTGCGCATGATCGTGCTTTCGGTCAGCTCGAGTTCCAGATACTGCGGTTCGAGGCCGGTTTCCTCGAGAATCGACATCACGAGTTTGGCGATGTCGCGCTGCTGAAACTGCCGCGCCGACAAGTTCACCGACACGCGCGCGGGCGGCAAGCCTTCGTCCTGCCACGCCTTGTTTTGCCGGCACGCCTCGCGCAGCACCCACTCCGAGAGCGGACCGATCAGTCCGCTCTCCTCGGCCACGGGAATAAAGGCCGAAGGCGGCACGAGCCCGACTTCGGGATCGAGCCAGCGCACGAGCGCCTCCATCCCGACGATCTGGCCTGTTTCGATGTCCACCTGCGGCTGGTAGTGCAACAAGAACTCGCTGTCGCGCAAGGCTCGGCGCAGACGACGCTCGAGATTGAGCCGGGCGCCCACGCTCGTATTCATCTCGGGCTGATAGAACTGGAACGTGTTGCGCCCCATGTCCTTGGCGCGGTACATCGCCAAATCCGCCTTTTTCAGCAAGGTTTCGACGTCCTCGCCGTCTTGCGGAAACAAGCTCGCGCCCATGCTGCAGCCCACGTACAGCTCGGTGCCGTCGAGCATGACCGGCTCGGAGATCGTCGCGCGCACGCGCTCCATCCAACCGATCAGCGTTGCTTCGTTCACGGCATCGGTCAGCACGATCACGAACTCGTCGCCGCCGTGCCGCGCCACCGTATCGCCCGGGCGCGCGCTGCGTGCGAGCCGTTCGCCCACCACGCCCAGCAACCGGTCGCCCACGCTGTGGCCGAGGCTGTCGTTGACGTTCTTGAACCCGTCCAAATCGATGAAGACGACCGCGAGCGGCTTGCCGCGCCCGATCGCCTGATTGAGCCGCTCGCGCAGCAAGTTGCGATTCGGCAACCGCGTCAAGCCGTCGTAGTTCGCCTGATACTCGAGCTGCTCCTGGTAGCGGATCAGATCGGTGACGTCGTTGATGACGCCGATATGGTGCGTGGTATTGCCGTCAGGATCGGGCACGGGCGCAATGAACAGCTGATTCCAAAACAGCGCGCCGTCCTTGCGATAGTTGCGCAAGACGGCGCTCACTTCGCGGTTCGCGGCCAGGGCTTCGCGAATCGCGACCAGCCCTTCCTGGTCGCGGTCGTCCCGCTGCAAGAAGCGGCAATCCTGGCCGACGACTTCGGCCGGATCGTAGCCCGTGATCCGCTTGAACGCCGGGTTCGCATATTCGATGACATGGCCGCCGCCGGAGGCGGCCGTGATCAGCACGGCATTGACGCTCGCATCGAGCGCCCGGCTTTGCAGACGCAGCGCGAGATCGGACCGCTTGCGCTCCGTCACGTCCGTGTAGGAGCCGAGCACGCCGATGACGGTGCCGTCGCCGTTCGTCAGCGGAATCTTGCTCGTGATCCCGGCGCGGTGCACGCCGTCGATCATCACCTCGAATTCGTGGTTCATCTTCGGCACGCCGGTCTCGATCACTTCCTGGTCGGCCTTGCGCAGCGAGGCGGCCAATGCGCCCCACGGCATGTCCTCATCGGTCTTGCCGATCACTTGCTCGGTGTACGCAAGCCCCGCGTCCCGCGCGAACGCCACGTTGCAGCCGAGGTAGCGCGAATCGCGGTCTTTCCAGAAGATGCGCTGGGGGATGTTGTCGATGACCGTCTCGAGCATCTGATTCGAGCGCTGAGCTTCGGCTTCGGCCTTGATTTGCTCGCTGACGTCGTCCGCGAGGACGAACATCGCCGGGCGGCCCATGAACGTGAGCGCATGGTTCGTGATATCCGCGCTCAATTGCGTGCCGTCGCGGCGGCGTTGCCGCCATACGCCCGCCGATACCCGGCCGCGGCGCGGCGCGGCGTAACCGCGCACGAGGTACGACTCGAGCCGGGCAATCTCGTCGGGCCAGCAAAGATCGCGAATCGTCATGCCGTGAAACTCGCTTTCGCTGTAGCCGTACTGCTCGACGGCCGCCGCGTTCACGGCGAGAAAGCAGAGCGTGTCGCGATCGTAGATCCACATCGGCACAGGGTGGGCATCGAACAGCTCGCGAAAGCGCTGGTCGCTGCGCCGCATCGCGCGGGCCACACGGAGCTTCGCGCGCGCGGCGCTCTCGCGCACGCCGAACGTGTAGATCAGCATGCCGCAGCCAGCCACCATCGTCACGATGAGCAGCAGCGTGGCCAGACGCGTCGAATGCGCGGAGGCCGCCAGCGACGACTCCAATGCGTCATCTTCCCGTTCGCGCAGTTTCGCGACGGAGGCATCGACGACGTCGAGCGCCGCCCCCACTCGCATGTACACGGGCGCGGCCCAAGCACGTGCGGGGACGTCCCCGACCGCATCCGCGTTGGAACCCGTCGATTGTTGCGCCGCACGAACCAGCGCCGCGTGGGTCGGGCCCTCGACGCCGTCGGCGAGCGTCAACAGCGCGTCGAGATCGCCGCGCATCGCGGCATCGTCCGAGAGCGCCTGCCGAAGCCGCGCCTTGACGCTCGCGAGCGCCGCTTCGCGCTCGCCGATGAACGCGGTGCGAATCGGTTCGCCGGCGCGCTCGAAACGGCCCAGGGCCGCGAGCCCGGAGCCGAGCGTCGCGCGGTATGCGTCGAGATCGCGCTTGACGCTCATGGAGCGCTGGGTGCGCAAATCGGTCGCTCGCTCGCTACGAATCTGCCCGTAGGCGACGAACGCGTTGGCGCCGATCGCAGCGGCGGCAACCACGACGTTGATCAGCAGCCGCTTGGATAAAAAGGAACGCATTGGATGTCGAAAGCCGGTCGTTCTAGTGCCCAGGGTGGAGATCCTGGGTTGAGGGGCACTCAGGATGGGGCGGCATGTTCATGCGACTGCAACGCGCCCGCTCGATCCTTCGTGCCGAGACCGATCCGAGGCTTTCCGCGCCAACCTATGGATATCGGCGGTGCGCGGCCGAACTTGAGGGAGCGCGTTAAAAATGTCGTGGGCCGCAGCCGGACACACCCGGCGCCGCCTCCGGCCGGCATCGCGGGAAAGGGGCGCTCAAATACCTGGGGGTCAATCCATCAGGCCGAACTCGCGCATGGCGGGCAGAAAATCGTGGCTCGCCTCGGGTTTGCGCGTCAATTTCGTCAGGACGTAGCGTTTGAACGGATCGAGCCGCCCCCAGCGCTCGACGCTCGGCGCATTGGCGCCGGCTTCGCGGCTGTGCCTAAGCACGCCTTCGGGTACGGCGGATGCGTTGCGCCAGGCCGGCTCCTGTTCCGGCGTGAACCATTCGGGTTCCAGGTTCGCGTGCGTACGCATCATTTCGAAGAGGGCATGATCGAAGTTCGGCTCGATCTGGGCGTCTTCGTCGACAGGAAACCGTGCCAGCAGCGTGCGATCGGCATGCGGTAACAATTGCCACTGCGCGAGCGAAATGCGTAGACCGAAGCGGTCGAGATTGAAACGGACCGACATCGGCATATAGGTGAGGTCCTCCGACGAGACCCGCTCGAAATCGAACATCAACGGCGTTTCATGCAATCCCATGGCGGTGTCCTTTGGCGCGCGCGCGCCGGCGCAAAGCGGGCAAGCGATGCCCGCTTGAGGTATTTTAGAACCTTATGCGCGAAACGCCGGCCGGCGCGAGCCGCGGTGCGGCGATCGGCCGGCGGGCGCGCCATTTTCGACGAGGAGCGAAGTTGAACGAGCCATGGGACGGTGCCGAAGAGCGAGGCATCGTCGAGCAAGCGGTACGCCGGCATCGCGATGGCGAGATCGAGGCGACAGTCGATGAGGTCGGCCAGGAATGGCCCGTCGCCCTCGTCTTCAACGGCATCTCCCATGCCGTCATGATGTGCACGCCGCGCGAACTCGAAGCATTCGCGGTCGGATTCGCCATCTCGGAGGGCATCGTCAAGCGGCGCGCCGATATCCGCGATATCGACGTTGCGTTCCATCGCGACGGCGCGACGCTGCCCTATGCGCACGTCGAGCTGACGATCGCGCAAGAAGCGTTCGGCGCCTTGAAGGAACGCCGCCGCGCCCTCGCGGGCCGGACCGGCTGCGGCGTGTGCGGCATCGAAAGCATCGACTTGCTCGACTTGTCGCCCGAGCGCGTACCGGCGACGGGATTCATGGCGCGCCTCGCACCCGATGCGATTGCGCGAGCGGCGCGCGAGCTGCCAGCCCACCAAGCGCTCACGCGACTGACGGGCGGCTTGCACGCCGCCGCCTGGTGCGATGCGGACGGTGCGATTTCGATCGCGTTCGAAGACGTCGGCCGGCACAATGCGCTCGATAAGCTCATCGGCCGCCTCGTGCTCGATCGCGTGGATACGACGAACGGCTTCGTGTTTCTGTCGAGCCGCGCGAGCTACGAGCTTGTACGCAAAGCGGCGCGCGTCGGCATACCCATGGTGGCGACCATCTCCGCACCGTCGTCGCTCGCCATCGCCATTGCCCGGCAAGCCGGCATTCGGCTCGTCAGCTTTTGCAGAGAGACGAGCTACGTGGAATACGGCGGCGCGTAGGGTCGTTGCGCACCGTCGCAGCCGATCCCTTAACCGAACTGCCGGAAGTCGGGCTTGCGTTTCTGAAAGAACGCCATCATCGCTTCGCGCGCTTCGGGTGCGAGCAGCATCTTGCCGAAGTGCACCACCTCTTCCTTCATGCGCTCGCCGATCTCCTGCCCGTGCGCACGCTTCATCAGCATCTTCGTGACGCGCAGCGACGACGCCGGCAGCGCACTGAGCTTGAGCGCTTGCGCATACGCGAATGCATCCACCTCGCCCGCGGGCAGCAAGCGATTGACGATGCCCATGCGGTGCGCCTCTTGCGCATCGAAGGCCTCGCCGAGCAGGAGTTTTTCGGCGGCGAGCGGATAGCCCGACAGGCGCGGCAGCAACAAGCTGGACGCCGCCTCGGGGCACAACCCCAACTGAGCGAACGGCAGCGAGAACGTCGCCGCGTCGGACGCGTAGACGAGATCGCAGTGCAGCAGCAACGTCGTGCCGATGCCGACGGCCACGCCGGCCACCGACGCGACGATCGGCTTGTTCGCCCCGCTGATACGCCGCAGGAACTGCAGCACCGGCGCGTCCTCGCTGCTCGGCGGCGATTTCATGAAGTCTTCGAGATCGTTGCCCGCGCTGAACGCGTGCGGGCCGCCGCGGATCAAGATCGCGCGCACGGCGGCGTCCTCCTGCGCGTCGGCCAGCGCATCGGCCATCGTTTGGTACATCGCCGAGGTAATGGCGTTTTTCTTTTCGGGCCGATTCAAAGCGATCGTCATCACGCCTTCGGCACTACGCTCAACCACTATGTCCATCGTCTCTCTCCAAAGGAAAACGGTTCGCGGCCCCGGAGGATCGCTCCAAGGCCCACGAACCGTCATAACCGGGTCACGGTGGGGTTACAGCCGCTCGATGATGCCCGCCGCCCCCATGCCGGTGCCGACGCACATCGTCACCATGCCGTACTTCAAATTGCGGCGGCGCAGGCCGTGCACCACCGTTGCCGCACGGATCGCCCCCGTCGCGCCGAGCGGGTGGCCGAGCGCGATCGCGCCGCCGAGCGGGTTGACCTTCGACGGGTCGAGACCGAGTTCGCGCATCACCGCCAGCGATTGCGCCGCGAACGCTTCGTTCAGCTCGATCCAATCGAGATCGTCCTGCGTGAGGCCCGCCGCCTTGAGCGCGGCCGGAATCGCTTCCTTCGGGCCGATCCCCATCACTTCGGGCGGCACGCCGCGCACGGCGAAGCTCACGAAGCGCGCGAGCGGCGTCAGGTTGAATTGCTTCAGGATCTTCTCGGACACGACGATCAGCGCGCCGGCGCCGTCCGACGTTTGCGAGCTATTGCCGGCCGTGACCGAGCCCTTGTTCGCGAACACAGCGCGCAGCTTGCCGAGCCCTTCGAGTGTCGTGTCGGGACGCGGGCCTTCGTCGAGCGCGATCTCGCGCGTCTTCGTTCTGACTTCGCCCGTGGCGAGATCCGGCACGCGCTCCACGAGCGCATACGGCGAGATCTCGTCCTTGAACTCGCCGGCCTGTTGCGCGGCGATCGCCTTTTGGTGCGATTCGAGCGAGAAGCGGTCTTGATCTTCGCGGCTCACCTTCCAGCGCTCGGCCACGCGCTCGGCCGTGAGGCCCATCCCGTAAGCGATGCCGAAGTTTTCGTTGTTGTCGAAGATGTGCGGCGACATCGACGGCGTATTGCCCATCATCGGCACCATGCTCATCGATTCGCAACCGCCCGCAATCATCGCATCGGCTTCGCCGACGCGGATCCGATCGGCCGCCATCGCCAGCGCCGTGACGCCCGATGCGCAAAAGCGGTTGACGGTCACGCCGCCCACCGATTGCGGCAGGCCCGCGAGCAGCGCGCCGATCCGCGCGACGTTCAGGCCCTGCTCGGCTTCGGGGATCGCGCAGCCGACGATCGCGTCTTCGATCACCTTCGTATCGAGCCCCGGCACCTGCGCCACGGCCGATTTGATGGCGTGCACGAGCAGCTCGTCCGGCCGCGTGTTCTTGAATACGCCCCGCGGTGCTTTGCCGATCGGCGTGCGGCTCGCGGCGACGATGTAGGCGTCTTGCAATTGTTTGCTCATTTGTCGCTCCTGCCGTTTAGTTTCGCACCGGCTTGCCGGTCTGCAGCATGCCCATGATTCGTTCTTGCGTCTTTTGCGTGCCGAGCAGATCGACGAACGCGCGGCGCTCGAGTGCGAGCAGCCATTCTTCGTCGACGAGACTGCCCGCTTCGACGTCGCCGCCGCATACGGCTTCGGCGATACGCGAGGCGATCAGGAAGTCGTGCGCGCTGATGAAGTTACCGTCGCGCATATTCACGAGCTGGGCCTTGATCGTCGAAATCGCCGAGCGGCCTGCGACTGGAACCTGTTTGACCGGCAACGGCGGACGATACCCCGCCGCCGCCAGCGCGCGCGCTTCCTTCTTCGCCGTGTCGAGCAGTTCGAACACGTTGAAGACGATCGTGTCCGACGGCTTCAGATAGCCCATCGCACGCGCTTCGATCGCCGACGCCGAGACCTTCGCCATCGCCGCGTTTTCGAACGACTTCGAGAGGAATTTCAGCAGCTCGCCGTTCGATGCGCCGATAGCGGCGGCCGCCTCGGCGGCACGCAGCGCGGCTTCCTTCAGGCCGCCGCCCGCCGGCACGAGGCCGACACCGACTTCGACGAGACCGACATAGCTCTCGATGTGCGCCACCCGCTTGGCGCTATGCAGCATGAGTTCGCACCCGCCGCCGAGCGCGATGCCCGAAACGGCGGCCACCACCGGCACGTTCGCGTATTTGACGCGCAGCATGCCTTGCTGGAATTTCTTGACGAACGGCTCGATCCCCTTGGCGCCGCCCATCATGAACGCGGGCATGGCCTCTTCGAGATTGGCGCCGGCCGAGAACGGGCCGCCCGGCGTACCGAGCTTGAGCGACGTGGGCTGCCACACGACCACGCCCTTGTACGAGGTCTCGGCCAATTCGATGGCTTGCGCGAGGCCGTCGAGCACCCCCGGGCCGATCGTGTTCATCTTCGTCTTGAACGAGACGATGACGACGTCGTCTTCGCCCGCGCGGTCATCCACCCATGCGCGGACCGAATCGGTTTCGAACAGCGTCTTGCCGTAAGCCTTGGGATCGACACCGGCTTCGCCGAGCAGGGGAGCCCGGAACACTTGCTTGCCGTAGACGGGCAACGTCGAGCGCGGCTCGAATCTGCCGGCCGCCGGCGACCACGACCCTTCGGCCGTATGCACGCCGCCCTGTTCCGCCACGACGCCTTCGAACACCCACGAGGGCAGCGGCGCGTTCGCCAATGCCTTGCCCGCTGCAATGTCCTCTTGCACCCACTCGGCCACCTGCTTCCAGCCGGCGGCCTGCCAGCCCTCGAACGGACCTTCGTTCCAGCCGAAGCCCCACCGAATCGCGAGATCGACGTCGCGCGCGTTATCGGCGATCGATTCCAAATGCACGGCGATGTAGTGGAACACGTCGCGGAAGATCGACCACAGGAATTGCGCTTGCGGATGCTCCGATTCGCGCAAGAGCTTCAAGCGCTCCGCCGCCGGGCGCTTCAAGATGCGTCCGACCAGTTCGTCGGCTTTCGCCCCGCCCTCGACATACTCGCCCGTCTTCGGGTCGAGCACCTTGATCGCCTTGCCGTCCTTCTTGTAGAAGCCGGCGCCCGTCTTCTGGCCGAGCGCGCCCTTCGCGACGAGCGCGGCCAACACGGCCGGCGTCTCGTAGACCGGGAAGAACGGATCGTCGGCGAGGTTGTCCTGCATCGTCTTGATGACGTGCGCCATTGTGTCGAGACCGACGACATCGGCCGTGCGGAACGTCGCCGACTTGGCGCGACCCAGCCGCGAACCCGTCAGATCGTCGACTTCGTCGAAGCGCAGTCCGAACTTCGCGGCTTCCGCGACGACCGCGAGGATCGAGAAGATGCCGACGCGGTTGGCGATGAAGTTCGGCGTATCCTTCGCGCGCACGACGCCCTTACCCACGACGCTCGTCAGGAACGTTTCGAGATCGTCGAGGATGTGCGGTTGCGTATGCGACGTCGGAATCAGCTCGACGAGATGCATGTAGCGCGGCGGATTGAAGAAGTGCACGCCGCAAAAGCGCGACTTCAGCTCGTCGGAAAATCCTTCGGACAACTGCGTGATCGACAGGCCCGAGGTGTTCGTCGCGAAGATCGCATGCGGCGCGAGATGCGGCGCGACCTTTTTGTACAAATCGTGCTTCCAGTCCATCCGCTCGGCGATCGCCTCGATGACGAGGTCGCATTGCGCGAGCTTCGCGATGTCGTCTTCGTAATTGGCCGGCTCGATGTAGCGAGCGTCGTCCTTCGCACCGAACGGCGCGGGCGAGAGCTTCTTGAGGTTCTCGATCGCCTTCGAAGCGATCGCGTTCTTCGGGCCTTCCTTGGCCGGAAGGTCGAACAGCAGCACCGGCACCTTGGCGTTGATCAGGTGCGCGGCGATCTGCGCGCCCATCACGCCGGCGCCGAGTACGGCCACCTTGCGAATGATCAGATTGCTCACGTCTTTCCTCCCTCGGAGTCATGCGTTTTCGCTGGCTCGATCGCGGCGTGTCGCGGCGTGTCGCGCTTAGCGACGCGGGTCGAACCGCGGTGAATCGGATGAGCGCGGCGCGTGCTCTCGTACGCGCCGCGCGGCGGGGGCGCTGGCTTAGAACAGCGCCTCGTCGACTTCCATCAGCGTCTTCGATCCCGCGCGTGCCTCGCGGATCGTCTTGGCCGTTTCGGGCAAGAGCTTCGCGAAGTAAAAGCGCGCCGTCGCGAGCTTGGACTGGTAGAACGGGTCGCCCGATGCAGCTTTGTCGAGCGCGATGCGTGCCATGCGCGCCCAGAAGTACGAGAACACCAGATGGCCGACCGTGCGCAGATACGGCACCGCCGCCGCGCCCACTTCGTCTTGGTTGGCCATGGCCTTCATGCCGATTTCCATCGTGAGCTTTTGCACCTTGTCGCCGATATCGGCGAGCGGGTTCACGAACTCTTGCATCTCCGGCTTCACGCCTTCGGCTTCGACGAAGTCCGTCACGAGCTGGCCGAACTTGCGCAGCTTCGCACCCATGTCGCCCAGCACCTTACGGCCGAGCAGATCGAGCGACTGCACCGCATTCGTGCCTTCGTAGATCATGTTGATGCGGGCATCGCGCACGTACTGCTCCATGCCCCATTCCTTGATGAAGCCGTGGCCGCCGAAGATTTGCATCGCGTGGTTCGTGCACTCGAACGCGTTGTCCGAGAGGAACGCCTTCAGGATTGGCGTGAGCAGCGCGACGAGATCGGCCGCTTCCTTGCGCTCGGCTTCGTCTGCGTGCGACAGCTCTTTGTCGATCTGCAGGGCCGACCAATACGAGAAGGCGCGTGCGCCTTCGGCATAGGCCTTTTGCGTGAGCAGCATGCGGCGCACGTCCGGATGCACGATGATCGGATCGGCTGCCTTCTCCGGTGCCTTCGGGCCCGTCAGCGAACGCATCTGCAGACGCTCCTTCGCATAGACGAGCGAGTTCTGATAGGCCACTTCGGTCAGGCCGAGGCTTTGCATGCCGACGCCGAGGCGCGCCGCGTTCATCATGACGAACATCGCCTGCAGGCCGCGGTTCGGTTCGCCGACGAGCCAGCCCTTGGCGTTGTCGAGATTCATCACGCACGTGGCGTTGGCGTGGATGCCCATCTTGTGTTCGATCGAGCCGCACTTGATGCCGTTGCGCTCGCCCGGTTCGCCGGCCGCGTCCGGGATGAACTTCGGCACGATAAACAGAGAAATGCCCTTCGTTCCCGGAGGCGCATCGGGCAGACGCGCGAGCACGAGGTGAACGATGTTTTCCGCGAGATCGTGTTCGCCGCTCGAAATGAAGATTTTCGTGCCGGTGATCAGGAACGAGCCGTCGCCGTTCGATTCGGCCTTCGTGCGCAAGATGCCGAGATCGGTGCCGCAGTGCGGTTCGGTCAGACACATCGTGCCCGTCCACTGGCCGGCCACGAGCTTGGGCAGATACACCTGCTGCTGCTCGGGCGTGCCGTGTGCGTGCAGGCATTCGTAGGCGCCGTGCGACAGGCCCGGATACATCGTCCATGCTTGGTTGGACGAATTAAGCATTTCGTAGAGTGCGTTGTTCACGAATGCCGGCAAGCCTTGGCCGCCGTATTCGGGGTCGCAGCCGAGCGCAGGCCAGCCCGCCTCGACGTATTGGCGATACGCCTCCTTGAAGCCCTTCGGCGTCGTCACCACGCCGTCGCCCGCATAGGTGCAGCCTTCCTCGTCGCCGCTTTGGTTCAGCGGAAACAGGACTTCGGCGCAGAACTTCCCGGCTTCTTCGAGCACTTGGTTGATCGTGTCGGCATCGAGATCGGCGTGCTTGGGCATGCCTTTGACTTCGTTTTCGACGTTCAGCAGTTCGTGCAGCACGAATTGCATGTCGCGCAGCGGCGCGGCGTACTGACCCATGACTTCCTCC
>NZ_JBQCIV010000084.1:0-28125 GCF_051953405.1 Trinickia sp. | reverse complement strand
TCGCCTATCGCCTATCGCCTATCGCCTATCGCCTATCGCCTATCGCCTATCGCCTATCGCCTATCGCCTATCGCCTATCGCCTATCGCCTATCGCCTAGCGCCTAGCGCCTAGCGCCTAGCGCCTAGCGGCCGATAGGCGTCGCAGGCGAGCATCGCAGCATCGCGCCTCGACGCATCACGCATCACGCATCACGCATCACGCATCGCGCTCGTCGAGCGATGCCAAAAAGCGGCGCGTATGCGCAGCCACTTCGTCGCAAGCTTCGTCTAGTGCGAAGTGGCCCGCCTCGAGCACGTGCACTTGCGCGTCGCGCACGTCGCGCCGATAGGCGTGCGCGCCCTCGACGGTGAACGACGGATCGTACTTGCCCCATACCACGAGCATCGGCGGTTGATGTTCGCGCATGTACCGTTGCCATTGCGGATACCGTTCGACATTGGTGCGGTAGTCGTAAAAGAGTTCGGTTTGAATATCGATTTGCCCCGGGCTCGATAGAAATGCGAACTCGTCGTGCCACGCGTCCGGGTCGTAGCGCTCGGGGTGCGGCGTGCGGCCGACATGCCGCAGCCGGGTCGCGTCGAACGAAAGCAAATTCGCACGCAAGGCGGCTTCGTGCCGCGATCGATCGGCCCAGAACGCTTTACGCGTGTCCCAAAGCGGCCCAAGCCCTTCCTCGTGCGCCACCGCGTTTTGCACCACGATGCCACGTATACGCCCGGGTTTAGCCTGCGCCATGCGAAAGCCGACAGGGCCGCCGTAGTCCTGCACGAATAGGGCGAAGCGATCCAATTCGAGCCGATCGGCGAAGCCGGTCATCACTTCGGCGAGACGATCGAACGTGTAGACGAATTCGCTTGGCGGCAAAGCAGTGCTATGGCCGAAGCGCGGGTAGTCGGGGGCAATCAGACGAAAGCGATCGGCGAGCGGCGCCAGTAGCGGTTCGTACATCCGAGACGACGACGGGAACCCATGCAGCAGCAAGAGGACCGGCGCATCCCGTGGGCCGGCTTCGCGGTAAAAGATGCTGAGTCCGTCGACATCGACGGTCTTATATCGGATGTTTGCGCGAGTCCAATTCATTTTGTTCTCCTAAGCAAGGCTGCGTGAGTCAGGACGGTGTGCGGTCGCGATGCGTCAGATGAATGAGTGCGGCGGCAGCGAAAGCAATGAGGGTCACACTGCTTACGCCGAGCCACCCGATCGAAGCAAGTGTCGGACCGGACAGCGCGGCGCCGATCGCGCTGCCGATGAAGAATAGGCCGGTAAATAAACCGTTGACGCGCCCACGCGATTCCGGCGCGAGTAAGTTGATCGCGCGGCGGCCCAGCGCCTGGTCCGCGATCACGCCGGCATCGAGCAGGAAGGCCGATGCTCCGGCGATGGCGAGCGCGAGTGGCCGCGGCAGCGGTGCGGTCAGTGCCCAAGCGGCCGCGATGACGGCACCTATCGCAAGGAGGTGGGCACTGCGCTTCGCGCGCCTCGCATGGCCGCGGTCGGCGGCGCGTCCCGCAATCGGCGCCGCCACCGCGCCGCCTGCGCCGGCAAGCGCGAACACGGCGATTTGCGTCGCGCTGCAATAAAACGGTGGGCGAGAGAGTACGACTGCAACGCTCGTCCAAAAGGCGTTGAAACCCACCATCAAGAGCCCCTGGTACAGCGCGTGGCGACGTAGCGTTTCGACCGAGAGGACCAGACGCCCGAGCGACGCGATCAGGGCGCGATAGGAAGGATTTTGCGCGGGCAGCAGCGGCGGTAAGCGCGGGACGGAAAGCGCTGCCACGGTCGCGAGCAGCACGCCGTCGGCGATGAAGAAGCCGCGCCATCCGAGCGCGTGCGTCGCGAGGCTCGCGAGCGGGCGCGAAAGCAAAATACCGAGCATGAGTCCGCTCATCACGTTGCCGACGACGGCGCCGCGAGCCTGCGGCGGAACAAGCGAGGCCGCCGCGGGCACGAGCATCTGAATGGCGCTCGCGGTGACGCCGATCGAGAACGATGCGACGAGAAACACCGCCGCCGTTGGGGCGAGCGCGGCCATGCCGAGACAAACGGCTTGCGCTGCCAGCGTGGCTCCGATCAGCGGGCGATTCGGCAGCCGGTCGACGAGCGGAACGAGGGCCACTAGCCCGACCGCGTATCCGAACATCGTGAGCGCGGTGACGAGCGAACTCCACGCGCGCAAATGCAGCGACGCATCGAGCGCACCGAGCATGACTTGCGATGCATACAGCGGGAGCACGGCTACACCTACCAATGTAGCGAACAGCAGGATAGGGACGCCGTTGCGCATGGAAGCGGGCGTGGGGGGCGATGCGGCGCTGTGCGAGCAAAGGTCCATACGAACACCTCGTGTAGATGAGTCGCCATTGAGGGCTGCGTCGATGCTACCCTCTCGAACAACGCATGTAATCGGTGTGAAAGTAGAGACACAATCCACAAAATCGGGAGAATATCGATGCAATCGTTGCGCGAACTCGAGACGTTTGTCGCGATCGCGGAGGAGGGGAGCTTGACGGGCGCGGCGCGGCGGCTCGGCAGATCGTTGCAGGCGGTAAGCCGGGGCTTGCAAACGCTCGAAGGCCAGATGGGGGCGACGCTCGTGCTGCGCACGACGCGCACCTCGCGGTTGAGCCCCGCCGGCGAGCGTTTCTATGGCCGCGTGAAGGCGATTCTCGCCGATCTCGATATCGCACAAGCGGAATTGGCAGAGGACGCGCGGCGACTGACGGGGCGTTTGCGCGTGAATGCGCCGACGCTATTCGGGCCGCGCTTCGTGGTGCCGCTCGTCTGCGAATTCTTGCAGCGCCACCCGGATCTGAGCGCCTCGGCCACGCTCGAAGACGAGTTCAGCGATCCGGCCACGAGCGGTGCCGATGTCACTGTGCGGATCGGCGCGACGCCCGATTCGCGTCTGATCGCGCGCAAGCTCGCCGACGTGCGGCGCGTCGCGTTCGCGTCGGCGTCCTATCTTGCGGCGCAGGGATATCCGCAGGCCCCCGATGAACTCGTCTCGCACGCGTGCGTGGTGCGCACGGGCGTACCGAATCCCAATCGTTGGGACTTCGCCGCACCGAGCGGCGAGGCGGTGTCCGTCAACGTGGCGGGGCGCTTCGAAAGCGATCAGGTCGCGGCCGTCAACGCCGCGGTGTCGGCCGGCTTGGGGATCGGCCTGGCCGCGTTCTGGCAAATCCGCGAGGCGCTGGACGCGGGCCGTGTTTGTATCGTGTTGCCCGACTACGAACCTGCGCCGCTTCCTTTGTTCGCGATGTGGCCGCGCACGCGCAAAATGCCGGCACGCACGCGGTTGTTGATCGATTTTCTGGCGGCGCGACTCGCCGGCGAGAAGCTCTGAGTCTTCGTTCCCTCGGGGCGATCGCGATGACGCGGCGCAGCGATCGATCCCAAGCGCGGCATGCCGACGCATCGATCTCGATCGGCGTAGAATGCGCGACGTTGCGGTTCGCGCGCTTGCCGCCACGCCTCGTGTGGCGCACGCGCAGCCGGTGCCGCGGGTGCACGTTGCACCGCTGGAGCAAGAGGAGTCGCCGCGCATCATGACCGAATCGCCCGCCTCGATTCGACTGCCCGAACCTTTGTCTCACGAACCGCCGCACGATGCCGCGGCGTTCGACGCGCTCTGCGCATTCGTTGCGGCCCACCGGCGGCTATTCGTGCTGACGGGGGCGGGCGTGAGCGTCGGGTCGGGCATTCCCGGCTACCGTGATCTGAACGGCGATTGGATGCGTGCGCAACCGATTCAATGGCAGGCGTTTCGCGATTCCGAGCACGCGCGGCGCCGATATTGGGCTCGCAGCATGGTCGGCTGGCCGATGCTGGCGCAAGCGCAGCCCAACGCGGCCCATCTTGCATTGGCGCAGCTAGGCAGCGCGGGCCGTATCGGGCGTCTGGTCACGCAGAACGTCGATGGGCTCCACCAACGGGCGGGCAGTACCGATGTGGTCGAACTGCACGGCAGTATCGGCGACGTCCTGTGCCTCGCTTGCGGCAGCCGTCATGCGCGCGCCGCGATCCAAACGCTGTTGTTGCGCGATAATCCCGCGCTCGCCGGGGCCGGTGCAGCGGCGTCGGCCGACGGCGATGCGCATCTGGAATGGGACGCGCTCGACGTCTTTCGTGTGCCGGCGTGTCCGCATTGCGGCGGCATGCTCAAGCCCGACGTCGTCTTCTTCGGCGAAAACGTGCCGCGCGAGCGCGTGGCGGCGGCGAGCAACGCGCTCGCGGCAGCCGACGCCATGCTGGTAGTGGGCTCGTCGCTGATGGTGTTTTCGGGCTATCGCTTTTGTAGGTGGGCGCACCAGGCTGGCATGCCGATTGCCGCGATCAACATCGGGGTGACGCGTGCCGACGCGCTATTTTCGCTGAAGGTTCAGGCGCCGTGCGGCGAAGCGCTGACCGCGCTGGCCGCCCGTGCCGTGCCCTCGGCTTCTTATCATCGTTGACGGTGGTCCGTCTCGACGCGCACGACGCGATCCGTTTGCGCTTCGCCCTTTTGGAGAATTCGACACATGAACAAAGCAGCCATCGGCGTCATCGGGCTCGCGGTGATGGGGCGCAATCTCGCGCTCAATATCGAGAGCCGTGGCTATAGCGTTGCGGTCTATAACCGCAGCCGCGAGAAGACGGATGAACTCGTCGCGCAATGCCCCGATCGCAAACTCGTGCCGGCCCACTCGCTCGAGCAATTCGTCGAGTCGCTCGAAAAGCCGCGCCGCATTTTGCTGATGGTGAAAGCCGGCGAACCGACGGATGCGACGATCGCCGCCCTCAAGCCCCTGCTCGATCAAGGCGACGTGCTGATCGACGGCGGCAACACGCATTTCACCGATACGATCCGCCGCAATCAGGAACTCGCGCGTGCCGGGCTGCATTTCATCGGCACGGGCGTGTCCGGCGGCGAGGAAGGCGCGCTCAAGGGGCCCGCGATCATGCCGGGCGGCCCGCGCGACGCCTACGAACTCGTCGCCCCGATCTTGACCCAGATCGCCGCGAAAGCGCCGGACGGCGAACCCTGCGTGGCATACATCGGCCCCGACGGTGCCGGTCACTTCGTCAAGATGGTGCACAACGGGATCGAGTACGGCGATATGCAGTTGATCGCCGAGAGCTACGCTGTGCTCAAACAAGTGGCGGGGCTGACGAACGCCGAACTCGAGAAGGTCTACACGCAGTGGAACGAAGGCGAACTCGATAGCTACCTGATCGACATCACGGCCAAGATTTTCGGCAAACGCGACGACGAGACGGGGCGCGATCTGGTCGACGTCATCCTCGATCGTGCGGCGCAAAAAGGGACGGGCAAATGGACGAGCCAGAACGCACTCGACCTCGGCGTACCCTTGCCGCTCATCACCGAGTCGGTTTTCGCGCGGGTGCTGTCGTCGTTGAAGTCGCAGCGCGTGGCGGCAAGCAAGGTGTTGACCGGGCCCGCACCCACGCCGTTCGCCGGCGATCGCGCGGCCTTCGTCGAAGCCGTGCGTCGCGCGCTCTATCTGAGCAAGGTGATCTCGTACGCTCAGGGCTTCGCTCAATTGCGCGCCGCCTCAGAAGAGTACGGATGGAACCTCGATTTCGGCGGCATCGCCAAGATTTTCCGAGCCGGTTGCATCATCCGGGCGCGATTCCTGCAGAAGATCACCGATGCCTACACGCACGATCCGGCATTGGCGAACTTGCTGCTCGACCCGTACTTCCGCGAGATATCGGAGCGCTATCAGGCAGCATTGCGCGAGATCGTCGTGGCAGCCGTGAAGGCGGGCGTGCCGGTGCCCGCGTTTGCTTCGGCCGTCGCCTATTTCGATGCCTACCGCTCCGAGCGGCTCCCCGCGAACCTCGTGCAAGCACAGCGCGACTTCTTTGGCGCCCATACGTTCGAACGGATCGATCGCGAGGGGAGTTTCCACGCGACCTGGGCTTAAGCCGAGCGCCCGCCCACTCACGTTAAACATGTGCAAAAAATGCGCAATTAAGCGCATTTTGCACCGCAAATATTGTTACGGCTCGTCGTATTGTTGCTCTTTCGGAAATTCTATATCGTCGAATTAGTGGTTTTCCCTAGGTGATCGACTGCCTAGACTGTAATCAAACGCTGCGGCATGTCGCACGCGGCGAATCACAGTTCGGAGGTTGATCATGAAGTCACTCGTGTATGCAATGGTTGCGGCTTCCGCTTTGGCCGTTCCGCTCGCTTCGTTCGCGCAATCGACGTCGGACAGTCCGGTTACCCGCGCTCAGGTCCGTCAGGATCTGATCAATGTGGAGCAAGCCGGCTACAACCCGGCAGCTAAAAGTCCGTACTACCCGGACGACATTCAGGCGGCCGAGCGTCGCGTGAACGAGCAGCAAGGCTACGGCGGTGTCGCGGCAGGGACTTCGCAGTCCGGTGCGCCCGCGCCGGTCCAGATGCAGCGCGCGGTGCCGAGCGACAGCGATACGCAGCCGCTGTACTTCGGCCGTTGAGCGCGGCTAAGCCCGTCGCTAGGCCGATCGGCCCTATCTAAAAAAGCGGTAAGGGAACGCAACCGCGCCGCGCAGGTCGCAACGTAGCGACCGGTAAGCTGTGTCCGCTGGCTCGCCTCTCCTTCGGAGATGCGGGCCAGTGTCGTTTTGTCTTCGCGCGCGAACGTGTACGATGCTCCGGCGAGTACGATCGCGAAAGACGACAAAACGTCCGGGTTGTCGGTGCAAGGTATTTGTCAGGGCACCGACGGACTGGGTTCTAACAGCAACATCGCATCGATCGAGGGCCGAGGGTGAAGACGGTGAGTATTTCTGCAGGACAGCGCCGCGCGTGGGCGCGGGCCGCGTTGGCTTTGGCCGGCGCGACATTCTTAGGCGGCTGCGCCACGGGCGATTGGTTCGGCCAATCGCCGTTCGCCTCGCGTTCGCAACCGCCGCAGCGCACAGGTGTGCCTGCCGGCTTCTATCGCGTCAATCCGGGCGATACGCTCGCGGGCATCGCCGCGGCTTTTGGCCAGCGGCTGGACGATTTGTCCGCCTGGAACAACTTGCCGCGCACGGCCATGCTGACGCCGGGGCAAGTCGTGCGCGTCGCGCCGCCGCCAGGCGCCGCGCCCAGCGCGAGCGACGGTCTCGTCGTGCGTCCGGCCTGGCCGGCGTATGGGCAGGTCGCTCGGCTTACCGATGCGGGTAACGTTAAAGGCATCGTCATCACCGGCCAGCCCAACGAGCCCGTGAAGGCGTCGGCCGACGGCAGCGTGATCTACGTCGGCACCGGCATCGATCAATACAAGTCGCTCGTCGTCGTCAAACACGGCGGCGATGTCGTGACCGGCTATGCCGTGAATGGCGACGTGATCGTCAAAGAAGGCGATGTCGTCAAGAAGGGCCAACAGCTCGCGCAAATGGGCACGGACGCTTCCGGCCGCGGCACGCTCGAGTTCGAGATACGCCGCGCGGGTAAGCCCGTCGATCCGCTCGCTTATCTGCCTCGTTGATCGAGCCGGGCCGAGCGGGTATCCGCCGTGCTTCGGCCCAATATGACCATTGCGGCCATTACGACATCGACGTCAGCAAGATCGAAAGCCGTTTCACATGGGTGCGAAACGCCTCGAGCGCGTCGCGTTCTGCGGACGCGCTCGGCTGCGGC
This sequence comes from Trinickia sp., assembly GCF_051953405.1. Lineage (GTDB taxonomy): Bacteria > Pseudomonadota > Gammaproteobacteria > Burkholderiales > Burkholderiaceae > Trinickia. The sequence continues at coordinate 20,499 of NZ_JBQCIV010000084.1, read as the reverse complement.
TGGGTCGACAGCTCCGCGTTCGCTTTCAGCTCGTCGGCGATTCGGCCTCGTACCTCGGGCGGAAGGGCGCGAATGACCGAGAGCGTCAAGAGTTCTTGTGCGTGAAGCATGCCGATGACCGAATGGAGGTTCGTCTGCATTGTCATAGCGATCTCCGATGGGCGCCGCCGTCCTTCCATACTAGGCCGGTGCCTGTCGGCGTGCCAACTGCGCGCGTGCGGGCAGTGCGACGAATGCGCCCGAGAGCCGGCTTCACGGCCGCTCAAAATGGCGTAACCTGAATGCTTTCGCGGTAGGCGTCCGAGGTCGCACGCTCAGCAAGGCGCATGCCGCTCGTTGCCCGAGGAGGAACTCGATGACCGCCGTGGATCTGGAATTCGACCAGCTCAACAGTACCGTCGATGCGCTCAAGCGCTCCATCTCCAACCGATTGATGTACGGCGTCGGCAAGGACGCCGTCGCCGCCAGGCCGCAAGATTGGCTCAACGCGGCGGCGCTCGCGGTGCGCGACCGCCTCGTCGCCCGCTGGATGAAAACCACGCGCCAGCAGTACGAACAAGACGCCAAGCGCGTGTATTACCTGTCGATGGAATTCCTCATCGGCCGCACGTTTACGAACGCGTTGCTCGCGCTCGGCATCCACGATCAGATGAAGGAAGCGCTGGCCAGTCTCGGCGTCGATATGGACGCGGTCATCGACCTCGAGCCCGACGCGGCGCTCGGCAATGGGGGCCTCGGGCGCTTGGCCGCGTGCTTTCTCGATTCGATGGCGACGCTCGCCATCCCCGGCTTCGGCTACGGGATTCGATACGACTACGGTATGTTCCGCCAGCAGATCGTGCGCGGCGAGCAAGTGGAGACCCCGGACTATTGGCTGCGAGCGGGCAATCCGTGGGAATTTCCGCGGCCCGAGGTGCAGTACATCGTTCACTTCGGCGGGCGGACCATCTCCCGCGAGGGGCGCACCGAGTGGGTCGACACCGAGCACGTCAACGCGATGGCGTTCGATACCGTGATTCCCGGCTTCGGCACGAGCGCGACGAATACGCTGCGGCTGTGGTCCGCTCGCGCGACCGAGGAACTCGATCTCTCGGCGTTCAATCAGGGCGATTATCGGCGAGCGGTCGAAGCGAAGGAGCATTCCGAGAACGTGTCGCGGCTGCTCTATCCGGACGATTCGACGTCCGCCGGCCGCGAACTGCGGCTGCGCCAAGAGTATTTTTTCGTATCGGCGACGATGCAGGATTTGATTCGCCGCTATCAGAGAACGCACAGCACGTTCGGACGCTTCGCGGAGAAAGTCGCGATTCACCTGAACGATACGCACCCGGTGCTAGCTATCCCCGAACTCATGCGCTTGCTCGTGGATGTCCATCATGTGCCGTGGGATCGTGCGTGGAAGATGGTGCATCAGATCTTTTCCTATACGAATCACACGTTGATGCCCGAAGCGCTCGAGACGTGGGACGTCGATATGCTCGCGCGCCTGCTGCCGCGGCACTTGGAAATCATCTTCGACATCAACGCCGATTTCCTCAAGGAAGCGAGCGAGCATTTCGGCCACGACATCGAGGTGATTCGCCGCGTGTCGCTCGTCGACGAATACGGGCAACGTCGCGTACGGATGGCGCACCTCGCGATCGTCGCGAGCCAGAAGGTCAACGGCGTTTCGCAACTGCATTCGCAATTGATGGAGCGCGAATTCTTCAGCGAATTCGCGCGCGTTTTCCCCGAGCGGTTCACGAACGTCACGAACGGTATTACGCCGCGGCGTTGGTTGTCGCAGGCGAACCGGCCGCTGTCGGCGCTGATCGATAAGCATATCGGCCCGCGCTGGCGCAGCGATTTGTTCGAACTCGCGAAGCTGCGCGAATACAAAGAGGACGCCGCGTTCACGTCGGAGTTTCGCGCGGCGAAGCGGCGCAACAAGATTCGCCTTGCTCAGCGTCTGCTGCACGAAACCGGCTGCACGATACACCCGGATGCGCTTTTCGATCTGCAAGTGAAGCGCATTCACGAGTACAAGCGGCAACTGCTGAACGTACTGCATGTCATCGTGCGCTATAACCGCATTCGCGCTCGGCCGAACGACGATTGGGTGCCGCGTGTCGTCATCTTTGCCGGCAAGGCCGCATCGGCCTACAAGATGGCGAAGACGATCATCAAACTGATCGGCGACGTCGGCGAGAAGGTCAACAACGATCCCGCGATCGGCGATCGCCTCAAGGTGGTGTTCGTGCCGAATTACGGCGTCAGCGTGGCCGAGCTGATGATTCCGGCCGCCGATCTGTCGGAGCAGATCTCGATGGCCGGCACCGAAGCCTCCGGCACGGGCAACATGAAGCTGGCTTTGAACGGGGCGTTGACGATCGGCACGATGGATGGCGCCAACATCGAAATCTGCGAAGCGGTGGGGCGAGAGAATATGTTTATTTTCGGCCTCACGTCCGATGGGGTCAGCGAACTGCGTGCGTCAGGGTATCGGCCGCGCGAGATCTACGAGCGCGATCCGGAATTGCGCTTGGCGCTCGATCAGATCCGTAGCGGTTACTTCGCCGATGGCGATCCGCATCGGTTTTCCGACATCTTTCACACGCTTGTGGATTGGGGCGACCACTACATGGTGCTGGCGGATTTTGCGGCGTTCGCAGCGGCCCAGGATGCCGTCGATGCGCGCTTTCGCGATCCGCGCGCGTGGACAGCGAGCGCAATCGAGAACGTGGCCGGCATGGGACGGTTTTCTTCCGACCGGACGATCGACGAGTACGCGCAGCGCATTTGGCGCGTTAAGCCGTTGTCGCTGGACTGAGGGGGCTGGGGCCCGCCGCGGCGGGCGGGCCTCGGCGTGCGCGGCTACGGGGTCTTGCTTTCGATCGAGGCAAGCGCGGTTAGCAGCGCTTGCTCGACGCGTTTGACGAAGTCGGAATCCGGGCTCGTCAAGGCTTCGCGATCGCCGCCTTGCGTCAACACTGTGAGCCGATGCTTGATGTCCTGCGTCGTCCACGCCAAGAAGCCGACGACGATCAACATCGCACCGAGCGTCAATTCCGCGCCGGAGGTTGAAATGCCGCCGGCGATAGCCAACGCTGCGCCGGACAGCGAAAGCGTGAGCGGAAGAATCTTGTTCTTTTGAATCGTCTCGATGCGTGCGCTTCGAATTTCGCGCAACGAAAAGATCTGGCCGCCCGCGCTCAGCCCGTTGCGCGTGATCATGACGCCACGCTCGTTGAAGGTGTTGTCCATCGAGAAACGTTGGAATGGTGTAGTTGGCTCGCCAGCCTAGCAGATATCGGCGCCGCGCGTCGTCGAACGCGGTGGCGGGCCTGCTTGCGGCTATTTGTGTGCGGCGCTGTGTGCGCTGCGGCTCCGCTTCAGCGCACTTCGTCGGCGTAGACACGCCCCGGAACGTGCGAGGCGACGAGCCGGGCGATATCGGTATCCGTATACTCCGCCGGCACGACGCAGCGGTACGAGGGGGCATCTTTATGCATCGTCCATTCGACCAAGCGATAGGTCCGCCCCCAGGGGCGCTGCACGGGCATCGAGACGCGGCAGCTTTGGACCGGGAGCTTATGCTCGCGCTTGAGCATCGTGCGCATATGCTTGAACACGGTATCTTCGATCATCGCCGTCTTCCCTTTACGGCACCGCACGGGCCGTGCGGCCGCCAGGCGTAGGACAATATAAAAAAACGCCGCCGATACTCCGGCGGCTCAACAGGGGTGGTATGGATGCATAGTCGCAGGCCAGTATTAAGCCAAACTTAAGAGGGGAATTTTTCAGGAACGGCGCGATGCCGCGTCGATACGCAATAGCGTTCGGAGGCGATAAACCTGGGTCTTATGAAGATTTCCCGCCCGATGCATCGCTCTAGCCGACACGGTGCTCGCGAAAGCGATGCGGACCGGAGCGCCGGAAATGGCCGGCGGCCCGGGCTTGCTCTGTGCCGCGCTACGACGTAGCGGCGAGGCGCCGAGCGCGATGCCGCAAATAGAGATTGTTGAAAATGAGCGCGGCTCCGGTCATGCAGGCGCCGACGAGCTGCGCGCCCCCCGGTACCACCCCGGTCAGCGACGACACAATAAACGTCGTAAGCGGCAATACGTCCATGAACAGGACGCCATTGAGGGGAGTCAGAATCCTGTTTCCCATATTCCAGAGCAAAATCGCGCAGAATCCTGCGATCGGTCCCATGTACAGCAGGTGCGGGACAATCGAACGCAATGCCGCCGGCGATGGCACCGGAACAACGCGAAACGCGAAGAGCACCAGGTTCAGACCGATGATCGTGGTGAGTCCGAGCCAGGTCGTCATCGTCGTGTACTTGAGCGCCGACCATCGTTTGAAATGGGACGCACTGAACGTATAGATCACCCAGCACAGGGCACCGGCTACGATAAGCGCGTTGGCCGAGTAGTGCTGCGGCTCATGGAGCGCCGCCGCCATATCGCCTTTTGTGACCACAAGAGAAACACCCGCGAACGACATCAGGATAAACAAGAACGAGTACAGCGGCGGCGCGCTCCTGCGCACGAAAGCGTTCACGAGTAGCCCCATCATCGGCTGGGTCGCCATCATGATCGACGCGGTTAGCGCGCCTTCGCGTCCAGCCAGTTGCTGCCCCAGAAAAACGAAGGATCCGAATCCGCAGAAACCGATCGACCCGAGCAGCCAGGCAAGCACGAGCGATTGTCCGTCCGGACGGAGTGCTCGTTTCCCCTCCTTGATCAGCAGCAGCGCCAAAAAGGCAGTGCCGGCGATAAGGTATCGAAGGGACGTGAAAGTAAAGGGATCGATATGCACGAGGGCGTCGGTCATGATGGGAAACATGATGCCCATCAGGATCGTCGCGCCGGCGCATAGTACAACGCCCTTCCAGTAACTTTCATGGACAGACCGACCGGCAACACTAGACACGGGGCCCCCAGGAGGGGGCGACGACGGCACTGCCACGTCGATTGATCTATTCATGACTGATCGTTCCAAAAATAACGAAAAATTTTTAGAGCAACGCTCGCATCGTCATATCGACAATCGATACGAGTTCTTTCTCGCTCACGTTCACCTTGCCCAGCACGCGCATCCCTTGGATCATGCAGAGCAGATAGTTAGCGATTTCCTGCTCATCGAGCGTTGGATCGAATTCGCCGGCCTGCTGCCCGCGTGCCACTGCCGCCGCCAGTTGAGAGGAAATGCGACGAAGCGTCGTCTCGATATGCGGCCGTAAAACGTCATCGGCGGGCAGCAACTCGATCGCCGCATTCGTGATCAGGCACCCGTGGCGGCCAGACAATCGGGCTGCAACCTGCGTGTAGTGAAGCAATGCACCGCGCAGTGCTTCGCGTGGTGGCAAATCCGCTTCTAAACGCTCTCTCAACCGTGCAACCGCTCCTTCCGCGTATCGATCGAACGCCGCGACGAGAAGCCCATGTTTGTCGCCGAACGCACCGTAGAGACTGGCGCGAAACAGGCCCGTCGAAGCACAGAGCGACTCGATCGACGTTGCGTGATACCCCTGTTCCCAAAAGACGCGGCCCGCGGCCTCCGTGACTTCATCGATATCGAATTCACGAGGCCGCCCACGTTCGGATGGCGGCTTCGACGCACGGGCAGTAGGTGAGCGTTTCATAGTGGGCTCGATATTAGGACTGTTCGTTCCATAAATCAAGCGTGCGAGATGCGCAATGAAGGATAGCCATTTGGCTATGCATCCGGCGCGGCTCACACGTGCGACACTGAAGTCGACGGGCGGGGCGCCTGCGACGGTGGCCGACTTACCGGGAACACCGGACGCCGTGGGCGCAAACGAGAGCGAGATGGAGGAATAAGGTGAGCGATGGGAATGGTTAAAATGGCACCATGCGTAACTGAGGTTAGGGGCCAAAAAATGGGAACGAGCTACGAGAAGGACGTGGTGGCATGGGCCAAGGAACAGGTTGCGTTGTTGCGCGCGGGCAAGCTCTCGGCGATCGACGTGGAACACATCGCGGAGGAAATCGAGGACGTGGGTAAGAGCGAACAACGCGAATTGGCAAGTCGTACGACGGTGCTGCTGGCCCACTTGCTAAAATGGCAGTATCAGCCTGCCTTGCGGGGTAAGAGCTGGGCACGCACAATTGCAGTCCAGCGCAAGGACGTGGTGTACGTGCTGAACGAAGCGCCGAGTTTACGAGGCAAATTCAACGACGCGCAATGGCTCGACCTAGTGTGGAGCAAAGCCGTGTTGAGCGCTGAAAACGAAACAGGCCTTGAGGGATTCCCTGAAACCTGTCCGTGGGCGATGGAGCAGGTGCTGGATCCGGCGTTCTTGCCGGAGTGACGCCCAAGCCGGTCGACTAGCCGCCAGCTCTTGGACTGACTTTCGCACGATCACCTATCTGTACGGTGCCAACAGCACGGGAGCGGTATTGCTAACCCAGCAGTCTCGCCGCTGTACGAACGATCTCATCGACGAACACTTTCACCATCGGGTGGTTGCGCTCGCCGCGGCGATAAGCGACGTAGATCTTGCGGCGAACCTCCGGCTTCAGCTTGACCCAGGCCACGCCGCGCGGCGAGCGGAGCATCCGAAGGCCGGGGGCCACCGATACCGAGCAACCGGAGGCGACCATCGCTTCAACCATCTCGGATCCGCGACATTTGGCGTTGGTGCGAGGTTCGAATCCGGCACGGCGACACAACTCGGCGACAATGCTGCCCAATGGTCCCCCCCTCGATTCGATTGCCCAAATTTCGTCTTTGAGATCGAGTAAATTGAGCGATGGCTTTTTGCTCAGCGGGTGATCTGTCGAAACCGTTACGTACCACACGTCCTCGGCCAACGGCACCGTCGTCACATGTTCGCGGTTATCGCCCGCGACGAGCGAGAGATCGTCGATCAAGGCGACGTCCGTCCTCCAGGACCGCAGCGCGGTGACCCCGTCGATCGCCTCCAACTCGTCGATGGCGATCTCCATGCGCGGAAACGCGCGCCGCAGCGCTTTCACCGTGTCGGGCAGCACCACCGATGCGATCGACGGAAACGCGGCAACGCGCAGCTCGCCGGCGATCTCCCGCCGAAGCTCAGCCATCTCCGAGCGAGCCTCGTCCATCACGACCATCAACCGCTCGGCATGGGCTACCAGTGCGTGACCTGCCGCAGTCAATCTGACCCCACGGCCGATACGCTCCGTCAACTTGATCCCGACTTCCTCTTCGAGCTGTGCAATCTGCTGCGATACCGCCGAGGGCGTCAAGAACAGCGCCTCGGCGGCGGCGGCCATCGTGCCGCATCGCGCCAGTTCGAGAAGTGCTCGCAGTCGCCCGATTTCCAAATCCATCCCCCCTCGAACAAGCTGCCGGATTCAACAGAAGCGCTAATGTATCGCGTTAAAAACGATAAGTATACGTAAGGTAAGTTGCCGCCTACGATTGAATCGTCTGACAGCGCTGGAGAGCAGTCGCGAGACACATGCACGGGGCCGGCTCAGCCCCGCTGCGTCACTGCCGAGCCACTTTCTGGAGATGATCATGTTTGCCTTTCTTCTCGCCTGGATTAGCCGCCGGTTCGAACGCGCCGAACAACGTCGACACGACGAGTACCTCGCCGGCGCACGAGACCTTGCCGAACTCGAACGGCGCATGCGTTCGCTCGAAAGTTGCGGCATGCGGTGATCAGGACCGATGGCACACCCGTTCTTCACGATCGGCCACTCGACTCGTCCGCTGCCCGAATTTATTGGTCTGCTGCGGGATTCGCACGTCGACCTGCTCGTGGACGTGCGCAGCATTCCGCGTTCGCGCAAGAACCCGCAATTCAATCGCGACGCGTTACCCTCTGCGCTGGCTGCGGAACATATCGGCTATGCGCATCTCGCCGCGCTCGGTGGGCGGCGTGGCCGTCGCAAGAGCGACGAACCGTCGCCGAACGGATATTGGACTGTCCTCGCATTTCGCAACTATGCGGACTACGCGACGAGTGCCGCGTTTCGCGACGCTCTCGCGCAACTGCTGGAGCTGGGGGCGCGGCATCGCTGCGCGATCATGTGCGCGGAAGCGGTTTGGTGGCGTTGTCATCGCCGCATCATCACCGATTACCTTCTGCTACACGGTGTACCCGTGTTTCATATCATGGACGCGCATCATGTGAATCCCGCAACCATGACGCCGGCTGCGCAGCCGCAGTCGGACGCAACGCTGATCTATCCGCCTCAAGCCGAGGCTACGCACCCGCTCGATGTCGGGAAACGGAAGGGCGCGTAGCAAGTTGACGAGGAGCCGGGCCTGTCGATTGCCTCACGATGAGTTCGGTGGGCAGCACGATACGCGGTGCAATAGAATCGTCGTTTTCCATTTGCGACAGCAGCGTATTCACGGCCGCACGCCCCATCTGCGCGAAGGGCTGACGGATGGTCGTCAATGGGGGATGCACCTGCGATGCCATCGGAATGTCGTCGAATCCGACGACCGAAAGGTCATGCGGCACCTTGAGCCCGTGCTCGCGCGCCGCGGCGATCACGCCGAATGCGCCCAAATCGTTGACGGCAAAAATGGCCGTCGGCGGTTGCGCAAGCGAAAGCAATTCGCATCCTGCATCGAACGCTCGCATTTGCGAGAGGTCGCCCTGCGCGATGAGACGCGGATCGTAAGGCAGATCGAGGCGAGCCAGCGCGTCGATATAGCCTCGCCGCCGATCGCGTACGCCTTCGATGGATTCGTCGCCTCCCACGAACCCGATGCGCACGTGCCCCAACTGCGCCAAGTGCTCGACCGCGCGCATCGCGCCGCCGTAGCTGTCGACCGAAACCGACGGAAACCCCTCTAGGCTGCCGCGCTGATCGATCGCCACGACAGGGACGTTGGACGCGGCAAGCGCATTGAAATAAGCCGACTCGCGCGGCAAGATCGCAACGACGCCGTCGGTAAATTGCTTGATCAATCCCAACACGGATTGATGGGAATGCCGGTCTTCGTCGAATAGCGTGTACACGAGCGTTTCATAGCCCTGCGCCCGGGCCGCCCGGCCCACGCCGACGACAAGTTCGCCCACGTAATGATTGTCGAGTACCGGCGTCATGATGCCGATGATGCCGTTACGTCCGCCGGACAATTTTTGCGCACTGCGATTGACGACATATCCGATATCGGCCGCGATTTTCAACACCCCCTCGCGCGTTTCTTGAGAGACGCCGGGCTTATCGTTGAGCGCGCGCGAAGCCGTCATCTGCGAGACGCCGGCGATTTTTGCAACCTGCGCGAGGGTCGGTGTTTGTTTGCTCATTTCGTTCGTTGCTAACGACTGATCGGTGTACTTGCCTTACCGCATACCGATCTGCGCGAGGCGGTTTCATCGGTGTCATCGGCCGCATTTCTCCGTCGATCGATAGTGGGCGGCGACGGTAGCGGTAACGTCATCTTACCAGGAGTCGTCTAGCCGGCAATGGGGGGGACCCCGCGTATTGGTCAAGCACTATTCCGAGCGGGGATGGGGGCTTGTCTTTGCCCGACTGAACGTGCTGTGCAGGCGCAGCGACGGGTAAACACGGATGGCAGCGATAATCGACGAAAAATAACATTGCGTAACGTTAGCGATAACGTTGTGCGACTCGACAACAACGGAGACGTGAATGATTGCTGGGAAACTGACAAGACTCGCGTGGACGGCGGCGTGGCTCGCGGCTACGTGGACGCTATCGATCGGCGTCGGCTATGCCCAATCGGGCAAAACGATCACCGAATGGGATCATCAAACCGACGGCAACGAACCGGCCAACTTGCAGAGCGCGATAGCGCGGTTCGAGCAAGGCGACCGGGGCTATCAGGTCGAGTCGTCGCATGTGCTCAACGACGCCTACAAGGCCAAGCTGAAGATCGCATTCGGTGCGGCGCAACCGCCGTGCGTGTTCGATTCGTGGGGCGGAGGCGGGTTGAGAGAGTATGTGAAATCCGGTCAAGTCGTCGATCTCACGCCGTTTCTCAAACAAAACAAAGCGTTCGCCGATCGGTTTCTGCCCACCTCTTGGTCGGCGGTGACGACCGACGGAAAGATCTACGGCATTCCGGAAGAGAACATTGCCGTCGCGGTCGTTTTCTATAACAAAGACCTGTTTCAGAAATACCACCTGAGTCCGCCTGCCACGTGGGCCGATTTGATGAATGTCGTCAAGGTGTTCAACGCGCATGGCGTTGCGCCCTTTGCGTTGGCGAATAAGAACAAATGGACGGGGTCGATGTACTACATGTACCTCGTCGATCGGCTGGGCGGCCCCGGGGTGTTCCAACGCGCGGCCGATGGTGCGCCGGGCGGCAGTTTCGCCGACCCGGCATTCGTCGAGGCGGGGAAGTACATCCAGGATCTCGTGAAAGCGGGCGCATTCGCCCCGGGCTACAACGGGCTCGATTACGACATCGGTGCATCGAGGCGGCTGTTGTATTCGGGCCGGGCGGCGATGGAATTGATGGGCACGTGGGAGGCGTCGACGATTCGGAAAGAGAATCCGTCGTTTTATCAGAAGCTCGATTTCTTTCCATTCCCAAGCGTGCCCGGGGGCAAAGGCGACCCGCGCGATATCGTCGGGACAGTCGGCGACAGCTTCCTGAGCATTTCGACGCAATGCCAAGACCCGGCGGCTGCTTTTCGGTTGATTCAAACGTTCACCGATGACGCCGCCATGAAAGAGCGGGTGGCCGACAATCGCATTCCGCCGATCAAGGGCGTCACGGTGTCGGATCCATTGATGAAACGCGTGCAGGCATTGATCGAACAAGCGCCGAACGTGCAGCTTTGGTACGACCAGGAACTGCCGCCGCGTCTCGGCGAACGGCACAAGGACCTTGCGCAAGCGTTGTTCGGGCTTTCCATTACGCCCGAGGCCGCGGCCGAGCAGATGCAAGCCGCGGCCAAGAGCACAACGAACTGATCTGTGCCGGACGTCGAAACGAGCGGAACGCCGGAGGTGGTCTTGAGTACCGTGACGGTTGAATCGGACGTATCGAAGGTATCGAATCGGCAACGCGCGATGGGTTCGCAATGGCTCGCCGCCATCGTGCTGCTCGCACCGTCCGTGTTGCTGCTTGGCGTGTTTCTACTCTATCCGCTCTTCGGCAGCTTTCGGCTGTCGCTGCTCGATTGGAACGGGTTGGGGAGCGGCGCACGCTATGTGGGCCTAGGCAATTGGGTGCACCTGGCGCACGACCCGGTGTTCTGGAAAGCGCTGCGCAACAATGCCGTATTGGCGGTGTTCTCGGTCCTCATTCAGTTACCCATCGCGCTCGTGCTTGCCGTCCTGCTGGACAAGGCCGGAAAGCGTTCGAAGGTATTGAAGCTGCTTTATTTCCTGCCGCTATTGATGTCGAGCGTCGCGATCGGGGTGCTATTCAAGAACGTCTACGATCCGAATTTCGGTCCGTTGAACGTGGGATTGCGCGCGATCGGGTTGGACTCGCTCGCTCAGGATTGGATTGGCGATCCGCGCTTTGCACTTGCGTCGACGATCGCGGTGATCTGTTGGCAGAACATCCCGTTTTATATGATTTTGTTTCTTGCCGGTCTTTCGTCCTTTCCGACCGAATTGGGCGAAGCGGCCCGCCTGGACGGCGCCTCCGAAGCCACTATCTTTTGGCGCCTCAAACTCCCGCATCTGCAGGGCACCATCAGAACGGCCGGCCTGTTGGCCGTGCTGGGATCGCTGCGGTACTTCGATCTCGTGTTCGTCATGACAGGCGGTGGACCCGAGCACGCGTCCGAACTCATGGCGACCTACATGTACAACAAGGTGTTCAGCTCGTTCCAGCTCGGCTATGGAAGCACGATCGCGTCCGCAATGTTCCTGATCGTCGCGCTCGTCGCCGCCGCCGCCATGCGCGCGACACAACGCTACTCGCAAAAGGTTTGACCATGTCCACTCGGGCGATACAAGACACGACATTGGCTAGGCGCGGCCTGCTGTACGTTCTGGCGTTCGTGTGGCTGGGCGTCACGACGCTTCCGTTCTTGTTCGTGATCGTCACCAGCTTAAAGTCGCAGGAGGAATCCTTTTCGAGTTCGGTGTGGTCGCTGCCGCAGCGAATCGACCTCGCCCAATACAAATCGGTACTGCATGGCCCGTTCTTCACCTATCTTCGCAATAGCTGCTTCGTGGTCGGCTTGTCCGTGTTGCTGATCGTCGTATTGAGTTCGATGGCCGCTTATGCCTTCGCACGTCTGAAATTCCCATTCGCGAAGACGTTGTTCGGGCTCGTGGTCGCGGCGATGATCGTGCCCATTCACGCGGCCTTGGTGCCCATCTATCTGCTCATCCGAAATATCGGGCTATACGACACCTCGTTCGCTTTGATCGGACCTTACGTGGCATTCAGTTTGCCGATCTCGATATTCATCTTGACCGAGTTCATGAAGCAAATTCCGCACGAGTTGGAAGAGGCGGCTTGCCTCGACGGATGCGGGCCGCTTACGATCTTTTGGCGAATCTACTTTCCGCTTTCGACGCCGGGCCTGGCAACGGTTGCGATCTATAACGCCGTGGCGCTGTGGAACGAGTTCATCTTCGCCTACGTACTCACGTCGACGCCGAGCCACCGGACACTCCCGCTCGCGATATGGGATTTCCAGGGGCAATATTCATCGAACGTTCCCGGCATGCTGGCAGTCGTCACGCTGACATCGCTTCCGTTGATCGCCGTCTATGCATTTGGGCAAGAGCGCGTGATCAAAGGGATGATGGCCGGCTCCCTAAAGGGATAAGGGTAAAGGGTATACACATGGCAAGCATCGGCCTCAGCAACGCATACAAGGCGTACGGCGCAAGCCCTCCCGTCTTGCGTAACGTCGATTTGGAGATCGGCGCCAATGAGTTCTGCGTGTTCTTAGGACCGTCCGGCTGCGGAAAATCGACGCTGCTTCGCATGATCGCCGGCCTAGAGACCATGACGTCCGGGGAACTGCGAATCGACGGGAAGAACGTCAACGACGTGCATCCGTCGAAGCGAAACGTCGCCATGGTGTTTCAAAGTTATGCGTTGTATCCGCATATGAGCGTGTACGAGAACATGGCTTTCGCGCTGCGTCAGGCAAAGCTCGACGGCGCAGCCATCGATCGCAAGGTACGGCGCGCGGCCAGTTCGCTGCAGCTCGATCAACTGCTGGATCGCAAGCCGGGCGCGCTGTCGGGCGGCCAACGTCAACGGGTGGCAATCGGCCGAGCGATCGTGCGCGAGCCGGGCGTCTTTCTCTTCGACGAACCGCTGTCGAACCTCGATGCGGCGCTGCGCGTTCAAACTCGCACGGAGATCGCGCGGCTTCACCGCGAGTTCAACCAGGCCAGCGCCGTTTATGTCACGCACGATCAAACGGAAGCGATGGCACTCGCCGACAAGATCGTCTTGCTGCACGCCGGTGCGGACATGGAACGCGATGGCAGCATTGCGCAAATCGGCTCGCCGCTCGATCTGTATCACCGGCCGAGAAACCGATTCGTGGCGGGTTTCATCGGCTCGCCACGAATGAATTTCGTGCAGGGCACCGTGGTCGAGGCGAGCGCGTTCGGTATGTCGATGCGCCTGCCGGGCGGCGAACTGCTCGACGCGTCGGTCGACGGGCGGCGGCTTGCGATCGGTGCGGACGTCACCCTCGGGATTCGTCCGGAACACATCGGCATTGCCACCGGCGAGGCGCGAAGCCAGGTTCTGCGCGCGCAAGGCCGGCTCATCGAACGGTTCGGCGAATGCACCTATCTGCACGCCGCGTTAGCGGGGCAGAGCGAGGCGAACATCGTTGCGAAGCTACCCGGCGACGTCGAGGTCGATCGCGGCCGCCCGGTCTCTCTTTGGATTGCCCCGGATGCCTGCCATGTGTTCGACAGCGGCGGCCTTGCCTTGCCGCGGGTCGAGCGCGGCAACCGCGGCGATTTCGCTCAGCGTAGCGCCTGAGCTGCCATCCCTTCCTCTACACGAGAGTTTTCATGCCAATCGATATCGCCGAACAAGCCGCTCTGTATCGCGATGCGGCAGCACCCCTTGCCGAGCGTGTGGCCGACCTGCTTGGACGAATGACGCTGGAAGAAAAAATCGCGCAATTGCACGCGGGCTGGCTGAAGTTATCGGCGGATGGCAAACACACCTGGCGCCTCGCCGATTTCGCGCAACGAGAGACGGACATCACGGTCGATCAGTTGCTCGAGCACGGGTTAGGGCAGATCACACGCCCGCTCGGCACGCACACGGTGGAGGTGCGCGAGGGCGTTCGAGCGTTCAATGCTTTGCAGCGCAGGATGATCGAGGACACGCGGCTCGGTATCCCGGTGATGTCGCACGAAGAGTGTCTCGTCGGACTCATGATCGAAGGAGCTACGCTCTTTCCTGCGCCGCTGAACTACGGTGCGACGTGGGATGCGGATCTGGTCGAGAGCGTGGGGCGTGAAATTGGCGAGCAAGCGAGATCGATCGGTTGTCACCAGGGGCTCGCGCCCGTGCTCGATGTCTCTCGCGATCCGCGCTGGGGGCGGACGGAGGAGACGTTCGGCGAGGATCCGTATTTGGTCGGCGCACTGGCCACGCGTTACGTCCAAGGGCTTCAAGGCGAGCGCCGAGACTTGCTTGCGACGCTGAAGCATTTTGCGGGGCACTCGGCGAGCGAGGGAGGGCGCAATCACGCGCCGGTCCACATGGGGCCGCGAGAGTTCAACGATATTTTCCTATTGCCGTTCGAGATGGCGGTGAAGCTGGCGAACGCGGGCTCGGTCATGCCCGCTTATCACGACGTGGACGGCGTACCGTGTCATGCCGACCAGATGCTCATCGAGGGTACGTTGCGTCGTAAATGGGGATTCGACGGCCTCGTGGTGGCCGATTACGCCGGTGTCAATTTGCTCTATACGCATCACGGCGTGGCCGACGACGCGGCGAAAGCGGCGGCGTTGGCGTTTAACGCCGGGCTGGACATCGAACTGCCGGGACATGAATGCGCCTTGCATTTGAGAACCGCCATCGAGCGGGGCGATATCGACCTGTCCGTGATCGACGCCGCGGTGGCGCGTGTGTTGACGGCGAAGTTCCGTCTCGGGTTGTTCGAGCATCCGTACGCGGATCCCGAGGGCGTCAACGTGAGCAGCGCACAGGCGGTGGCATTGGCGCATCGCGCGGCCATCGAGTCCATCATCCTTTTGAAAAACGCCTCGGTGCTTCCGCTCGATACCGAGGGCGGAACGCGCATTGCGATCATCGGCCCGACAGCCGACGATCCGCTGGCCTTGCTCGCGGGATATAGCTTTCCCGTGCATTTGATCAACGCGGGCGAGCGCACGCGGGCTTCGGTGAAAACGCCGCTACAGGCATTCAAGGAGCGTTTCGGAAGCCAGAACGTCGTGTATGCGAAGGGGTGCGAAATCATCCACGAGCGCCGCGCCGGAACGCCGGTTTATCCGGGCGACGTCGACATGGCGCGTGCCATCGACGAAAACCGTCAAGCGCCGATCAGCCGGGATGTCGGTCAAATCGACGACGCCGTTCGCGCGGCGCAATCTGCGGATGTGGCGTTCGTCTTCGTCGGCGATCTGTCCGGCCTGTTCCAATCGGGTACGGTGGGCGAGGGCTCGGATACCGATAGTCTCGATTTACCTGGGGTGCAGCAGGCGCTGTTATCCGCGGTGGTGGCGACGGGCAAGCCCACCGTCGTCGTGCAGACCGGCGGGCGTCCCTACAACCTGGGCGGTCTGGAAGACGTGGTGGCAGCGTATGTCATGGCGTTTGCGCCGGGCCAGGGAGGCGCGGATGCGCTGGCCGAACTGATATCGGGCGGAGCGAATTTTAGCGGTAGGCTGCCCTTGTCCATTCCGAAGAGCGTCGGTGCGGTGCCCTATGTCTATAACCATAAGCTCAAGAGTTCGGGTACGCCGGTCGCTTACCACTTCGGCTCACGCTATCCGTTTGGATTCGGGCTCAGCTATACGGACTTTCAGTATCGGGCGCTTCATTGGACTAACCGGGAGGCCGAGATCGACAGCGGGCAATTCGAATGGACGTTCGAGGTGGAGAACGTGGGAGCCCGCGACGGTACCGAGGTGGTTCAGATCTACGTTGCGGATTGCGTTGCGTCCGTCGTTCGCCCCGTGCGCGAACTCAAGGGCTTTCAACGGGTCTTCGTTCCAGCGGGCGGGCGCCGCACCGTTCGCGTCCGGCTGCCGGTCGATATGCTCAATTTTACCAACGAACGAGGCGAGCGGATCGTCGAGCCGGGCGAATTCCAGATGATGATCGGCAGTTCCAGTCGCGACGTTCGGTTGAGCGAAACCGTGGTCGTGCGCGGTGAGGGGGTGCGCACGCTCGGTCGCCATTGGCGCATGCTTTGCGAGGTGATGGTGATCGACGATGCGACCGCGCGATGATCGGCAGGCCGTTCCAAGCAAGCTTCGAAAAACACGATCGCATCGGGATGGAGGCGGCCGCTTACGCGAGCCGGAATACCGATACCGCCTGCGTCAGCCGCATCGCTTGCTCGTCTAGCGAGTGCGCTGCCGCAGCCGCTTGTTCGACGAGCGAGGCGTTTTGCTGGGTCACGTCGTCCATCTGCGAGACGGCCTGGTGAACTTGCTCGATGCCTTGGCTTTGCTCTTCCGATGCGGCCGCAATCTCGCCGACGATATCCGACACCTGTTCGATCGCCTGCTTGACGTTGCCCATCGTCGAGCCGACCCCTGTCGCTTGCGTGGCGCTGTCGTGAATCATCGATACAGACGTTGCGATCAAATCCTTGATTTCCTTCGCTGCCGCGGCAGAGCGCTGTGCGAGTGAGCGCACTTCGCTTGCGACGACTGCAAAGCCGCGGCCTTGTTCGCCGGCGCGGGCCGCTTCCACGGCCGCGTTCAAAGCGAGGATGTTGGTTTGGAAGGCAATCCCTTCGATCGTGCTCGTGATTTGCGAGATCTTGTCCGAACTCGAGCTGACTTCGCCGATCGTTCGCACCATATCTTGGACGGCTTCGTTGCCCGTATCGGCCAAATCGGTTGCGCGTGCCGCCAATGCGTTCGCCTGCCGCGCGTTGTCGCTGTTCTGCTTAACAGTCTGCGTCAATTGCGTCATGCTTGCGGCGGTCTGCTCTAGAGAGGCGGCTTGCTCCTCGGTTCGCGCCGATAAATCCGTGTTACCGCTTGCGATCTGCTTCGAGCCTACGCCGACCGTTTCGGCCGACTGCCGCACCGCTTGCATCGCTTCACCCACGCGCGTCATGAGGACGTTGAATCCGCTTGCCGCTGCGCCGATCTCGTCGTTGGCGATCACCGGCGCGCGCAGCGTGAGATCGAGCGACGTGCTCGCGCGCTCCAGGGTCGTCTTCATGCTATCGAGTGCGCTTAGAATCGTGTGCGACAGCGTCATGATCCAACCGACGATCAAGGCGAGAATGAAAGAGAGGACAACGATGATGGTCCATCGCGTGCGCGTTCTGATTCGCCGCGCGTCGTCGGCGGATTGCCAGGCGCGTTCCTTCGCATCGTGACTGACTTGCTGGAAGGCCGCTTGCAGCGGTTTGAAATCGCTGCGGTAAAGTGCCGTCATTTGATCATTGGCGGCCTTCGCATCGCGGGTCGCGAGGTCGATGATGTCGTGCGACTTGCGATCGTAGCTGTTCCATTTGTCGAGCACAGCCGTCACCTTTGCTTCGTCCTCCGAATCAGTGAGCAATGGCTTGATCTGGCTCGTTTGCCGTTCGATGTTCTGCTCGGCTTCCGCATAGACCTGTTTGGTGTCGTCGGTGCTCGGGTCCATCTCGATCGTCGAGAGGGCCGAGCCTTTCATATCCGTCAGCGCGATGGCGATTTGCTGTTCTCGCCGCGTGTGTCGCTGGGCCTGGTCGGCGGCGCTCAGGCTCATTGCAGAGAGAACGATGCCGGCACCGAGCGACAAGACGGACACGGCGACCAGCAGTCGAAGCTTTTGCTTGATGTTCATAGAGCGGATGCCAGAAGAAGGGGTCGCCCTATTAACGGCTGAAACCGATTTCGTCTGAATGTAAGAAAATCCTTATTCTTGTGTAGTCGTGCGGTTCGCGGTGCGCTGGGTACGAGCGTAGTGCTTTGAACTTACGTTGCGGCGCGAGCCCGATAGGCGTCGAGCGTCGTTCTGGCTTGTGCCCGAATGGCTCGCTGCACGAAGGGCGTCCAGCCTAGCAACGTGCCCTTTAGCCCGAGTGCTTGGCGCGACCACCGCCATAGATCGAACGAGTCGTGATGTTCGGCGATCAGTCCGTTGCGAAATGCGAATCGCGCCTCGATCTGATTCACCACGATTCTGCCGGTGCGATTGAATCGATAGGTGGCCGTCCAATGCGCGTGGCCGCCGCGATCGTCGGCGGCGATATCGGAGAACGTGAGCGAGAACCCTTCCGCACGCTGCGCCAACATACGCCACATGTCGCGCGCGGCATCGCCTTTCAACGTACCGAACGCGGGATCGCTGAAGACGACATCGTCGGTGTAGCACCGCGCCATCGCGTCGGCATCGAGTTGTTGGAAGGCCCGGTAAAAGTCCGCGACGATCTTGGCGTTAGGATGGCGATTGTCCATTGCGTGTGCTTGCCTTTCGGTTTGGGATTATTCATCGAGTCGTGGGCTAGGCGAGTTTTCACCACCAAACGGGCCAAGTCAATGGTATGCGAGGGCGGGCTCTACTTGGCGTTGGCAAATCGATCATCCCTCGGATGCGGGTCACCGACGTTCTGCTCGGCCACCTCGGCTTTATGCGCGGCGGGCGCGTTCACTTTTGCGTCGATTGCACCAATTTCGATGGAATCATCACTTACACCCTCCATTTCTAGGCTGATTGGCAGAAGTGCGATCTTTCCAATGTTGATTTCTGTCCCCGTCGAACGCGCTTCGATCCACAGGGAAGTCGGGATTCTTCTGACTTCCGAACGGATGCAGCGCTTCCCGTCCGGCGCCGCTTGCCGCTCTATGCGTGCTAGTCGTTACCTCAAATTGCGGACCTGTCGATTGCTGACGTGAATGGTGCAACTGAATTTGCTGCGGTACGCCATCGTTCATCATGAAAGGCGCACCGCCGGCGAGACGTATCGGGTCAGTCGATACGAACCGCCCAATCGCCGGGTCGTAGTACCGATGCCGGTTATAATGCAGGCCCGTTTCGTCATCGAACCGCTGGCCATTGCAACATATCGGAAATGAAGGCTTTCAATCTTTCAGTTGGCGTCATTCCGCCTCATATCGTACACATTTGCAATGAGAGGATTCGAGAGCATTCGCGATTCGGCAACATCATTCCGAATGGGCGTAAATATAATCCCCTAATTCGATTCGCCAATATCTCAATCGCTTCCAGTGTCGAAAATACTCCATTAGTGAGGATTTCAATTTCGGCAGCACCTTATCCAAAAAGAAAAAGAAGAAGTAAACAGGCGTATCCTCGCCGCTATTGTCATCCTCCCATTTCTCCTCGGTAGCAAAGCACAAGATTATGCATCGAATAAGCGCAACAAATTCCGCACCAGCGGAGCGCTGCTCCTTCTCAAGCCGCCATAGCTCTACCAAGCAGCTTTCGCGATCTACCCGCCCTCTGAGGTTATTGGTGCGAATAGCTCTGTCTATATATTCTGACGCAAGATCCAGATCATCGCGTGACGCAACGCCATCTAGAACACCTTCACTCACGGCCCTCTTCAAAAAAATCGCATAGCGCCGAGTCATTTCCTCGATAGACACTTCATTATCGAGCAACTGTTTCTCTAGTGTCTCAATTTCATCGCACTCTTGATCATCAATCATTTTATGCTCCATCGTAAACCCCCAATCTACCCATCACGTGCGCACAAGAGGGGCAAAACGCCAAATGCTTGCCGTCGTTTCTAACAGTGGTCGATTTTCCGCCTTGAACGATCTCTTTCAGGTCGTCGGCTGATTGAACATTATTGTGCTGGGCAACTTGGCTAGGTGCATCAGCCTCACCGCAATACCCATGAGTAAGCGATCTTTGATTCTCTGATACGGAATCGTACAAGTCCTGCACAACCGGGTGTTGAATGCCGGCGCCGTCTGCTTTCGCGCTAAAGCCTACGACGGGGGGTGTCCAGCTCACCTCCCTCAACAGTCGTGCGGGTCCCGTTGTTGTTTGCTATGCGGAACTGTACGCCGTCGCTAGCAAACAACTTGTCGTCTGGGAGGTCAACGTCGTGGAATGAATGGAATTTTCCTCGACACCCCAGCCGCTTACGAAGCCCAAACGGATCGACCCACTGGACGGGGTTAGGGGCATAGGCATATGCGTTGGCTCCGCCCTGCACCCCGATCGGGTCGGTTGATATGAACCGACCTGTCGTAGCGTCGTAATACCTGTGGCGGTTGTAGTGAAGGCCCGACTCTTCGTCGAACTGCTGTAGTGAATCGCCCCGGGAATCGTGGAGGCTGGTTGGTTTAAGTTGATGCCGGCATCGCAACTGCGTTGCTGAGTTGCCGGTAGTAGTTTGCCTCAGCTTCAGCGGGTGGGATATAGCCGAGCGGTTCCATGAGCCGATGGTGG
>NZ_JBQCIV010000083.1:0-18815 GCF_051953405.1 Trinickia sp. | reverse complement strand
GATGAAGACGGATCTGAAGGGGTTCGACAAATCCGAGGGCCCTTACAACGTTCAGTACAAGTTCAGCGATGAAGCGGGCGCTGCCGTGGACGGGCTACAGCACTTCTTTCAGATGCGGAGCGATTTTGTCCGGCAGGCGGCTAGTGTCGCGGGTACGACCGCCTCGGCGCTGAGCGTAAAGAGCGAGGGCACGCGGACCAAGTTCAAGTATTCGTTGTTTCAGAGAGAGGAGTCCAACATCCGATGAGCGCGACGCGATCAACGCCAGTGGCGTTTTTTGAATCCGAGTTGCCCCATGTGGCGGGACGGCAGCTTGGCTTTGCGATGACGAGCAAAGAGCCCAATAAGTGCGTCACTTGTATCGTGACGTGCGAGGACCAGTGGTCGATCATGCAGATGGAGGCACTGGAGAAGTTGGGGGAGGAATTGGAAGGGAAAATCGGCCTCTTCCTGGTGGAGGATTGCGTGAGGCGGGCCCAGCGTACGGCGGGCAACTACGCACAACTCTTCCTGGGCGATGAGGGCACCCATAAGGAGGGCCGGTTCTATTGGCCGGGGCTAGCTGCATTTGCGGCCAAGCAGGTGGCGGACGGGATGGAGACCGCACGCAAGTTCTACAGCACCGAGTCGCGCTCGGCGTTCGAAGCGGTGCGTTACGCAGCGGCCGTGACGTATTACTACCTTGCGAAAGGAAACCTGTGGCTCTTCCTTGAAGTGGTGCCGTGGCATCTGTTTTATCGGCAGTACGGTGCAAAGTCGTTCAACCATTGCAGCGAGCGACGCAACGTCGAGACCTATGATGCGCCGGTCAAGCGGATGCTTCTCGAGCAGCCGTGGGCGACGGGGCCGTTTAAGGGTTTGCTGGATGTGCTCCGCAAACAGGTGGCGGCGGATGATTTCGATGATCCCGATTTCGGCATGCCGATAAGAGATGGCGCCGCGCTGGCGGAAGTGAATAACTGTCGGATGACTACGCATTTGAGGGAGGCGTTTGGGCACATCCAGGCGTACGAGCGGGCTGACGATTTGGATACGAAGCACGAGCGTGCGTACGACGCGGCATTGGAATCACTGAAGCACGAACAGGAACTGCACCTTCAACGAATGATTTATGACCGGCCGGAATTCCGGGATGCAATGGATAAAAATGATTTGGCGCGCGCAATCCCGGGGCTAGGTTGGCTAGTCGGTGCGACCGATCCCACGCTGTTCTTCCATGCCGAGGCCAAGGTTGACGACGAAATCTATGAACGCGATGTCGCGCCCTATGGCATCACTCGCGACGACATCGCGGCGCGGATGAAGCCGTGCGATGGGCACTTATACGACGTCAACGCGCGGATGAAGTATGTCAAGCAGATCCTTAAGAAGTACCACAAGCTTATGACTGGAGTAGTAGGGCGCGATGGCAAGCCGCCGCACCGCGAATACATCGTAGGGCAGATCAAGGTGATCGCCAGGTGGTGGGATGCGTAACCGCCTCTCGCGTTGGTGGTTCATTGTCGCCAGCGTGGTTCTGGTGGCAGCGCCTGCGCTCTCATCGCGACATTCTCTTTTACATTCGAACATCATGAATCAATCGTTAAGCATCGCAATTGGGCAGCAGGGTTCCGAAGTGGTCAGAAGTTCCCCGGTGTCGATCAACCGTAGCGGAGTGAACGGGCTGCGCATGTACGATGCGGGGACGGCGAATGAGGTCCTCGGGGCAACGGTCGTGCTAAAGGATGACTACCACACGATTACCTTCCCGCCAGTTGAGCATTTGGCATTTTATGAGGAGGGCTCGGCCGGGGAGGGCGTCGACGAGATCGAACTCGACCTTTGGCTTCCGGCCCAGCCCGAGAGTCGCACCGATGTTCGGGGGTGGTCCGAGTACGATGAGGCGGTTCGCAAGCTCGTTCAGGACACTATTAACCGCATCAACGGCGCGGGCTGGCGGCGCTGGATCAGGTTCAGTCATCCAAGGCTGTCGGGCCGAGACACGATTGCGTTCGTATCGGACTATCAAAACCGGGGTTACTCGGCGCAATGGCAGGAATCTTGGGGCATCGATCCCTCGTACCAAATGACGCGAGAAGACTGGGTCAGTCTGAGCAAGAGCGTGTCAAGGTGGTATTGGATCAAGAACGGCGCCACGATCGTGCTGTGTTATCGAAGGGATGCGCGCAGCCCCGAGATGCCAATTGTGTTCGATGAATTGTCAGTCACCATCAAGTCGGCCGATGCGGCTTCGGGCAGCTTCTACGGCCCGACCAAGGGCGACTGGAAGACCTACAAGCAATCGGAAGTGACGCGAAAGCTAGCCGCTCGCAAGAAAAGCGAAGAGGCAGCAAAAGCGGCTGGCGCCAAGATTCTCGAAGACTACAAGGACTACCCGGTGGGCGGTGTAAGGCTTCCCGACCCCGAGCAATAGGCTGCCGTGCGCACGGCAGCCCACGTCTGGTTTCGGCAGATCGCTCCCGGCACTCACGCCGTCGCTTTCGGCGTCAACGCCTCACGCGAACGTGTCAGCGCCTCGCGCACGATCGGCGACATCGCTTCGCTCGCAGCCGGATCGTCGAGCGAAGCGAGGATCGCGCGCCGCATGCGCGGCTCCCAAAAGCGCCGGATATGATCGGCGATGCTCGCGAGCGCTTCCTCGCGATCGGGCATCGACGCGAAAAAATCGCCGATCTGATTCGCCATCTCGATCAAGTGCTCGATCTTCATCGCCGCTCGTCTAGGTTCGTCTGTCTCAGGTTACCGGGTAGCGTGCTCATTTCCCGTTCGCCGCTTCCGCTAGCGACCGCTCGCGCTCGCGCAGCAACTCGAGCTGCGTTTCGTTGAAGCGTTCGTACTGTTGCTGCCACTGCGACGGCTGCGCCACCGGCTGCACCTGCACGGCCGTGACTTTGTACTCGGGGCAATTCGTCGCCCAATCCGAACTGTCCGTCGTAATGACGTTTGCCCCGGACTCGGGGAAGTGGAACGTCGTGTAGACGACGCCAGGCTGCATCCGTTCGCTCACGAGTGCGCGCAGCACGGTTTGCCCCGAACGCGATTCGATGCCGACCCAATCGCCTGTCTTGATGCCGCGTTCCTCGGCGTCGTGCGGATGCAGCTCGAGGCGATCTTCTTCGTGCCAACGCGAGTTTTCCGTGCGACGCGTCTGCGCGCCGACGTTGTACTGAGAGAGAATGCGGCCCGTGGTCAGCAAGAGCGGATAGCGTCTCGTCACTTTCTCGCGCGAGGCGACGAATTGCGTGATCACGAATTTGCCCTTGCCGCGCACGAATTCGTCCACGTGCATCGTCGGCGTGCCCTCGGGCGCTTGCTCGTTGCAGGGCCACTGCACGCTGCCGAGCCGGTCGATCAACGCATAGGACACACCATGGAACGTCGGCGTAAGCCGCGCGATCTCGTCCATGATCTCCGACGGCGTCGCATAGTCCATCTCGTAGCCGAGCGCGCGCGAGAGCATGAGCGTGACTTCCCAATCCGCAAAGCCCGCGAGCGGCGGCATGACGCGGCGCACGCGCGAGATACGGCGCTCCGCATTCGTGAACGTGCCGTCTTTTTCGAGGAACGAGGAGCCCGGCAGGAACACGTGCGCGTACTTGGCCGTTTCGTTCAGGAAGATGTCCTGCACGACGATGCATTCCATCGACGTGAGCGCGGCCGCAACATGTTGCGTGTCCGGATCGGACTGGACGATATCCTCGCCCTGGCAATAGAGCCCCTTGAAGCTGCCGTCGAGCGCCGCATCGAACATGTTGGGAATGCGCAGCCCCGGTTCGGCTTGCAGTTGCACGCCCCAAGCGGCTTCGAATTCGTGCCGTACCTCGTCGCCGCCAATATGACGGTAACCGGGCAGCTCGTGCGGGAACGAGCCCATGTCGCACGAACCTTGCACGTTGTTTTGGCCGCGCAGCGGATTGACGCCGACACCTTCGCGGCCGATGTTGCCCGTCGCCATCGCCAGATTCGCGATGCCCATGACCATCGTCGAACCTTGCGCATGCTCGGTCACGCCCAGGCCGTAGTAAATCGCCGCGTTGCCGCCCGTCGCATACAGGCGCGCCGCTTCGCGCACGAGCGTGGCCGGTACGCCGGTGATCTCGGCTGTCGCCTCCGGGGAGTTTTCAGGTTTGACGACAAACGCGCGCCATTGCTCGAATGCCAGCGGCTCGCAGCGCTCGGCGATGAACGCTTCGTTGAGCAGGCCTTCCGTCACGATCGTGTGCGCCAGTGCGTTGACGAGCGCGACGTTGGTGCCGGGGCGCAATGGCAGATGGAAGTCGGCCTTCACGTGCGGGCCGTCGACGAGATCGATGCGCCGCGGGTCGGCCACGATGAGCTTGGCGCCTTCGCGCAGGCGACGCTTGAGCCGCGAGCCGAACACCGGATGGCCGTCGGTCGGGTTGGCGCCGATGACCATGATGACATCGGCGTGGGCAACCGAGGCGAATGTTTGCGTGCCGGCCGATTCGCCGATCGTCGTTTTCAGGCCGTAGCCGGTCGGGGAATGACAGACGCGGGCACACGTATCGACGTTATTGTTGCCGAAGGCGGCGCGCACGAGCTTCTGGACGAGATAGGTTTCTTCGTTCGTGCAACGCGACGAGGTGATCCCACCGATCGAATCGCGCCCGTGCTTCGCCTGAATGCGCCGGAACTCGGACGCGGCATAAGCGATCGCTTCTTCCCAGCTCACCTCGCGCCATGGGTCGGTGATCTTGGCGCGGATCATCGGCTTCGTGATGCGGTCTTTGTGCGTGGCATAGCCCCATGCGAAGCGGCCTTTCACGCAGGCGTGGCCTTCGTTGGCTTGGCCGTTTTTGTGCGGGGTCATGCGCACGACCTGCGAGCCGTTCATCTCGGCCTTGAACGAGCAGCCGACGCCGCAATACGCGCAGGTCGTCACAACCGAGTGCTCGGGTTGGCCCGAGAACGTGACCGTTTTTTCGACGAGCGTGGCAGTTGGACAGGCGGCGACGCACGCGCCGCACGATACGCACTCCGACTCCATGAACGGTTGGCTCTGGCTTGCGGCAACGCGCGATTCGAAACCGCGGGCCGCGATCGTCAACGCGAACGTGCCCTGCGTTTCTTCGCACGCACGCACGCAGCGATTGCAGACGATGCACTTGGACGGATCGTAGGTGAAGTACGGATTCGACTCGTCCTTGGTGTCCTTCAAGTGGTTCGCACCGTCGAAGCCGTAGCGCACTTCGCGCAAGCCGACGACGCCCGCCATGTCCTGCAACTCGCAGTCGCCGTTGGCCGGGCACGTCAGACAATCGAGCGGGTGATCGGAGATGTAGAGCTCCATCACGTTGCGCCGCAGTGCTTGTAGCCGATCGCTCTGCGTACGCACGCGCATGCCCGCTTCGACGGGTGTCGTGCACGAGGCGGGATACCCGCGTTTGCCTTCGATTTCGACGAGACACAGGCGGCATGAACCGAAGGGTTCGAGCGAATCGGTCGCGCACAGTTTGGGCACGTTCACCCCGGCTTCGATCGCGGCCCGCATGACGGACGTCCCGGCGGGAACCGTGATGCTGCAGCCGTCGATTTCCAGCGTGACGTCGGTGTCGGCATGCCGGCGAGGCGTGCCGTAATCGGTATCGTCGAGGGGGCCGGCGGCGTTCGACCGGCACGCGCAGTGAGCCGAGCCGCAGCCTCCCGAATTCGTCGGGGCGGAAGGGGTACGGGCGGATGCATCGGACATGGGAGGCTCCGTCAATCTCAAGCCGCGGCCGCTTTCGGCACGGCGGGAAGACCGAAGTCTTCGGGAAAATGGTCGAGGGCGGACAGCACGGGGTAGGGCGTCATGCCGCCCATGGCGCAGAGCGAACCCGCCACCATCGTGTCGCACAAATCGCGCAGCAGCGTGACTTGCTTGTCCGACGTATCGCCTTCGCGGATGCGTGCGATGACTTCCACGCCGCGTGTCGATCCGATCCGGCACGGCGTGCATTTGCCGCACGATTCGACGGCGCAAAAGTGCATGGCGTACTGGGCGAGTTCGGCTAAGTTCGACGTGTCGTCGTGTACGACGAGCCCGCCGTGTCCGATGACGGCCCCCACTTGCGCGTAGGCCTCGTAGTCCATCGGGATGTCCCACTGGCTTTCGGGCAGATAGGTGCCGAGCGGGCCGCCGACTTGCACGGCGCGCACCGGGCGGCCGCTTGCGGTACCGCCGCCGAAGGTCTCGACGAGTTCGCGCAGCGTCACGCCGAAGGCGAGTTCGACGAGGCCGCCGCGTTTGATGTTGCCGGCCAATTGGAACGGTAGCGTGCCGCGAGAGCGGCCCATGCCGAAGTCGCGATAGAACGCCGCGCCGCGCGCGAAGATGATGGGTACCGTCGCCAGCGTGATGACATTGTTGACGACCGTAGGCTGCCCGAACAGCCCCGCCAGCGCAGGCACGGGCGGCTTCGCGCGAACGACGCCGCGTTTGCCTTCGAGCGATTCGAGCAGCGCCGTTTCCTCGCCGCAGACATAGGAGCCCGCGCCCTTGGCCACTTCGAGTTCGAACCGATGCTCGGAGGCGAGCACGCGCTCGCCGAGCCAGCCGGCCGCGCGCGCTTTGTCGATGGCTTGCTCGAGCATGGCGATCGCGTGCGGGTATTCGCTGCGCACGTAGAGGTAGCCGCGCGTGGCGCCCGTCGCGATGCCGGCGATGATCATGCCCTCGATCAGCGCGAACGGGTCGCCTTCCATGGCCAGACGGTCGGAGAAGGTGCCCGAGTCGCCCTCGTCCGCATTGCAGACGATGTATTTTTGCGCGGCCTTCGCCTCGCGGACCGTGCGCCATTTGATGCCGGCCGGAAACGCGGCGCCGCCGCGGCCGCGCAGGCCCGATTCGAGCACCGTCTCGCAGGCGGCCTCGGCGCTCATGGCGAGCGCATTCGTCAGACCCGAGAGGCCGCCGTGCGCGACGTAATCGTCGATCGACAGCGGATCGGTCAGCCCCAAGCGCGAGAACGTCAAACGCTGTTGCTGCTTCAGATAGGGGATGTCGTCGACGATACCGACCGCGCGCGGGTGCGCGCCGCCGCTCAGGAATCCGGCGTCGAAGAGCGATGCGACGTCGAGCGTCTCGACGTTGCCGTAACCGACGCGGCCTCGGTCGGTTTGTACTTCAACGAGGGGTTCGAGCCAAAGCAGTCCACGCGAGCCGTTTCGCACGAGCTGGATGTCGAGCGAACGCCGCGCCGCCTCTTGCACGATCGCCGCGGCGATCGCATCGGCGCCGAGTGCCAGGGCCGAGGAATCGCAGGGAACGAAAACACGCGTGCTCATGCGGACTCCTTCTGCTGGACGAGGTTCGACGGTGCATTGGCACAAGCCTGCTCGTACAACGCGTCGAATTTCTCGGGGGTCACTTTGACGTGCAACGCCCCGTTGATCGTCATCGAGGGCGACAACGCGCATTGACCGAGGCAGTAGACCGATTCCAGTTCGACTTCGCCGTGGCACGCCGGTGCGCCCGCGGGGCTTGCGTGAGCGGCGGCGCGAGCCGCATCGAAGCGGCACTGGGTGCGATTTTCGATGTGGCGGGCCAAGGCCTCGGTGCCCATGCTGCGGCAGGCTTCGGCGCGGCACAACGCAATCGTGACGGGCGCGGGCGGCTGCGTGCGGAAGTGGTGGTAGTACGTGATGACGCCATGCACCTCGGCGCGCGAAAGATTGAAGACGCGCGCCAGCGGCGCGACGACTTCGGGCGGGACGAAACCCGCATCGTCTTGAATGGCGTGCAGCACCGCGATCAGCGATGCGCCCGGCGAAGCATGCCGGCGAACGAGTTCGTCGGGCGCCGCGGCGCTGGAAGGTTCCAAGGTGGGGCTCCTCTTAGACTCCATCAATATGCACTTGCTCGTCATATGGCGTGCATATATGCTCGGCTTTAGCCGTTGTTTCCGAACAATAGGCGCGGGCTATGCGTTATGCAATAGGAAATCCGAGTTCATAAATGATCGAGATCAAATGCGTCGCACAATTGCTCGTACGCGACAGTGCGGGCCGCGAGGCGAGCTTGACCGACATCGTGCCGCTGCTGGCGTTGATCGACGAAACGGGCAGCATCGCACAGGCGGCCGGCGAACGGCAGTTGTCGTACCGGCACGCATGGGGTCTGTTGCGCGCGCTGGAGGCTCGGCTCGGCGGCGAGTTGATCACGAAGGCGCGAGGCAAGGGGTCGGCGCTGTCGGCGCTGGGCAAGGCCGTGGTGCAGGCGCAGCGCGCGTGTACGGAGCGGCTCGACAGCCCGTTGAAGCAACTGGAGAACGAGGTGGGGGCCGAATTGAACCGGCAGCTCGGTGTCGGCGCCACGATGCGTATTCATGCGTCGCACGGCTATGCCGTCGCGGCGCTCGTCGCACGATTGCATGCGCAGGCGGCGAATTCGGTGGATATCAAGTACCGGGAGAGCGCGGAGGCCGTCGCGGCGCTGGCACGCGGCGAATGCGATTTCGCCGGCTTTCACCTGCCGCGCGGTGCGTTTCGCGAGCTGTGCGCCGATATTTATCGGCGTTGGCTCGATCCGCGGCGTCATGTGCTCGTTTATCTGACAGCCCGCAAGCAAGGGCTGTTTCTCACGAAGGGCAATCCGAAAGGCGTGCGCGGTCTGGACGATCTCGCTCGGCCCGATGTGCGCTTCGTCAATCGCCAGCCGGGCTCCGGAACGCGGCTCCTGGTGGATCTCGCCTTGAATAGCATCGGCATCGATCCTGAGCGGATCAACGGTTATGCGTCGACCGAATTGACGCACACGGCGATCGCGGCGTTCGTGGCGAGCGGGATGGCCGATGCCGGTTTCGGTGTGGCGCCGGCTGCCTACCATTTCGGCCTCGATTTCGTGCCGGTGATCGACGAGGATTACTACTTCGCCTGCGATCGCGCGCGGCTCGCGGCGCAGCCGCTGGCATCGGCGCTTGCGGTGCTGCGCAGCGACGAATTTCGCGCGGGCGTGGCGGCGCTCGAAGGCTACGACCCGGCGCACTGCGGGGAGCTTGTCGATGTCGCGGCGGGCTTACGGGGTGTCGCGTTATCGGGGGCGGCGGATCGCGCCTAGCCGGGCGAACGGGCGGCCCAACGACGTTCGACGCTCGGCTTCGATTACGGCGGTAACCGAGCGACGACCGCGCGGCGACGGGATTAGCTGCAAGGACCGAGGGTTGTGCGTTACGCTAACGGTTCTTTCGCATTCGACCGAACTTGCCCGCGCCGGCTGGCGTGCACTCCTTATGAAATCGCTTTCGAACCTATGCGTTGGTTTTGCCGCGGCCGGCGTGCTGTCGGCGGTGGCTTCCGTCGCGTTTGCGCAGAATACCCCTGGCGTGCCGGGCGGCATCTTGCAGGACCAATTCCGGATCCAAGAGCATCCGCAGATGGAATTCGCCGCATCGGCGCCGTCGAAAAAGTACCAAACGCGTACCAGCAAGCTGCGCAAGCGCGGCGACAACGGCGATCCCGACGGCTGCAACCTGCAGTGTCCCGACGACGCTCAGTAGTGCCAATCGTGGCCCACGGTTGCGCGTGCGGAGATTAGGGTCAATAATCTCCGCATGGATTGCGGAGATTACACCTATATTTGGCAGCACGACGATTGGCCGCGTTGGCGCTACGACCTCGCGGAACTCGCGCAGCCCTTGGCCGAGGTCAGTCTCGCGCAAGGCCGTTTGCTCGGACGCTTGGCCGATGTGGGGAGCGCATTGCGGGATCAAGCGAGCTTGCACGCATTGACCGACGACGTCGTCAAGACAAGCGAAATCGAAGGCGAGCGCCTCGATGTCGGCTCCGTTCGTTCGTCGATCGCTCGTCGTTTGGGCGTCGACATTGGCGCGCTGGCTCCTGTCGATCGGCATGTCGAAGGCGTGGTCGATATGGTGATGGACGCAACGTCCAACCGCGATCGGCCGGTCACGCGCGAACGTTTATTCTCGTGGCACGGCGCCTTGTTTCCTACAGGCTATTCGGGTCTTTCGAAGATTGGTGTGGGGCATTGGCGCGACGATGCGCACGGTCCTATGCAAGTCGTTTCGGGTCCGATCGGCCGGCAGCGCGTTCACTTCGACGCGCCGCCCGCCGAATGCCTCGAGCGCGAGACAGCGCGTTTTCTGGCGTGGCTCAACGCACCTTCTCGCGAGCCACCGCTCATCAGGGCGGGCATTGGGCATCTTTGGTTCGTGACGTTGCATCCGTTCGATGACGGCAATGGCCGGATCGCTCGAGCTATCGGCGATCTGCTGTTGGCCCGTGCCGACGGCAGTCCGCAGCGCTTTTACAGCCTATCGGCGCAGATTCAGCGCGATCGCTCGGCTTACTACGCGATCTTGGAGCGCACTCAACGGAGTTCGCTCGACATCGACGACTGGCTGGCGTGGTTTCTTGCCACGCTGGCGCGTGCGGTCGCCGAAGCGCAGGTCACGCTCGACTCGGTGCTCGTCAAGGCACGCTTCTGGCAGCGTTGGGGCAGCACGCCGTTCAACGAACGGCAGGCGAAGCTGCTCAATCGGCTGCTGGACGGCTTCGAAGGAAAGCTCACGTCGAGCAAATGGGCGGCGATTGCCAAATGCTCGCCCGATACCGCATTGCGCGATATCGGCGATTTGTTGACGCGGGGCGTATTGAGGAAATCACAAGGCGGCGGGCGCAGTACAAGTTACGAGCTTGGCGATATGCCTTGAGTTGTCGGTGCGGCATCGGGTTTCTCTGCGCACGTCCGAAAGTCGAATCCATTCAATTTATTTAAGCGCGATGGGCGCGTCGAGGCTGCGCCTTTACGGCGATCGAGCGCCATGTTTTCTACATTGATCGGCAGTCTCTCGGCCAATGTTAAAAATTGCAAACTTTGACGCCAGCCGCCGCGCTTTGTCTAGACAAACGATTCGGTCTCAAGCAAAGTCATACGAATACTTGAGCCGTCTTGCCCGAATACTGGGACGCGAGAAAGTTAAGGCAAACGTTTGGCGAAGGTGCCAATTCATGCTTTCGGTGCATGCGTGCTTGCCCGCCGTCTCGGCGTCGAGCTATGCGAGATGCGCTATGCGTCATTCGACGCCGAGGCGGACACACCAATCCGGGGTGATAGGTCAACGATAAAAACTTAGTAGTCCTAATCTAATCGAGCCGCATTCGCGAAGCCTGGTTTTGGCAATCGCTTGCCTTGTACGCAAGGCGAGTCGGCGATGCCGTGCGTCGTGACAATTCGAGCATCCCTTGCTGGAGCAATATAAAAATGAATCGCATGTTTCGCGTTATCTGGTCGACTACGCTCGGCGCCTGGGTGGTCGCCTCCGAGTTGTCCGCTCAGTACGGTAAAGGCGGACGGGAAAAGGGGCGAGGCCAAGCTGTCGCGGCGGGGATCGGCGCCGCTGCGCTGGCTGCGTTCTGCTGGTCGCTGCCGGCGAGCGCGCAGGTCTGGACCGGCACCACGAGCAACGACTGGACGGTCGGCGGCAACTGGTCCACCGGCGTCGCGCCGACTGGCGGTGCGACGGTCACGATCAACGCGAACTCGCCCAATCCGACGGTGCTCGGCGTATCTGGCCCGGCAACCGCGACAATCGGTACGCTCTCGATGAGCAGCTCGCCGGCTGCGAGCCCAAACACATTCACGAGCGCGCTGACCATTCAGAACGGCAGCACGTTGACGTCCGGCGTTTCGAACATCGGTTTTTGGGATGCAGGTGCGTCTGTCACTGGCTCCGCCACGGTAACGGTGACGGGCGCGGGGTCGTCATGGTCCGCTACGAGCGTTGCACTGGGTACGGGCAAGACCAGCGGCATCACCGGCACCTCGGCGCCGGGTACGTTAAACATTGCCAATGGTGCCACGGTTAGTGTGGCGGGCGCCATCAATCTCGGGGCGAGCGGGGGTAGCGGGACGCTGAACGTAACAGGTGGCGCGACGCTCACGACGGGCAACGCAACGATGTCCGATTTCGCGCCAACCACGGTCAACACCGCCAACGTTTCCGGCGCCGGGTCGAAGTGGACGGTCGGGGGAACCTTGTCGGTCGGCACGGGCGCGGGCAACCAACCCGGCAGCAATACGTTGAACGTGACGAACGGTGGCGCCGTGGCCGCGACGGGCAATGTCACGCTCGGCGGGTTAAACCTGAGCACGACGGGAACCGGGATCGTCACGGTCACGGGCGCGGGATCGCAGTTCAGCACCGGCGGGGCACTCAACATCGGCAACTGGGGGCACGGCTCGCTGACGGTCGCCAACGGTGCGGCGGTAACGGCCAATACGGTGACGATGACAGCCGCTTCGCCGCTCGCCGCGGCCTCGACATCCACGCTTAACCTCTCGAGCAGCGGCACGCTCGCGACGCAGGCGCTGACGGCCGGAGCGGGCAGTGCGCAGGCCAACTTCGATGGCGGCACCTTGCGCGCCACGGCCAACAATGCCGCGTTTATCGGCGGCTTCACGGGCACCGAACTCAACCTTGCCGCCGGAGGACTCAGCATCGATACGAGCAGCTTCGTGGACACGGCAGCCTCGCCCTTCACGGGCGTGGGCGCGTTGACCAAACTCGGTGCCGGCACGCTGGTGCTGACCGGCAACAATGCCTACACAGGCGGCACGACGATTTCGGCGGGCACGCTGCAAATCGGTAACGGGGGCACGTCGGGTTCGATCGCGGGCAACGTGACGAACAACGGCACCCTGGCCTTCGATCGCTCGGACACGGTTGTTGATAACGGGCAGATTTCCGGGACCGGGGCAGTCAGCCAGATGGGCACGGGGACGGTGGTGCTAACTGGAAACAGCAGCTACACGGGCGGCACGACCATTTCGGCGGGCACGTTGCAACTCGGCAACGGCGGCGCGTCGGGCTCGATTGCGGGCAACGTAACGAATAATGGCACGCTGGCGTTCGACCGCTCCGATACCACCACCTATAGCGGCCAGATTTCCGGCACCGGCACCGTCAATCAGCTCGGCACGGGCACCACCGTCCTGACGGCTAACAATACCTACACGGGCGGTACCGCGCTCAATGCCGGCACGCTGCAAGTGGCCAGCGATGCGAACTTGGGCAATGCGAGCGGCACGCTCTCGTTCAATGGCGGCACCCTGCAAAACACAGCGAGCTTCGCTCAATCGCGGGCGGTGACGCTCAATGCCGGCGGGGGCACCTTCCAGACCACGGGCAATCTCACGTTGAACGGTGCGATCGGTGGCAGCGGCGCACTGACGAAGACGGATGTCGGTACCTTGCTGCTCACAGCCAACAACACGTACACCGGAGGCACGACGGTGTCGGCCGGCACGCTGATTGTCGGCGACGCTTCCCACCCGCAAGCGACAAGCGGCTCGGGGAACGTATTCGTCGCATCGGGGGCTGCCCTTGGCGGCTACGGCCAAATCGGCGGGTCTGTACAAAATAACGGCACGCTCGCGGCGGCCAATGCATTGCCGGTGTTCGCGTCGGGCTCGACGGGCACGCTGCAGATCGGCGGCTCCGTCACGAACAACGGCACGCTGGCACTCGCCGCGGCGAACGGCGCGCCGGGCAACGTTCTGCAGGTCGCCGGCAATTACACCGGCAACGGCCAGGTGGTCCTCAATACCGTGCTGAACCAAGGCGGAGCGGCGTCGCAGTCGGATCGGCTCGTCGTCGGTGGGAACGCGAGCGGCAGCACCGCAATTGCGATCAATCGATCGGGCATCGGCGCACAAACTGTCGGCGACGGCATCCAACTCGTGCGAGTCGGCGGGACGTCGGCCGCCAACAGCTTCCGCTTAGCCGGCCCTGTGCAGGCGGGCGCCTTTCAATATCTGCTATACCAGGGTGGATCGACCGATGCGAATAGCTGGTATCTGCGCTCCCAACTCGAGCAGACGAATTCGCAGACGGGCCCGTCGGCAGCCGCGAGCGGTTCCGCCACATCGGGCACAGGCGTGGTCGCGCCTGCGCCCCTCGCGTATCGTCCGGGCGTCGTCGGCTACTCGATGACACCGCTGCTCAACGCGGATTACGGTTATTCGGTGCTTGGGCGGCAGCAGGTGCGCGTTGGCGATGAGGCCAGCGCCATCGCGGCACAGCCCGCGCACGGCGATGGCCTGTGGGGGCGTATCGGTGGGCAAAACCTCGATGCTGTCGCAGGCGATCGCTTCACGGCCGACGAGCGGACCTTCTTCGCCCAATTCGGCAAGGATTGGACCCTTGCGCACGGCACGGATGGCAGCAGCACCCATGCCGGTGCGACCGTGACCTTCGGTTCGACCTCGGCATCGTTTAACGACACCTTGCGCAGCCTCACCGGCCAACTGACGAATGCGACGGGCACGGTCGAAACGCAGGCGCAGTCGCTAGGCGGTTATTGGACGCGCTATTTGTCCGATGGCAGCTATATCGACGGCGTGGGGCAATTGACTCACTATCGCAATCGGTACGGCGATGTCTTCGGGGGGAGCGCGAGCCAGAACGGCTTCGGTGGCGGCGTTTCCGGCGAGGTCGGCAAGCCGTTCGCCCTTGGCGCGACGAGTGTGGCGATCGAGCCGCAAATGCAATTGCTCTATCAATACCTGCATCTGAACGGGTTCGACGACGGCATCGCGCAGGTCGCCGCGAATTCGACCAATGGCCTACGCGGCCGTCTCGGTTTCCGGTTGTTCAGGGCGAATCTGTCGAACGATTCGAAAACCTCGACCGTGACGCCGTGGTTCACCGCGGACGTGCTGCACGATTTCCTTTCGCCTGGACAAACGAGCGTCGGGGGGACGGCCATTAACGAGCACTTGGGCAAGAGCTGGTACGAACTCGGCGTGGGCGTGACGGCCACCTTCGGCAAGCGCTCGACGCTGTATGCGGACGTCCGATACGCGCGCAATATGGGCGGCGACTATCGACGCACGGTGTTCGGGCAGGCGGGGTATCGGTTCAGCTGGTAGCGGGCGCGCCAGGACAGCATCGACGTGCGCGATTCGGCGGCTTCGGCCGTCGATCGTCGATCCGGGCGAAGCCGGAAGACCGGACGACGTCGCAAAAGAAAAACCCCGACGGCCATAGGCAATCGGGGTTTCGGTATTTGGTGGAGCCGGCGGGAATCGAACCCGCGTCCAAGAGCAGTCCACAACCAGTTCTACATGCGTAGTTCTGTCTTTTGATTTAACCGCAGCGACGCGGACGAACACGCTGCGCAACGGCGATTCACTAGATTTTCGACCTTGGCGTCGTGACGCCACCCAGGCTTAACTGACGTATATGACCTCTGGCGGTATTGCTACCGGTCTTGCGACGCTAGCCCGTCAGTGAGCTAGGCAGAGGACGGCGGCCCTTAGGCTGCCAGTGCGAACGTTTCGTCGTTTGCAGTTACGTTTTTCCCATTGATTAACGAGGTGACGGGTCCTCGGCATGCCCTGACTGCTTCATAACCCTTGTCGAAACCAGGTCGGCCCCTACAAGTGCGAACGGTGATTATCTCACAGAAGCCAACATGGTGCCCCTTGCCGGAAAAACAAGAGCGCGAGGGGGCGTGCGACGAACGAATCGTGCTCGCCCATGCGGGCCGGCGTCGAGCGCCCGATAACGCCGATTAGGCTGATTACGTTTAGCCCAGCGCGTCGAGCAAATGGGCTAGCTGCTGCGGCGAATCGACGATGTGCTGCGCGTGCCACTGCGCGGGCGGCAAATCCGCGCCGCAGTACCCGTACGCGGCGGCGACGGTGGCCATGCCGGCCGCGAAGCCCGCTTGGACATCGCGCAGGTCGTCTCCGACATACACGATTCTCCCTGGCGGTAGCGCCAAGGCTTGCGCGGCATGAAGCAGCGGCGCCGGATGCGGCTTCGAGTGCGGCGTCGTATCGCCGCTCACGACGCAGCCGGCACGCGAGGCTAGGCCGAGCTGTTCGACGAGCGGAACCGTAAGGCGGCCGACCTTATTCGTCACGATGCCCCAGCGGATGCCGCGTCCATCCAGCGCATCGAGCAGTTGCGCGATACCGGGAAACAGCGTCGTTTCGATGCACAGGTCCGCTTCGTAGTTCGCGAGGAACTCCTCGCGCATCGGCGCGAATTCCCGATCGTCGGGGCCGATGCCGAAGGCGCCGCCGAGCAGACCCCGCGCGCCAGCCGAGGCCAATGGCCGCAGTTGCTCCACGGGCACGAGTTCGAGCCCGCGGTCGCGCCGCATCTTGTTGACTGCGGCCACGAGATCGGGCGCGGTATCGGCGAGCGTTCCGTCGAGGTCGAACAGGGCGGCGCAGCATTGCGCGATCTGCGGCGCGTCGTCGTGCTGCGCCGGCTGCGAGGTGGTCTGGCTCATGAGTCTGAACAAATGGGCTGGCGAGATTGAGTCACGCGATCCGAGGCAATCGAATCGCAATCGAATCGCAAGCGACGCGCAGCGACCGCTTGCCGGGAACCTAGCCGCCTAGCTGTCGCGGCGGCAGGCGAACAAATAGTTGACGCTCGTGTCGTCCGACAAAGCGAAGTGCTTGCCCAGCGGGCGATAGGTGATGCCTTTGACTTCGACCTCTCGCAAACCGGCCGCGCGGGCGAAACCCGCGAGTTCCGAGGGGCGAATGAAGCGCGCGTAGTCGTGCGTGCCTTTCGGCAGCATTTGCGCGATGTACTCGGCGCCGATCACGGCGAGCAGATACGACTTCACGTTGCGGTTCAGCGTCGAAAAGAACACCCAGCCGCCCGGTTTGACGAGCGTTGCGCAGGCTTTCACGATCGCCGCGGGATCGGGGACGTGCTCGAGCATTTCCATGCAGGTCACGACGTCGTAGCTCGCGCTCTCGCGCGCGGCAAGCGCCTCGGCCGCGATCTCCTCGTATTCGACCGCCACGCCGCTTTCGAGGCTATGCAGATCGGCCACGCCGAGCGCCTGATTCGACAGGTCGATCCCTTTCACTTGCGCGCCGAGGCCTGCCATCGATTCGGACAGGATGCCGCCGCCGCAGCCGACATCGAGGACGCGCTTGCCCGGCAAGTGGGCATGGGCATCGATCCAGCCGAGCCGGACCGGGTTGAGTTCGTGCAAGGGTTTGAATTCGGCGTTCGGATCCCACCAACGGTGTGCGAGGTCGCTAAATTTCCGGAGCTCGTGGGGATCGGCATTCGTCATAACGGTGCGGGCAGGGGAGGCGGGGATTAGGCTGAGTATATCGAGGGTTGCGCGCTGCGGCAAAACGGGACCGCTCGACGCGGCCATCGACAGAAAAAAACCCCGCCGAAGCGGGGTTTTTCGCGATGCCGAAGCAGGTGCAGCTTACTGCTTGTTCTGCGTACCGACGACTTCGACTTCCACGCGGCGGTTCGGTGCCAGGCAGGCGATGAGCGCCTTGCGGTTCTTCTGGTAGCAGTCCGTCTTGACCGGATTGCGCTTGCCCTTGCCTTCCGTGTAGATCTTGTTGGCCGGCACACCCTTGCTGACCAAGTAAGCCTTCACGGCTTGCGCGCGGCGCAGCGACAGACGGTCGTTGTACTTGTCCGAACCGATCTTGTCGGTGTAACCCGTTGCAACGACGACTTCCACGTTCATGCCTTCGATCTTCGAGGCCAGATCGTCCAGCTTTTCCTTGCCTTCCGGCTTCAGGACAGCCTTGTCGAAGTCGAACAGCGAATCGGCTTGGTACGTCACCTTCTCGCTCGTCAGGGCCGGAGCAGCGGCAGCGGCCGGTGCGGGCGGCGTCGGAGCTTGTGCGACGAGCGCGCCGTCACACTTGGCGTTGGCCGTAGCCGGCGTCCAGAAGGCATCGCGCCAGCAAAGCTCGTTCGTGCCGTTCATCCACACGTATTCGCCCGTGCCGTTCACCCAGTTGTCGTTCGTAGCTTGTCGCGACGCCGGCACCGACTGTGCCGATGCGGATGCAGCCACGACTGCGGTAGCTGCAATGAACGCGAGCTTTGAAAATTTATTCATATTTCTCCTCTCGAAATTGAGATTACCGCAGGTTTACTGCGAGCTTGGATGACGAAGACTAGTCATACATTGCTCGAAGTATAACATTGGTGCGGCACAAAAAACCGCGACCCTGTGGACACTTCGAGCAGCGTCTAACCAAGTGCGTTGGCATTTTGCCATATCGTTCCCTTCTTACGAAAAAAAAATCCTACCGCCTCCCGCC
This sequence comes from Trinickia sp., assembly GCF_051953405.1. Taxonomy (GTDB): domain Bacteria; phylum Pseudomonadota; class Gammaproteobacteria; order Burkholderiales; family Burkholderiaceae; genus Trinickia. Next base: position 739 of record NZ_JBQCIV010000083.1, on the reverse strand, counting down.
GGCCGTTTCGATTGTGGTGCCTCAGCAACAGGAAGGCGCGGCGGGCTTTTCGGGGCGTTCGCCGGTCGCACGATGCGTGCCAGCGCAGGCGAAAAAAAACGGATGCCGCCGCCGGCAGCCATGACGCGTATCGGCGACTCGTCTTGCGTAGGCGCGTAGGGGAGTACGTGCCGCGAGCGTCGGGCGCCGATGACGGCCATGTTAGAATCGCGTGATGCCCGGCGCTTCCTGCCGGGGCTGCGGGAGTGGGTGGAAGCGGGCGCGTCGCGCCGGCTCCGCTCACGCCCGAACACGATACGGATAATGGATCAATTCGCCAAAGAGACTCTGCCGATCTCCCTCGAGGAGGAAATGCGCCGTTCGTATCTCGATTACGCGATGAGCGTGATCGTGGGGCGCGCGCTCCCCGATGTCCGGGACGGCCTGAAGCCGGTGCACCGCCGTGTGCTGTACGCGATGCACGAGCTGAACAACGACTGGAACCGCGCCTATAAGAAGTCGGCGCGTATCGTCGGCGACGTCATCGGTAAGTACCATCCGCACGGCGACACCGCGGTGTACGACACGATCGTGCGCATGGCTCAGAATTTTTCGCTGCGCTACATGCTCGTCGACGGCCAGGGCAACTTCGGCTCCCTCGACGGCGACCCCCCTGCCGCCATGCGTTACACCGAAGCCCGCATGGCCGCCCCCGCCATGGAGCTCATGGAAGACATCAAGGAAGACACCGTCGACTTCA
>NZ_JBQCIV010000082.1:0-162289 GCF_051953405.1 Trinickia sp. | reverse complement strand
AAATTTTTAAAGATCGCGTCGCTTAACCGCCAGCAGCACCAGAGCAACTTCCCCTCTAGCACCGCCCGTCTTGCGTTGCTGCGTCAGCAGCAGAGAAACGAGATTATGCAGAACTTCTTGCATCGCGTCAACAGTTTTTTTAGCGTCGCTTGGCTTCTGCTAGCTATCGAACCGTCGACGATGACCTAGCGAAAAACCGCACTCCACAAGGCCCCGCTTCCCTTCGTTCAGTCGCTCTGACTGAACGAGAGGGCGCATTCTAGGCGGCTTCCAGATGCAGTGCAAGCGTTATTTGGAACGACTTCTCCAAAGCACTTCAGCAATGCCGAACGATACAGGGGAGGCACGGCCTCGCCGCAGCGAGCGGTACGGTCATGCCGGTGCGGTATGATCGCGGGCCGATTCCATGGCTACTAAGAAGCATCGCCAATGACCGACCAGAACTATCACGCAATTCTCGAACAGATCTACCGCGACATCGAGCCGTGGCGCGCCGCCGGCCGCGTAGCGGACTATATTCCGGAACTCGCGAAGGTGCCGCCGGAGCGGTTCGGGATGGCGGTCGTCACGCTCGACGGCCAAGTATTCTCGGTCGGCGATGCGAAACAGCGCTTCTCGATCCAGAGCATTTCGAAACTCTTTGCCTGCACACTGGCGTTCCAGCTGCTCGGCGATGCATTGTGGGAGCGCGTCGGCCGAGAACCCTCCGGCACGGCGTTCAACTCGCTCGTGCAACTCGAAAGCGAGCGCGGCAAGCCCCGCAATCCGTTCATCAATGCAGGCGCACTGGTCGTGACCGACGTATTGTGCCGCCGCTTCGTCGGCGCAGAGACGGCCCTCGTTCAATTCATGCGTAGGCTCACGGGCGTCGCCGACCTCGACTACAACCAACGCGTCGCGACATCGGAACTCCAGCACGCCGAGCGCAACCGCGCGATGGCGCATTTCATGGCGAGCTTCGGCAATATGCAAATGCCGGTTGATGCAGTCATCGAGGCATACTGCCGCCAATGCGCCATCGAAATGAATTGCGTCGAACTCGCAACGGCCGCGCTGTTTCTTGCCAACGGCGGCGTGGCGCCCGTATCGAACGAGCGCATTCTGGACGTCAGCTCGGCCAAGCGCCTTTCGGCGTTGATGCTGACCTGCGGCACTTACGATGCCGCGGGGGACTTCGTCTATCGCGTGGGCTTGCCGGCGAAGAGCGGCGTGGGCGGCGGGGTCGTGGCCGTGCTGCCTGGAGAGATGGCCGTGTGCGTCTGGTCGCCGGGACTCGATGCAAACGGCAACTCGCTTGCCGGTACGCTAGCGCTCGAATGGTTGACGACGCATTCCGGGCGGTCGATCTTTTGATACGGCGAGGCGCAGGTTGCCTGCGCCTCGGTTCCTCAGTTCGATCGAGTCGCGCGATGAATGTTGAGTTCGACGCTGTGCAGATCGCTGTCGCGAAGCGTGAGTCGCACAACGCGTTTCGAGACCGTATCGACACATTCCAGATAGGCCTTATCGTTCGGATGTTCGATCGGATCCGTCGCGGTCTCGCACGAGACGTCCAAGCGGTTTCCCGTCGCGTGAATCATGCCGGCCCAATTCGGAAGGCTCTTTTCATCGAAGGCCGCCACCAGCAGTTCGGCCGATTCGACCGAACCCCTGTCTTTCAATGTCTGGCCGTTCGTGTAGACCAGCAGCCCTGAAAACTTCCAACCGCGTCGCCCCGGCAAGAAAGCGTCGGTCTTCACGTCGACGGTGTAGGCGTTGCCGTGCATCGTCGGGGTCAAGGGCGCGTACATCGTGTAAGTCGAACTCACCCCTTCGATATAGCATTTGTCGCATTCCGGGCTTGCGCTCGGCCCTGCTGCTGGCCAGCGCAAACCCGCAATGACGGTGACCGTGCGCTAGTAGCGCGCTTCGTCCAGATCGGCGATCAGCGTCGGGCCTGTCGGTTGCCAGGCCAACCGCGCGCGCGTCTGCGCACTCGATGCGGGGATATCGAGCGCAGCGAACAACGCCAGCCATCCGAAGTACCCCGACGCCTGTTCGCGCGTGATCGACATCACCGGCACTTTCAGGCCGCGCCCCAGCGCCTCGGCAATCTCGCGCGTGCTCACGCCCTCTTCGCCCACCGCGTGATAACGCGCGCCGCGTTCGCCCTTTTCGATTGCCAGGCGGTACAAGCGCACGACATCCGACAGATGCCCCGCAGGCCAGCGGTTATCGCCGTCTTCCACATAGGCGGACACGCCCTTCTCGCGGACGATTTGGATCAGAGGGGTAATGAGACCCTGCCTGAACGGGTTGTGGACTTGCGGCAAGCGCACGACCGACACATTCACGCCCGCCTCCAGCAGTGCCTGGCCAGCGATCTCGGATGCGAGACGCGGGTTCGGATGATCGAGATTGAAAACGTCCTCGGTGGCCGGCTCGCCATTACCGCGGCTGCCGGCTCCCGTACCCGACGTGATCAGGAGCGGGCGATCCGAACCGGCCAGCGCCGATCCCAGCGCGGCGATCGCGCGCGTGTCCTTCTCGCAGTTCGCCACGAAGTTCGAGAAATCGTGGTCGAATGCAAGATGAATGACGGCGTCCGCCTTTTCGGCTCCGGCGCGCAGGCTATCGGGGTCTTCGAGTACGCCGCGGTGTACCTCCGCGCCCGCAGCGGTCAACGCGTGTGCGCCCGCATCCGATCGCGTCATGCCGATGACGCGATGTCCCGCGCCGATTAGTTCAGGCACCAGAGCCGAGCCGATAAACCCCGTTGCCCCCGTTACGAAAATCCGCATAGTCAACTCTCCCATATAGACACCCGCGCACTATGCGATCATTCGATATGCTATTGAAGTAGTGAATTTATCCCGGTAAAACCGCTAACAGGCTAACCTTCGCCATGAACGCTGCCGAAACCCTTGGCGATTTTCTACGCAGCCGCCGCACGCGGCTCGATCCGGCCAGCTTTGGCTTTGCAGGCCGCAGGCGCACGCCCGGCCTGCGCCGAGAAGAAGTGGCTCAGCGCGCGAATATCAGTGCGACGTGGTACACCTGGCTCGAACAAGGCCGGGGCGGCGCGCCTTCGGCCGCGGTGCTCGAGCGCATCTGCGAGGCGCTGATGCTCACCAGCATCGAGCGCGAACATCTTTTCATGCTCGCCCTCGGGCGGCCGCCCGAAGTACGCTATCAGCCGCCCGCCGGCGTGAACCCGCGGTTGCAGCGCGTGCTCGATTCGCTTCGCACCTGCCCCTCCATCATCAAGACGGCGACCTGGGACGTGGTCGCTTGGAATCGCGCCGCAACCGTCGTACTCACCGATTACGGCGCACTGCCCCCGGGCCAGCGAAACATCTTGCGCTTTCTGTTCGGCAACCCATCCGTTCGCTCGAGACAGTTCAATTGGGAAAGCGTCGCGCGGTTCGTTGTCGGCACATTTCGCGCCGACGTCGCTCGTGCAGGGCTGGCGTCCGAAGTGGCCGATCTGGTGGACGAGCTGTGCCGCACCAGCCCCGAGTTCGACCGCATGTGGCGCGAAAACCAGGTGTTCGGCCACGGCGATGGCGAGAACGTCAAGCGATTGCGGCATCCTGAATTCGGGTCCATCGAAATGGAGTACTCGGCGTTCGCCGTCGATGGCCGGCCCGATCTGAGCATGATCGTGTACACGCCGCTCGACGAGCACATTGCCGAGCGTATACGCGGCGCCGTGGCGTCGATCGAAGATGGGACCCCGTATACTCCCTCGCTTTCATTGCCTTTGCCGGGCACCAAGGATTAATTCATGAGTACATTGCCTCCCTGCCCGAAATGCGGTTCCGAGTTCACCTACGAAGACGGGAGCCTCTACGTGTGCCCGGAATGTGCGCACGAATGGTCGGCCGGCGCCACCGCTCCGACCGAAACGGCTGCTAAGGTTTATCGCGATTCGGCGGGAAACGTGTTGGCGGACGGCGATACCGTGACCGTCATCAAGGACCTGAAACTCAAGGGTTCGGGCGGCGTAATCAAGATGGGCACTAAGGTAAAGAACATCCGGCTCGTGGACAGCGACCACGATATCGATTGCAAGATCGACGGCTTCGGCGCAATGAGCCTGAAGTCCGAATTCGTCAAGAAGGTGTGAACGGCTAGCATCGCGGATGACCGGGGCCGCCGGCTCGCTGCTTCTCGCGGCACAGACGGCCCTTCCTACATTCGCCTACTCGGGTTGACCGCGCTCGGCCATCAAGTCATGCAGGCTGCGCGCGGCGGGCTGAAGCGGTTCACGGTGGTCGGTCCAGCCCATCTGGTTCTTCGGCGCAAAGCCGCGCAGGCGCGTCGCGACCCAGCGCAACATTCGATAAGCGCGCGGGTGCGCGAACGCGCCGCTCCAAAAACGCCAGACGAATCGTTCTTCCCGGCTGAATTTCGCGCCTTGCCCGCGCAGCGGATGCGCCACCACCTCATTCGGATCCCGGTTCGCTTCGGTGCGAAGCCTGATCAGCAATTCGGGAATCGGAATACGCACCGGGCACACTTGCGCGCAGGCGCCGCATAAGGTCGATGCGGTCGGAAGGTCGGCGGTTTCTTCGAGGCCGAGCAGGTGGGGCGAAATGATCTTGCCGATCGGGCCCGGATAAGTCGTCCCATACGCATGCCCGCCGATGCGCGTATAAACGGGGCAGTGATTCATGCACGCTCCGCAGCGTATGCATTGCAGCGTCGCGCGCAGCTGTTCGTCGGCATAGGCCTGCGTGCGTCCGTTGTCCAGCAGGACCACATGCATTTCGCGCGGTCCGTCGCGCTCGCCTTCTCGGCGTGGTCCGGTAATCAAGTTGAAATACGTGGTGATCGCCTGCCCGGTTGCCGAGCGCGTCAGCAGACTCGACAGCGGCACGATGTGCGACAGCTTCGCCACCACCTTCTCCATACCCATGATCGCGATGTGCACGTCCGGTACTGTGGTCGAGAGGCGGCCGTTGCCTTCGTTTTCGACGAGCCAGAGCGTGCCCGTATCGGCCGCGGCGAAGTTGACGCCGGATAGGCCGATATCCGCATCGGCAAAGGCGCGCCGCAGTGCACGGCGCCCCGTTTGGATCAGTGCATCGACGTCTTCCGTATAGCGCGCGTCGGGAATGTGCTGCTCGAACAGGCCCGCGATATCGGCCTTCGTCTTATGAATGGCCGGCATCACGATATGCGAGGGCTTCTCGTGCGCAAGCTGCACGATGTACTCGCCCATATCGGATTCGATACAGTCGATGCCGCGCGCTTCGAGGTAATCGTTCAATTCGATTTCCTCGCTCGCCATCGATTTGCCCTTGATCACACGGCGGGCGTCGTGCGAACGCACGATGTCGTGAACGATCGCGGTGGCATCGGCAGCCGTTTCCGCCCAATGGACTTGGACACCATGCGCCGTGAGCGTCCGCTCGAGCTGCTCCAGCAGTTCCGGTAAGCGCGACAGCGCGTGTCGACGAACTGCTTCGCCCAGCTCGCGAAGATGCTGCAATTCCTCCTCGTCTGGGAACTGCGTGCGCCGCTTCGTTTGAAGGAAGTCCATCGCACCGCGAAAACTCGTTCGCAGTTTCGTATCCTCTAGCGCTGCGCGTGCGCGCGCTTTGAAGTCTTGTGTCGGGACGAAGTGCATTGGCCGCGCGTTCATGCCTGTTCTCCATTCGCAAGCGGCTTGGCATCGCCCTCGCCTTCGACGATCGCCACCCATAGTTCGCGCGGACCATGCGCGCCATAGGCCAGCGTTTGTTGAATGTCCGATGTCTTGGACGGTCCCGAGACGAGGACCAGATTCGTCGGCATGTTCGACGCCCATCGTTCGGCACGCATCGCAGCGTGTAAATCCGCGTGGAGCGAATTCGCATAGACCACGGCGACATGGAGCGGCGGAACGAGCGATGCGGTGCGTGGCGACCCCGCATCGGGCACGAGCACTAGCGTGCCGGTAGAAGCGATGCCCGAGCGCGCCACGGTGAAGCCCGCGTCGATCGTCTCGAACAATTCGGACTTCCACGCTTCGATTGTTTGATCGTAGGCGCGCGGTTCGATCGACGATGGCAACGCTCGCCTTAGGGCGGCGCCTTCTTTACTGGATGGATCCACTAACAGACGCTCGACGTTCGCTTGCTCGAGCCGTTGTGCAATCAACGTCGGCCATGCCTGTGCCGTCGTGCGAAAGACTTCGGCGTGAGACGCCGTCAGCGCCGCCTGCATCGCATCGACGAGCGCCGACGTCGTCCGGGCGGCAGCGGGCAACATGTCGCGGCGGCCGTCGTAATGCGAATCGATGCGCTCGTCGATCCGATCGATCTCTTCCGGCGAAACCATTGTGGGAGCCGCGCAACGCAAGCGGGCAAGCATCCGTTCACGTGCGTTCACGCTTCACCCCCATCATCCGAAGTCGTGCGTTGCGTCCGTCGCCACAAGAAGCTCGCCAGGTGTTCGACTTGAATCGGCGCGCCTTGACGCTTTGCTGCATGACCAATGTTCAGCAGACATCCGCAATCCGCCGACACGATCCGCTCGCAGCCTGTTGCACAGGCCGACGCCACCTTGTCGCGCACCATTGCGCCCGATATGTCCGGGTGTTTGAGCGAAAACGTACCGCCGAAGCCGCAACATTCCGATTCGCGTTCGTGCTCCACGCGCGTCACGCCGGGCAGCGCGTCGACGAGTTCGACGCCATGCACGCGCGTGCCCATTTCGCGTCGCGCCGCGCACGATGTGTGCAGCACGACACGCTCGGGCGCGGCGTCGGTGGCATTCGGCCATTCAATGCGCAGCACGCGAAGCAGGAACTCGCTCAACTCGTAGACGCGTTCGCCGAGTTCGCGTGCTCGCTCGGCCATCGCGGGTTCGTCTGCGAACAGGCGCGGCCAATGGTGCCGCATCATGCCTGCGCACGAGCCGGACGGCACGATCACGGGCCAGGGATTCGAGAACAGGTCGAGTTGCGCGCGGGCGACCTTGCGCGCCTGCTCCGGGTTGCCGCTGCTGTAGGCCGGCTGGCCGCAACAGCTTTGCGCCCGAGGAAAGTGCACAACGTGCCCTTCACGTTCGAGCAGCTTCACCGCGTCGAGCCCCGCCTCCGGCACGAACAAATCGACCAGACACGTCGCGAAGAGATACACGTCGCGCGGGGCCGCTGGATATTGCCTTTCCTTCATGTCTCGCTCCAGAATGCGTCCGCGCGAAGCATCCGTCGACTCGATCAGGGCACGGCGCGGTTCGTTTGAATCGTTGGCGCATGATGGACAAACATGCGAGACAATTCAAATTGGTTGGACCAGTGCAGCCGACATCGCTGCACTCAACGCAAGCAACGGAGACAGGGGTATGACCACAGGCACGAGCGGGCGAGGCAGGGTCGAGGCGGTGATGCGGCGCATGGAAACGGCCTTGCTCGACGGCACCTGGCCCGCGGGTACGCGATTACCCGCCGAGCGCGTTTTGGCGGAGCAATATGGGGTATCCCGCAACACGGTGCGCGAGGCCATTCAAAGACTCTCGGCGCGCGGCCTGCTGCAAAGCCGGCGCGGTGCCGGCGTGTTCGCAACGGATCGACTGCGCGCGGGCATCGCCTCGCCATGGGGACAGTTGGTTGCCGATCATCCGGCCCTGCGCGACGACATCCTCGAATTTCGGCGCGTGCTGGAAGGGGCGACAGCGCATTTCGCGGCGCTGCGCGCCAACGCCACGGACATCGCGCGCATCCGTTCGCTGTTGCGAGAACTGGAACAGGCGCGGGCGCGCGACGACAAACAGGGCGAAGCGCGCGCGGACGCGCAGTTGCACGACGCCATCGCACTCGCCTCGCACAATACGATGTTCCTGCATCTGCATACCAGCGTGATCGGCCTGCTGCGCGAGCACATCACGATCAACGGCACCGATTTGCGCTCGGAAGATCGGGAGGCGTCCGATCAGTTGCTGATTCAACACCGGACGCTGTGCGATGCGATCTGCAACGCTCGCCCCGAGGAGGCGCGCACGGCGATGCACACCCATATCGATTTCGTGCGCAATCGCGTGCGGAGCGAGGCCGAGTGAAGGGGGGCGGCGGGCAGGTGGTCGAACCGGCAACCGGCAATCTCCTTTGAAGCTGTGCCGCGCCTCGCGCGCCCTACCAGATCCACCTGCAACGAATTCGTGGACGACCTCGCCGCGCAAAACCCGTAGTATCACCGTCGGAGCAGCACTCGGGATGCCAGCCCCCTTGGATAATCGCTTGGATATCGACCGGAGGTACCCATGAGCCAGATCCACGAGGTTTTTCCGTATTTGCGCGTCAGCAACGCCGTTGCGGCGATCGATTTTTATGCACGAGCCTTTGGCGGCGTCGAGCAGTTCCGTCTGGCCGAACCCAACGGCCGCATCGGCCACGCCGAGGTCAAGATCGGCCCGGCGACGATCATGCTTTCCGACGAGTTCCCCGAGTACGGCATGCTCGGACCGACGGCCGATGGCACGACAAGCGTGCTGCTGCACCTCCATTGCGACGATGTCGACGCGCTGTTCGAACGCGCGATCCAGGCCGGCGCGTCGGCCGTCCGGCCCCTCGCCAATCACTTCTATGGCGAACGCAGCGGCACGGTGCGCGATCCGTTCGGCCATCAATGGATGCTCGGCTCGCCGATCGAAGCGCTGACACCCGAGGAGATGCAGCGCCGCTATACGGCGTTGTTCGACGAGTAAGCAGTCGTACCCGCTTCGCTCGAATCGCGCCGGCCCTGGAATTTGGCGCCAGTTTTTAGCCGCACCGATGCGCGCTTTAACTGGGCGACCCGATCCGCACGAGCTGGCATCGGTATTCCTGCGCGATTAATATCATGGCCTCGCGCATTGGCTTTATCAGCATGGGCGGCACCGTTGCAGCGGCCCGTCTCGCTCGATTGCAGTTGGCCGACGCGCTGTATACCGCGCTAACGCGCCATTCCGGCGCCGCCGCCCCACGCTAACGGCGCGCCTACATTTGGCTCTCGCTGATCGCCACTGCAACGACGCGCCGATAGATCTGCCCGATCAGGCTCGCCCTATCGCCGTCGATGTTCACTTGTCCGCGCAAACGCCGCCATGCCTTCACGCCGCGATCGCGCGGCACGAGCACGGCGCGATACACGGCTGTTTCGGGAACGAGCTTGTTGTCGGCCGTCTTGCGCACCGCTACCCCTCCGCCGTTGACGGATGCGAGTTCCGCCACATCCAGCACGCGCGCGGAACTCGCCTCGACGCCCGACACCACGAGATCGATCGGCGGATCGCCGTTCTCCGGGAAAAATCGCGCGCGCGCACCCGGATGCACACGCGGCAAGTCGGCCTCGCCGACAAATGCTTCGACTGCGGCCGACGATGGGTCGATCAGTACCGCAAGCGGCTCGCGACGCGGCAGCCATTCGCCCTCGCGCATCGGCGGCACATCGGTGACCACACCTGAAAACGGTGCACGCACGGTCAGCAGCGCCTCTTGGGCGGCGACCTGATCGACTGCAGCGATGGCGCCTTGCAGCTCCTGTTCGCCGACGCCGATCATCGCCGCCTCCTCAGGATCGAACGCTTGCCCCTTCATCCGGCTCTGCTCGCCCGCCAGCGTCGCGAGCGCGACCGCCTTATGGTATTCGACGGTCGGCGACCGGAGTTCGAATACCGGCTGGCCGGCGGTTACGGCAACGCCATTGCCCGATTGCCTGACGAGCTGTCCCGGCTCGGCCACATAGAGCGTCGCCTGCTTCGCGGCGCGCATCAGCGCCGGCGCCGAGACTTCGCTGCGCCAAGGAACGACCAGCAGCAAGAACGCGGCGCCGCAGCAAGCGATCGTCACCGTGGCGCGCCGGTTCGGGCGATCGCTTCCCAAGCGCGACTGCCACACGCGCAGCTCGCCGACGATCGGACGCACGAGAAACCAGCCGATCTCGACGCACATCAAGAAGATCCCGAGCGCCTTGAACGCTTTGTGATAGACAACGAGCGCGATACCGAGAAACAGCGAGAACCGATACACCATGCAAGCCAGCGCATAGGCAATCAGGATCCGTTGCTTGTTGCGCGGAAAATGCTCGGGCGGCGGATCGCCGAGCCCGAACAACGTCTCGCGCAGCCACCAGCGCCCGATCGCGAAACCGCGCTCTTGCAAGTTCGGCACCTCGAGCCAATCCGACAAGAGGAAATAGCCGTCGAAACGCATCAACGGGTTGACGTTGATCGCGATCGTCAGCAGCCAAGTGGAACTCGAGAGCAGAAACGCGCCCGTCCGTAGCGCGCCGTCGGGCAGGATCGACCACGCGAGCGACGCGAAAACGGCAAGCGTCGTTTCCGCGACCATGCCCGCCGCGTCGATCGCCAGCCGCTGACGGCGATCGGTCAAACGCCATGCATCCGTCGTGTCCGTCCACAAGACGGGCCACAGCACGAGGAACGCGACGCCCATCGCCGGGACCCGACAGCCCATGCGCTTAGCCACGACACCGTGCCCGATCTCGTGCACGACCTTCGCCGATGCGAGGGCGAGCCCGACCAGTGCGGCGCCTTGCAGGGAAAACAGATGCAGCAGGCTGTGCGTATAGACATCCCATTGACGGCTGATCAGATAGAAACCGAGCGCCGCGAGCAACGCGAGCGCGATCGCGGCCCCGCGGGTGAATACCCACCCTATGCGCGGCACCACAGCCGACAAAACGCGATCGGGGTTCAACAGACGCATCTTGATCGACAAGTAGTTCTTCAAGAGCCAGCGGGCGGGCGACAATCGCTGCGCTGCCAGCTCTGCCGCGAACCGCTCCGTCGAGCGCGCATCGGCAGGCGCGATGAGCCCGGCGCGATAAAGAAAATTCAGCACGTCCGATACGTCTTGCGTCGTTGCGCGTATCGTCGTCTCCGTCGAAATGGAACGCGCCACGGCTTCGGCGTTTCCGAGCGCCCAGCGCGCCAGCACTTCGAATTCGAGCCAACCGATGCGCACGTAGCGATGCCGCGCCGGGTCGTGCAAGGTCCAGGTCGGGCTACCATCGCTGGCCGCCGGCCCAGGCATCAGCTTCAGGTCCTCTCTCAACCCGGGTAAGGCGACAGGCGGGTTCGGGCCCGCGTGGCCCGCGGGTGCGGCCGGGCTCGTGTCCGCGCCCGGTGCGGGACGCACCGTTTCCGCCTCGCATTCGCGCGGCATCTCGGTCAGATCGACAGCCATTCGCGTACCACCGTCAGCGGCCGCCTCAGCAGCCAGAGCACCAGCGAGCGTCGCGGCCCGTAGATCTTCGCGGTCCCCTTCAGTCCGAGCCGCAGCATCGACGCCTGGGCGAGCGAAGCTCGAAACGCGTACGACATCACGCCGTCGGCCGCGGCCGTGCTCGAATAGCTGGCGAAGGTCAGCTTCCCATAGGCCGGCCGATCGGGCTGCAAATTGCTGAAGAAGACAACCTCCGCCCCCGGTGCGAACGAGACGACGGAGCTTGCGGGCACTTCGATCTGCAACTGCGTACGCGCGGGCGAGGCCACGACCATGATCCGTTCGCCAAGCACGACGGGCTTGCCGATCCATTCGCTGCTATCGTCGAAGATCGCGACGCCGTCGACGGGCGATGTAATCTGCGCCCGCTGAAGCATGTCTTCGTCATAGGCCAGTTCCGCCTGATCTTGATCGACCTTGCTCGACAGCATGGCGAGCCGCGCTTTCGCGCGGTCGTCGCTCATCGCCTGCTGCGACGTGTCGGCATACTCTTCGCGCGCCATGTCGAGCGCTTTCTTAGCCACTTCATAACGCGTCTGAAGCTGGGTCTGGTCGAACGAAACGAGCGGCTGCCCCGCCCTCACCACTTGGTTGGGCTCGACACGCAGCGCACCGACGACGCCGTCGAACGGTGCCCGCACGGGCGCGGGATCGACCGGCACGACTTCCGCCGGCGCGAGTACCGATTCGCGCACGGGAAAGAGCGCAATCGCCAACAAGACGGCGGCGGCCACCGCCAGTGCGCGTTTGCGTACGGCCAATTGCGCAACGACACTCGGCTTGCGCACCTGCCGATGCAGCAACAGGCTCTGCGCGAACGTGCCCGCGAGCGCTTCGAGGAGCTGCCGATCGCTATCGGTCCAGGCATCGGCACGGCCGAGCAGCAAGTAGCCGGCAGGCGCCCGATCGCGCCACCCGAGCGGGCACAGCAGGGCCTGGGCAGGAAACCATTCGAGCCACTCGGCGGCGAGCGGCTCGGGCAAATCGGCCGGGACGATGGCGCGCAGCGGATCGGCTTGCGCACCGGCCGTGCCCTCGCCCATTACTGCGGCGAACACGCGTTCGAGCCACAGGTAGTAGGGCCCGCCGCGCTCGGCCGACGCCACGCCGGAAAGCACGAGCCGCTCGCCATCGCTCGGATCGGTTCGCCACAAAGCGGCCTGCTGATACGGCACCACGCCGGCCGTCTCGTTGACGATCAGGAAACCTAACTCCTCTCGCGCCGCCGCGCGAGCGCGCCGTTCGAGCTCGAGCACCGCTCCGAGCCGCAACAGCTGATAGTTGAGCGCACCGGCCGGCGAATTCATTGCCGGGCAGTCAAAGCGATGCCTGCGGGCGGCGTGAAGGTCGCGTGGCCGCTCATGCCCGGCAACAACGCCTCCGACGGATTGTCGATACGCGCGTAGACCTTGACCGAGCGGCTGACCGGATCGACCTTCCCCGAGAGCCGATCGAGCGTCGCCGGATAGGTCTTGCCCGTTTCGTCGATGGCGACCTTGAGCGGGCTACCCGGCTTGAGCCACGACAACCACATCGAAGGCACGATCATCTCGAGTTCAAGACTTTTGTCGCTGAGCACTTCGAGCAGCGGCGCACCCGTTTGCAAGTACTGGTAATTGTGGGCATAGACGGCCGATACCCGGCCGCTGAACGGCGCGGCGACGGCGCAGTTCGCGACGAGCGATTGCGCCGCCTGCAAGTCGGCGGCCGCTTGCTTCTCGTCCGCCGCCGCCACTTCGTACTCGACCTGGCTCGAGGTACCGAGTGCGCGCAGGCGCTGCTTGCTTTCGTTCACGGCTTTTCGGCTTTCGAGCACGGCACGGGCATGCGCGAGCGCCGCTTCCTTTTCGCCGCATTCGAACCGTGCAAGCACCTGCCCCTGCTTGAATCGATCGCCGTCATGCAGTGGAAACTGAGTGAGCCGTCCGGACATCGGCGCGCCCATCGTGGCGAGGGTATCGGCCACGAGCTGCACGCGGATATCGGGCGCCGACGACGCCGAGGGCATGGCCGGCGCATGGGGCTGCGCCGTCGCCGGCAATGGGAACGCCACCTTCGGCGCCGCCACGGCAGGGGAGTTCGGCGGCGTCGATGTCGACGTTGACGATGCCTGCGCCGCAAGCGTCGCTATGGCGCCCGCCCCGGCGATGAGAGCAACCAATGCGGCACGCGCCATGCGCTTGCCGGCCACGGACGGGTCCTGTCGATGCACTTTCATAAGAATTTCCGATCCACCGAAACGTTCCGGCTTAGTCACGAACCGCGCTCATTGCGCAGCGACGATGGTTCCCGAGGCCGCCGCCACCGGTCCCGCGGCGGGTGTCGTCGCCGCGCTCGGTTTGGCTTCGGCCGCCGCGGGCGCGGCGGTGCCGGCCGGTGCGGCGAACGTGGATGCGGCAGGCAACGCCACCGCGACGGTCGGCAATTGTCCCGCTTCCCAACCGGCGATCGCCATCTTCACGCGCTCGCTGAGCTTGTCGAGGTCGTCCGTATCGGCGGTCGGCGGCACGAGATCGACGCCAACCGATGTGTACAGGTTAGTGAGCGCCGTATGCACCTGCGCGATCGTGCGGTCGTAGCTGAACTCCGCGACCATCGAAGCAAGGTCGCGGCGAACGCGGTCCGCCTCCGACTCTTCTTGCGCCTTCGCTTCGTTCGCCGAGGCAACTCGAATCTGTTGCTCCACATCGTTGATCTGCTTGGCGATATCGAGGTCTTCCACCGCCGCCAGATATTCCTGATAGCTGAGGTTGACTTGAGTCAGAACGGCAACGCTCAGTGCTAGCCGGCGCTGGCGCGATACCTCCACGGACGCCTTCGCGGCCGAGATCGCCTTCGGTCCCTCGATCAGATTGACGAGGTTGAACGTAGCGTTCACACCGAGCTGCGCCCAGTTCGGGTTATACAGATACCGGTTGCTGTCGTAGTTGAGACTGCCGAGCACGCCCACGCCCGGCATCATCTTGACGATCTCCTTGTAGACGTCCTGCTGATCGATCTTTTCCTGATAGGCTTCTTCGCGCAGTTCGGGCCGCATCGCCAGCCCGAGTGCTTCCAGCTTGCGCGGATCGACCTTGGCGGCCGCCGTCGCATAGTCGAGGTCCATCGGCGCGAAATCGATGGGCACGTCGGTGGGGACATCGATCAGCGAGGCGAGCTGAACGCGCGCCGTGTTCAGATCGGTCTGCATGCGGCGCAACTGACCGACTACCGACAGCATGTTCTGTTGATAATCGAGACCTTGCAATTGCGGCACGAGCTTTTGGCGGCTTGCCTCGCGCGAGTTCTCGAGCATCTTGTCGGCCTCGGCCAGCAGCGGCTTCAAGCGCGGCAGCAGGCGATCGGCGGCTACCGCCTTCCAATACGCTTCCTGCGTGCTCTTCACGATGTCGTCGATGACTTTGCGGCGACGCTCGACGGCGGCATAGGTACGGTAGCCCTGTTGCTTCGCCTGAAAATAGCTCACGCCGAGATCGAGCAGATTCCACGACAGTTCGAGCGAAGCCGTCGCGTGCGACGGCTGCTCCGAAAACGAGTACTCGAGCGACTGCTGCCTTGTGAGTTCCGACACGCTTTCGGCCGCGTTGTCGTTGTTGCGCCACGTGTAGCCCGCATTGGCCGCGAGACGCGGCAGCATTTGCGCGATGGCCAGATCGAGTTGCCGATCCTGCAGCGTCTCCTGCGTCTTCGCAAGCCGAGCGTTGTAGTTGTATTTCAACGCACGCGAGATCGCATCGGACAACGTCAAGGGTCGCGTGAGCGGGACGTAGGTCGAGTAGAGCGTCTTGTAGTCGTCCTGCGCGCGCTGGAAGTGCTCCGCTTGCGTGATCGGTTCGGGCTTGATCGCGCAGGCCGACAGCACCGCGGCCGACAGCAGTGTCAAGCCGGTCAGCCGTACGCTCAGTGCCGATCGTGCGCATCGATTTTGACGGTCCCCGTTTTCCCCTTGTACGGTGCGCGCTGAACACACCGCCCCCTGCAACCGCGCGTCGCGGCGGCTAAAGAATTTGCTTTTCATTCTGGCGTTCGCTTGTTGGTGTTGTCGATTAGCTCGTGGTCTTCGAACCTTGCATCACGGCCGCTCCAACGACGGAGTGCACCATGCGGCGGGCCTGCAAAATCTTTCCGATCGGTCCTGCTTCGCGCAACTGCGCCGAAAACGCCGGCCGTCCCGCATGGGCAGCATGCGATGGCGCTGCCGCAGCCGTATGCCGCGCATCGTCCTTTCCGTGCCGCGGGCCGCCATCATGCGCGGGCCGTGCGGGCCGCGCGTGATGCGAATCGAGCGCGGCCGCATGCATATGCGCGAGCATTTGGTCGAGATCCTTCGATTCGCGGCCAACGGTGATTTGGAACGTCGCCTGCGCCTGGTTGCCGAACTGATCGCGCGCGACAATCTCGATCTCCAGCGTCCCGTGCGAACCGATCGGCGGCGTGCCTGTGAACGTCAGGTTGCGTGGATCGAACAGCAGCCAACCCGGCAGCGGCGCCCCTCCCGGCAGGTGCGCGTCATATTGCAGTTCTGCATTCGGATAGGTGTCGTTGAACAGATTCGACGGCACGGCAATCACCGACTGCTGCTGCTCGATGATGAAGCGGCTCCCTACCGACCCCGTGAGTTCCACCTGCGGAATGATCGGTTCGCTGTAAAGGTTCGTTCGATAGCCGCGGCCTTCGGCGGGCGGCACCGCCCCGTCGTCGGGGAAATGCTGTTCCGGCGGGGCGAACGGATTGCTCGGGTCCACCCGCTGGCCCCACTTGTTGTAGTCGTTGGGCGCGTCGAAGTCCGGGATCGGTCGGCCCGGATCCGAATGGACGATATGGTTGGTCGGCTTGATCTGAGCCGTCAGCGCGAGCGTCGCCGCGCTGTATGGCGAGGTGCCGCCGACCGCGCCCAGGTCGACCCCGGTGGCATCCGTCACCGGCTTCGGGCCCGAGCTGTCGATGAGCCGGACCGCCAGGGCGCCCGGCGTGCCGCTGAACGTACCGGACGGCAGGAAGCGCAGGCTGTCGGTCGCGGCCAGTACCAGCGCGTTGTGATCGCCCAAGCCATCGGCCGGGATGTTCGTCCACGTCTTGCCGCCGTCGCTCGAGTACTGCCATGCCCCCTGGCTCGCACGGGCCGAGTCGCCCACGATCGCAATGCCCGCGAACGTATTTGCCGTCGATCCGGTCGGATTCGCCGAGGTACGCTGTTGGTCCGCGCTGTCGTCGAAGTCGCCGCCGAACAGCGTCGTCACCGTGGCACCCGAAGGATTGCGGTCGCTCTGATTGACAGTGCCGAGGGTGGCCGATCCGCTGGCGATCGGCGCGTCGTTGACCGGCGCGATGTCGATGCCGAGCGCGACCGTCTGCGCGCTGACGGACGTGCTCCCGCCGTTGTGCGAGCCGGAAACGTCGACGCTCGCAAGAGCCATGTCGCCCGCGGCCAGTTGGGCGCCCGTCACCGCATTCGTCACGGCCGTATTCGACGAATCGATGAGGCGCGTCGTCAGTTGCCCCGGCGCGCCGTTGAAGTCCGCCGTCGGCACGAAGCGCAACTGCGCCGACGAAGACAGCACGAGCGCGTTGGAGTCGGACAGCCCATTGCTAGCGACCGTGTGCCACGTCGCGCCGTTGTCGGTCGAATACTGCCAAGCGCCTTGGCTAGGATCGGCGGCGTTGCCCGTGATCGCGATGCCGGCCAGCGTATTGGCCACGGAGCCCGTCGAGTTCGTCACGCTCTGCTGCTGATCGGCACTATCGTCGAAATGCGCGCCGAACAGCGAACTCACCGTTTGCGGCGCGGGTGCGGTCGTATCCTCGGGGATCGTCGGCATCGTCACGCTGCCCGACGCAATCGGCGCATCGTTGACGGCCACGACTTGCAGCGGGATCGTCTCCTGCGCCGACGAATAGGCCGATGCGGCCGTATTCATGCCCTGCCCGAACGTTCCGGTGCTCGGCAATGCCGAAATCGTTCCGTTCGCGACACCGTCGAACTGATCCCACGCGCGGAACGTCAACGCATTGCTGACTGTCCCGTTCCAATCGGCCTTGGCGGGCTCGAAGTAAATACGTGTGTTGCCGTCGCCGACGAGATGCAGTGCGTTGCTCTGCGAGATCGCTGCGACGCCCTGGCCCGTGAACTCGGTCCAATGCGCGCCGTTGTCGGTCGAGTACCACCACGTGCCTTCGGTCGTATCGGCACCCGTGATCGCGATGCCGGTCGAGCCCGGCGTTTGGCCGTCGTGCGCGTTCGCGCCGTCCGTATCGGTCACATTGCCGTTGCCCGTCAGTTGCGAGACGAGCATCCCGACCTGCCCTGCCGGCGCGCCGTTGTCTTCGATCGAAGTCGCCGTCACCGGCAAGCTGTTCAGCACCGGCGAGTCGTTGGTGGCCACCACGTCGAGCGTCGACACGGCTGCAGTCGTTGTCGCATGCGTGACGTCGTCCGTGACCGAGATCGTCACGTTGCGCGTCGTCGTGCTCGGCGTGTCGCTGTTGTCGTAGTAGCTGATCGCGCGCAGCGCGCTCTGCACGGTCGCGGCCGAGAGATTCGTACCCGTCAGCGTCATCGTGCCGGTGGCGGAATCGAAGTTGGCCGTCACGCCCGCGGGCAGCGTGCCGGTCACAACGAGCACGTCCTCGCCCGGCCGATAGTGGCCGCTGATTTGCACCGTTGCGCCGGAGAACGTATCGGCGCTCGTCACCGTGACGGTCGGATCGACGGCGACGGCCGCCCCCGAAGCCGGCGCATCGTTCGGCTCCGTGAAAGTGGCCGACGACGAGCCCGCGCCCGGCACTTCGTTCACGGTGACGATCACGGGCGAGCTGGTCATATTGCCGCCCGTACCTTGCGCGTTCGCGACGTTGTGGTCGTCGAGCGTTGCGCCGATTCGAATGCCGGTGCTGACGGTGCTCGTGTCCGTGCTCGAGTAAGCCAAATTGTCGAGCACCTCGCCAACCGTCGTCGCCGTGGCGCCCGCGCCAAACGTGATCGAGAGCTTGCCCGCAGCCTCGGTGTACGTGCCGACTGCCGAGCCGTTGTAGGTAACGGTGCCGCCGGCGAGCGCGAGCGGTCCGACGGCGGCGAACACGTCGCTCGCGTTCGGCGCCGGCGTGCTGCCGTTGTACCGCTGCAGCGTCAGCGTCGTGCTGCTGTAGTCGCCGCCCAGCGCGTCGATCTGCGTGTCCGTGATCGATGCCCCGGGTCCCGACAGGCGTATCGGGGCGCCGCCTTCGACGTACGAAGCCGAATTGCCGCCCCACCCGGCGATCGAAGGTGTCGTATCGGGTGCCTGGTAGGAGAAATTGACGTTCGCGTGCGCGTCGCCGTTCGCGGTGAACGATGCCGATGCGGGGCTGCCCGTCACGGCATTGCCGTCGTTGTAGGCGAGCGTCTCATTGGCCGGCAGCCCGCTGCTGCCCGCGCCGGGCAGCGAGATAACGACCGTGCCTTGCGGCAGCGCCCCGAACGTGTACGTGCCGTCGGCCGCCGTCGTCGTCGTTTCGGTGACGACCGTCCCGTCCCCTTCGGTGACCTTGGCCGTGACGGTGATGCCGCCGAGCCCGGTGTCGGCCGAGCCGCCCGTGGTTGCATACGTCGTCGGGTCGTTGCCGACGTCCTGCCACACGCGGCCCGACGCCGTGCCGAGCTGCGTCGTCGCCGTCGCGCGGTACGAATCCGGCGCGCCGACCGACGAATCGAAATCGCGGGCACCCGTGGTCGAGCCGACCGCACCGCCCGTCGAGCCGTTGAATGTCTGCTGCCCCGACAAGCTCTGCCAAACGACGGAGGCCGTATCGTTCTGCACCGTCTGCCCGGGCGCGACCTGAACCGTGTAAGTGATGACCTCCGTGCCGCCCGCACCCAACTGCCCGATCGCATAGTTGAGATCGCTCGCCGTCGTGCCGGCTCGCCCGGCACCACCAACCCCCGCGCCGGTCGCGCTCACGAACGTGACGTTGCTCTCGTTCGTCGCGGCCGGATCGTCGAGCACGACGTTGTACGCCGTCGAACCGCCCGTGTTCTTCACCGTCACTTGATAGGTGACGGTACCCGTCGAATTGTCGACTGCCGTCGCCGTCTTCGTGACCGTGACGTTCGGCTCTTCCACCGACACGTTGACGGTGTTCGACGTCGCGCTGCCGACCGCCAACGTTGCGGCCATCGCACTAGCGCCTTGCGCGTTGGCCGCGACGTTGCTCACCACGGCATTGAACTCGACGATGACGTAGTTGCCGATCGGCGAGCCATCGTTGTTGCTCAGTGTCGAGAGATCGATGCTGACGTTGCCGCCGGTGGTCGTGACGACGTTGGACGGCAACTGCGTCGTGGGCTTGAACGTGGCGACGTCGCCCGCCGTCGTCGTGCCGGTGGCCGGATTCACGTAGTTGGCACCGCTCGAATTGCCGTCCTGGAACTGCGCGACACCCGATAGCGTGCCGTCGCTCGATGTCAGGTCGCCGTTCGGGCTGACGAAGGCGATCTTCGCGCTGCCGTCGTTCAAGTATTGGAGCCCCGGCGGCAGAGTGAAGTCCAGTGTCGTCGGATTGGCGCCTTCCGGAACCTGCACGTAGCCGTGAAACGTCACGATCTCGCCGACCGTTGCCGCGACCGAGGTTTGCGTGTTCGTCTGCGACGGCGTGTGAACCGTGTCGGTGTTGTTCGACTCGCCCGTGATCGACAGCACGGGGGTGATCTGCGCGATCTTGACGGTCGTGCTCGCGTTGTCCGTGTACTTGTGTCCTTGCGCCGTGCCCGGCAGCGAGTAATACGTGCCCGAGGTCCCGTCGTTCGGCGTGCTGACGGTGATCGACGAGCCGGCCGCTTGGTTCGGGGCCACTGTCGCCTTGAACGTGAAGGTGGCCGTCTGGCCAACCCCGAGCGACGTGAGGCCGACTGCCAACCCCGACGTATCCGAGGTCGTCTCACCCGTTCCGCCGCTCTGATAAGTCAAAGTGCCCGGCACGTAATTGAGGCCCGACGGCAAGTTGATGAGATCGGCCAAGTCCTGGGCCGGCGCATCGCCGTTGTTCTTCAACGTGACCGTGTAGGTCAGGTTCTCGTTGCTGTACACGATGCCGTTGTTGCCGATCGTCGCGCCGCTGTTCGTGTCCTTGACCGTGATCGTCTCGGCGACGTTCGGATCGACCTCGTGGATCGTCGCCGTGGAAGCGGGCGACGTTTGCGTCGAATCGTAGTTGACGGCGGCGCTGTTCGTGCGGGCCGTGCCGTCGGCCGGCACATCGGTCGACGTGACCGTCGCGGTATAGACGATCGTAATCGTGCCGTTCGCATCGACTTGATTGTTCGTGAGCGAACTGCCGAGATCGAACGTGATCGTACTGCCCGAGACGGCGCTCGTCACGGCGGCAGGGCCTCCGGGCGAGCTGACGCCACTGCCGAAGGTGACCGAGTTCAGGCTGCCGAACGTCATCCCGGCCGGCAGCGAATCGGTGAGCGTGACATCGCTAGTGCCGTTTGCCGTCGTCCCTTGCGGCAGCGTGACCGTGATCGAATACGTGACCGTTTCGCCGAGCGTCACATTATTGGCGCCCGTGAGCGGGATGTCGCCGGTATCGCTTGCACCAACGACTGTCTTCGTGACCGTCGGCGCCGACAGATTCACGATGGCGGTATCGGACAGCGCCGCCGCGTTCTCGCCGATCGGCTGAGCGGACGCGCCCGAGCCCGACACGAAGCCGTTGCCGCTCGCGACGCCGCCAGCTACGCTCGCCCAATTGACGACGTTTCCAGCGAACGTGAGCGTATCGCCCGTTTCCTGCGCGGTCGGCAACTTCAAGTCATAGACGACGTAGACGTTGTCGTGCGCGGCGATCGACGAGGCGAGCTGCACCCCACCCGCGGCAAAGTACTGCGCCGCAGTGACACTGGTGTCGATCTGCTGGCCCGAGGCGTTGTAGATCGCGAAGTTCTGCACGTCGCTCGTCGAGAATCCCGACGGCAGCGTGCCGGCAATCGTGACGTCGTATGCCGCCGATCCCCCTTGGTTCTCCACCGTCGAAACAACGCGCGCGAGATCGCCGCCGTCGCCGCCCTTCACGTTGAGATTGTCGGCAGTCAAGGGGTCGCCGTTGCCCGTGAACGGATCGGCGCCCGCGGCCGTGCCCGCCGGCGCGAATGGGCTGCTGCCACCGCCGCTCGGCGTGAGGTTCGTCTGCGACGTCCAAGTCACGCTCGATGCATTCGACGAATCGGCCGAGTACGTGCCCTTCGTGGCACCGCCGTCGCCGACGATCGAGACGATGCCCGTCTTCGTCGCCAGCTCCGGCTCTTGCAGCGGCACCTGTTTGATCGCCGCGGCCGCGAGCGTTTGCCCTTCCGCGTTCGTGTAGGTACTGCCGCCCTGTGTGGTCAGCTGCAGGCCGTTCGCGAACGGCTTGTTCGACACCACGGCGCTGAAATAGACGATGACGGTCTGATTCGGCGCGTTCGTCGGATCGTCGCGGTCGCCGAAGTTGAACGAGAGGCTGTTGGCCGTGCCGTTCGTCGTTACCGTCGGCGTGTTCTCGCCCGAGAGCGGGTTGACGAGCTTATAGGTGCCGGCCGTCGGGAATGCGTCGGTGCTGTCCTGGGAATACGTCGAGACGTTGCCGCCGTTCGAGAGCGGGTCCGTTGTCGAAAACACGGGCAGCGGCAAGTAAGCGGTCAGATCGAGGTTGCCGTAGTCACCCGTATTCAACTTATAGGTCATCGCGTAGGTGACCGTATCGCCCGGCTTGATATCCGTGAGGTCCGCAGTTTGGCCGTTGACGGCGACCACCTGCAGCACGAGTTGACCAGGCGCCACTTCGTTCGTCACCGACGAATCGTCGGTGACGGTTCCGTTCGTTCCCGTAATCGTCTGCGTACCGTTGTCGACCGTCACCACCGCCGCACTCGTGCCCTGAGTCGTGACGATATCGGCGATCGAATCCTTTTCGCGCACGCTGTTGCCGCTGTTCGCGTTCGTGTACTTGTCGAGCACCTTGGCCTTGAACGTGATCGTCCCTTGCGTGGGCCCACCGCTGCCGTTCACCGCGCCGCCTTGCAGTACGCCCGCGAACGCGGCACCGCCCAGGTTCGCTTCGACGAGTTGGCCCACATCGAAGGTCAACGCAGTGGCCCCCGGGTTCGACGTCGAGCCCGTGTCGTCGCGCGAATAGCTCCAGTTCGAGCCGTTCGAGCCGCTTTCGGCCACGCTCTGGCCGTTGATCGTTTTTTCGACGTTGTTCGATGCGTCGCCGAACGAATACGTGTGCGTGGCGCCCGCTGTCGTCAGCGATAGGGCCGGCGTGGCATAGCCGGTATCGGACTGCCTGAGCAGCGTGATGCCGTCCCCGATCAAATCGGCGATATTGAGTTGGTTGAGCGCGTAGTAGTCGGAAACCTGGAAGTTGATCGAATAGCCGAGCACCTGGCCCGGCACGATGTTGCCGCCCGGCGCGTCATCGGTCACTTGGATGGCGAGCGATTTCGCGACGAACGAGGTCGATTCGGAATTCGTGGAGCTATCGCCCGAGATCGTCTGCGCCCCCGCCGAGTGATCGAGCGATCCGGTGACCGCCGTCCACGAGCCCGTGTAGTTGTAGATTGCGGTCGTATCGATGGTGCGCGGCTGGCCTGCCGCACCGAGCACCGATGCGCCCGACGCATCGAACTGCGGCACGAAGACGGGAATGTTGATGACAGTCGGCGTATTCGACGCATCGGTGCCGAGCGAGGTGAATGTGACAGTCACGGTACCGCCCGCGCCGCCGACACTGCCCGCTTTAGGGTTGAACGTGGCCGTGCCGTGCACGCCGCCGGGCTCGGTGAACGAAATCGTGCCGCCCGTGTATTTGACTTGATCGGGCAGCGTGAACGTGAACGTCACGTTTTGCATCGGATCCGCTTGCGTGACGGACGCCGGCTGGAGCGTGATCACATAGTCGAACGGGAAATCGGGACCCGTCGCGGTTTCGCCTTCGTGCAGATTCGTCGTAGCGGAAACGTCGATCAGCGAGACCTGCGTGGATGCCGTCACCAGGCCGTCGCTCGCATTGGTCACGCTCGCGGTGCCCGTCGTTCCGCGGATCGACGGATCCGTGGTTGGATTGTTAAGCGGGTCGGCGCCGTACTGGAAGCCGCCGATCGCCGAAATGTTCAGCGCTTGCCCGCCGTGCATGCTCGAAAGCTCGGTCGTGTTCGCCACCGAGAACGACAACTGGATCTGGGCGGCGGGCTCCCCGGGCGTATAGCTGCCGAACGGCAGTTGCAGGACGTACATCGAATCGCCCGCCTGGTACCCGGCCGGTGCGGCGACGAACAGCGGATTGCCACTGCTGTCGAGCGCGAGCGGATGCAGCGCACCGAGCGTGCCGGCATGCCCCGGAATAGTCGTCGAGAGCGTGACCTTGTCGACGGTGACGGCGGTGCCGAGATACGTGGCGCTCGTGAGCGTGACGTTTTCGGCGGAATCGCTCGGCACGTACAGATCGATGAACGGCCCGTACCCGGCGGCGTTCGAAGCCGTGTTTTGGAACTGGACCGTTTCGGTGAACGTGCCACCGAGCAAAACGTCGTGCGGCACCGTGCCCGAGACGAACGTGACGCTCGGAACAGGCGTATCCAGCACGCCATGATAGGCATCGACGGCGGACTCGCTGAACGGCGAACCGACGACGAGCGTGCCCGTCGTGCGCTCCAGCGTCCAATTGCCGCCGAGCGATTCGGCGCCCGTTGCGTCGGTGGACGCGCCGACTTGCGCCCCTGTCAGCGCATGAACCGTATCGACGAATTGCTGCCCGCTGGCGCCCTGCCCGACATCGCAGCCCCAGAACTCGATATCGGCGTTCGACGCGAGATGATCGCTCCACGACGCGACCTGTTGCTTGGCTGCGGCGAGCGCATCGGCCGTGACGGGCGCGTTGCCCAACTCGATTTGCCCCGCCGATCCATAAGTCAAAAATTGGATCGACTTAAGGTCCGATCGGCCTTGCAGCGCCTCCGTCACCTGACTGATGCCGTCGCGGCTCGGATCGATGACGACCACTTGGACGTTCTTGTCGACGCTGGCCGCGAGCGTTTGCCAATTGGCGACACGCGGATCGACGAAGAGAATTTCCGTCGCCTTCGGGTTCGGTGCCAATGCGGGCACCTCGGGATTGGCGTGCGAGGCGTCGGCTTGCGATTGCGGGCCCGGCTGCGACCCGCTCGAATGGGTGGCGTCGCCCGGACCGTGATGCGCTGCGGCATCGTGCGTGTCGTGGGCAGAGGAGCCTGGTGCATCGGCCGCGTGATCGTGCCGTTGCTCGACTGCGGAGTGGGTTGTTTTTGCCGCAACAGCCGCCACGCTGCCATCGAACAGATGGCGAGGCTCAAGAACCAGTCTCATCGCACTTTCCCCGTTATATGCGCACGCAATCTATGTGTTTTGTACGAGTCTTACAATACGGCGACCCAGAAGTTTTCGATATTTAACAATTGTCCACATATTGGGACACTTGGTGGCCGGTTGATCGACCTGGGAACCCCAGATGCGCCTGCGTTGAGGCAACGATTGGGGGTACTGGCGCCGAAGCCGCTAGCGCGCGTGATGCTAGCGCGCCACCTCTTGAAGTGGCCAAATAGTATTACAACAAATGTGATTGTGTGTTTAAAACTTGTGACAGCCGCGCATGCACCATCTGCCGGGCAGTGGCGGCTCGGTCGAACGAGGACCGCTGCCGCGCGATCGCCGTCGCGGCGCTGCTCGTCAGCTGTCACGCCTGGGCCGGACGGAAAGCCGTCCTGACCGACGGTGAAGCAGCCACCACGGGTGGCCGACATCACACACGCTTGTCAAAGAACAAGACGGATTGCCTGCTGTTCGAAACCGCAGACCACGGGCGTCATTTCCTGGTGCGCGTGCGGGAGAACCACATGGAAGCTTGCGGCGGTGAGCCCGGGTTCTCCCCCGCGCTCACAGTTGCTTGGCCACAGCCGGTGCGACCGTTGGCGCGGGTGCAGCAGGCTGGGGCAGTTTGCTTGCAGCAGCCATGGCCGCCCGATGAAACGAATTGGCCAACGCGATTTCTTTTTCGGTCGCAGGCAGTTTTTCGATAGCACGGATGGATACCCTGGTAATCCAACATTTATCCGCCACTGAAGCGGAGCCAGGACTAACCATAATGCGAGCGAAGCGGCCGGCATCAGCCTTGTCTTTAATATCCGTTACCATCAATCTGCCCAGGGCGAGCGTCGCGGCTTGGTACTCCGAAGATGTAGGTACGTGCTCTGGATCATGACGGACGCTTGCGTGCAATATTGCCGCGGATAGACCCATGTACTCATCAGCGTCGTCATCCGTGAAGTTGGCGAACGTCATTAGGCGGCTGGTGATCGCTGCGGGATTGCTCTCCCCGTAGCAGTTGTCGGGCAGATGCGCCGCGGCAACTCGTGCGTACAACGACCAAAACTCTGCTCTCTGGGCCGGCGTAATCCTCGATAGACCATCCGCGAAGAGATACTGCCCAGCCGCACTCTGGGGAGGGGGAAAGCCGTGTGCGAATCGTGCCTTGAGATCGGGGGCATTGCGGATAGCGCGGTCCCATTTGAGTAGGATTTCCGCCTTTTTCGTCCCGGGCTGCACACCAAGTTGTTTGAGCCTTTGTTCTTCGATCGCTTGCTCCAACAGGGCTTCAGCGCTGGTCACCGCCGCTTCGTCCTTCATCGCGGCGGACTCGGCCTGTCGTTTGGACGCTGTCACAGGACGGTCTACAGTGCAGCCGCTGACGGCAACGATGCAAACAACTGCAAACGCCACAATATTAGCTTTCATAGAACCCCGCTTCTTCCTTTTTCATCGTTATGTTTTCCTGCCTATCGGGAACATCGTCGGCCGCCCTTCTGCCGCGTCCATCCAGTGGGTCGGCTCGTAGCCGTTCTCACGGGCCAGCCGCCGTGCATCGAGAGGCGTCATGGCGCCGTCGAGATCGACGTGCTCGGCTCGGTTTTCGTCTCCGGCTCGGAGGAAGAACGCCTTCGCCGGATGACGCTGCGCGACCTCCCGGTACCTGTTTATCGGCTTGTGCCGTGATTACTTAATCAACTGCATCCCTGCGACCTTCGACGCCGCCACGTCGAACGTTGCGGTGTACTCGCACTCGGCTACATACCCCGACCGCTCGATCAGACAGTCCGCAAAATCGGACTTCGCAGACGCCACGAAAACACGAAGCGCCTTTCGAACCGTGTCGGCAGCTTCAAGAACCAATTCCTTCGTGCCGATCATCGAATCGATGATGTCTTTCATCTGCTCGCGCTCAACGCCGTAACAGCGACCGAGCACCCATACGACTTCGATCAGCGCGGCCTGCGAAACGTACCCCGGCCGTTCGGCCGACAGCGATTCCATCAGCGCCGTCGCCTTCTTCGACTGCACGGCGTCGTCCTGCGCGAAATAGCGGACCAACACGTTCGTATCCAATCCGATCATCGCGCGGATGCCCCCTGCTCGGCGATGGCCCGGTTCATGTCTTCGATCGACACCGGTTTCGCCGGCTTCTTCACGATGCCTTTCAGTGACGCGAGCGAGCGCGTGGCCGGATAGAGCTCATACCGGCCCGTCGCCTCGTTGAAGCTGAATTCGATTCGGTCGCCGGACTTGAGACCAAGCTGACTGCGCACGTCTACCGGAATGGTGACCTGGCCCTTCGAAGTGATAGTTGCTGCTGTCATGGTAATACCCCCCAATATTCCTTACTTTATGGTAAGGCAAAAGGAAAAGCAAGGGCACGGACTCACCTCGCCGCCCGAGACGTCGTAGCCCCCCGCGGAATCGTGCGTCTTGCATTTAGCGAATCGCTCTAAATCGTCCTAATCTTTGAGTGTCAGGGCGGCTTTTCCGCCGGCGGCGACGCACTTGCATGCGTCGAAAACGATGAAAATCCATCCGTTGCCGCGAATTGCGTCGATTCGCCAAGCGCGCCCGCCCGCGTGGCTGCGCCTATGGCTTGGCGCCTTTGCGGCCGCGTTCCTCACGCTTCATCCGCTCGCGGCTCGTCCCACCGGGACCGAGACCGCACCAACCGGCGAGGTCGTCGTCATTCCCGTCGTGGGCGCAATCGGTCCGGCGAGCGCGGATTTCATTACACGCTCGCTCGCCCGCGCCGCAAAAGAGCAAGCGCAACTGGCCGTCATCGAACTCGACACCCCCGGCGGGCTCGATACGTCGATGCGGCAGATTATCAAGGCGATCCTCGCCTCGCCCGTGCCCGTCGCCGCCTTCATCGCGCCCGGCGGCGCGCGCGCCGCGAGTGCCGGCACGTATATCGTCTATGCCTGCCATGTCGCTGCCATGGCGCCCGGCACCAATCTCGGCGCGGCCACGCCGATTCAACTCGGCGGGCCCGGTATCGGCTCGCCCGAGCCGGCCCCCGCCCCCGCCGCCAAGCGGACGACCGACCGCGATAAGCCGGCCTCCGCACCGGCACTGGCCACCGATACGCAATCGACCGAAACGCGCAAGCAAATCGACGATGCAGCCGCGTACATCCGCGGCCTGGCTCAGTTGCGAGGGCGTAACGCGGCCTGGGCCGAACGTGCCGTACGGGAGGCCGTCAGCCTCTCGGCCAGCGAAGCGCTCGCAGAGCACGTCGTCGATCTCACCGCCCGGGACTTGCCGGATTTGATGACCCAGCTCGATGGCCGCACCGTCGAGACGGCAACCGGCGCACACCCGCTCAGAACCGCGAGCGCCCGAATCGTGACACTCGAACCCGATTGGCGCAGCCATGTCTTGGCCGTGGTGACCGATCCGAACGTCGCCCTGATCTTGCTGACGATCGGCATGTACGGCCTGTTCTTCGAGTTCGCCAACCCCGGCTTCGTGCTGCCCGGCGTGGCCGGCGCGATTTGTCTCCTGATCGGTCTGTTCGCGCTACAACTGCTGCCGATCAGCTATACGGGCCTGGCACTGATCTTTCTCGGCATCGCCTTTCTGATCGCCGAGGCCTTCCTGCCGACGTTCGGCACGCTCGGGTTCGGCGGCATCGTCGCGTTCGCCGCCGGTGCGCTGATGCTGATCGATACCGACCAGCCGGGCTACGGCATCCCGCTGACGACGATCGCCGCGATCTCCGCGGTGGGCGCCGTCTTCGTCTTCTTCGTCTCGAGTTTCGCCTACCGGGCGCGACGCCGGCCCGTCGTCTCGGGCGGCGAAGCGCTCGTCGGCAGCGTCGGCGAGATTATCGATACGGCGCTCGCCCCCACCGCCGCCGACGCGCAAGGTGCAGCCAGCACCGGTTGGGCGCGCGTGCACGGCGAGCGCTGGCGCGTGTGCGCCAGCGCACCGTTGGCGGCCGGCACGCGCATTCGCGTCACGGGCCGGCGCGGCCTGACGCTCGACGTCGTGTCGGCGGAACAAGCACAACAAAAAGGAGTGTCCCCATGATCGGCTTCACCTTCAGCTTCGGCACGATCTTGGTTTTGATCGTCATCGTCTTCATCGCTTCCTCGATTCGCATCTTTCGGGAATACGAACGCGGCGTCGTCTTCCTGCTCGGGCGTTTCTGGAAGGTAAAAGGCCCCGGCCTCGTGCTCATCATGCCGATCGTGCAGCAAGCGGTGCGGATGGACCTGCGGACGATCGTCTTCGACGTGCCGCCGCAAGACGTCATCACGCGCGATAACGTCTCGGTCAAAGTCAGCGCCGTCGTCTACTTCCGCGTCGTCGATCCCGAAAAAGCCGTCATCCAGGTGGCCCGTTTTCTGGAGGCGACCAGCCAGCTTTCTCAAACCACGCTGCGCGCCGCGCTCGGCAAGCACGAACTCGACGCCCTGCTGGCCGAGCGCGAACAACTGAACGCCGACATTCAAAAAACGCTCGACGCCCAAACCGATGCATGGGGCATCAAGGTGTCGAACGTCGAGATCAAGCACGTCGACATCAACGAGACGATGATCCGCGCCATTGCGCGGCAAGCGGAAGCCGAACGGGAGCGGCGCGCCAAGGTCATCCACGCGGACGGCGAACTGCAAGCCTCGCAAAAGCTGCTGCAAGCCGCGCAGACGCTCGCGCAGGAGCCGCAGGCGATGCAATTGCGCTACCTGCAGACGCTGACGACGATCGCCGCCGATAAGAATTCCACGATCGTGTTCCCGCTCCCCATCGACTTGCTGAGCACGCTGCTCGATCGACGCTGAGCCGCCCGCCGCTTCCCGACCTGCCCGAAACTTGCGCTGCGCTAGCGCAGGCGCGGGGTCGCTATTACACTGTGCGGCTTGTCTGCGGAAAGGCTCGCGAAGCGCGGCCCGCCGCCGCGTTCGATAGGAGACGCCACCTCATGAATCAAGTCAAAGCCCTTCCGCTTTCGGAATCGGCCAAGCGCTATTTCGGTTTCGGCGAAGCCGGGACGAACCTACGCACGGAAATACTGGCCGGCCTCACCACGTTTCTGACGATGGCCTACATCATCTTCGTCAATCCCGCGATCCTCGGCGACGCGGGCATGCCGAAGGCGGCCGTGTTCGTGGCAACGTGTCTCGTGGCCGCCATTGCCACGCTGATCATGGGCCTGTACGCGAACTACCCGATTGCATGCGCGCCCGGCATGGGGCTCAATGCCTATTTTGCCTATACGGTCGTCAAAGGCATGGGCTTCACCTGGGAAGCCGCGCTCGGCGCCGTCTTCATCTCGGGCTGTTTGTTCATGGTCGTCACGCTGCTCGGCATACGCGGATTGATCGTGAATGGGATACCCCGCTCGATCCGCGCCGCCATTACCGGCGGCATCGGGCTCTTTCTCGCGATCATCTCGCTGAAGACCGCGGGCATCATCGTCGGCAACCCGGCCACGCTCGTCACGCTCGGCGATCTGCGCAAGCCCGACGTCGCGCTCGCGGCCATCGGCTTCTTCGCCATCGTGACACTCGATGTGCTGCGCGTGCGCGGCGCCATCCTGATCGGGATTCTCGGCGTCACCGTCCTGTCGTTCTTTTTCGGCGGAAACCAATTTCACGGCATCTTCTCCGCACCGCCTTCCATTGCGCCGACGCTCTTTCACCTCGACATCCGGGCCGCGCTTTCCACGGGCGTACTCAACGTCATTCTCGTGTTCTTTCTCGTCGAGCTGTTCGATGCCACCGGTACGCTGATGGGTGTGGCCAACCGGGCGGGGCTACTCGTCGAAGGGAAGATGAACCGCTTGAATAAGGCGCTGCTCGCCGACAGCACGGCCATCGTCGCGGGCTCGCTGCTCGGCACGTCTTCCACCACCGCTTACATCGAGAGCGCTTCGGGGGTGCAGGCCGGCGGCCGCACGGGCGTCACGGCGATCACCGTCGCCGTCCTGTTTCTGGCGTGCCTGTTCGTCGCGCCGTTGGCCGGCGTCGTCCCGGCGTACGCCACCGCGCCCGCGCTGCTCTACGTATCGTGCTTGATGCTGCGGGAACTGGCCGACCTGCCGTGGGACGATGCGACCGAAGTCGTGCCGGCCGTGTTGACGGCCCTCTTGATGCCGTTCACCTATTCGATCGCCAACGGCGTGGCGTTCGGCTTCATCACCTACGCGGGCCTGAAGCTCCTCACGGGCCGGGCGCGGCAAGTGAAGCCGATCGTCTGGATCATCGCCGCGGTCTTCCTGTTCCGCTTCTTCTATCTAGGCGGGGGATGACGCATGACGCCGCGTCCGAGCGGACACGGCCCATCGAGCCGCCGCCGCGATGCGGCGGCTTTTTATTTGCGCGGGCAGCATGCCCCGAGGCAAACGCGCTAGGCGCGCGCGTTCGCTTCGAAGAATCTCACATACCCGCTGCGCAGCGTGACGCACTGAGCGCTCGTCTCGGCCAGCAGCCTGCGCGTGGCGGCTTCGATCCGCTGACGATGCGCGTCGAACGCACCGACCATATCCTCGAGCCTCGGCGACGCCGCGCCGAAGTGATCCTCGAGCGCTTCCGCCGTAATGCTGCACCAGATCCGCTCGCCGTTCACGAGAGCGGGAAAGGCGACTTTCAGCTCGCGCCCCGAATACTCGGGCGCTTCGTGGGGAAAACTGATCTGCATGGGATTCGCCTTTGCCGTGACGAAAACACACCGCGGACCGCGCCGAATGGGAGTGCTTCCTTCTTGCTGGAAGCGCGGGGCTGACCGGCGAGAAGCACGCCTCTTCGCCGATTGCATTTACTTTAGGATGTTTGCGGCGGCGAGCAAGTTTTCCTTGCGGATCGGCGTTCGGGCCTCTTCCCTATGATGAAATGGGCCGCTCTTGCAGACGACGATCAATAGGAGTCCGAACGGTATTTAAGCCCGTTCGTCGATTGCCGACCGCGCCCGCCTAACGACTGAGGGTTACGGCACGGGCGCTAGAAATCGCAGGCTTGCGGTAAGCTCGGACATGCTGCATTGCACATCCCCTCCTCTTCGTTGCGTACAAAATGACTTCACGGCCCGCGTCCCCCATCGTCCGCATCGAGCCGCAGGGGTACACTTTCGAATCGCCTTCGTCGCTCTCGTTGCTCGAGGCGGCCTCGGCCGCCCGCATCAAGCTCCCGCGCTCCTGCCGCAACGGCACTTGCCGTACGTGCATGTGCCGTCTGGTAAGCGGCAGCGTATCCTACCGGATCGAGTGGCCGGGCCTTTCTCGGGAGGAAAAGGCCGAGGGCTGGATTTTGCCTTGCGTGGCCGTGGCCCATACCGATCTGGTCATCGCCGCGCCCGAGGCCGAGGCTTAAGCAGCAGCCTGAAATTTCTTTTCCGGCCCCGCTTGGCGTTAGAATGCACGCGCTCCATGCTGGTGCATCGGCAACAGACCGATGCCGCATGCGGTGCCTTTCCAACGACTCGAAGTGTCCGCATCATGCTTACCGAACATGACCTCCGTCGCCTCGACGCGCTCTACCAGTCGCTCGAGCAGGCCACGGAACGCTTCCTCGGCTATCCGGTCTCGAAAGATTTCGAGACGGGGCCGCTCGAACGCTTTCTGCGCTTTCCTCTGAACAATCTTGGCGATCCGTTCGTCGATTCGACCTTCGCGGTGGGGACGCGCGAACTCGAACGCGAAGTCGTCGGCTTCGTCGCGGATCTTCTGCGCGCGCCGCCCGGCGACGTCTGGGGCTATGTCACCAACGGCGGCACCGAGGGCAATCTTTACGGGCTGTATTTGGCCCGCGAGCTGTTGCCGCGCGGAATCGTCTACTTTTCCGAGGACACGCATTACTCGGTGGCGAAGAACATTCATTTCCTCGGGTTGCGCTCGATCACGATCCGCAGCCAAGCCAACGGCGAAATGGATTACGAGGATCTTGCGGAGACGCTGCGCATCAATCGCGACAAGCCGGCCATCATCTTCGCCAACATCGGCACGACGATGACCGAGGCGCGCGACGACATCGGCACCATCAAGGGGCTGCTCAACCGCTTTGCGATTCGCGAGCACTACATCCATTCGGATGCCGCCCTGTGCGGCGGCTTCGCGCCGTTTCTCGATCCGCGGCCGGCCTTCGATTTCGCCGATGGGGCCGACTCGGTTTCGATCAGCGGACACAAATTCTTCGGCTCGCCGATTCCCTGCGGCGTCGTGATCGCGCGCAAGCGCCACGTCGAGCGGATCGCGCGTTCGATCGGCTACATCGGCTCGCTCGACACCACGATCACCGGCTCGCGCAACGGCTTCACGCCGCTCGTGCTGTGGTATCGGATCAAGTCGCTCGGGGTCGAAGGACTGCGCGAGCGTGCACGGTCGGCGCTCGAACTCGCCGCCTACGCGCTCAAGCGCATGACGGACGCGGGCATCGCCGCTTGGCGCAATCCGCAGGCGCTCACCGTCGTCTTTCCGAAGGTTAGCGATGCACTGAAGGCACGCTGGCAGCTCGCCACCCAGGGCGAACAATCGCATCTGATCGTGATGCCCAACGTCACGCGCACGCAAATCGATGCGCTAGTGGACGATATGATTGCCGAACGCGCCAGCGCCGGCGAGCCCGGTATGGCCACGACATCCCATTCAATTCAAAAGCAGGGCTGCGCATGAATTCTCTTACCGTGATCACCACGGACCGCACGGGTTTGATCGCCGAACTTTCCGGGCTACTCGCCTCGCACGGCATCAACGTGGCGGCAATGGACGGCCGCGCCGTCGGCACGAACGCGATCCTGCATATCGACGTCGACGATCTCTCGTCGGCCATGACCGTGCTGACGCGCGCCGGCTGCCAAGTCATGTCGGACGAGGTCCTGACGTTGCAAGTGGAGAACATGCCCGGCGCGCTGGCGCGTGTCGCGAGCGAGTTGGCCGCGGCGGACCTCGATATTCGGATGATGCGTACGGTCAGCCGCGAAGCCGAAAGCTGCATCGTCACGATGGCCACGAGCGACAACGAACGGGCAAGGCACTTGCTGGCCGATCGGCTCGTCTGAGGTTGCGCGGCGCGGCGGAATTGGAGCATTCCATGGATTTCGATGTCATCGTGCTCGGGGCGGGCATTGTCGGCGTGTCGTGTGCCATTCACCTGCAAGACCGGTCGCGACGTGTCGCACTGGTCGATAGGCGCGCGCCGGGAGAGGGAACGAGCTTCGGCAACGCCGGGCTCATCGAACGATCGGCGGTGGTCCCCTACGCCTTCCCGCGCAGCCTCGGCACGTTGCTGCGTTACGCCCGCAATCGGTCGACCGATCTGTACTGGGACGTCAAGGCGCTACCCTCGTTCGCGCCTTGGCTGGCGCGCTATTGGCACGAATCGTCGCCTAGCCGTCTCGCCGTGGCTGCGCGCGACATGCTCCCGCTGATCCAACGATGCGTGGACGAACACGATGCGTTGCTGGCGCGCGTAGGCGCGAACGCCGCTACGCTCGTTCGCGGCAGCGGATGGATCGAAGCATTTCGGACGCCGGGCGCGTTTTCCGCGGCTGCCCAACAGGCGAATGCGTTAGCGGCCGCGCACGATCTGCACCTCGACACGCTCGATCGCGCGGCGCTGCACCAACGCGAGCCCTCGCTATCGGAGGCGTTTTGCGGCGGCCTGCATTGGCGCGACCCTAAAAGCGTGACGAACCCCGGCGCGTTGACCAAAGCGTATGCCGCCCTGTTCGAAGCCGGCGGTGGAACGATTTTGACCGGAGATGCCGCGACGGCACACGCCGAAAGCGACGCATGGACCGTCCGAACGGAGGGCGGCACGATCAGCGCACGCGAACTCGTCGTGGCGCTCGGCCCATGGTCGGACACCGTTTTCGCGCCGCTCGGCTACCGCATCCCGTTGCGCGCCAAACGCGGCTATCACATGCACTACGAGGCGACGCGCGCGGCGACGCTGGGGTGCCCGATCCTCGATCGAGAGCAAGGCTATGTCATCGCGCCCATGCAGCGCGGCTTGCGTTTGACCACCGGTGTCGAACTCGCCGCCCGCGGAGCGCCGCCAACGGGTATCCAGCTTGCCCGCGCCGAGGCCCACGCGCGCGCCGCCTTCGGCTTGGGTCAGCGTCTCGATGCGCAGCCTTGGCTTGGGCTGCGCCCTTGCACGCCCGACATGCGGCCGGTGATCGGCCAAGCGTCGCAACATCGCGGCCTGTGGTTCGCGTTCGGCCATGCGCATCACGGCCTCACGCTCGGCCCCGTCACGGGCCGGCTGTTAGCCGAAATGATGACCGGGCAAACGCCGTTCACGGACCCGACGCCCTACCGGCCGGCACGCTTTTAAGGCGCGGCGCTGCGCCGCTACCACACCCTAGTGCAAAAATGCGTACTGATTTGTGCAAATTGACGTAACCGCAACTCGATTATTTCGATTTGGAGAATTGTGTTTCTACGGAGATAACGATAGCGATCCTGGCCGGACCCGAATACATTTAGAAAGCTCGAGTCCAGGAGCTGCTATGAGGACCAAAAAGTCTCACGCTATAGACGTTAGCCGCGTCCAAATCGAAATTCTAGAACAATCCGACACCACGCTAATCATCCGTTGGGTAGAGCCGGGCCGTTGCCATTATGGGGAACAGCGCTGGCGCCGCCGCTCGGCGAATTCATCGGGGACCTGTATCGTATCGCGCCGGGCAATTCGCCGAGGCGATGCGGTATTTCGCCCCGCGGAACGTCCGGCGCCGGCCAATGCCGCAGCGATGATCTCCGTGGATGCGTTTCGTCGAGCTGTCGAGGAATAACTCTATTTAGCTGTCGCGGCATCCCTACGATTCTCGGTAGTTGCACATTATTCGCTTCCATGTCTAATTCAGCGCGCAGTACGCACGCCCCTGTCCGTCGCCGTTGTCGCAATTGTTCAGGCGCGCGTCGCCTTCTGGCAACTGCGATCTCCTAGCGCTGCCGATATTCATGCGGTGAGCGTGGGCATTGTGCGCCGCGCCGCCGCCGCAGGCTGTCCGTCGGACAGCCTTCGACGCCCGCCCGCCGATCGGGTGCACCGCACGCGAATATCGCCATGCCAACTTCGCTCTCGATTCGCGGCGGCCTCGCCGCCGCCATTGCCGGCTACACGGCCTTGCTCATGCTCGTCATTGCCGGCGCGATCGCCATGCTATCGGCGGGCAACGCCGCGCTCGGCGCCATGTACCGCGACGACACGGCGTCGCTGCTTCATCTGAAAACGAGTTCCGAACGGTTGCTCGTCCTGCGAGGCGGACTGAGCGAAGTCGAGCAATTGATCAGCGCCGGTCAACCGGCAAAGGCGCAAATCGTACGCTTGCACCAATTGTTGGCTCAGAGCAATGACGAATTGGCCGCCTATCGACAATTGCACACACCGGACGCCGACGAAAAGAAGCTGCTCGATACGCTGATCGACGCGCGGCAGACGCTGTTGAAGCAAACGATACAAAAGGCCCTCTCGCAATTGGACGACGACGATCAGGTCGATTTCCTCTCGACCCAGCGCGAAGCGCCGCCCGCCCTGTTCTCCGCCTATCAAGACGCGATCGCTGCCCTCGAAAACCTGCAGGTGGACCGGGAAAAGGCGCGTTTCGACGCAGCCGACACACGTTTTCACCGTGCGCTCTGGATACTCGGCGCCGCCGGGGCATTCGCGCTCGTCATCGGCTTCGTGACGCAACGTACGCTGTCTCGTGCAATCGTCGCTCCGGTCAATGCGGCCGTCGACCATTTCAATCGCATTGCGCAAGGGGACTTGACGCACAGTGCCACGGTTGCGCGGGCGAATGAAATGGGCCATTTATTGAACCGGCTCAATCAGATGCAAAGCGGACTGGCCAGTACGGTCAGCCAAGTTCGCACGAGCACGGAATCGATCGTCGGCGACGCTCGCACGATCGCGCATGGAAATATGGAATTGTCCGATCGCACCGAGCAGCAAGCCGCGTCGTTGCAAGAGGCGGCCGCCAGCATCGAGCAGTTGACCGCCACCGTGCGCCAAACGAGCGATAACGCGCGCAATGCCCGCACCTATGCATCGAACGCCGCGGACATCGCGCTCAAAGGCGGCGCGGCAATGGCGCGCGTCGTCGATACGATGAGCGCCATCTCGACGAGTTCGACGCATATTGCCGGCATTGTCGGCGTCATCGAAGGCATCGCGTTCCAGACCAACATCCTTGCGCTGCACGCCGCCGTGGAAGCGGCGCGCGCCGGAGAGAACGGCCGCGGGTTCGCCGTGGTGGCCGCCGAGGTGCGCAATCTCGCGCAGCGCTCGGCGTCCGCGGCGAAGGAAATCAAAACGCTGATCGGCGACTCCACGCAACGCGTCGACGGCGGCAGCGCGCTGGTGGGCGAAGCCGGCGCGACGATGGCCGAATTGGCGGATGCGGTGGCCCGCGTTCGCACGATCATCGCCGAGATCAGTCTCGCCTCCGAGCAGCAATCGATCGGCATAGAGCAAGTGAACGCGTCGGTCGCGCACATGGAGCAAGCGATGCAACGCAATGCCGCTTTGGCCGAAGAAGCCTCGGCGGCGGCCGCTTCGCTCGAAGACCAGAGCCGCCGCCTCGATCAAGCCGTCGCGCGATTCCGGCTCCCGCCCGACGCGCTCTGACGGGCGGATACCATCGGCAAGGCGATTCGGTTCTATCGGCCGGCAATGTGGTTTGGTCTACTTGGGTATGCCGCGTCATGGGGTATTCGTACGAGCCATGCGCGTTTTATTGGAGACCAGGACTTACTGCTATGTCGACTCCCGATCGTTCTCACCAATTCGTCCTCACGCTGGCCTGTCCTAGCGCCGCGGGGCAAGTCGCGGCCGTCGTCGCCCTGCTCGACAAGCATGGCGGATATATCGACGAACTTACCGTTTTCGACGACGATCTGAGCGAACGCTTTTTCATGCGCTGCGTTTTCCATGGGACCCAAGCGCACGATTCGCTACACGGCCACGCCGCCTCGCTCGATCTCGACGGCCTCAAATCGGAATTCGCCCCG
The DNA here is from genome assembly GCF_051953405.1 of Trinickia sp. Lineage (GTDB taxonomy): Bacteria > Pseudomonadota > Gammaproteobacteria > Burkholderiales > Burkholderiaceae > Trinickia. The sequence continues at coordinate 124,773 of NZ_JBQCIV010000082.1, read as the reverse complement.
ATCGCCGCCGGTTTCGACATGACGTGGGCCATTCACGATGCCAACGTGCGGCCGAAGGTGCTGCTCATGGTATCGAAGCTGGAGCATTGCCTCGCCGACTTGTTGTTTCGCTGGCGCATGGGCGAAATGAAGATGGACATCGTCGGCATCGCATCGAACCACACGACGCTCGAGCCGATGGCCGTGCAGCACGGCCTGCCGTTCCATTACCTGCCGCTCACGCCGGACACGAAAGCCCGCCAGGAGGCACGCCTACTCGACTTGTTCGAGACGACCGGCGCCCAATTGATGGTGCTCGCGCGCTACATGCAAATTCTTTCGGAAGAAACGAGCCGCAAGCTCGCAGGACGTGCGATCAACATTCACCACTCCTTCCTGCCCGGGTTCAAAGGGGCGAAACCGTATCATCAAGCCCACGCGCGCGGCGTGAAACTGATTGGCGCTACGGCGCATTTCGTGACCGACGACCTCGACGAAGGGCCCATCATCGAGCAAACCGTCGAGCGCGTGGATCACTCGCATAGCCCCGAACGGCTGCTGGCCGTCGGACGCGATGTCGAATGCATCACGCTCGCGCGAGCCGTGAAGGCGTTCATCGAACGCCGAGTGTTCATCAACGGCGAGCGCACGGTCGTGCTGCAGTAGAAAAAAAAGACGGGGCGCAACGGCCGTCTCGGCCGCGCGCCCCGGATGGGACACTCAATGCGGGCAATGCCCGCGATGCATTACTTCGCGTCGACCGTCCACTCCGAAACCCGATTCGGATGCGCCGACACCCACTCCTTCGCGGCTGCCTCGGGCTTCGTGCCGTTCTCGGCGGCGAGCATCACGCTATCGATTTCACCCGGCTTCCACTGGAACTTCTTCAAGAACGCGACCACTTGCGGCGCCTTTTTCTCGAGTTCCGGGTTGATCACGTTGTCGACATGCTCGGCCCCGCCGAACACCTGCTTCGGGTCGTCCAAGAACTTGAGTTTCCATTTCGCGAACATCCAATGCGGCGCCCAACCCGTGACCACGATCGGCTTGTTCGCATGAATATCGCGCGCGAGTTCGGCCGTCATCGCACTGCCCGAACTCGGCATCAACTGGTAGCTGAGGTTGTACGCCTTGATCGCATCGTCGGCCTTCTTCATCACGCCCGCGCCCGCATCGATCCCCACGATCCGTCCGTCGAAAGCGGCCTTCTGCGCTTCGAGATCGGCAATCGACGTCACCTTGGCGTCGCTCGGCACCACGAGCCCGATCTTCGCATCGTTGAAGTTGGCGCCGACGTCCTCGACCTTCGATTTGTACTGTGCCCAGTACGCGCCATGCGTCGCCGGGAGCCAGGCCGAGAGCGTCGCGTCCAGATCGCCGCGCGCCACGCCGCCCCACATCACGCCGGCGGCCACCGGCACGAGTTTGACGGGATAGCCCAGCTTCGTTTCGATCACTTGTGCCGCGACGTTCGAGGTCGCCACACTGTCGTCCCAGCCTTCGACATAGCCGATTTTGATCGTCGGCTTGCCGTCGGCAAGCGCCGGAACGGTGGCAGCAAGCGCCGCGCCCAACGCGGCTGTCAGCATTAACTGTTTAAAAAGCTTCATGGTCACATCTCCTGGTCGTCCATCCGCGGCGCGGGTGTTACAAACTTTAGATTCGGTAGCCAAAAATCGTCTTGGAGTGCGCTTTCCGACATGCGCTTGTCCACGAACGACGAGCGTCCACCGTTATTTTTCAACCACTAGATCGCTGAGCGGCTTGCTGCAGCAAAGCAACACCATCCCTTGATCGATTTCGCGCTGACGGATGCCGCCATTGTGGCTCATCTGAACCTGCCCCGAAACCAGCTTGACCTTACATGTACCGCACATGCCCTGCGTGCATGACGACGGCAGACGGACGCCCGCACGTTTGGCCGCATCGAGCACATGCTCGTGCCCGCCGCATTCGATATCGCGACGCATCTTCGTAAAGGTGACCGAGAACTTCGTCTCGCCCTGCGCCGGCGCATCTTGTACCGGCGCGGCGGCGCCCTCCGAAGCCGCGGCTTGCTCGGCCGCCGGCAGCGCATCGAACGAGAAGCTCTCCTCGTGATAATGCGTTCGATCGAAACCCGCTTCGTCGAGCATCGCCCGTACTGCTTTCATATACGGTGCAGGACCGCAAGTAAAGATCTCGCGTTCCATGAAATCCGGCGCGATCAATCGCAGCAGCGGCAGCGTCAGAAAGCCGGTGATCCCCGGCCAATTCGTCCGGCTGCCTTGCCGCTCGCAAACGAACGAGGTGCGAAAGTGCTGCTGATTCGACGCAATGAGATCGAGTTCGCGCGCGAAGATGATGTCGTCGGGCGTGCGGGCGCTATGCACGAAAACGATGTCGCGGTCCTCGCCCAATTCGTGGTGCGACCGGCTCATCGACATCAGCGGCGTAATGCCCGAGCCCGCGGATAAAAATAGATACTTTCCGGCCGCATGCCGCGCACACGTGAATTCGCCTGCCGGCCCGAGCACGCGCACCGAATCGCCCGCACGCAGCGTGTCGTGCAGCCAATTCGATACCTTGCCTCCCGGCACGCGCTTGACCGTAATCGAGATCGTATGGGGCCGAGTCGGCGCCGACGAGATCGTATAGCAGCGATTGATCGTCTCGCCGTCGATCTCGAGTTCGAGCGTAATGAATTGCCCTGGCTCGAACGAGAACGTCCGCCCTTCCTTCGACATGAAGAAGAAGCTCTTCACGTCGTGCGTTTCCTGCCGAACCTGGCAGCAAACCAGCGTTTCCTCGACGTCGCTCGTCCACGGCGCGCCCAGCGCCCGCCAGAATGCGGGTCGCGTAAGGCGTGCGTCTTGCGGCTCGAATGTTTGCGCGTCTCGCATCATGTTGTGCCTCGTCTATCGGCTAGGCTTGGACGTGCGCGCCCAGACGCCGAATGTACCAATCGCAGAACTTCTCCACGAGCCCTTCCGTAAAGGGCGAATACGGCCCCGGTTCGTAGGCGCTGCTGCCCGAGCCGCGCTGCGAGAATTCGACGAGCGCGCGATCTTGCGCATTCGTGGCGTTCCACACGGCCGTCAAGTTTTCCACGTCGTAATCGACGCCTTCCACGGCATCTTTGTGCACAAGCCATTTCGTGCGGACGAGCGTCTTGCCGGCGGAGAGCGGGATCACCGAGAACGTCACGATGTGATCGCTCATGAAGTGATGCCACGAATTCGGTTGGGTCCAAAACGAGAGCCCGCCGAGATCGGCACGTTGGAATTCGCCAAGCAGCTTCTTCGACGCCACCTTTGCGTCGAGCGTCTGCGATTCGCCGTCGCGATCGAGCGGCAGGCGCTGGGTTCGGAAGCCCGTGACGTCGCTCAGCCGGTCGATTTCGACCGACGGCAGGCTCAGCGCCTCCCATTGCGCCGCGCGTTCGACGCACGTGCGTTCGAAAGCGGCCATCCCTTCGGCATTGGCAGGCGACGGCTGATAGCCGAAGCCGTATTCGTAGAGCGAAATCGTCAGCTCGGGATGGTTCGCGACGCAGTGATAGCACTCGCGATTGTTCTCCATCGTCAGCTTCCAATTGCCTTCTTCGATGATGTCCACCTGCGCCGCGATCTTGCAGCTGGGCAGATCGTGCGGCAGGACATACGGCTCCATCGCCGCGCGCATCGTCGCAAAGTCGACCGGCGGCTCCTCGGCCAGGCAGATGAAAATCAATCCCCCCAGGCTTTCGACGTGCACGCTCTTCAGGCTGTGCTTGCAGCGATCGAACTTTTCGCCCATATGTTCGGCGAACATCAACGCGCCGCTCAGGTTGTAGGTCCAGCTGTGATAGGGACAGACGATATTACCGACGGTGCCGCGCGCTTCGTTGCACAGCCGAGCGCCCCGGTGGCGGCATACGTTGTGGAATGCGCGAACCGACATGTCGTCGTCGCGGACGATCAAAACCGATTCGCCCGCCAGCTCGACGGTGACGTAATCGCCCGGTTCGGGAATATCGGGCTCGACCGCAACGTGAATCCAGTGCTTGCGGAAAATCGCTTCCATATCGAGCGCGAAGATGTCCTCGCTGTGGTAAAACGGCGCCTCCAGGCTGTAGCCCTCTTTGCGCCGTTCGATGAGCGCGCGAATGTCTGCGGATACGGTCATGTCTGCTCCGAATGCTTAGCGTACTTTCAGGTACTTTTACGTGCTTGACGTGCTTAGGTGCTATACGAGTCGAGTGCTTATTGCTCGCATCGCCCGCCGGGGGCGGCTGCAACGCTTGCCATTCAGTAATCGATGAGTCGATGCTCGCGCAAATACCCTAGGATGGCTTGTGCTTTTTCGACTGAAGTCCCTTCAATTACGACGTTTCCGCCACGGCTTTCGGTGGTCGTCGCCGTCAGCATCCGGGCATGCCCGGAGCGCTTCTCGGCGGCTGCGAGCTTGATCGGCTTACGCTCCACGGCCGCGATTTGCCATGCATCGGCGCTGGGCTCGCGAGCCGATTCGACCCGGTGCGGTTCGACGGTGCCGGCGCACGCGCGCGCATAGGCATAGCGCGGGATGGCGGCCGCTTGCGGATGGATGGCCACCACCGTCGGCAAAGCCGCATCGACGCTGCGGCGAAATCCCTTCGGCAAGAACTGCGTCACCGCGAGCCGGTCGCCTTCCAGCGTCAGATCCAGCGCGGAATCGACCAGCGTGTAGCCGAGCGCATCGGCCAGCCGGTACGGCAGCATGCCGGTGTCGTACGCGCCCTCGGCGCGCGTGCCCGTCAGCACGAGCGGTATGCCGCGCAGACGTTCGGCGAGCAGCGCCGCCGCATCGTCGCCATCGCCGCATGCCAAGACGTCGACCCGCGGCGCACCGAGCGCCAAGTAATCCGTCAGGGCGAGATTCGCGGGGTCGCCCGCGTGCAGCACCTCGAGTTGCGCGCCGTGCGCCCGTGCGAGCGCCCGCGCGATTTCGAGCGCCGAGGCGTCGTTGCGGCTGTAGCACGAGACGCCGCTCACGCGATGGCGCCCGACCGACACGAGTACGGCGATTCGATCCAGCTTTACTTGTGCTTTCATGCTGCCACGCCCTCACGAAGGTTGGTTCCCGCGCCCGCGACGATCGGTGCGGCGCGCACTTGCTTCGCTTGCTCGACGGCCTGCGTCAACGCGGCCATCGTCGCCTGCGCGTCGGCGATCAGCGTCAAGTTCGCGCGCTTGGCAATCGGCGCCGCCGCATCCAGATTGACCGCAATCACGTGCCGGCAGTCTTTGATGCCCTGCAAATGCTGCACGGCACCCGAGATCCCGAACGCGATATAGACGCTGGCGTTGACGGTTTTTCCGGTCGCGCCCACTTGCTTGTCGCGCGTGAAGTGACCGTTGTCGACGGCGACGCGGCTGGCGCCGACCGCGGCCCCCAACGCCCGGGCCAAGGTCTCGAAGCCGGCGATGTCGGTCACGCCGTTGCCGGCCGAGATAATGAAGTCGGCCTCCTCGAGCGCAACCTGCGCCGCGTCGAGTTGATTCGTGCCGCGGTCGGCATAGCGGCCCGATTGCGCGAATTCGGTTACCGTACCGCTGGCGGGCGGCGCGAGACGCTCGCCAGCGCCGACGAACGGCAGCTTCGCGGAGACGGCCTCGGGATCGAGCAAGATCACGTCGGGCCACGTGCGGGTGGCGAACGAGCGGCCCCCATTCGCGTAGCAACCGACGTGCTGCGCGTCGATTTCGACGACGTGCGTGGCGATGCTCGCCTTCGCTTGCGCGGCATAGCGGCGGCCCAAGTCTCCATCGCCGGTCGCGTTGTCGGGCATCAAGATGTGCGCGGGCGCAAAGGCCGCGACGCAATCGCCGATTGCCGCAACCGCTCGATCGGGGGCGAATGCGGGCCTGGCAAGGGCCGGCCATTCGACGACCTTGTCGGCGCCGAGCGCGGCCGCATCGTCGGTCAATTCGCCCAATACCAGCAACACGACTTCCGTTTGCGTGTCGGCGACGATCGCGGCGGCGGCCACTGCTTGCCGCGCGTGCTCGTCGAGCGCCCCACGGTCGCTATGGGCCACAACCAGCAAGCGGCGCTTGCCCGCCTCGCACACGCGCTTCGGTTTAGGCGCCGGGGCATGCGCCGCCCGCGGCGCTCCGATGCTCAGCGCGTCGCTTGCATCGGCCGTGCGCGCTTCGCCGAGCGTGATGCGTCGCAGGCCCGATGCGGCGATGACGAACGGCCGGCGCGGATCGATTCGTTTGACGGTGTTCATGGCTTATCACTCCAGCGCGGCGGCGACGAGTTCGGCAACATCCAGCACCTCCGGCCGAGGCCCGACCACCCCTTCGAGCATGGCCGTGCAGTTCGGGCATCCGACCGCGACCACGTCCGCGCCGATGGCACGCGCGTCGCCCATGCGAATGTCGGGAATCCGTGCTTTGCCGGGGATATCGGTCAGCGGCGCCCCGCCGCCGCCCCCGCAGCACCGTCCGCGCATACCATGGCGCTCCATCTCCACCACCTTGATGCCGATCGATTTCAGCACGCGCCGCGGCGCCTCGGTTTCGCCGTTATACCGGCCGAGGTAGCACGGATCGTGATAGGTGATGCGTTTGTCGGCCAACGCGGCCGAAGCCTTCGGCGAAAGCCGGCCGCTGTCGACGAGTTCGGCGACGAGGCTCGTGTGATGCTGAACCTCGTAACGCGCGCCGAACGCACGATATTCGTTGCGCAAGCTATGCATGACGTGAGGATCCGCCGTCACGATCCGCTTGAAGCTCAATGCACCGAGCGTCGCGATCATGCGCTTCGCCATGCGTTGGAAGGTCGCTTCGTCGCCGAGGCGGCGAGCGACGTCTCCCGTGTCGGCTTCCTCGCCGCCGAGTACGGCGAAGTCCACGCCCGCTCGATTCAACACCTTGACGAGCGCCCGCAGCGTGCGTTGGTAGCGCATGTCGAACGCGCCCTCTCCCGCGACGAGCAGCACATCGACCGGGACGCCCGGCTGCGCCACGCGAGCGTTCAAATCGACGGCCCAGTCGTAGCGAGCCCCGATGTCGTAGCCGCCCGCACTACCGGTTTCGCGCAGGTTGGCGAGCACTTCGGGCGCCTTGCCCGGCAGGTCGCCTTCCGTCAGCGTTCGATTGCGCCGCATGTCGACAATCGCATCGACATGCTCGATCAACATCGGACACTCCTGAACGCAGGCACGGCACGTCGTGCACGACCAGATCGTGTCCGACTCGATCAATCCCGAAACGATCGGTCCGTTCGGGCCGCCGCCGTGCCGCCCGACGACGATGCCCGGCGTCGGGCTCCCCGCATAGGCCGCATCGGTGCCGCCCACCATGCCGACGACGAGATCCTGGATCAGCTTCTTCGGATTGAGCGGCTGCCCGGCCGCGAAGGCGGGACACGCCGCTTCGCATTTGCCGCATTGCACGCAGGCATCGAAGCTCAGCAACTGGTTCCAGCGGAACTCGACCGGCTTCGCGACGCCGTAGTCGGCTTGCGCGAGGTCCGGCACCTTGAGCGCGGTGGGAGGAACGCCGTCGCCGCTGCCCGTGTAAGCGTCGCGCGTGGCGGCAAAGCGTTCCTGCCGCGGGTGGAACGCCAGATGCAGCAGCCCGGCGATGGCGTGCTTCATCGGCCCGCCCTTCGCCGCCCCCATCGTCATCGCGAACGCGCCGATGCCGATCAGCACCGCGCAGATCACGGCAAACGCGCGCGACATGGCCGCGGCCGGCACGAGCGTGAATAGCACCAGGCCCAGCGCAAACGACCCCAACAACCACGGCAGGGCATTCCAAGGACCACGCGAGAGCCGTGCTGGCACGTTCTTCGCGTGGCGACGCCGCCAGACGAAGACGGCGCCGATCAGCATCGCGAGCGCCGCGAGAAAGATCAGCTTGTCGAGCCACGGCGAGTAGAGTGCAAGGCCGTAGTTGACGAAGACGAGTGCGAGCGCGGCGATGGCCCCGCCCGCGGTCGCAACGTGCGTCTTGGCGATATAGGGGTCGCGCGCGACGACGTGGTGCAGGTCGACGAAATAGCGCTTAGGGATGGCGAACAGGTGGCCGATGCCGAATGCGCCCGGCGCCGTGGCGCGCCCCAATCGCCAATACGCGGCGCGCTTGAGCACGGCGAACGCCAGCCCCGCAACCGACAGCCACAGCAGCACCGTGATGAGAAATGCCGGGCTCATGATTAGAAGTCCTTGCAAAGCCGCAACGAGTCGTAGATCGCGCCGTGGATGTTGTGCATCGAAATGCAATCCCCGACGCGGAACAGAAGGAATCTGCCGTTGCCCAACTCTTCCGACAAGCACGGCTGCGGCTCGGCCGCGAACAGTTTGTGCACGTCGATTTGTCCGCGATTGACCGATTCCGGTTTGAGCGACCAATACAGCGAATCGTTAGGCGTACTCCCGTTTTCGATCACGACTTGATCGACGGCGCGCTCTTCCTGCTCCTCCGTGTATTCGTTGCGCAGCACGGCAATCGTCTTGCCGTCTTCCTCGTACACGCGGTCTAGCCAGTAATTCGGCGTGTGGACGACACCTTGCGCATACAGGCGCCGATAGAAAATCGGGAACGTCGTTCCGCCGCAATCGTCGGCCACTTTGACGTCGGGCGTCACGATCTCGACGTTCGAGCCGCGGCTCGAGATGAAATCGGCCACGCCCGCGCCGGCGTGCGTACTGACGCCGTCATAGACGAGCACGTTGCGCTTCGGCTCGACCCGGCCGGAGAGAATGTCCCACGAGCTGACGGCCAGCCCTTCGGCGACGCCCCATCCGGGCACCTGATCCGAGAAGGCGCGCCCGCCCGTCGCCAGCACGATGATGTCCGGCTTCTCGGCCATGATCGTTTTCGCATCGGCTTGCACGCCGAGACGCCGATCGACGCCCAGCCGCTTGGTTTCCATATCGAACCAGCGCACGATGCCCGCCATCTGCTCGCGTTGCGGCGCCTTCGAAGCGAGGAGGATCTGGCCGCCGACTTCCGTGTTCTTTTCGAACAGGACGACGTCGTGACCGCGCGATCGCGCGACGCGCGCCGCCTCGAGCCCCGCGGGCCCCGCACCGACCACCACCACCTTGCGTTTCGGCCCGCGCGATTTTTCGATCACGTGCGGCATCGTCGCTTCGCGCGAGGTGGCCGCGTTCTGCACGCACAGCACGTCCAGGCCGTTGTATTGACGATCGATACAGTAGTTCGCCCCAACGCATTGCTTGATTTCGTCCTCGCGCCCGTCGCGGATCTTGATGACCATGTGCGGATCGGCGATCTGGGCACGCGTCATGCCGACGAGATCGATCATTCCCGAGGCCAGCAAGCGCTCGGCCTGCCCCGCATCGCGGATGCTCTGCGCATGCATGACGGGAAGCTTCACGACCGACTTGATGCCGGCCGCCAAATGGACGAACGGCTCCGGCGGCAGCGCCATCGGCGGCATGCAGTTGGCCAGCGTGTTGTGCGTATCGGCACCAGAGCCGATCACGCCGAGGTAGTCGATGAGCCCTGTCTCCGACATCGCCTGCGCGATCTCCTTCAACTGCTCGTGATCGAGCCCGTCCTCGTGGAACTCGTCGCCGCACATCCGCAGTCCGACCACGAAATCGGGACCCACGGCTTCGCGCACCGCCGTCAACACTTCGACGCCGAAACGCAGACGATTGGCCAGCGAGCCGCCCCATTCGTCGGTCCGGAAATTGGTGCGCGGGCTCCAGAACTGGTCGATCAGATGCTGGTGAGCGGCCGAGATTTCGATGCCGTCCATGCCCGCTTGCTGAACGCGTTTGGCCGCGGCAGCGAAATCGCCGATGATGCGGCGGATCTCCTCGACTTCGATGATCTTCGCATTCCCGCGGTGAACCGGTTCGCGCACGCCCGAGGGCGTCATCAGATGCGGCCAATGCTCGCCGTGAAAGGCCGAACGGCGACCCATGTGCGTCGCCTGAATCATGATCTTCGCGCCGTGGCGATGCATCGCTTCGGCCAGCCGGCTCAGCGGATCGATCACGCGATCGGTCGACAAATTCACCGATTTCCACCAGCCTTGGGGGCTATCGATCGATACCGGGCTCGATCCGCCGCACACCGCCAAGCCAACGCCGCCCTTCGCTTTTTCCTCGTAGTAGCGGATATAACGGTCACCGGGCAATCCGCCCGGCTCCGCATAGACTTCCGCATGCGCCGTGCTGACGATGCGGTTACGCAGCGTGAGCTTGTTCAGCGTCATCGGTTTAAACAGATGGGGGTAGCGCATGTCGATCGACCTCGAGCGTATTCTTTGACGAACCGTATAGCGGTATTGCCGTGTGCCTCGCGCCGCGCGTCAGGTGACGAGCGGCGAGACTTCGAACACGCAGTGCGCATGGCCTTCGCCCGCGCATTGCGTTTCCTTCGATTGCGAGCGAGGGCCGGCGCGGCCGCTCGTATCGGTATCGTTGACCCAATCCATCGCGCCCGCGAACCAGCCCGCGAACATGTAGCAAAGCTTGCCGTGCTTGTCGGGCTGAGCGAGCACGAACGAGGAGTGGCGCAGTTCGATGCGCGCCTGCGCACGCGCGGGATCGGCCTCGGCGATCGCGAACAGCCCCCAGCCGCGCTGCGACAAGCGCTTCAAGTAATGCTCGAACACCGCCATGCCGACGAGCCCGTGCTGTTTCGCCTCCTTATCGCACCAGTGATAGGCCGATTTGTAGCCGGCGCGATACAGAATCTCGGCGTAGGCTTCGCGCCCGAGCGCTTCCTCGACGGCGACGTGGTTGTTCGTAAAGAAATGGCGCGGCACATAGAGCATCGCCAGTGCGTCGGTGGTCCATACGCCGGTGGCGGGATCGACGTCGATCGGAAGTTGCGGTTGCATCGAAGGGTTCCTCGTTCGAAATCAAATACGGTGCGGCGCTCACGCGCCCCAGACGTCGCGGAATACGCGCACCCAGTTCTCGCCCATGATCTTGCGAATGCGGGTCTCGCTCCATCCCGCGCGTTCCATCGCAGCGGTCAAATTCGGAAACTCGCCGATCGTGCGAATCCCTTCGGGGTTGACGACCTTCCCGAAATTCGTCAAACGACGGTAGCGCCCCTTGTCGTGCGTGAGCCAATCGAAAAAGTCGACGCTGTAGCCTTGCGTGAAATCCGTACCGATCCCAACCGTGTCCTCGCCGATCAGATTGACGACGTAATCGATCGCCTCGATGTAGTCTTCGACGGTGGCGTCGATCCCGCGCTTCAGGAACGGCGCGAACATGGTGACGCCGACGAAGCCGCCGGCATCGGCGATCTCCTTGAGCTGCGCATCGCTCTTGTTGCGCGGGTGTTCCTTGAGCCCCGACGGCAGGCAATGCGAATAGCACACCGGCTTCTTCGAAAACGCGATCGCCTCCGACGATGTATTGCCGCCGACGTGCGACAGATCGACCATGATGCCGACCCGGTTCATTTCCGAAATCACTTCCCGGCCGAAGTCGGACAGCCCGCCGTCGCGCTCGTAGCATCCAGTGCCGACCAGGTTTTGCGTGTTGTAGCAAAGCTGCACGACCCGCACGCCCATGTCGTGGAAGGCCTCGATATAGCCGAGGTTGTCTTCGAACGCATGCGCGTTTTGAAAACCGAGGATCACGCCCGTCTTGTTCTCGCGCTTGGCGCGAAAGATGTCGTCGGTGGTACGCACGAGCGTGAGGATTTCGTCATGCTCGCGGATTTGCTGCTTCATCGACGCGATGTTGTCGACGGTCTTCGGAAAGCTTTCCCACACGGAGACGGTGCAATTGGCGGCCGTGATGCCGCCCTTGCGCATGTCTTCGAACACCGAGCGCTCGAACTTGGAAATGTTCAGACCGTCGATGATGATGCTGTCGTTGTGAAGTGTGGACATCGAGTGCTCCGGACTAGGGCTGGTCGAATGAATGACGGTTCAAGGGGCGGCCACGCGAATCGGGCGGTCCGATCAGTAAATCGGAAAGCGTTCGCACAGCGCGAAGATCTCGCGGCGCACACGCTGCTCGGTTTGCGCATCGCCTTCGGGATGACGCGTCAACGCATCGAACACCTCGAGGATCAGGCGGCCGATCTGCTCGAATTGTTCGACGCCGAAACCGCGGGTCGTCCCCGCCGGCGTACCCAACCGGATCCCCGACGTGACCGTCGGCTTTTCCGTGTCGAACGGGATGCCGTTCTTGTTGCAGGTGATGCCGGCCCGTTCGAGCGCCGTTTCCACCTGCGTGCCCTTCAGGCCCTTCGGGCGCAGATCCACGAGCAACAGATGATTGTCGGTGCCGCCCGTCACGAGATCGACGCCGCCCTCGCGCAGCACGGTGCCGAGTGCCTGAGCGTTGGCGAGCACGCGATCGATATAGCGCTTGAAGCCGTCTTCCAGGGCTTCGCCGAACGCCACCGCCTTGCCCGCGATCACGTGCATGAGCGGGCCGCCTTGAAGGCCGGGGAACACGGCCGAGTTGATCTTCTTCGCGATCTCTTCGTCATTCGTCAGCACAAAGCCGCCGCGCGGACCGCGCAGCGTCTTGTGCGTGGTGGAGGTGACGACATGCGCGTGTTCGATCGGGTTGGCGTGACGGCCCGCGGCGATAATCCCGGCGATGTGCGCCATGTCCACCATCAGCTTCGCGCCGACGCTATCGGCGATGGCACGGAAGCGCGCGAAATCGAGGGCGCGCGGATAGGCCGAGAAGCCGGCGATGATGAGGCTCGGGCGATGCTCTTGCGCGAGCGCTTCGATCCGGTCGTAATCGATGAGCATCGTCTCGCGGTTCACGCCGTATTGGACGGCGTTGAACCACTTACCCGACAGGGCCGGCTTCGCGCCGTGCGTCAGGTGCCCGCCCGCATCGAGCGACATCCCGAGCACCGTATCGCCGGGCTTGGCGAGGGCGAGCATGACCGAACCGTTGGCCTGCGCGCCCGAATGCGGTTGGACGTTGGCGAATTGTGCGCCGAAGAGCCGCTTCACGCGTTCGATGGCGAGTGCTTCGACTTCGTCGACGAACTCGCATCCGCCGTAATACCGCTTGCCCGGGTAGCCTTCCGCATACTTATTGGTCAGCACCGAACCCTGCGCCTCGAGCACGGCGCGCGAGACGATGTTTTCCGATGCGATCAATTCCACCTGCGACTGCTGCCGCTCGAGTTCTCGAAGCACCGCGGCGCGCACGGGGGCGTCGCGATCGGCAAGCGTCTGCGTGAAAAACGGCTCTGTATTCGACATGGCGTATCCGTAGTAAGGGCGCGGCGCAGTGCTTTGCCTTTGCGCCGCCGGCGTTCGTAGGCGACGGCTCTATTCTTGTCGTTCGCCCTTTTTGCGGATTGACGAATTCAGACGCGTTCTTTACCTTTTCCGACACGCGCGTCCGTTTTGGACAAGTCGGATGAACGGCGGCGATGCGACCGCGCGCGACCTGCTCGGGCGGCAGACAGCCCCGGCACCGCCGTCCGCAAGCACATATTGCACCGCACCATACGAGCACCTAAATGACGCTGAAAAGCTCAACGAATGGGCGTACCCGCACGAGTGCAGTGCAATACAAATTACCATCCCCGCCCGCTATAGGGTTAAGCCGTATGGCATGCTTGTTGCCCTGGAATCCACAATGAACAGGCCGGGCTCGGCGAAAAGCCGGCCCCGCACTAGATCGGATTCGAAGGAACATCCCATGTCGCCCGACCGGACTGCATCGCTATCGAACTTCGCGTTCATGATGTTGCCGAACTTCACGATGATCGCGTTTTCGAACGCAGTCGAAGTGCTTAGGATGGCGAACTATCTGAGCGGCCAGACGCTGTACCGTTGGTCGGTCGTGAGCCCCGACGGCGGCGCCGTCATGGCCAGCAACGGCTTGGCCGTCGAAACCGCTCCCGTCTCGTCGCTCGAGCAAATGCCCGACGTCATGTTCGTATGCGGCGGCGTGGACGTGCAGCATTGCACCACCCATGCGCATCTGTCGGAATTGCGCCGCTTCGCGCGCTCCGGCGTCGCGCTCGGCAGTCTCTGCACGGGCACCTATGCGCTCGCGCGCGCGGGCTTGCTCGACGGTTACGCCTGCGCCATCCACTGGGAGAACATGTCGGCGCTCAAGGAAGAGTTCCCCGGCACGCGCTTCTTGAAAGAGCTGTTCGTGGTCGATCGCGACCGCATCACCTGCACGGGCGGCGTCGCACCGCTCGACATGATGCTGCATCTGATCGCACCGCGAATCGGTACACCGCGCGTGACGCAAATCGCCGAGCAATTCATCGTCGAGCATGTTCGCGATACGAGCGCGCAGCAGCGCATGCCGCTCGTCGCCCGCCTTGGCTCGGCGAACAAATCGCTGTTCGAAGTGATTGCGTTGATGGAGAACAATATCGAAGAGCCGCTCTCGCGCGAGGAGCTTGCCCGGCTCGCGAATATGTCGCAAAGACAGCTCCAGCGGCTATTCCGCGAACACCTCGGCATGACGCCCACGCATTACTACCTCACGTTGCGGTTGCGCCGCGCGCGCGAGCTGCTGCTGCAAACGGATATGTCCATCATGCACATCACGATGGCGTGCGGTTTTCAGTCGGCGTGCCACTTCAGCAAGAGTTATCGCGACGCATTCGGCACCGCGCCGACCCGCGAACGCCGCAAGCAGGTCGCGCCGCTCGCACGCTCCGCGTCCACCGTTCCCTCGGCCCCCGCGTTGCACATTTGATCCGACCGGTTCGCCGCTTCACGATCGCTTCACAGTCCCGCAAGCAGCCGCGCATTGCGCAATCGACGCGTGAACGGCGTTCGCGAACCGTCGCACGAGCCCATCGGGTACGACGAGATAGCCGAGCCGCCCCCCTTTCAACCCAGCTCGTCGCCGAGTCGGGCCGCGAGAAAATCGACGAGGGCACGGACGCGCTTCGGCAGTGTGCGGCCGCTCGTCCATACGAGGTGAATCGGCGCGGGCTCCGGCTCGAATTCGGTCAATACGACTTCGACGCTGCCCGCGTCGACATCCTCCCGCACTTGCCACAGCGGTGCGCGCGCGATGCCGAGCCCCGCCACTGCCGCCATGTTGCAAGCCTCGGCATGGCTCGAGCGAAACCGCCCCCCGACGGTCACCGCCTCCCCGTCGGGGCCGAACGACCAGAGCTCTTCCTGCGCACTCTTGCGCAGCAGGCATTCGTGGCTCGCGAGATCGGACGGCGCACGGGGATAGCCGTGCGCAGCAAAGTAACTCGGCGCGCCGAAAACGACCCGCCGCAGCGTACCGACGCGCTTCGCTTTCAGGTCCGACGGCGCGAGCGTACCAAGCCGAAGCGACAGGTCGATCGCATCCCCGGCTAAGTCGACATGCCGCTCCGACAGCACGAGTTCCACGCTCACGCCACGATGCAAGCGCAAGAATTCCGCCACGGCCGGCACCGCGTATCGCGTGCCGAACGCAGTGGGCGCAGCCAAGCGTATCGCGCCGCGCAATTGCTGCCCTTGATCGGCAAGCGTTTCCCTGGCCGCGGCGATCTCGCGCACCGCCGGACGAATACGGTCGACGAATGCCACACAGGCAGCCGTCGGGTAGACACGCCGCGTCGTTCTGTTGAACAGCGTCACGTTCAGGTGCCGCTCCATCGACGCCAGCGCTCGGCTGACCGATTGCAGCGATCGCCCCAAGCTCGCCGCCGCCGCCGTCAGGCTGCCGTGATCGGCAACGGCTAACAGCACCTCGTAGTCTTCATTGATCTTCATCCAAGATTCCAAGATTCTCTCGCTAACCGGAAGAATGCCTACCGGCTCGGACGGCTACTCGGCGCCCGGCACCGACGGTACATTCTATCCACGGCAAGCCGCCGATTTCGACTCTTTCGCGAGAACCGCATGAACGACAACGCAGCCGCTCCCACCGCACCGCGCTACGGCGCCCCCATTACCTTCGAACAAGCGCAACGCGTCGCGCAGGCCGCGCAGGACGAGGCGCAGCGATACGACTGGCCCATGGTCATCGCCATCGTCGATAGCGCCGGCCACCTCGTCTTGCAGCATCGGCTCGATCAGGCGCAACTCGGCAGCATTGAAGTTGCGCGTCAAAAGGCCGAAACCGCCGTGCGTTTCCGGCGGCCCACCAAACGCTTCGAGGATGCGCTCGCTCAAGGCGGATTGCATCTGCGCCTGCTCGGCATGACGAACCTCACGCCGCTCGACGGCGGGCTGCCCCTCATCGCAGACGGCAAGGTGATCGGCGCGATCGGCGTCTCGGGCATGCAGTCCCACGAAGACGCGCTGGTGGCCGAAGCCGGCGCCGCAGCGGTCCGGGCGTTCTAGCCCTGCCCGCTCATGGCTTAGCCGCGGCGGCTCGGTGGCCGCAGATCAATGCGACCCCCGCCTCGGCTGTCGCGCGTAGCGACGAGCGCGCGTCGCCCGCGCGCGAACGGATGGCTAAGGAATGCAAGATGGCCGACGCGATGCGCGCCAGCGATGCGGGATCGGCGTCGGCGGCCAGTTCGCCGCTGCGCTGCGCGCGAACGAGCCTGGCCTCGAACGAACGATCGAAAACCCGCAGCCCATCCGCGAGGATTTGCCGGACCGCTTCGTCGCTCAGCGCCTCGACCACCGCGGTGCCCGTCAAGAAGCAGCCCGTGGCCGGCCCGCCAGGCCGATAGTAGAGCGCCAACGCAAGCTCATAGATGCGCAGCAGTGCCTGCGCAAGCGGCAGCGGCCCGCTTAACGCGTCATCCATCGCGGCTCGACTGACTTCGATGTAACGCTCGAGCGTCGCCAGATACAGCGCATGCTTATCGCCGAACGCGCCATACAAGCTCGGCCGATTCATCCCCATCGCCGCACTCAAATCGTCGAGCGTCGTCGCGCTGTAGCCGCCTTGCCAGAACGTATCGCGCGCCCGCGCGAGCGCATCCGCCGCATCGTAGGCACGCGGACGTCCGCGTCCGCGCTTGGGCTCGGCCCGTTCGCTTTCCGTCTTTTTTTGTACCATGTCGAATAAAAATGCTTGACCGCTCGAATTTTTGTTCACTATAGTACAAAAACCAATCAACGAGGGGACGAATAGATGGAACTGTACTTTTCGCCGATGGCCTGCTCGCTGGCCACGCGCATCGCGTTCTACGAAGCCGGCTACGACGCGCGGTACGTGCAGGTGGACACCCAGAACAAGCGGTTGTCGGACGGCAGCGACTTTTTCGGCATCAATCCGCTCGGGCAAGTGCCGGTGTTACGCACCGACGAGGGCGCGCTGCTTTACGAAAACGGCGCGATCTTGCCCTATGTCGCAGATCGATTTCCCGCCGCCAAACTTGCGCCCGTCGACGGGCTCGAGCGTGCGCGCCTGCACCAGTGGCTGGGATTCATCGGCACCGAACTGCACAAAGGTACCTTCGTGCCGCTACTGGACCGAAACGCCGGCGACGAAGTGAAGCGGTATGCACGCGAGCACGTTGCGCTGCGCATGCAAGCGCTGCAACAGCATTTGTCTCCACGCGAGTGGCTGCTCGAGCACTTCAGCGTCGCCGATATTTACTTGGCCGTCGTGCTCAATTGGGCGCGCTATTGCGATACCGATCTTTCGCCATGGCCGGCCGTCCTCGGTTTGCTGAAGCGGGTATCGGCGCGCCCGGCCGCAGCGAGGGCATTCGAGGAGGAATTCGCGCTTTACCGCGCCGAGCAGGCACGTGCGCGCGCCTAAGCAGGCGCATAGGCAATCGGATGCCGCGGCGCGAATCGTCTGCGCGCCGCAGGCCGTTCTCCGCTAGTCGATCAAATCGAGCACCGGTAAGCCGTTCGCTTCGCAATATTCGCGATAGGCGGCGAGTTGAGTCGAGGCGCCCACTCGATTGCGCACACTCCCGTCGGCACCGATGAATTCGACTTCCCCATGGACGACAACCATGACCACCAACGGTACGTCGCCCACCACCTTCCACCAATCGGTATTGCTCGGCGGCTCGTAGACGTACTGTCCAGGGCCGATGCGCTCGCCTGTGCACAACACGCGCTCGCCTTCGAGGTTGAACGCATGGATCGCGCCGGTGTGCCGATGCAACGGCATGATCGCGCCCGGACTCATCCGCATCAACTCGACGAAGCCGCTACCGTCGGAGAAGAATCGCAAGGGCTTCCACCATTTGACGGGCGACTCGGGAATCCAAGGCATGTCCTGCGCACGGGCGATGCGCGCCGGAAGATAGGGGATCGGCGATGTGGGCAACTGCGACTCGACTTGACTCATGGCTGGTGGCTCCGGTACACGGCGACGATGGGGCCGTTCGAACCGAACTTTAGCGTTACACTGGCGCCTATTTTGAGCCAGTGCTATGCCAATTTATGGAACCAGTTTTCGCGTTCCCGATCGATCTCGGCAAGCGCGGCCCCGAGCGCCGCGTGCAACGGCTCCATCAGCAATTGCGCGCGGCCATCATCGAGCGACGATTGGCCGCCGGGGCACGACTGCCGTCGACAAGGCGCGTCGCGCAGGCGTATGGCATCGCGCGCAACAGCGTCATCGCCGCCTACGATTTGTTGATGGCGGAGGGTTTCATCGTGACGCGGCCTGGTGCGGCGGCCGAAGTCGCCGATTTAGGCGGGCCAGGGAGCGCGGGCGGACGCAAACGTACGCCGCGGCTTTCGAGCCCGCCGCCAATGGTTCCCGTACGCAAGGCCGCACCGAGCACGGTGCCTGCACGGCCCTCGGCCACGCGCGGCTTCGCGTTGGGCGTGCCCGATCACCGCTGGTTTCCTTCGGATGTGTGGCGCAGGCTGCTGCTGCGCGCGAGCAACACCTCGCTTCCCGACGCCTTCGGCTATCCGCCCGCCGAGGGGCAGCCGTTGCTGCGCGCGGCGATTGCCCAGCACGTGTCCTACGCGCGTGCCGTCGTCTGCGGCGAGCAAGACGTGATCGTGACATCGGGCGCGCAGCAGGCGTTCGACTTGCTCGCGCGCGTGCTCGTTGCGCGAGGACACACGAAAGTCGCCATCGAGAACCCAGGCTATCCGCCGCTGCGTGCCGCCATGGCGTCGGCCGGTGCGCAACTGGTGCCGATTGCGGTAGATGACGAAGGGCTCATCGTCGAACAGTTACCCACCGACGTGCGGATCGTCTGCGTGACCCCTTCGCATCAATTTCCGACGGGCGTGGCGATGTCGCTAGCGCGTCGGCGAGCCTTGCTCGATTTCGCGCAACGACACGGCGCCGTGGTGATCGAAGACGACTACGACGGCGAGTTCCGGTACGGGACCCAGCCGCTCGACGCGTTGCAAATGCTCGATCGCGAAGCGAAAGTCATCTACGTCGGCACGTTTTCGAAAAGCTTGTTTCCGGCACTGAGGCTCGGTTACGTGGTGGCGCCGCCGTGGCTCGCGGGCGCGCTGGCAGCCGCGAAACAAAGCGCCGACAACGGGGGTAACGTCGCCGTGCAGGAGGCGCTCGCTCGCTTCATCCTGGACGGCCATCTTGCGCGATACACCCGCCGGATGCGAAAGCGCTATGAACGGCGCCGCGACACGCTGTTGACGGCGATCGAACGCGATCTGAGCGAATGGCTGGCGGCGAGCGCGCCGAGCGCCGGAATCCATTTATCGGTGCGATATCGCGATCGCCGCCAAGCGAAACGTATCGCCTCGCTCGTCGAACGCTACGCGCCCGGCGCGCAACCGCTAAGCGACTTCCTGATCGAACCGGAAACGGCGGCAGCAACCGGTATTGCCTTCGGATTCGGATGTATCGATGAAGCCGAGATCGATGCCTCGATCGAACAGTTGGCGCGTGCGATGAATCGGACTTAACCGGCGGTCCGCTTCGCGCGTACGACGTCGCTCCAGCCAACGACGCCACGCGCCTAGACACGCGGTCGGCCATCCGAATGCCCAACACTCGCTCGGATTCCTCTCTCCGGTGCCGATTCGCTTCAACCAAGCGATTCCGATCGCCGTGCTCGGTTTGCTAGTCAACCTGGCCAGCGTTTGGCTGCTCGATCGCCCGTCGCGAACGCGAGACGTTTCGCGGCGGGCCCGCTATTCGGGGAACATCCATCGTTAGACGGACTGCCCCCCGCTGCCGTTAAGCGGCCTTGAGCATACCGTGCGGATCGATGACGAACTTGCGCGGGGCGCCGCCGTCGAACGCGCGATACCCTTCTGGCGCCTGATCGAGCGAAATGACGGTCACGTTCACGATCTTGGCGATCGGCAAGCGGTCCCACAAGATGGCCTGCATCAAGTTGCGGTTGTACTTCATCACCGGCGTTTGACCCGTATGGAACGAATGCGACTTGGCCCAGCCTAGGCCCAACCGCAGGCTGAGACTGCCGCGCCGCGCAGCCGCATCGGACGAACCCGGATCGTCGGTCACATAAAGCCCCGGGATACCGATCGCACCGGCCGGCCGAGTAATTTCCATCAACGAGTTCAACACCGTAGCGGGCGCCTCTTGAGTGTGGGCATTGCCGTGCCCGTGCGCTTCGAAGCCCACGCAATCGACGGCGCAATCGATCTCCGGCTTACCGAGAATCTGCGCGATCTGCTCGCCGAGCGACGCATCGAGCGACAAGTTGACCGTCTCGAAGCCCATCGCCTTCGCATGGGCGAGGCGCTCCTCGTTCATGTCGCCGACGATCGTCACGGCCGCACCGAGCAAGCGCGCCGAGGCCGCGGCCGCCATCCCGACGGGGCCTGCGCCCGCGATGTAGACGGTTGCGCCCGGCTTCACGCCCGCGGTGACCGCGCCGTGATAGCCCGTCGGCAAAATGTCCGACAAACAGGTCAGATCGCGGATCTTCGCGAGCGCCTGATCGCGGTCCGGAAACTTCAGCAAATTGAAATCGGCGTAAGGCACGAGCACGTATTCCGCTTGCCCGCCGATCCATCCGCCCATATCGACGTAGCCGTACGCGCCGCCTGCACGCGAGCCGTTGACATTCAGGCACACGCCCGTATGTTGTTCCTTGCACATCGGACACCGGCCGCATGCGACATTGAACGGCACGGATACGAGATCGCCGATATTGAGCGTTTCGACGTCGCGGCCGATTTCGATCACTTCGCCCGTGATTTCATGGCCCAGCACGAGCCCTTCGGGTGCCGTCGTGCGGCCGCGCACCATGTGCTGATCGGAGCCGCAAATATTCGTGCTGACGACTTTCAGAATCACGCCGTGCTGGATCGAGCGGCCGCTCGGATCGACCATCTTCGGATAGTCGATCGACTCCACCCCCACCTTGCCCGTGCCTTGATACACGACACCTCGGTTGCTGCTCATCGTATGCGTCTCCTTTCGTCTCGATCGCCGAGTGGCGATCCCTGTTGCGGGGAACGCGCGACGCGACACGCGCACTCCTTCCGCCGCCGCTTGCAGCGTAGTCCGCAACGGGCTGCCGCGATCGTACAAAACGCGACACGCGCTTGCTAGAACCCGACACGACAGGGGCGATCCCCCCCTAATCGATTGATGGGCGGGCGCAAAACGCCTATCGTTGGAGCCTTCGATTGACTGACAAGCTTCCTGGAGAGTGCCGATGAGCCAGTCCTGCGTCTACGGTCCGCAGCGTCTTTACATCGGGGGAACCTACGTCGAGGCGACCTCGGGCGAAACCTTCGCCAGCTTCGATCCCGCGACGGGCGAGTGTTTAGCGACGCTTGGACAGGCGAGCCGCGACGATGTCGAGCGCGCCGTGGCGTCGGCTCGCGAGGGGCAGCGCGAGTGGGCGGCGTGCACAGCGATGACGCGCTCGCGCATCTTGCGCCGTGCCGTCGAATTGCTGCGCGCACGCAACGACGAATTGGCCGAACTCGAAATGCGCGACACCGGCAAGCCGATTGCCGAAACGCGCGCGGTGGACATCGTGACGGGTGCGGACGTCATCGAATATTACGCGGGCCTCGCCCCGACGATCGAAGGGCGGCAAATCCCCCTGCGCGACGATTCGTTCGTCTATACGCGCCGCGAGCCGTTGGGCGTGTGCGTGGGGATCGGCGCGTGGAACTACCCGATTCAGATCGCATGCTGGAAATCGGCGCCCGCGCTCGCAGCCGGCAACGCGATGATCTTCAAGCCGAGCGAAATCACACCGCTCTCCGCGCTGAAACTGGCGGAGATCTACACCGAAGCCGGCGTCCCGCCGGGCGTATTCAACGTCGTTCAAGGAAACGGCTTGGTAGGCGCCATGCTCGCGGAGCATCCCGGGGTCGCCAAGGTCTCGTTCACCGGTGGCGTGGAGACAGGCAAGAAAGTCATGTCGATGGCGGGCGCCTCGTCGCTCAAGGAAGTGACGATGGAGCTGGGCGGCAAGTCGCCGCTGATCGTATTCGACGATGCCGATCTCGAACGCGCGGCCGACATCGCCGTCACCGCCAACTTCTTCAGCGCGGGCCAAGTCTGCACGAACGGCACGCGAGTCTTCGTCCATCGCTCCGTCATGCAGCGCTTCGAGGCGCTCGTCGCCTTGCGCGTGGCACGGATTCGCGTGGGCCCGCCGTCCGATCCGAACACGAACTTCGGCCCTCTGGCCAGCGCGGCCCAACTCGATAAGGTGCTCGGCTACATCGAAAGCGGCAAGCGCGAAGGGGCGCGGCTCGTCGCGGGCGGTACGCGCATCGCCGATGGCGCCTTCGCGCTCGGCCAATATGTGGCGCCCACGGTGTTCGCCGATTGTCGCGACGACATGCGGATCGTTCGCGAGGAAATTTTTGGGCCGGTGATGAGTCTGCTCGCGTTCGACGACGAGGACGAAGTCATCGCCAGGGCCAATGCAACCCACTACGGATTGGCCGCGGGCGTCGTCACGGAGAATCTCTCCCGCGCGCATCGCACGATCCATCGGTTGGAGGCAGGCATTTGCTGGATCAATACCTGGGGCGAATCGCCGGCGGAAATGCCTGTGGGCGGATACAAGCAATCGGGCGTCGGCCGTGAAAACGGCATTGCCACGCTCGAGCATTACACGCAGATCAAATCGGTTCAGGTCGAACTCGGCCCCTACCGGCCCGTGTTCTGAAGGACGAAGGAGAGCGTTCGTGAGTGCCAAGGAATACGACTACATCATCGTCGGTGCGGGGTCCGCGGGCAACGTATTGGCCACGCGGTTGACCGAAGATTCGGATGTTACCGTGCTGCTGCTCGAAGCCGGCGGCCCGGACTATCGGTTCGACTTCCGCACGCAGATGCCGGCCGCCCTCGCCTATCCGCTCCAAGGCCGGCGCTACAACTGGGCGTACGAAACCGAGCCGGAGCCTTACATGAACAACCGGCGCATGGAATGCGGTCGCGGCAAGGGGTTGGGCGGATCGTCGCTGATCAACGGGATGTGCTACATCCGGGGCAACGCGCTCGATTACGACGGTTGGGCCGGCAACAAGGGGCTCGAGAATTGGAGCTACCTCGACTGTCTGCCCTACTTCAAGAAGGCCGAAACACGCGACATCGGTCCGAATGCCTATCACGGCGGCGATGGCCCCGTGCACGTCACGACCAGTAAGCCGGGCAACAATCCGCTATTCGGCGCGATGGTAGAAGCCGGGGTGCAGGCGGGCTATCCGCGCACGGACGATTTGAACGGTTATCGGCAAGAAGGCTTCGGCCCGATGGACCGCACCGTCACGGCGCAGGGCCGGCGTGCGAGCACGGCTCGCGGCTATCTCGATCAAGCGCGGCAGCGGCCGAACCTGACGATCGTCACGCACGCGCAGACCGATCGCATTCTGTTCTCGGGTAAGCGTGCGACGGGCGTCGCCTATCTTCACCGCAACGCGCCGATCTCGGCTCATGCCCGGCGCGAAGTGCTCGTCTGTTCGGGGGCGATCGCCTCGCCCCAACTGCTGCAGCGTTCCGGTGTCGGTCCCGGCGAATGGCTGCATGAACTCGATGTCCCTATCGTGCTCGATCTACCAGGCGTGGGCCGCAACTTGCAAGACCATCTCGAGATGTACATGCAGTACGAGTGCAAGGAGCCGGTTTCGCTCTATCCCGCGCTGAAGTGGTACAACCAGCCGGCGATCGGATTGGAGTGGCTCGTGAACGGCACGGGGATAGGCGCGAGCAATCAATTCGAAGCGGGCGGCTTCATTCGTACTCGCGACGACGATCCCTGGCCGAACATTCAATACCATTTCTTGCCGATCGCGATCAACTACAACGGATCGAACGCGATCGAGATGCACGGTTTCCAGGCGCATATGGGCTCGATGCGCTCGCCGAGCCGCGGCCGAATCAAGCTGCGCTCGCGCGATCCGCGCGCCCATCCGAGCATCTTGTTCAACTACATGGCCGATCCGCTCGATTGGCGCGAATTTCGCGACGGGATTCGCATCACGCGGGAGATCATCGCGCAACGTGCGCTCGACCGATACCGCGGCCGCGAGCTCAGTCCCGGCGCCGAACTCAAAACCGATGCCGAACTCGACGCGTTTGTTCGCGCGCGCGCGGAGACGGCTTATCACCCATCGTGCTCGTGTGCGATGGGATACGACGAGATGTCGGTGGTCGATACCGAAGGCCGCGTGCACGGTATCGAGGGCTTGCGCGTCGTGGATGCGTCGATCATGCCGCGCATCACCACGGGCAATCTGAACGCGCCAACGATCATGCTGGCAGAGAAGATCGCCGACCGCATCCGAGGGCGCGCGCCGTTGCCGCGCGTGGACGTGCCGTATTACGTGGCGAACGGCGCGCCGGCGCGGCTGGGACCGCAGGCAGTCGCGCCGGGCGGCGCGCCTGCTATGCGCTCGCCGTCAGCGGCGGCGCCGATCAACAGCTAAGCTTATCGACGAGCCACCGCCATGCCGAAAGCCGCTTCTTCGACGCCGTTTCGCGCCAGCGCCGCTGCGCGCCTCGAGCGCTTGCCGTTCTCCTCGTATCACCGCTGGTTGTTCGTCGTCATTGCCCTAGCGTTTTTTTTCGACTCGGTCGATCTGGGCACGATGACGTTCGTGCTCGGGTCGATCAAGAGCGAATTCGGCTTGACGACGGCAACGGCTGGGCTCGTGGCGAGTGCAAGCTTCTTCGGCATGGTGGGGGGCGCCGCGGTCGCCGGCTTGCTCGCCGATCGATTTGGGCGGCGCCCCGTGTTTCAGTGGAGCATGGTGTTGTGGGGCGTGGCCTCGTATCTGTGCTCGACAGCGCATAGCGTGGAGGCTTTGATCGTCTATCGCGTCATTCTCGGTATCGGGATGGGCATGGAGTTTCCCGTTGCGCAAGCGTTGCTGTCGGAATTTGTGCCGACTGCCTCGCGCGGCCGCCTGATCGCATTGATGGACGGCTTCTGGCCGCTCGGATTCATCACGGCCGGTGTCGTGTCGTACTTCGTCCTACCGAGTTTCGGTTGGCGCACCGTGTTCGCTTTGCTTGCGATACCGGCGGTATTCGTGCTGATCGTGCGGCGCGTCGTGCCCGAATCGCCACGGTGGCTCGAGCACCGCGGTCGCCTGAGCGAAGCGCAAGCGGTGCTCACGGTAATCGAGGCGAAAGTCATGCGCGCTTGCGGGATCTCGGCTTTGCCGGCGCCGGCGATTGCGTTCGATCCGCCAGCCGTGCCGCCGAGCACGCGCAGTGCGTTCGGCGAGATTTGGAGCGGCGTTTATCGCACCCGCACGATCATGGTGTGGATCCTGTGGTTCTTTGCACTGCTCGGCTTTTACGGGCTGACCTCTTGGCTTGGGGCGTTGATGCAGCAGTCGGGCCTCGCGGTCGCCAAGTCGGTCCTCTACACCGTGTGGATCTCGCTGGCGGGAATCCCTGGCTTTCTCTGTGCAGCCTGGTTGGTCGAGCGCTGGGGACGTAAGCCGACTTGCGTCACCTCGCTCGTGGGAGGAGCAGTCATGGCGTATGTCTACGGGCAAACCGCGTTGCATGGCGGCAGTGTGGCGCTCGTCATTTGCGCTGGGCTTGCCATGCAGTTCTTCCTGTTCGGAATGTGGGCCGCGCTTTACACCTACACGCCGGAGCTGTACGGCACGGGGGCGCGGGCGACGGGATCGGGTTTCGCCTCGGCAATCGGACGAATCGGCTCGCTAATCGGACCTTATGTGGTGGGCGTGGTGCTGCCCACGTTCGGGCAGGGCGGCGTGTTCACGCTCGGAGCGTGCTCGTTCGCGCTGGCGGCCGTCGCGGTGGCCGCGATGGGCATCGAGACGAAGGGCCTGGCGCTCGAGGCGTTGGGGCGAGACGGCGAAGGTAGCGGCGCCGCGCGCGAATATGTTGCTGCGTTCGATGAGGCGAAGTGACCTGGGTGACAGCTTGTTTCAAAATGCCGCGTGTCGTGCTAGACCGTGTGCCATTTATGTCGAGCTATGCCGCCGGCACCCACTGGCGTATTTTGTCAACGAACTCGCCGGCTTGGCTAACCGCCCAACGGGCATCCTCTTCGGCCACGATCTCGCCCGTGTAATCG
Source organism: Trinickia sp. (assembly GCF_051953405.1). Classification (GTDB taxonomy): domain Bacteria; phylum Pseudomonadota; class Gammaproteobacteria; order Burkholderiales; family Burkholderiaceae; genus Trinickia. The sequence continues at coordinate 98,470 of NZ_JBQCIV010000082.1, read as the reverse complement.
GCAAGCTTCCGTAGCCTCTCGACTTTGTTGAGTGCGCTTCCCAGGTCTGGCTCGATCGCGCCAGCCTTTACTAGATGCAAGCCGAACAACGCGATTAAGCTGCGATGCGTCTTAGGGGACGCTTCAGGTACTGTGACGCTGGCCGCGAGCAGCGCAGCATGAGCGGCGTCGAACATCGCGTAGTACGCGCGATTGCACGCGCCTTCGAATCCCCCCGCGGTCAGTAGGACACGTGCTTCTTCCAGCGCGCGGCCCGCCTTGCCCATGTAGTCGCCCACCGTCATGCTCATAGTGGGATACCCTCTCGACGAATATTTTCGATCAACGCGGGATTGCTGAATAACTCGGGATGCTGCATCTCGTCTTCCCACAGCGGCAACGCCTCAATCAACACGCCCGTTTCGAGAAGTACATCGAAAGCGATGCCCGCCATGGCAAGCGCGACCGGTATCCGCTTGCCGTGCTCGCCGGGCAAGATGACAGCAATGTCCGCGTCGCTCTCCGGGCGGTGCGTGTCACGTGCACGGCTACCGAACAAAATGGCACGACTCACCGCGTAATGGCCAGCAACGCGCTGCAGGAACGCGCCCGCCGCGTGTGCGGTTTCAGCATCGACGTGAGGGTTCACAGCATCCTCCGAATCTTTGTTGCGGAGCAGTACGACCGGCTACGGGCGGTACGGCAATGATAGCGCCATACGCTTCGGGCGGACGAAACGCCCTGCCCGCAGAATTTTGCAATAGATGATACCGCGACACAGTAACTCGTCATCGAGGCATACCGCGGATAGCTACGCCACCCGCCCACTTTCACCCGCGGTCGACTCTGGGTGCGTCAAGCGAGGCGAACTCTACCGGCCTGCCGGTCGCTCATCGCTCAACCGCTGCGAGCATTCCTTCGTCCCCGTGTCGCGCATGCGGGCCTTTAGCCACAGCCCGAACTCCTTCATCGCCGCCACGACAGGCACGAGCCGCTGGCCATCGCCGGTGAGCCGATATTCGACCTTCACGGGCACCTCCGGGAAAACGGTTCGTTTAACGAGCCCCGCCTCCTCGAGCGCCCGAAGATCGAGCGTCAACATGCGCTGAGAGATGCCGGGTACGTCGCGGCGCAGCTCGCTGAAGCGCTTCGGACCTTCGAGAAGATACGAGACCAGCAACAAGCGCCATCGGCCGCCCAGTAGGCGCATCGCTTCTTCCACCGAACATCCGCTTACATTGCTTTTCATCGAATCGTTTCGTCAGTGGTATAAATTTTGTACCTATATCACAAAATAATGCCTTCTTCCCTTTTTAACTCGGGTGCGCGATAGTCGACGCCCGTCGCACGCGCTGCGAGTACGCACATCGCGTCCCACATTGAAAAAGCAGAGGATGGGCATGAAGCTTTATTACGCACCGGGCAGTTGTTCTCAGGCAGTCCATATCGTATTGCGCGAAGCCGAACTCGACGCCGAATTGATCCGCGTCGATCCACGGAAGCACTTGATCGAAGACGGTCGCGATTTTTATGACGTCGCCGCGCTCGGCTATGTCCCGCTGTTGGAACTCGATGACGGCTCGCTCATGTATGAAGGGCCCGTCATCGCACAATACTTGGCCGATCAACGGCCGGCCAGCGGTCTCGCACCCGCCAACGGCACAATGGCCCGCTATCGGCTGCAGGAGTGGCTGAACTTCCTGTCCTCCGAGATTCATAAAGGGTTTATTCCGCTGCTGTATGCCGTGGCTGCCGGAAAGTATGTCGATACGGTACGACCAAAGCTTAAGAGCCGATTCGAATGGATCGATCGCCAACTGAGCGGCAAACGCTATCTCATGGGCGAGACGTTCACCGTGGCCGATGCTTATCTGTTCGCGCTGACCGGTTGGGGACAGGCCGGGTGGATCAAGTCGGTCTACCACGCCGACATCGACCTGACCTCGCTCGACAACCTGCGCGTATGGTACGGCGCAATTCGCGCCCGGCCACACGTCCAACGCGTGTTGGCGCACGAGGGATTGGACGGCTGAAGCTGGAGCGGATAGCTAGTCGATACGCCGCCAGACGGAAATCGGCACATCGCCGTTCGGCCGGGGCGCCACGCGGTAACTCAATTCGCCACCGTTCAGTTCGTAGCTTCGCTTCTGCTCCTGGCCCTCCCAGTTGGGAAAGGACGCATGCTCGATATGAAAGATCAACGTCTTGCCATCCGAATCGACGCCGATCGTGCCGAAGTGAGTGCTGGAGCCCATAACCGCCGCCCTATATTCGTCCGGTGTACCCGCTCCCTTATCGCCCGAAACGAATTTTGGACGCTCCGCCTTAAAAATCTGCAAAGAGTAGTGTCCATGCGCATCGATGAGCAGCAGCCCCCGGGGCGCCGCGCCATAATCGCGTGCTCGCGTGCCGTCCGGGTGCTGGACGTCCGCAGCCACCAAGCTCCACGTTCCAACCAGTGCCGATTGTGCAGCGGAGGAATCGGCGCGGCCCACGCTCGGCGACAACGCATAAGCCAAAACCAATCCCCCGAGGAGGGTGCTTTTCATTCGCTGGCCGATCATATCGTTTCCGTCATTGAGTTGCGTGCCGAAGATCATAGCCGGGCCAATCTGTAAAGAATGCGATAATTCCGCACCTTCGCTTCAGAAAATCTGAATCATGTCTTTGCCGAATCTCGATATGGCTGCGTTACGTACGCTCGTCATCACGCAGCGGCTAGGGAATTTGAATCGCGCAGCCGAGCGGATCGGTCGTTCCCAGTCAGCCGTGAGCCAGCAGATGCGTAAGCTGGAGGAGCAAGTCGGCCAGCCCCTGTTTTGTCGGCAGGGGCGCGGTCTCGCCCTGACGGAATTCGGCCAGCTCATTCATTCTTACGCGCGCCGCATTCTCGATCTAAACGACGAAGCCGTGCGCGCGGTACGTGGTGCGGGAGTCGAGGGTGCCGTGCGGTTCGGCCTTCCGGGCGATTTCGCGGAGAGTTGGCTTCCGGTCGCACTGGGGATCTTCAAGAAGACACATCCCTACGTGCGGGTAGAGGTTGCCGTTGAACGCAACGGCGTACTGCTCGAGCGATTGGACCGAGGAGAACTCGATCTCGTCCTGGTCATGGGATACGAAAGCCGTCCCGACGCGGAACACCTTGCGACGTTGCCGATGACGTGGATCGGACCCGCGGGAATCGACGTCGAAATCGGCGGCGGCCGCCCGTTGGACGTGGCGCTATACAACTCGCCCTGCTTTTTCCGCCGGGCCGGGATCGACGCCCTCGACAAAGCCCATATTCCTTGGCGGCTCGCATACACGACGGCCAGTCTCCAGAGCCTTTGGTCGGGCGTGGCGGCAGGCCTCGGCATCACCCTTAGAACAGCAGCGGGCATACCGTTGTCTTTAACGCAATTGGGTGAAAAGGACGGCCTGCCGCCGCTACCTACTGTCGAATTATGTTTGCACACCGGGCATCGCGATGCGCCACCCGCGTTGGCGCAATTGAAGCGAGTCGTCATCGAACATGCCGCGAAGCATTTGCGCTAGCGGTCGACAAATAAGCCCTCCGCCTATGACTCAACTCAATGCAACTATCCGCCGAGCGCAACCGACGGATCACATCGCGATCGCGTCGTTGCTCGTTCAGCTCGGCTACGAAGCAACGCCTGCGCTAATCCAAGGAAAGATTCGAGTCTTACTCCCCAGCCCCGTAGACTGCTTGCTCGTCGCAGCCCTAGAGCGTGAAGTAATCGGCAGCATCAGCCTTCACGCACTTGCGCTCTTCCACACGGAAGGGTTCCTCGGACGCATCACCAGTCTCGTGGTCGACGAACGTTATCGCGGGCGCGGTGTCGGCCACTTGCTAATGGCCGACGCCGAGCGCTGGTTTGTCTCGGTTGGATGCGTCAAGCTGGAAGTGACGAGCGGCAAACACCGACGCGATGCCCATCGCTTTTATGAACAGCACGGTTTCGCCCAAGATGGGCTCAGACTTGCTAGAGGACTGCCAACAGCGCCCCAACAACCGGATCGATGAATCGGGCGATCACCCCGATACCGCCCCACCGCCGTTCGCGGCGCGAATCAACGAAAGGATTTCCTCGCACACCCTCTCCGCCCATCGACGGTACTGCTTCGGCCCTGGGTGGTACCGGTCCACCGCCATCTCGACGGGATTCGCCGCCCAGTCGAGAGAAACATAGCGGCGCGCCGAATGGCGTTCGACCCAGCGTTTCAACGCTCGATCGAGCCGAAGCGCATAACGGCCCAAATACCATCGCAGCGGATGCGGCGCCGCAGGCAATATGCGCAATGGCGGCAGTCCAGTCACCACCATTCCCACTGCGCCTGTGCGCTCGCAAAGATAGTCGGCTAACGCCTGGTAATCGCGCAAAAACACAGCCGGCTTACGTTGCGAAGTGACGTCGTTCGTACCCAACGCCGTCACGACGTAGTCCGCCGGCTCGATGGGACTGCCCGCCAACAACGCCAACGCCTCATTGGTGTTGACGCCGGACTTGGCGATCAGCTGCCAAGCGACGCGACGCCCGGTGACCGCGGACAACAAGCGAGCAAGAGGCTGAGCCAAGGCATGTGCTTGCTCATCCACGCCCACGCCGGCCGCGGAGGAATCGCCCACCACTAAAATGCGTAAAGGGACGGCAGACGCACCGCCGCCCCCCTCCGAGCCGCTGCGGGGCCCCACCGCTTCGGGTAAACGGAGCGCCGTAGCACGGAGCCAACGCGCCTGAACCAGCAACACTGGGCCAAGCGCGATCTTATAGAGCGTGAGCATCGCATTGCTTCTGTAATAAAAATACGAATGCTCTCTAATTAGATAACGACCGTCAAGCACAGATCGATTGCTTGGAACCTCGCGTCGTTTTCAGCCCCCCCAGCTATCTATTGCCGAAGCGAATTGAGATCGATTACAAAGCGATACTTCACATCGCTCTTCAACATCCTCTCGTACGCCCCGTTGATCTCTTGCATCGGAATGATTTCAATATCCGACGTAATGCCATGCTGGCCGCAAAAATCGAGCATCTCTTGCGTTTCGGCAATACCGCCGATTAGCGAGCCAGCGAGACGGCGGCGCTTGAAGATCAGGTTGAACACCTGCGGCGACGGATGGTCGTGCTCGGGCGCCCCCACCAGCGTCATCGTCGCATCGCGCTTGAGCAGCGCAATGAACGGATTGAGATCGTGCTGCGCGGCCACCGTATTGAGGATGAAATCGAAACTATTCGCGTGCGCTTGCATTTGCGCCGCGTCTTTCGAAATCACAACTTCATGCGCGCCCAGACGCTTCGCATCTTCCACTTTCGAGGGCGACGTCGTGAACAACACCACATGCGCGCCCATTGCGCGTGCGAGCTTGACGCCCATATGACCGAGCCCGCCGAGACCGACGATCCCGACTTTCTTGCCGGGCCCCGCACCCCACTGGCGCAGCGGCGAATACGTCGTGATGCCCGCGCACAGCAACGGCGCGGCACCGGCCGCATCCAGGTTCTCCGGGACGCTCAAGACGAACGCTTCGTCTACGACAACACTGGTCGAATACCCGCCGTAAGTCGTCTCGCCGCTCACACGGTCGGTCCCGTTGTAGGTCCCCACGAAGCCGTTTTCGCAATATTGCTCAAGGCCTTCGGCACAGCTCGCGCACGTACGGCAAGAATCGACGAGACAGCCGACGCCCACCAGATCGCCGCTCTTATAACGCGAAACACCGGGGCCGACATTCGTCACACGGCCAACGATTTCGTGTCCCGGCACCACGGGGTAAGTCGTATTGCGCCACTCGTTGCGCGCTTGATGCAAATCGGAGTGGCAAACGCCGCAAAACAGCACCTCGATTTGCACATCGTGCTCGCGCAAGTCGCGGCGTTGAATGTCGAACGGGGCGAGCTTGGAACTGGCGTCCTTCGCTGCGTATCCGTGAGTCGTGTACATGGATGAGCACTCCTGCAAAATGCGCGTGCTCCGACATGGAGCTTCGCAGGTCCACATGGTAGGGAGCGATACGGTACGACGGAATGCCTGAATCTATCGAACGTTTGCCTTTTTCTCTCAACTAGCAGCGAAAAAGCGGAATTGGCGCTATATTTCGAGCCCGATTCTCCCACTTTGCGCGTTCGTCGGCTATGTCTAATTCCCCTTCGCCTTCTCGTTTCGTCAGTCCAGCGCAAGCGCGCATGGTCGAGTTGCTGGCAACGCTCGCGCCGGGCGAAGGCTTCACGTACTCGGTGCTCGACGGCGTGAAGTTCATGCGGACGAACGTCTCGACCCCGCGCGTGCCGGTCATGTACGAGCCGTCGATCGTTATCGTGGCGCAAGGCCGAAAGCGCGGCTTCCTGGGCAGTCAGGCGTTCATCTACGACGCCCAGCACTATCTGGTCCTGGCCGTGCCGCTGCCGTTCGAGTGCGAGACTGAGGCGACACCCGAAGAGCCCATGCTGGCCATTTCCATTCGCGTCGATCTTGGCGTGATCGCCGAACTCTTGATGATGCTCAACGATACGCGCGGGCCGAACGAAAGCGAGCCGCGCGCCGTCTACGCCACGCCGCTCGATCCGACACTGAGCGATGCGGTGCTGCGCCTGCTCGAATCGCTGGCCTCCCCGCACGACGCACGGATCTTGGGACCTGCGATCGTTCGGGAGATTTGCTACCGTGTGCTCACCGGATCCCAAGGCGACTTGATCCGTGCCGCCCTAACCCATCAAGATCATTTCGGCCGTATTTCGAAAGCCTTGCGCCGCATTCACACCGATTTCGCCTGCGAACTGGATGTGCCGATGCTCGCGCGCGAAGCAGGCATGAGTTTGGCCGTATTTCATGCCCAGTTCAAAGCCGTGACCGAAACGTCGCCGATGCAATACGTGAAGACGACGCGGCTGCATCAGGCGCGGCTGCTGATGGTGCACGACGGCCTGAACGTCAGTGCGGCCGCGACCCGCGTGGGGTACGAAAGCGCCTCCCAATTCAGCCGCGAATTCAAGCGGCTGTTCGGGGTGAGCCCCGTCGACGACGTCAAGCGCATGCGCGGCGACCCCGTCGGCGCAGCGAGCGGCGGCGCGCAAAGCCCAAAGCGCGGCACCGCGCGGTTCGTCACCGCGAATTGAAGCCGTGGCCTGCACGATAGATAGCCAACGTTACCGGGTTGCATCCCCGAAACGATACTCATACGTGAGTTCGTCGAGGCTCGCTTTAAACTGCGGATCGAGCACCAGATCGACGGCGGCCAGCGTATCGGTCAGTTGCTCGGGGCGGCTCGCCCCGAGGATGGCGGACGCGATCGTGCTATTGGCCAAGACCCAAGCGACAGCGGCCGTCGAAAGCGCCAAGCCGGCATCGGCCGCTAGCTTCTTCAATGCTTCGATCGTGTCGAACTCGCGTTCGTGCCAATAGCGGGCTTGGTACATTTCCCCGGCGGTCCCGACCGTGAAACGGCCCTCGGGCGGCGGCGCCTCGCGGCGATGCTTGCCGGTCAGCAGGCCGCCCGCAAGCGGGTTATAGGGTAGGACGGCCAGGCCCTCTTCCTCGGCGAGCGGTAGCAATTCGCGTTCGATCTGACGAAAGAGCAAGTTGTAGCGCGGTTGGACCGAAACGAAGCGCGCCGTGCGCAGCACATCCGCTCGGCCCAGCGCCCTGGCCAGCCGATAGGCCAGATAATTCGATACACCGATATAGCGCGCGCGTCCCGTGCGAACGATCGTGTCGAGCGCTTCGAGGGTTTCGTCGAGCGGGGTCTCGCGATCATCGGAATGCAACTGATACAGATCGACGTAATCGGTGCCGAGCCGATGCAGCGACGCGTCGATGGCATCGAGCAAGTGCTTGCGGGAAGCCCCCTGATCCCAAGGCGACGGGCCCATTTTGCCGACGGCCTTCGTCGCGAGCACGAACCGATGCCGTTTGCCCTTGAGCCAACGCCCGACGATTTCTTCGGTGTGTCCGACACGCGACTCGCCGCCGCCGAGCGGATAGACATCCGCGGTATCGAAGAAGGTGACGCCGGCATCGGCGGCCGTATCCATGATGCGGGCGGATGTCGCCTCGTCGGTTTGGAAGCCGAACGTCATCGTCCCAAGGCATACGCGCGAGACGCTGAGCCCGGTTGCGCCGAACTTACGGTATTGCATCGCACTCTCCCGAAGCATGCCGCTCGGCGAGCGGCAAAGGCGAAAGGATAAACCTTCTTCCGAGCAGACGTAGCGCGAGGCCGCCAGCGGCTTTCCAAGTCTGACGATTCGCCGCGTGGGTCGATCGTTACTTCGAACCGGAAGACGCCGACGGACTCGATGCGCCGGACTGCTGGGCCGCCGCTTGGCTCGCGGCCCGCTGCTTCTTCGCTGCTTCGTGATGGCCGATTGCGCAGCCGGCCGCCGCGCCGGCCACGCCATGCTTGCCGGCGACATGGCCCACGGCTCCGCCGACCACGGCGCCTTTCATGCATCCCTTCGCTTGTGCCCCGCCCGCGAAAACAGCGAGTGCGAGGGCGCTCGTGCAGACGATCATTGCTTTCATTGCTTGCTCCTTCGACGAAAACTCTCGAACGGTGCAACGTTCGTACCCGCGCGGCCCGACGCCCCCTGCAATGCCGCGAATCGACGCCCGATGTTCGCGCTATTCGCCCAATCGAACCGCGCGGGTGCGCCGTATCCTGCAAGAACAAAAAATGGCGCGCCGAGGAGCCGGGCGCGCCTTGAGCAGATATGGAACGATATGCAAAAGCCAGCCCATCCGTCGAACGAAGCCTCCCGTATCGCACTGCTGCGCTCGCTGAACATTCTCGATACGCCGCCGGATGCGCGATTCGATCGATTGACGCGCCTCGCTAAGCGCCTTTTCGACGTACCGATCTCCACAGTCTCGCTCGTCGATTACGATCGGCAATGGTTCAAATCGTGTAACGGTCTCTCGCTAGACGAAACGCCGCGCGACACGTCGTTTTGCGGACATGCGATCCTCGGCGACGATTTGTTTGTGGTGGAGGATGCGCAAGCCGACCCGAGATTCTTCGATAGTCCCTTGGTGACGGGCGATCTCGGCATACGCTTTTATGCCGGGTGCCCGCTGCAGCTCCCAGGCGGCGGGCGCGTCGGCGCGCTTTCCATCGTGGATACGAAGCCGCGCCAGCTGGACGCCTCGGAATGCGACTTGCTGCGCGACCTCGGCCGCATCGCCGAGCGCGAACTTGAAGTATTGCAGTTGGCCGTAACAGACGATTTGACTGGACTGTCGAACCGGCGCGGTTTCGAAGCGCTCGGCCGCCACGTGCTTCAACTCTGCAAGCGGGGCCCCACACGCGCCTCGGTACTCTTGTTCGATCTGAACGACTTCAAGCAAATCAACGATGGGTACGGCCACGCCGAAGGCGATCGCGCGATCGTCGGCTTTGCCAACGTACTGCGCGAATCGCTGCGCGAAACCGACGTGTTGGCCCGGCTAGGGGGCGATGAGTTCGTCGCGCTCGTCGTCGACGCGCAAGATGGCGCCGAGGGGCACATTATCGAGCGCGTGCGGGACGGCATCGCGCGTTACAACGCCACCGGGGAGCGCGGCTACGATTTGAAGTTCAGCGTCGGCTGTGCGGCGTTCGACGCCAAGAAGGACCCGTCGATCGCCGATTTGGTGGACACGGCCGATCACGCAATGTATGCGAATAAGCGCGCGACGCGCCACGCCCATGCGCGCGCGCCGACACTCGCTCGGCACGATGCACTCGAGGGCGTTCAGTAGCCTTCGCCCTCAAGCGCTTCCGCCCCCCGCACAGACAAGCGAGGCGTTGGACTGCCCAGCCCACGCTTTTTGTATCGTGCTCGATCGATGAACAGAATCGTCTGTAATCCCGTTATTCTTTCTCTATTTCGATTTTAGCGGCATCAATTACCTAAAAAAATAAAAACCAACCTACCAATTTGCGTAGCATCAAACTTACAATCCATAACAAAAAAATAAAATATCGAAAGCAAGTTGACACATAATATCTCGCACGCCTAATCTCTCTTCCATCGCCCTAGACCGGTGCGAGCATGTCTTAGCATCGCGGCTTTTCTCGCTCGATGTTTTCCGGCGGTTTCGTCACGTTGATTAGTAGTCCTAACTAGCAGTCAGATCGCGGATTCGGCGTTTGCCGAGCCACGACCGCGTATGCCATTCACTCGCGTGCATCCATTTGCTCGCACGGCGTCGTTTTGTCTTTCTTCGAGATAGCTGGAAAAGAAATTCGTCTTAATCCGAACGAAACACTTCCCATTCGAGGGTTGAAAATGCGTCTCCCATTCAATACGAAATTGACCGGTATTTCCCTGGCAGCCGCTATTGTCCTGGCCGGCTGCGGCGGCGGCGACGGTGGATCGTCGAATGCAGCCGGTCGCGCAGGCGCCGCCGCGTCGCCGTCGTCGTCATCCTCGCCCGCCGTCACCCCGCCTGCCGCGCCGATGGCCGCTACCCCCGGGATCGACAAGACCGTGCCGCCCGTCGAAATGCCCGATACCGTCGTGCCGGTGAACTACCAACTGTGGTTCAGGCCGAACCCGGCGCTCAATGCATTCGACGGCCGTGCCGATGTCGAGATCAAGGTTCTGGAGCCCGTCAACTCGATCGTGGTGGCGGCGCACCGGCTGTCTTTCGTCAACGGCACACTGCTGCTTCAGCCCGGGAACATTTCGCTCATCGCCACACCGCAAGACGAAGGCGATTACTACCAGCTTCGTCCCCAAAGCGGCCAGATCGCACCGGGAACCTACTCGCTGCATATGGAGTGGAAAGGCATCATCAATTTCAAGACCTATGACGATCCGGTCGCGAAGACAGGCGGCAGTTGCGGCAACGATAACTACCCAGGCTGTTCCGCCGCCGAAGGCGTGTTCCGCGTCGACTTGAAATCCCCCACCGGCCAGACGAGCGGCGCCATCCTGACGCAAGGCGAATCCGATCTCGCTCGGCAATGGTTCCCGGGTTGGGACGAGCCGGCATTCCGGCCCACTTACGAGGTGAGCGCCGACGTACCGCAAAGCTGGCGGGTCGTCTCGAATGCTGCCGAGAAAGATGAAGTCAACGTCGATCAGGGCTACAAGCGCGTGAGCTTCGAAAAGACGCCGCCGATGCCCTCGTATCTGCTCTTCTTCGGCGGCGGCCAGTTCGACACGTTCGAGGACGATTTCTCGAGCCCGTTGCCCGATGGCGAGGGGCTGCATCTACGGATCTTCACGCCACCCGGCATGAAAGACTGGGCGCAGCCGGCGATGCAGGAAACCAAGCAGGCGCTCGATTTCTACTATCGCTATACGGGCATTCCCCTGCCCCTCAAGAAGTTCGATACGGTAGCGGCCAACGACGCGTTCAAAGCCGAGAAGGACCTGAACTTCGGCGGAATGGAGAACTGGGGTTCCATTCTCGAATTCGCCGACGACATCCTGCCGCCGCCCGGTACGACGATGTCGGACTATGGCGTCACGGTGCTCACGCACGAAGCGGCGCACCAGTGGTTCGGCGATCTCGTGACGCTCGATTGGTGGGACGATGTTTGGCTCAACGAATCGTTCGCGACGTTCTTCGAGAACAAGACGAAGATCGCGTTCTTCCCGGATCGCTTCAGTTGGGCAGGCCAGGTCAGAAACAAGTATCAGGTCATCGCGGGCGACGTTTCGTCGTCCTCATACCCGGTCGAACCGAACTTCAACGCGTGGGCGTCGAACGATTTCGTCATCAACGCGGCGTCGTTCGTCTACGACAAAGGCGGCCAGGTGCTGAAGATGATCGAGGGCTACCTGGGCGAAGAGGTCATGCGCAAGGCTCTTCAGCAGTATTTGACCGACTACGCGCTCGGCAACGGAACGCCTAAGCGGCTTTGGGACGAACTTGCGCGTGCGAGCGGTCAGCCGATGAATGCGATCGGCGACAGTTTCGTGCGGCAAACGGGCGTCCCGCTCGTCTCCATGGAGACGCAATGCGATCTGACAACCGATCAAACCGTCGTGTCGCTCAAGCAGCAGCCCTTCCCGAATCAGAACGCGTATCCCGGTACGCAATGGACGATCCCGCTCACGCTCGCCTATGGCTTTAACTTCGATAGCCGGAAGACAATCGCGATGTCGGACACGTCGATGCAAGTGCGGCTCGACGGCTGCGGGGCCGTGCTCGCCGATCCGAGCGGACAGGACTATTACGTCGTGAACTACGGCGACAACGCGTGGAGCCAGTTGTTCACGCAAAGCGGCGCGCTTCAGGACCCGCCGAGGCTGACGAACCTGAAGCTGGAAGCGCACCTCCTGGTGAACGCGGGCCTGGCCGATCCGTCCCGCGCGCAGAGCATCGATTCGCTCTCCGTTACGCCTAGCGTAGCGGCTCGAATGATGCTCACCGAGCGTGCGCCAAGGCCATCGTTCGCGCGGCGGATGCCGTTCTACCAAGGCCAGCTGAAGGCGACGACCAAACCGAAGGCGAAGTGAAACGAATGTCTCGGCATCTAGCGTGCTAGACGGGAAGCAATGTGTCGTGCCGCGCGCTCGAAACTATTCCGCGCGCGGCAAGACAAGCATCCGGGTATGCCCGCGGCACCACGAAGCACGCACACGATGAATGGATGGAAGCGGGCCCCTATTTGGGCGTGGATATGAGCGGCATCAGGTAGTGGTGCTCTATTGAGGCTGGCGAGCGCTATACGCCTCGTAATCCCCCCGGCCCCATTCGAGTTCGATGCCGATCCGCTGGGTCCCCGGTCGAATCTTCGGCTTGTGCAGCACGAGCGTAACGGTATCGAGCGCCCCCCATTGCTCGAACGACAGCACCGCCAGTTCGACCGCCAGCGTCTCGAGCAGCCGCGTATGCGGCTTCGTTTCCAAAAACTGCGTCAACCGCTCGCAATATTGCTCGTAGTCGATCCATTGATGCTCGCCCGTTTCGGCGGGTGTCGTTCGATAGACGAGGCGGGCATCGATCACCACGGGCTGCGGCGCCGCCTGCTCATGCGCGTGGATGCCCACGCGCGTAAGCGCTTCGAGCCCATCGACGAACACCGACCACCCGCGCCCGCTGCGCCCGGATGGCAGCGCAGTCGGACGCCATAACGCGTCGCGGACGGCAAACGGTTCGGCGGGCTTCACGATACGATCGGCGCGGCAGCGTCGAGCATGATGCGGCAGAAATAATCGGCGAAGCTGCGCCGCACGATGATATCGAAGGCATCGTCGGCCATCGGCACCAGCACGATCGAGGCCTTGAAGTAGTGGCTTTGCACGCACTGCCCGCGCCGCAGCAGTTTCGGATGCAGATCGAGCGGGCACCCGCGCGAGATGACGTCGCGCACACGTTCGCCGCTCGCTTCGAGGACCGTATAGCCGCTGCCTACGTCGACCACCGACGCGAACAACGCGCCCAATGCCGTGCGCAACTTGCCTTCGAGCTCCGGCTTGCGCGCCTCGTTCGACCGCACGAGCCATTCGTCGGGACCGAGCCACAGTGCATTGTGCTCGCTGCCTTGCACGACGGTGTTGGGCTGAGCAGGCAAGCGTGCCCCGATCACGCTCTCGACAGCGGCGATGAATGCGCCGTCGCCCGCTTCGCCGCGTACGTTCACGAGTTCGAGGAACGGCCGTTCGCGCAGGCGAAACAGCTTCGATTGCTGCGCCTGGCTCGCATCGAGCAACGCTTGAGCGCCGACGAGCGGCGATTCGAAGAGCACACCCGTCCCGGCCACTGCCGCACTGCTTCTATTCTCATTCCACATGCTGACGCACTCCTTCGACGTCGTAGAAAACGGGGCTGGCGATCGTCGCCGCCATCGATTTGCCGTTCAGATCCACCGATACCTTCTCGCCCATCTTGCCGAGCCCGCCTTTGACCACCGCCATCGCGATCGACCGCTTCAAAATCGGACTGTAGTAGCTCGACGTGACATGACCGAGCATGGGCAGCGGGCGATCGGCCACTTGATTCGCAGCCGGACCGCTTACGCCATGCACGAGAATCTGGCTGCCTTCGGGCAAGACATACGATGGGTCGTCGGTCAGCAGCCCGACCAATTGCTTGCGTCCTTCCTTCGCCGTATCCGAGCGCGTCAGCGAACGTTTGCCCAAGCAATCCTTCGTCTTCGCGACGAGCCCGCCCATGCCGAGATCGAAGGGCGTCATCGAACCGTCCGTATCCTGGCCGACAATGATGTAGCCCTTTTCCGCCCGCAACACGTGCATCGTTTCGGTGCCGTACGGCGTGATGTCGAACTCCTCGCCGGCGGCCATCAGCGCTTCCCAAACCGCGCGTCCCGCATTGGCCGGCACGTTCACTTCGTAAGCCAATTCGCCCGAGAAGCTGATCCGCATCACGCGTGCGGGTACGCCGGCCACGGTCCCTTCCCGGAACGTCATGAACGGGAACGCCTCGTTCGATACATCGATGTCGCGGCAAACCTTGCGCAACACCTTGCGGCTATTCGGGCCCACGACGGCGAACGTCGCGAAATGATCGGTCACGGACGTCATCCGCACCTTCATATCGGGCCATTCCGTCTGCACCCAACGCTCGAGCCAAGTCAGCACGCGCGCCGCCCCACCCGATGTCGTCGACATCAAATAGTGCTGCTCCCCGAGGCGCACCGTCACGCCGTCGTCGAACACCATGCCGTTCTCGTCGAGCATGAGCCCATAGCGGCACTTGCCGACTTCGAGCTTCGACCACGGGTTCGTATAAACCCAATTCAGCAGCTTGGCCGCATCGGGACCTTGAACGTCGATCTTGCCGAGCGTGGAGGCATCCATGATGCCGACGCTCGTACGCACCGCCAAACACTCGCGCGCAACGGCCGCGTGCAAGTCCTCGCCCGGCTTCGGGAAGTACCAAGGACGCTTCCAGTTGCCCACGTCCTCGAACAACGCGCCATGCTGGACATGCCACTCGTGGATGCAAGTCTTGCGAATCGGATCGATGAAATCGCCGATCTCGCGGCCCGCGATCGCACCGAAGGTCACCGGCGTGTAGTTGGGACGGAATGTCGTCGTGCCCGTCTCCGGGATGCTCTTGCCCAGCGCCTGCGCAAGAATCGCCATGCCGTTGATGTTGCCGAGCTTGCCTTGATCGGTGCCGAAACCCATCGCCGTGTAGCGCTTGACGTGCTCGACCGATTCGAAGCCTTCGCGAGCGGCGAGCAAGATATCCGCCGCCGACACGTCGTTTTGGAAATCGACGAACTGCTTCGGCCCGCGAGCGGCGGTTTCGCGCGTCCCAACCAGCCACAGCGGCAAGATGGGCGATTCCTTGATGTCGGCGACCTGGGGCGAGGCGGGCCGCGATACCGCCTTCAACCCCAGCGAATGCGCGGCCTCTATGCCGGCGTCGAGTGCCAAACGCAGCCCGCGCGCCAAGCTGAACTCGCCGGCCGCGGCGCCTATGCTCACCTCGGGCTGCATGCCCTTGCCCGGGACGAAGCACGCTTTCTCGTCGTGCCAATGCGCCTTGCCGCCCGATTGCGCGAACAGGTGCAGCACCGGGCTCCACCCGCCCGACATCGACACCAGATCGCAGGGCAACGTGGCGACGTGCGAGCCGACCGTGCCGCCCGCAAACGATGCGACTTCGACCGACGACACGCGCCACTTGCCCCGCGCCTCGTTGATCACGGCACCGTTCATCACGACGACACCATGGCGTCGCGCGGCGGCGGGCAACGATCCTTCGCTCTGCGCGCGCGGATCGACGACGGTCACCTTCGCGCCGCAGGCCTTCAGATCGAGCGCGCTTTGGTAGCCGTCGTCGTTGTTCGTGAACACGACCGCTTCGCGTCCCGGCAGCACGCCGTAACGCTGGATATAGGTCGACACGGCCGAGGCCAACATGATCCCGGGCAGATCGTTGTTGCCGAACACGAGCGGCCGCTCGTGCGCGCCGGTAGCCAGGATCACGCGCTTGGCCCGTACCTTCCAAACCAGTTCGCGCGTGCCCTTTCGCATCGATACCGGCAGATGATCGGTCAAGCGCTGCACGACGGTCACGAGGTTGTGGTCTTGATAGCCGAACGCCGTGCTACGCGACAAAATCTTGACGTCCGGCATCTGCGACAGCGCATGCTCGATCTTCTCCACCCATTGCATGGCGCTCTTGCCGTCGATCTGTGCGCGGCACGAGAGCAGAGAGCCGCCCAATTCGCGCTGATCGTCGACGAGGATCACGCGTGCACCGGCGCTGCCGGCCGCATGGGCCGCTGCGAGCCCGGCGGGGCCGCCGCCCACCACGAGCACGTCGCAATGCGCGAAGCACTTATCGTAGCGATCGGCATCGCGCGTGTCGGGTGCTTTACCGAGACCGGCGGCCTCGCGAATTTTCTCCTCGTACTTCGGCCACCATTTGCGCGGCCACATGAAGGTCTTGTAGTAGAACCCGGCAGGGATGAAGCGAGCGATCTTTTGGTTGATCGCGAGCCGATCGTTCTCGAGCGAAGGCTCCGCATTCACGCTCCTCGCGACGAGCCCCTGATATAACTCGATTTCGGTCGCGCGCGCGTTCGGCACGGTATAGGCGCCGCTTTCGAGCTGAACGATTGCGTTCGGCTCTTCGACGCCGGCCGTCATCACGCCACGCGGCCGGTGATACTTCCAGCTTCGCGCCACGAAACGCACGCCATTGGCGAGCAGCGCCGAGGCGAGCGTGTCGCCTTGATAGCCTTGATACGTGCGGCCGTTGAACGTGAACGTGAGCGGAATCGCCCGATTGATCCGCCCGCCCGCGCTCAGGCGATCTTTTTGATTGCTCATTTCACTTGCCCCCTTGCGTATTCTTGCGGGCGTCGGCTGCCTTCGCATCGCCCGCACCCGGCGCCGCGGCGCCTCCGAACGTTTCGTAGCTTTGGATCGCGTACGACACCGTATCGCGCGTCGCCATGAACCAGCGACGGCATCCTTGCGTATGCAACCACTGCTCGCGATGCACGCCGCGCGGATTCTTACGCATGAAGAGGTAATCGCCCCACTCTCGGTCGCTCAGTTTTTCGGGCTCGAGCGGGCGAGCGATGTCGGCCTCCCCGCCACAGGAAAATTCGCTTTCGGCGCGCGGCCCGCACCACGGGCATTCGATCAACAGCATGTCAGTCTCCGGTATCCAATAGGCCACACAGCGTGTTTTAGTGCGCAACGGCAGCGGCGCCGTGCTCGTCGATCAGATGGCCCGTGTAGAAGCGGTCCAGCGAGAAAGGCGCATTGAGCGGATGCGGTGCATCGTTCGCGATCGTGTGCGCGAACACCCAGCCCGAGCCGGGCGTCGCCTTGAATCCGCCCGTGCCCCATCCGCAGTTGAAGTACAAGCCCTTCACGTCGGTTTTGCTGATGATCGGGCAGGCGTCGGGCGAAACGTCGACGATGCCGCCCCACTGCCGGTTCATCCGTACGCGCGAGAACACCGGGAACATTTCGACGATGGCCTGCAGCGTGCCCTCGATCACGTGGAAGCTGCCGCGTTGGCCGAAACCCGTGTATTGATCGATACCCGCGCCGATCACCAAATCGCCCTTGTCGGACTGACTGATATAGGCGTGCACCGCGTTGGACATCACCACGGTATTCACGACGGGCTTGATCGGCTCGGAGACGAGCGCCTGCAGCGGATGGCTTTCGAGCGGCAGACGCACGCCGGCCATATCGGCCAGGGTGGTCGTATTGCCCGCGGCCACGACCGCGACTTTCTTCGCTTTGATGAATCCCTTCACCGTGTCGACGCCAACCACGGCGCCGCCCTCGCGGCGAATGCCGGTGACCTGGCAGTTTTGGATGATGTCCACGCCGTGGGCGTCCGCGCCGCGCGCAAAGCCCCAGGCCACCGCATCGTGGCGGGCCACGCCGCCGCGCCGCTGGAACGACGCGCCGAGCACGGGGTAACGGGCGTTGAGGTTGATCGTCGGCTCGATTTCCTTGATCTGCTCGGGCGTGAGGAATTCGGCATCGACGCCGTTGAGCCGGTTCGCGTTGACGCGCCGCATCGTATCGCGCACGTCTTGCAGCGTGTGGGCGAGATTCATCACGCCGCGCTGGCTGAACATGACGTTGTAGTTGACGTCTTGCGAGAGCCCTTCCCACAGCTTCATCGCTTTTTCGTACAGCGCCGCCGATTCGTCCCACAGATAATTCGAGCGAATGATCGTGGTGTTGCGCGCCGTATTGCCGCCCCCGATCCATCCTTTCTCGAGCACGGCGATGTTGCGCACGCCGTGCTCCTTCGCCAAGTAATAGGCTGTGGCAAGGCCATGCCCCCCACCGCCGACGATGACGACGTCGTACTCGCGTTTGGGTTCCGGGCTGCGCCATTGACGCTCCCAGTTCTCGTGGTACGACAATCCGTTGCGTACCAGACTGAATATCGAAAAGCGGCTCATAGCGGTGGTCTCGAAGGAAAGATTGGCCTTGACTTTGGGTTAGCTCGATTCAGCATTCGATGACGTTCACGGCCAACCCGCCGCGCGACGTCTCCTTGTATTTGGTCTTCATATCGGCGCCCGTCTCGCGCATCGTCTTGATGACCGAATCGAGCGAAACGTAGTGTTGGCCGTCGCCTTTGAGCGCCATGCGCGATGCGTTCAGCGCCTTGATCGCACCCATCGCGTTGCGCTCGATGCAGGGAATTTGCACGAGCCCGCCGACGGGATCGCACGTCATGCCGAGGTTGTGCTCCATGCCGATCTCGGCGGCGTTCTCCACCTGCCGGGGCGTGCCCCCCATGACGGCTGCGAGCGCCGCGGCGGCCATCGAGCACGCCACGCCCACCTCGCCCTGGCAGCCCACTTCGGCGCCCGAGATCGAAGCGGTTTCTTTGTAGATGATGCCGATCGCGGCGGCCGTCAGCAGAAAATCGACGATGCCGTCGTCGTTCGCGCCGGGCACGAACTTGACGTAGTAATGCAGCACGGCGGGAATGACACCGGCCGCGCCGTTCGTCGGCGCGGTCACCACGCGTCCGCCCGCGGCGTTCTCTTCGTTGACGGCCATCGCGTAAAGGTTGACCCAATCGAGCATCGACAACGGGTCGCGCAGCGATTCTTCCGAGCGCGCACGCAGGTTCTTGGAAAGTTCGGCTGCCCGGCGCTTGACGCGCATCGGCCCCGGCAGCTCGCCCTCGGTGCGGCAACCGCGCTCGACGCACGCGGCCATCGTTCGCCAGATCGCCAGCAAGCCTTCGCGCACTTCGGCCGGGGAACGCGATGCGCATTCGTTTTCGAAAGCGACGCGAGCGATCGACAGGCCGCTGTCCGCGCACGCGCGCAGCAAATCGGCGCCCGTGCGGAACGGATATGGCACCTCGGCACCGGCGCGAACGCCGTTCACGCGATCGCCGTCGCGGTTCACGACGAAGCCGCCGCCCACCGAGTAATACTCTTTCTCGACGAGCAGTTGACCGTTTTCGTCGAAAGCTTGAAAACGCATGCCGTTCGGGTGGACCACGCTCGTGCCGCTCATCATCCGGCGGTAGAACGAGAGATCGTCCTTTTCGTCGAAACGGATGTCGGTGCTGCCCATCAAACGCAGGCATTTGTCGGATCGAATCGCCGCCAAGCGCGGCTCGATCAGATCGGGGTCGATGGAATCGGGGAGATGGCCTTCGAGGCCGAGCAAAACCGCTTTATCGGTGCCGTGGCCCTTGCCCGTGGCGCCAAGCGAGCCATAGAGTTCGACTTTGACGCGACGCACATAGGCGAGCAGATTGGCGTCTTCGACATGGGAAACGAAACGGCATGCGGCGATCATCGGCCCGACCGTATGCGAGCTCGACGGACCGATGCCGATCTTGAACAGATCGAAGACGCTGACGTTCATGGGGACTGCCTCGCGTTGAGTTCGAAAGTTGGAATGCGCTATGGACGCAAGTACACCAAAGCGTAAAATCCACCGATAGAACAAAAACGGCATCGCTGTGGGATGCCATCGCCAATTGCCGTTGCGGCACGCCGGTGCGTGCGCTTCGACGATGATCGATGACGGAAAACCACAAACGCCGAGCGGCGCAATCGGCGACGCTGGGCGGGCCTGCCGCTGCGTCCCCCATTCCTCACTCGCATGAACGCCGTCGATCCGTCACCGCTCGTTTCCACCCCCTCCCGAGAGCGCATTCGCTTCGGGATTTTGCTGCTGCCCAATTTCACGCTGACGGCGTTTTCGGGTTTCGTCGACATGTTGCGGCTCTCGGCCGACGACAGCGATTTCAGCAAGCCCGTGCGTTGTGCTTGGAGCGTCGTGGGCAAGACGCTCGCACCGGTCCGGGCCAGTTGCGGCATCCAAGTCACGCCTTGGGAAACGTTCGACGAGGCCGAGCCGTTCGATTACGTGGTGGTGGTAGGCGGGCTCCTGCATTCGGGCCCGCAGGCCGACGACGAGACGCTCGCGTTCATTCGTCGCGCGGCGAGCAACGGCGCGACCGTGGTCGGTATTTGTACGGGGGTGTTTACGCTCATGCGGGCGGGGGTGCTCGAGGGCCACCGCGTATGCGTCAGTTGGTTTCACTATTGGGATTTCATCGAGCGCTTCCCGGCCGCCGACGCGCAGATGCTGGTGGCCGATCGGCTGTTCGTAATCGATCGTCGGCGCATTACGTGTTCGGGCGGGCGCGCTTCGATCGACGTGGCCGCGGCGATTTTGCTGCGGCATTTCGATCACGCGACGGTGCAAAAGGCGCTGCGTATCCTGCTCGTGGGAGAGATGCAGGGCGGCAACGCCCCGCAGCCTCACCCACCGGGGCTGGAGCCCGCCACGCATCCGAAGATCAAGCGCGCGATCTTGCTGATGGAGCAGCATCTGGGGCGTGCGCTGACGCTCGAAGAATTGGCCGGTAAGCTCGACTTATCGCCGCGTCAATTGGAGCGGCTTTTCAAGGCGCAGACGGGCAAATCGCCGCAGACGTTCGCCAAGCACGTGCGGCTGCGCACGGCGGCTTGGCTGCTGACGAGTTCCGACCGATCCGTGGCCGATATCGCATCGAGTTGCGGCTTTTCCGATGCCTCGCATTTGGGGCGCGAGTTCCGCAAGCAGTATGGGATGCCGCCCGTGGCGTTTCGCGAGCAGCGCGCGGGCAATGCGGCGGACGAGCAGGCGTGCGAGGCGTATTTCTTGGCGTCGGGGGCGATGTCTTGAGGTTGGGTAGTGTGCAATGAAGTCCACCGAGCACACCGCCGTGGCTTGCCGACGCAACGCGGTACCGTGTCGAACAACGTCAGTGCCCGAGCAACGCGCTTTCCCCCCCGTTAGCGCCTCGCGGCTATCGGGGTGCTCTCCGTAGAGGATGCTCCGACAGGTATACCCTCAGCGCAGCATTCATACGCGTTTGCCAGCCATCGCCCGTGGCGCGAAACGCCTCCAAGATATCTGCGTCATAGCGGATGCTGACCTGTTCTTTGGGGCTTTCTAAGGGTGGACGACCCGCGCGGCGCTTGGCCATGACTTCCTCGAATGGGCGCAACCGCTTGAACTCCTCGTCGCTTAACTCTCGTGTATCCGGATCTGCAGCGATACCGCGCCGGATCGCTGCGTCTTCCTCGTCCGTCGGATAGACGAACTTACGTTTGCTGCTCATAGCGTTGAACCTCTCTACGGTTGTCTAGAGCGCGTTGGGGAGCACGCAGACCAGCAGACGTGCGAGGCAGATTCGCTCGGCCACCCATGACCCAGCATATGGGCGGTGCGGCTTGATTACGGTGCGCCTAGACCGCATAGTTTTCGCGAAGATTTCTAAGAGGTCTTTGCGGTAGCTCCCGGGTGCCGATCTTCGAATCACCCTCGCTGCTGAAACGGCCGAACGCTAGCCACCCTATGTACGCCCCACCTTTAAAAAGCAATCCGAACATGGCGCAGATCTTCAGCAGCGGTACGTTTCCCGAAGCCGGCTCGCAAATCATGCCTGCCGATCAACTCTCTCCGGTGGCATGCGATGGGCTGAAGGCGAAGGACGGCACTCTTGTGGTGGTCGGGCACATACAGGACCTGCGTGCCGGCGTCACTGAGAGTGCACTGGCACTCAAGTTCTTCGAGGACGGGCAATGCCTGTCGAAAATTTATGCCGCTCGATACGACCGGGAACTGGTCGGGGTAACCGAGCTTGCGGACGGAAATCTCATCGCCGTCGGCCAGGCTCGCTCGGCACTGACGAGCACGGAGCCGGACATATGGGTTGCCCAGCTCAGCGCAGACACATTGGAGATAACATGGGAGCGGTCGATTCCCGGCTACCTGGGTTGCGCCGTGACCGCCACGCTCGACGGAGGTTTCGCGGTTGTAGGACTGTCTTGCGCAAGTGGCGGAACCCAAGTCGTGAAATTCGCTAAAGACGCGAAGATACGTTGGGCTGTTCAATGGAATAAAACCTACGCCGGCAGGACAATGTACGCCATCGTGCCCACCGAAGATGGAGGCTTTATATGCGCGGGCTATGGCGATCCCAATGTTGGCGTCGCTCGCGCCAAAATCTCCGCCATGCGTCTAAATTCAGATGGCTCATTGGTGTGGGCGAAACTATACGCCACCGAAATCGAACTCCCCATCAAACGTTGCGGTTTAATTCAAACAAAGGCGGACGGAAAGTTCGTCATTGCGATAGGACAATGGTTATGCAAGATCGACGGGCGTGGAAACCTGCCGTCGATTCGACTATGCAAGCAGTCGAAGCTCGCGTGCATAGCGGAACTCGCCGACGGCAAACTGGCTATCGGCGGCACGCAGTTGCTAAAAAACGGGGACGGCCACGGCTACTTTGCCGTCGTCCCAGCCGAGCAGACGACCATCGACTACGACAACGGCAACCCCGTGACCGACAGCACGGTTGTCGCAATCGTGCCGGCGGGCCCCGCAGCCGTGATCACGGCCAGTTGCGCACAGAACCCGGCCGACGGGAGAGGCTTCATTCTGATGACGGGTTACAAGAACGTGACGGATATCAGGCAGTTAGGCTCGCAGGTCGCAAATTCGCCCGCGGCGGACGAAGCGCCCGCTCACGAAACACCGTAGGCCGCGCGGGGATACGGTGCAACCGCCCCGTGGCCTCGCCGCGCCCATCGTCCGCCCCTCCCGGGGTGGACAATCGCCTCAATGCGTTGCGATATACGACTTCACCGCCGTCAAGCCATCCTTGCCGTCGAGCGTCGTCACACCCGCCAGCCACTTATCGAGCACCTGCGGGTTCTTCTTCAGCCACGCGGTAGCCGCCTTGTTCGGGTCTTGCTTGTCCATAATCGGCACCATCACGTGGTTTTCGATATCCGTCGTGAAATGCAAGTTGGACACGAGCTTCGCCGCATTCGGACAACGCGCGGCATAATCGGGCGGCGTTGCCGTGAAGACCTTCGCCTCGCCATAGTTCGGCCCGAACACGTCGTCGCCGCCGCTCAGGTAGTCGATCTTCATTTGCACGTTCATCGGATGCGGCTCCCATCCGAGGAACACGATCCACTGCTTCTCGCGAACCGCCTTGTTCACCTGCACCAGCATGCCCGCTTCGCTCGACTCCACGAGCTTGAACTTGCCGAGACCGAACTGATTGCCGTCGATCATCTTCTTGATCAACGCGTTACCGTCGTTGCCGGGCTCGATCCCATAGATGCGGCCGCCCAGCTTATCGGCGTACTTCTGGATATCCGCAAACGATTTGAGGCCGCCGTTGTAAACATAATCCGGCACCGCCAACGTGTATTTCGCGCCGGTCAGATTCGGCGCCGCCAACACTTCGATTTGCTTCGCCTTGACGAACGGATCGATCATCGGATCCATCGTGGGCGACCAATAGCCGAGAAAGACGTCGATATGCTTGCTCTTGATGCCCGCGAACGTGATCGGCACCGATGCGATCGTCTTCGTCGGGTTGTAGCCCAAACCCTCGAACACGGCCGATGCGAGCCCGGTCGTGGCCGCGATGTCCGTCCAACCGACATCGGCAAAGCGAACGTTTCGACATGCGGCCGGATCCGCCGCATAGGCGCTCGTCGTCAGTAAAGCCGCGGCGGCCGCCACCCAGCCGGCCTTCATCAAGCGTCGGTTCATTAGACTCTCCTCAATCGCACAATTATGTCGGCTCTTCGCCGTTTCGGGAACTTCGACGTATTGCAAGGACTCCTAAACAATCTTCTACAACGCTGAAACCAAGCGCCCCTAACCGCTCAATTGGCTTGCCGGCGTTCCCGGCTCGGCGCATAGCCGAACTGCGCGCGATACGCCTTGCTGAAATGACACGGCGATTGAAAGCCGCACACCGAGGTCACGCACGCGATCGACGCATCGGTCGTACGCAACAAATCGCGCGCGCGCCGCAAGCGCAACGAGAGGTAGTAATGCGTGGGCGATACGTCCAAATACACCTTGAACATCCGTTGCAGATGCCGCTGCGATAGCCTCACGAGCCGGGCCAATTCTTCGAGCGAAAGCGGCTCCTCGATGTTTGCTTCCATCAGCCGCACGACCTCGATCAGCTCGGCGCGCGAGAAGCCGATCCGCGCGTCCACGGGAATCGGTTGATGATCGTTCGCGCTACGGATCCGTTCGAGAATGAATTGCGCCGAGACCTGCGCCGCCAGATTGCGGCCCAGCCGCTCGCCCACCAGATGCAGCATCAAATCGAGCGGAGCTGTCCCGCCCGTGCAGGTCAATCGATCGCGATCGATGACGAAGAGTTCGTCACGAAACTTCACGCGCGGAAATTCCGCGTGCAGCGACGACATATCCTCCCAATGCACCGTGCAGCGATAGTCGTCGAGCAAGCCCGCGCTCATGAGGGCATACGCGCCGGTACAGATCGCACCGAGCGGCACCCCACGCGCGCCCAGATCGGCCAGCAGCGTCTTGACGCGCGAGTCCACCGCCGAGCGGATCTGCGTGCCGCCGCACACGACCAGGACGTCGGGCGTGCCGACCTCTTCGAGCGTGCGCGTCGGCGTCACCGTCACGCCATTGCTGGCCCGCACCGGGATGCCGTCGGCCGAGACGACCGACCACCGATAGTGCGTGGCTCGGCTGACGTAGTTCGTCATCCTCAGCACTTCGACCGCGCTCGTGAACGCGATCATCGAGAAGTTGGGCAGCGTCAAGAACCCGAAGTGCACGGGCATCGACGCCGCGATTTCAGGCTGCATCGCAGTGACTGGCTGCGTCGCACTGGCGGGCTGCATCACAGTGGCTGGCTGCATGCGTGCCTCGCTAAAGTCAGCTTTGCGTCATCGGTTGCTGCGCACCGCCGCGCAGCCGCATGACACTGCGCAGCCCTTTGAAGCGCTGCGCGGGCGCCGTGCCGGGCATCCGGCCAAAGCTTTCCGTCACGCGATCTAGGATGATCGCCAGCAACACGACGGACAACCCGCTTTCGAAGCCCAGGCCGATATCGAGCCGTTGAATGCTGGCGAGAACGTCGTTGCCGAGGCCGCCCGCACCGACCATCGACGCGATGATCACCATCGAGAGCGCCATCATGATCGTCTGGTTCACGCCCTGCATGATCGAGGGCAGCGCATTGGGAAACTGCACCTTGTAGAGGAGTTGCCACGGCGTGCATCCGAATGCCTGCCCCGCTTCGACAATCTCGCGATTGACGTGGCGAATGCCGAGGCTCGTCAAGCGCACGGCGGGCGGCATCGCGAAAATAACGGTCGACAAGATCCCCGGCACGCGCCCGAGGCCGAACAACATCGCGGCCGGGATCAAATAGACGAAGGCCGGCATCGTTTGCATCAAGTCGAGCACGGGGCGCACCACGAGCGCGACGTGCTTATCCTTGGCGGTCCAGATCCCCAGCGGAATGCCGAAGACGAGACTGATTAGCGTCGACGAGAGGGTCAAGCCGAGCGTGATCACAGTTTGATCCCAAAAGCCCGTGGCATAGATCAGCAGCAACGACAGCGTCGTGAACAGCGCGAACCGCCAACCGAGCCGCCATAGACCCACGGCGATGAATAGCGCCATCATCGCCCACATCGGGATCGCCTGCAGGCCGTGTTCGACCATGCCCGCGAGCCCATCGATGGCCCGACCGATCACGTCGAACGCATGGCTGTCGTGATCGAGCAGATAGTGGACCGATTGATCGACCCAAGTGCCGAGCGGAATGAGTTCAGACATGGGAGCCTCGCGTACGGGTAATGGCTTTGAGAACGACGGCGCGATCGACCGAGCCGCAATAGCAGCCGTCGTCGTCCACGACAGGTAGCGCGCGGGCATGCGCCATGACGCTCGAGACCACTTGCTCGAGCGGTGCGCTGCGCGCGATGCATTCGGTTTGCGCGAGGCTCGGCGAGCCATTGCCGAGCGCGTCGCGGCTCACGAAGCCGCGGATCTTGCGAGCGGCATCGAGCACGAAGGCGTACTCGGCGCTGCCGTTCAGCGATGCGGCCACGCCGGCTGCATCGAACTGGCGAACGAGCGGCACGACATCGATCTGCATGAGATCGCCGGCCGTGAGATAGCGGCTCGTATCCACGCCGTCGAAGAAGGCCCGCACGTAATCGTTCGCCGGGCGGCTGATGATCTCCTGTGGCGTACCGACCTGCACGAGACAGCCGCCTTCCATGATCGCGATACGGTTGCCGATCCGCAGCGCTTCCTCGAGATCGTGCGAGACGAACATGATCGTGCGGCGCTGCTCCTTTTGCAGTTGCAGCAACACGTTCTGCATCTCCTTGCGCTTGAGCGGATCGAGCGCCGAGAACGCTTCGTCCATGATCATGAGCGAGGGATTCACCGTCAGCGCGCGAGCGAGACCGACCCGCTGTTGCATGCCGCCCGATAGTTCGGCCGGCAGCTTGTGCGCGAACGGCGCCAGCCCCACCTGCTCGAGCACCGTCAGCGCGCGGGCCTCGCGCTCCTTGCGCCGGACGCCGGCGACTTCGAGACCGAAGGCGGCATTCGACAGCACGGTGCGCTGCGGCATGAGCGCGAACGACTGAAACACCATGCTCATGTCTTTTCGACGCAGGGCGGTCAACTCGCGGCGCCGCGCCGCAACAATGTCGCGCCCATCGATGAGCACCTTGCCGGCCGTCGGATCGACGAGCCGATTGATCAGGCGAATCAACGTGGATTTACCGGAGCCCGACAGCCCCATCAGCACGAATATTTCGCCTTCCTGAACGTCGAACGAAACGTCGTGCACGCCGACGACTTGGCCCGTGCGTGCGAATATCTCGTCCTTCGTCGCGCCGCCAGCCAGCATGTCGAGCGCTTGCTTGGGGTTCGTGCCGAACACCTTGCACAGCCCCTGCACCATCACCTTCGGTGAACTCATCTCTTCCGTCTCCTTGCGGCAGGCCGACGCCTGCACAGTCTGCCTACATGGTTGCCAGAAAAATCCCCTCGCAGCCGACGAATTCCGACGCACGCTTGCGAAAATGCGACACGGGCCCCCTTGCCGTGCCGGGCCGTTTGCCGGCCAAGCGCCGTAGCATAAGGCCCGACGCGTCGATTGCAATCCTCTCATGCGGCCGGCATGTCGCGAAACGACAGATTCGCGTCCAAAAATGCGTGCGCACCGCGCATATCGGCTGGCAATACTCAGCCAACCGGATCCGTACCCGAATGGAATCCGGGTAAGCGAAAAGACCGATTACAACGACGACGGAGCACACCATGAGTCCACGCAAGACCCTGTCACGCCTATCGTCCGCCGCTTTCGGCGGCGCGGCGCTTTTGTTCGGATCGCTGCATGCGCCGGCCGCCCTCGCGCAAGCCGCCGATGCCGCCAGCGCAAGCGCCCCGGCAGCCACCGCGCCCGCGGCGCCCGCCGATTCCGCATCCGCTGCCACCGCTAGCGCCCCTAGCGCGGCGCCGGCTGCCTCGCCGTTCACGGCCAACGTGACGCTCGCGTCGCAGTACGTCTCGCGCGGCTTCCGTCAGGGCTGGGGCAAACCGGCCATTCAAGGCGGCATCGATTACGCGCATCCGAGCGGGCTGTTCGCCGGCACCTGGCTCTCGAGCGTGAGCAGCAAATTCATCGAAGGCGGCACGGTCGAATGGGATCTGTACGGGGGATACGGCGGCTCGATCGGCGATTTGTCTTACACCGGCACGATCTACTACTACGTCTACCCGGGCGCGCGCATGTCGGCTGCCGCAACGAGCTACAACTATGGGGAGTTCGTCACGGCCCTCACGTACAAGTGGTTCACCGCGAAGTATTGGCTGACCTATACGCCGAATTATTTCGGCTACGACAGCCAATCGCTCGGCATCGGCAGCGGCAAGAACAGCCGCGGCTCGGGCTACCTGGACTTGAATACGAACATCGACCTCACGCACGGTTTCTCTCTGCTGCTGCACTACGGCTGGGAACGCGTGCAGAACTTCTCGGCCTATAACTGGCAGGACGCGAAGGTGGCCGTGTCCAAGACGTTCGACGGCGGCTGGACCCTGACAGGCGCCGTGACGAAGGGGTGGGGCGCCACTAACGTCTACGACCGTTACACGACGGGCGCGCCCGATTCGTCGGGCAACATCGCCGTATCGAATCCGCTGCAGACGACGTTCTTCGCGACGATCACGAAGGTGTTCTAACGCGGCTCGGAGACAGCCGCATCGTTGTCGGCCACGGCAGCACCGGGACGGCGTCGAGTCCTTCGACGCCGTTCGTTTTCGTTTCATGACAGAATGGCCGCGTCTCGTCACTGGCGCGCATTCGATCGATGATGCTTAGACGTCCCCGCCGCTCATTCGTTCTCGCGCTCGGCGCCGCGCTCGTCGCCGCCGGATGCTCGGTACTCGCCGCCGCCGATCCCAACGCGCTTTGGCAAATCGTCAGTCTCGATTGCGTACCGGCTGCTCGCACGACAGGTAAAACGGGCGTCTGCGCCACCGTCGATCTACCCGGACGCTACGCGCTGCTGCGCGACCGAAACGGTGTCGCCCAGCATCTTTTGATTCCGACCGAGCGCATCTCGGGCGTCGAGAGCCCCGTGCTGCTAACACCGGATGCACCGAACTACTGGGCCGATGCCTGGAACGCGCGCGGCTACGTCGAGGCCGCGCTGAAGCAGGCGCAACGCGCGCCGCTCGCCGACGATGGAATCGGGCTCGAGATCAACTCGGCCATGCGCCGTTCGCAAGAACAATTGCACATCCACATCGACTGCGTGCAAGCCAAGGCCACCGGGGCACTGGTGCGGCATCGGAACGATCCTCCGCACGTGTGGACCTGGGACACGATCGACGGCACGCGGTATCGCATCATGCATATCCCGGGGCCCTCGTTCGAT
This sequence comes from Trinickia sp., assembly GCF_051953405.1. Classification (GTDB taxonomy): domain Bacteria; phylum Pseudomonadota; class Gammaproteobacteria; order Burkholderiales; family Burkholderiaceae; genus Trinickia. The sequence continues at coordinate 69,309 of NZ_JBQCIV010000082.1, read as the reverse complement.
TTCAATCCGTTCGATCTGGTCGCCGGCCCTCGCACAAGCCCGGACGTCATGGCGGAGCAGACGATCTTCGTGACGGGCGCCGGCGCGTCCGCCAAGGACGCGGGCTGGTTGGTGCTGAACAGCAGCCTCGATACCGATGGCGGAACGGGATCGGCGGAAACATTGCTCGATCATCGATGCGAGGCGGCAGGCACCCTATAGCAACGGGTCGGGCGCACTCATCTACGCGGTCGGATTTCTACGCGCCATTGCCGCCATCGAAAGGCGTGTTTGCAATTTTTTGCACTTTTTCTCTGCCATTCCCCAATCCAATGCTGCAAAATGCCGCGGCAACGCGCGCACGACGCGGCCAGCCGCATGGCCGTGCGGCCGTGCGAACGCGCTCGCTCGACGGCGCGTTTTATGCTGTGCGACGAGAAGACAATAAGTAATAAGCGATAAGTAATAGGCAAAAAGAAAGAGCCAAAGGCAGAAACATGCAATTCACCATGCACCGGTTTGCCCTCGTCGCGTTCGCAGCGGCGGCTATCATCAACTTGAGCGGCTGTGCTTCGTTGTACACCGAGAGCGCGACGGCAGGGGCCGGTATCGCCGGTGCCGCGGTCGCCGCCAAGGTAACGCGCAACGCGGCTGTCGCGACGGGTATCGGTCTGGGCGCCGTGGCCGCCGCGAAAGCGGGCGTGCAGTACACCGAACGCGTCGTGCACCGGCAAACCCAAGATTCGATCGCGAGCGCCGCCGGACCGCTGGCGGTCGGCGCCGTTGCCCCTTGGGAGGCCAAGCACTCGGTGCCGATCGAGGAAAACGAACACGGCCGCGTGACCGTCAGCCGGACCATCAGCACCGGCGCGCTCGACTGTAAGGAAATCGTGTTCTCCGTCGACCGCGATGCGACGAAGGATCAGCCGCCTTCCAGCGCGTTCTACGTCGCCTCCGTCTGCCGCGACGGCAACACTTGGAAGTGGGCCTCTGCCGAGCCGGCGACGCAACGTTGGGGCGCATTGCAATGAGCGCGCGCACGCTACTCGCCGCCCTCCTGTGCGCCGGCGCGGGTGCCGCCATCAGCGGCTGCGCGTCGATCGGTGCGGCCAGCGGTGCCGTGGCCGGCGTCGCGACAGGTGCCGTCACGGCCAATCCAGCGGTCGGCATCGGTGTGGGCATTGCCGTGCAAGCGGCAACCGACGAAGCCGTCAATCGCTACATGCTGCGCATGCATGCGGACCAGCAAAATGCGATCGCAACGCTCGTCGGCACGTTGCCGGTCGGTGCATCCGAGCCTTGGCGCGTCAAGCATACTTTGCCGATCGAAAACGGCCACGGCGAAGTGCGCGTCATCCGCGCGTTCGATACGGCGCTCGCGAGCTGCAAGGAGTTCGCGTTCTCGTTCGTGGACGGCGACAAGCCCGATTCGAAGACCGACTGGTTCACGGCAAGCGCCTGCCAGCAAGGCTCGGCGTGGAAATGGGCGACGGCCGAGCCGGCCGTCGAGCGCTGGGGCACGCTGCAATAGGGGGCAAGCGCTAATCCGGCGAGAGGCCGCGCTCGGCCAACCATGCCCGATTGAATAGCCGTGCGAAATACAGGCTGCCCCGGTCGCAAAGCAACGTGACGATCGTATGCCCCGGCCCCATCTCGCGGGCCAGGCGCTCAGCGGCCGCCACGTTGATGCCTGTCGATCCCCCAACGTAGAGCCCCTCCTCGCGCAAGAGCCGATAGGCCGTCGCCACGCAGGTTTGATCGTCGATACGAACGGCATCGTCGATCACGGTGCCTTCGAGATTGGCCGTAACGCGGCTGGAACCGATGCCCTCCGTGATCGAATTGCCCTCCACCTTGATTTCGCCCGTCTTGACGTAGCTATAAAGCCCGCTGCCGCGGGGATCGGCCAATAGGATCTTGATCGCCGGGTTACGCTCCTTCAGATATCGAGAAACGCCCGCAAGCGTTCCGCCCGTGCCCGTCGCACAAACGAATGCATCGATCTTGCCGTCGGTATCGCGCCAAATCTCCGGCCCGGTGCTCTCGTAGTGCGCCTGGCGATTGGCGACGTTATCGAACTGATTCGACCAAATGGCGTTTTCGGTTTGTTCCGCCAGCCTGCCGGCAATTTTCTGGTAATTGTCGGGATCTTTATAAGGCTTGGCTGGCACGGGCCGAACGTCGGCACCGAGCACCCGCAGTAGATCCATTTTTTCCTGCGATTGCGTTTCGGGAATCACGATCACGCAGCGATAGCCGCGAGCGGCGCAGATATGAGCGAGACCGATGCCCGTATTGCCCGCCGTCCCTTCCACGACCGTGCCGCCAGGCTTAAGTACCCCCCGACGCTCGGCGTCGCGAACGATGTAGAGCGCGGCCCGGTCCTTGACCGACCCGCCCGGGTTCATGAATTCGGCCTTACCGAATATCTCGCACCCCGTTTCTTCGCTCAGGCGAGCGAGACGAATGAGCGGCGTGCCGCCGATCGCACCGACGAAACCCTCGCACCGAGCCATCGTGCCCTCCTCTTCGAAGCATTGATGCCATTGCATCGCTTCTAGGATAGGCCAGGCCAAACGGCAATACGATGCGGCGGCGATATCGCCCCATGAAACCGCAGCGAAATTCGGCCGGCACTCGCTTACATAGTGCTTACGAACGAGTTGCTAGGCGCTACGCTCTACCGGGTGCGACTCACTGCGCTTCCATGACCAACAATTGGGCGCCGTCGGTCACCTGATCGCCCACGCCGAAGAGCACTTGCGCGACCTTGCCCGCCGCGGGCGCGCCAATCGTATGTTCCATCTTCATCGCTTCCATCACGATCAAGGGCGCCCCCTTCTCGACGATCGCGCCCGGTTCGACGAGCACCGCGATGACCTTGCCCGGCATCGGCGCGGTCAAGCGCCCTTCGCCATGTTCGGCGTCGGCCGCGTGCGCCAGCAGGTTCTGCCATTCGAACGCGAGCGCCGAGCCTTGGCAAAACACGTGGAACAGGTCCCCGTCGACGAACACACGCCCCGTCACGCGCGCATCGCCCAGACGCGCCCCGAAGGTATGCGGCTCGCTCCCGCGCCACCAGTCGAACCCCTCGGCCGTCCCCTCGTGTTCGAGCGTACGCATCTCGCCTTCGCGGGCATAAACGACCTTGAACGTCGCCTCGTTATCGGTATCGCGCCATTCGATCGTTTGCCGATAGCTGCCGTTCAAACGCCAATGCGAGAGCGCATCCCAGGGCGATGCGCCATGCGCCGCGCCGCCCTCGCGCGTCAACAACGCGCCGCACGCGAGCGCCAGCGCTTCCTTGAACGGTCTTTCGACCGGCGCGAACAACTGCGCATGATGACGTTCGATCAGGCCCGTATCCAAGTCGGCCGTGGCGAACGGCTTGCTTTGCACGATGCGCTTCAGGAACGCCACGTTCGTTTGCGGACCGACTGCCTCGCACGCCTGCAATGCGCGGCTCATGCGCGCCAGGGCTTCTTCGCGATTGGCGCCGTGCACGATCAGCTTCGCAATCATCGGGTCGTAGAACGGCGTGATCGCGTCGCCTTCGCGTACGCCGCTATCGATCCGCACCGGCGCGCGCGAGGGCGAACCGATCGAGAACTCGACGCCTTCCGGCATACGCAGATATTTGAGCGTCCCCGTCGACGGCAAGAATCCGCGCGCCGGGTTTTCGGCGTAGACGCGCGCTTCGATCGCATGCCCGTCGATACGCAATTCGTTCTGGCGCAACGGCAGCGGCTCGCCCGAGGCCACCCGCAATTGCCACTCGACGAGATCCTGCCCCGTGATCATCTCGGTCACGGGATGCTCGACTTGCAGCCGCGTGTTCATCTCCATGAAGTAGAACGCGGTGTCGGTCATGATGAATTCGACCGTACCGGCCCCGACATAGGAGACGGCACGCGCAGCCGCGACAGCCGCTTCGCCCATCGCGCGACGCACGTCGTCGGACAAGCCCGGTGCCGGCGCCTCTTCGAGCACCTTCTGGTGACGACGCTGCACCGAGCAATCGCGATCGAACAGATACACCGCGCCGCCATGCCGGTCGGCGAATACCTGCACTTCGACGTGGCGCGGGCGCGTCAGGTACTTTTCGATCAGCACGCGATCGTTGCCGAAGCTGCTCGCCGCTTCGCGCTTGCACGAAGCGAGCGCTTGTGCAAAGTCTTCGCTCTTTTCCACGACGCGCATGCCCTTGCCGCCACCGCCCGCGCTCGCCTTGAGCAACACGGGATAGCCGATCGCATCGGCTTCGCGCTGAAGCAGTTCCGCGTCTTGTTCGTCGCCGTGGTAGCCGGGCACGAGCGGCACCGCGGCCGCATGCATGAGCGCCTTGGCTGCGGCCTTAGACCCCATCTCGGCAATGGCCGACACCGGCGGGCCGATGAACACGAGCCCCGCCGCCTCGCATGCCTGCGCGAAATCTTCGTTTTCCGACAGGAATCCGTAGCCCGGATGAACGGCCTGCGCACCCGTGCGCACGGCGGCATCGATGATCCGTTCGATCCTCAGGTAGCTTTCGCTCGCCGCCGCGCCGCCGATATGCACGGCTTCGTCGCAGGCCGCGACGTGCTTGGCATTGGCGTCGGCATCGGAATACACGCCGACGCTCGCGATGCCGAGCCGCTTACACGTCGCCGCCACGCGGCAAGCGATTTCGCCGCGGTTCGCAATCAAGATCTTGTTGAACATGGAAAGTCTCGCAATGAAGCGGCAGTCGGTTGCGGTCAGTCGCGCCAATTCGGCGCACGTTTTTCGAGGAACGAGGCCACGCCTTCACGCCCCTCTTCGCTCGCACGAATACGGGCGATGCGGCCCGCGGTATCGTCGATCAGCGCTTCGTCGATCGTCTCGCCCGCGACATCCTGCACGAGACGCTTCGATTCGCGCACGGCGTGCGGGCCGTTGGCGCACAAGGCGGCCGTGATCCTTTTGACTGTCTCGTCGAGCGCGTCGGGTGCCACCCTTTCGTGCACGAGCCCAACGCGTTGCGCCGTCGCGCAATCGAACGGCTCGGCCGTGACGAAGTAGCGGCGCGATGCCCGTTCGCCGAGTGCACGCACCACGTACGGCGCGATCGTCGCCGCGATGAGGCCGAGGCGGGCTTCCGACAGACAAAAGCGCGCACTCTCCACGGCAACGACGATATCGCTCGCGGCCACCAAGCCCACGCCGCCCGCATAAGCGTCGCCCGACACGCGCGCGACGACAGGCTTCGTCGAACGATAGATGGCCGACAGCATATCGGCCAGGCGCCGAGCGTCGACGCGGTTCTCCTCGTCGGAGAACGTCGCCATCTTCTTCATCCAATTCAGATCCGCGCCGGCGCAAAACGCGGGACCGTTGGCGGCCAGCACGATTGCGCGGACATCGTCGCGCGTTTCCAACTGGCGAAACGCGTCGGTCAACTCGGCGATCGTCGTCTCGTTGAACGCATTGCGCACATCGGGCCGATTAAGCGTCACGGTGGCCACGTGACCGGCAAACGAGAGTTCCAGCATGCTGTATTGCATAGACATTGTGATCGGCTCCCTTGAAAGCACGATGCCTTACATCCGGAACACGCCGAAGCGCGTGTCCTCGATGGGCGCATTCATCGCAGCCGAGAGCCCCAGGCCCAGCACGTCGCGCGTTTGCGCCGGATCGATCACGCCGTCATCCCACAGCCGCGCACTCGCGTAGTACGGGTGGCCTTGATGTTCGTATTGATCGCGAATCGGCTTCTTGAACGCCTCTTCCTCTTCGGCGCTCCAGGTGCCGCCCTTCGCTTCGATCCCGTCGCGCTTGACGGTGGCCATGACCGATGCGGCCTGTTCGCCGCCCATCACCGAAATACGCGCATTCGGCCACATCCAGAGGAAACGCGGCGAATAGGCACGGCCGCACATGCCGTAATTGCCGGCACCGAACGAGCCGCCGATGATGACGGTGAACTTCGGCACCTTCGCCGTGGCCACGGCCGTCACCATCTTCGCGCCGTTGCGCGCGATGCCTTCGTTTTCGTACTTGCGGCCCACCATGAAGCCCGTAATGTTCTGCAGAAACACGAGCGGAATCTTGCGTTGGCAGCACAGCTCGATGAAATGCGCGCCCTTCACGGCCGATTCCGAGAACAAGATGCCGTTGTTGGCGATGATGCCGACCGGGTGTCCCCAAATATGGGCGAAGCCGGTCACGAGCGTGGTGCCGAAACGCGCCTTGAATTCGTCGAATTCGGAATCGTCGACGATACGCGCAATCACTTCGCGCACATCGAACGGCTTGCGCGTATCGACGGGAATGACGCCATACACGCTTTGCGCATCGTAACGCGGCGGTTTGACCTCGCGCATGGCCACCGGCACTTGCTTCGTGCGATTGAGTTTGCCGACGATACCGCGCGCCAACGCCAACGCATGCGGATCGTTTTGCGCCAGGTGATCGGCCACGCCGGACAGCCGCGTATGGACGTCGCCGCCGCCGAGATCTTCGGCGCTTACTTCCTCGCCCGTTGCGGCCTTCACGAGCGGCGGGCCGCCCAAGAAGATCGTGCCTTGATTCTTGACGATAATCGATTCGTCGCTCATCGCGGGTACATAAGCGCCGCCGGCCGTGCACGAGCCCATGACGACGGCGATCTGAGCGATGCCCGCGGCCGACAGGTTCGCTTGGTTGTAGAAGATACGGCCGAAGTGATCGCGATCGGGGAACACGTCGTCTTGGTTCGGCAGGTTGGCGCCACCCGAATCGACGAGATATACGCAAGGCAGCCGGTTCTCCGCCGCGATCTCTTGCGCGCGCACGTGCTTCTTGACCGTCATCGGGTAGTACGTGCCGCCCTTGACCGTCGCGTCGTTACAGACGATCACGCATTCCTGCCCGGCGATACGGCCAATACCCGTGATCACGCCGGCACCGGGCGCGGCATCGTGGTACATCCCGAACGCCGCGAGCTGCGAGAACTCGAGGAACGGTGTGCCCGGATCGAGCAGTTGGGCAATGCGATCGCGCGGCAGCAGCTTGCCGCGGGAAACGTGCTTATCGCGCGCGGCTTGTCCGCCGCCGAGGGCGAGGTGGGCGACCTTCGCGCGCAGATCGGCGACGAGCGCTTCGAGCGCGGCGGCATTCGCTCGGAACTCGTCCGAGCGCGGGTTCAACTTGCTTTCGATGATCGGCATAGGGCTCGATGCTCCATCTCGCGGCGTTCGTTCTCAAAGGTGGCGGGTGGCGGTGCCGAACACCGCTCTCGCCCTGTCCGTCAAAGCGTTTCGGCGAACAGCTCGCGGCCGATCAGCATGCGGCGCACTTCGCTCGTGCCCGCGCCGATTTCATAGAGCTTCGCATCGCGCCACAGACGGCCGACCGGATACTCGTTGATGTAGCCGTTGCCGCCGAGGATCTGGATCGCTTCGCCCGCCATCCACGTGGCTTTTTCGGCGGTATAGAGAATGACGCCCGCGCAATCCTTGCGCACTTGGCGCACGTGGTCCTTGCCGAGCGTATCGAGCTGGCGGCCCACCGCGTACAGATACGCGCGGCACGCTTGCAGCGTCGTGTACATATCGGCAACCTTGCCTTGAATCAGCTGGAACTCGCCGATGGGCTGGCCGAATTGCTTGCGATCGTGGATATACGGCACGACGGCATCCATGCAGGCGAGCATGATGCCCGTCGGGCCGCCGGCGAGCACCGCGCGCTCGTAGTCGAGCCCGCTCATGAGCACCTTCACGCCGCCGTTCAGTTGGCCGAGGATATTTTCCTCGGGCACTTCGACGTCTTCGAATACCAGTTCGCCCGTGTGCGAGCCGCGCATGCCCAGCTTGTCGAGCTTTTGCGCGACCGAGAATCCTTTCATGCCCTTTTCGACGATGAAGGCCGTGATGCCGCGCGCGCCCGCTTCCACGTCCGTCTTCGCATAGACGACGAGCGTGTCGCAATCCGGCCCGTTCGTGATCCACATCTTGGTGCCGTTCAACACGTAGCGGCTGCCGCGCTTATCGGCACGCAACTTCATGCTGACGACGTCGGAACCCGCGTTCGGCTCGCTCATCGCCAGTGCGCCGACGTGTTCGCCGGAGACGAGCTTGGGCAGGTATTTGCTCTTTTGTTCGGGCGTGCCGTTGCGGTGAATCTGGTTTACGCACAGATTCGAGTGCGCGCCGTACGACAAGCCGACCGACGCCGACGCGCGCGAGATCTCCTCCATCGCCACCATGTGCGCGGTGTAGCCCATGTTCGCGCCGCCGTATTCCTCCGATACGGTCATGCCGAGCACGCCGAGTTCGCCGAACTTGCGCCACAAATCCATCGGGAATTGATCGTTGCGGTCGATCTCGCCCGCGCGCGGCGCAATTTCCTTCGCGGCGAAATGGGCGATCGCGTCGCGCAGCATGTCGATGTCTTCGCCGAGCGCGAACTGCAAACCAGGCACATTGCTCATGAACGTCTCCTCGAATTCGGGTATTCGGATTCGGGCCGGATCGGGCCCTCGCGAGCGGCATTCGCGCTCGAACACCGCGCATTTCACGCCACATTTACGTAAGCGTCAATAGTTTTGTTGAGGAACGCTCATTTTTTCGATACGACGGACTTGCGCGGGCTGTCAGTGCTAAGATCCGGCGCAGCAACCACGCGAGTGCAACAAAATTGAATACGACTCAGACCGGGGAAGAATCGAAGGCCGAAACGGCGGGCGCGCGGCGCCAGCCGGCCGGGCGCAAATCGCAGCAACGCGTGAAGGACATCCTCCAGGCGGGGCGCGATGTCTTCTCGGAAAAAGGTTACGAACGCGCGACGACCGCGGAGATCGCGCAGCGACTCGGCGTCTCGGAAGCCACCGTGTTCAGCTATTTCCGGGGCAAGCGCGAGTTGTGCGCCCGGGTTATCGCCGATTGGTACGACGAAATCATCGCCGCCATCGAAACAGGCTTGCCACGGGACGGCAGCGCGCGCCAGCAATTCGCCTTCATCGTCCGCACGCACTTGCGGTTGATGCTCGTGCACGGAACGGGGATGTGTTCGCTCGTGTTGTCGGAAGGCCGCGCGAAGCATCATGAACTGAGCGCGGAGCTGACGGCCCTGCAACGCCGCTATACGGCCCCGCTCATGCGCGTGCTCGCGCAGGCACAGCAGGCCGGGCAGATCCGCGCCGATCTGCCGCTGCGGCTGATGCGCTCGATGGTGTTCGGGCCGATGGAGCATGTCCTGTGGGATGCGACGCTCGCGCATCGGAGCCCCGACATCGACGTGACAGCCGATCGGCTCGTCGACATCCTATGGACCGCACTGCAACCGCCGGCTCCGGCGATCGCCGCGCTGGTGCAATTGAAGGACGATGTGAGCGAAGCGATGCGGCGGTACGAATCGGCGGTACCGACGGACGAGGCAGATTCGGCCAATGCCGATACCAGTGCCGGCAACCGGCGCAAGACGCGGCGCTTGCAGACAGGCGATTGACGCATCGACGCATTGTCCCCGGCCCGTTCGACCTGAGGCGCGCTTTCTCGGCGCGCTTGCCGAAGGCGAAACGCAAGGCTATCGTTAGGGGTTTTCGCCTCCCCCTTTGCCCGCTTCGATGACTACTCGTCTCACGCCCGCGATCGCGTCAAAGTTCGCCACCTTGGCGCTGGCTCATCTGACACGCGAGTACCCCAACAAAATCACGCACTCGCTTGCCGGCCCGCAAGACGTCCGTTCGCCGCGCGAGTTGCACCCGATCTTCTACGGCAGCTACGACTGGCATTCGTGCGTGCATGGATATTGGCTCGTGCTGCGATTGCTCGATCGATACCCCGAGTTGCCGCAAGCGGCCGAGATCCGCACTGTCGTCGACGCGCACTTCACGCCCGCCAATGTCGCAGGCGAACTCGCTTATTTGAGCCTTCCTCACAATCGGGGATTCGAACGCCCCTATGGATGGGCGTGGCTGCTCGCCCTCGCCGGCCAGCTCGACGCGATGCGTTCGCCGGAGGCCATTCGCTGGGCCGCGACACTCGCTCCGCTGACCAACGCGTTCATCGACCGATTCACGGAATTCTTGCCGAAGGCGAGCTATCCGGTGCGCGTGGGGACGCATTTCAACACGGCGTTCGCACTGGCGTTGGCGCTGGAATTCGCGCATGCAACGGGGCGGACGGCGTTCGCGACCTTGATCGAAGAAACCGCATGGCGCTGGTATAAGAGCGATGCCGATTGCCAGGCATGGGAGCCTGGCGGCGACGATTTTTTGTCGTCCTCGCTGATGGAGGCGGAATTGATGCGGCGCGCGCTGCCGCTCGATGCGTTCAGCCTGTGGTTCGGCCGCTTCTTTCCCCGGCTCGCGCAGCGCGAACCGGCCACGCTATTTACGCCGGTTACCGTCACGGATCGCACCGACGGCAAGATCGCCCACCTCGACGGCTTGAACTTGAGCCGGGCTTGGTGCCAGCGCTCGTTGGCCGGCGCCTTGCCGGACGGCGACCCGCGCAAGGCGCTGCTCGAGAACGCGGCCGAGGCGCATTTGAAGACCGCGCTCGCGCATGTGGCCGGCGATTATATGGGCGAGCATTGGCTCGCCACGTTTGCGTTGTTGGCACTGGAATCGTGAGAATCGGCGGGGCGGCTACATTCCCGCTTCTTCTCGATAAATTGGATTGCCTGCCGGCATCCTCTCCAATGCAATGTCTCGGGGGTTCAGTCCATGTTCGGGTGGTTCAAGCGAAAAGAGGCTCCCGCCTCGGGTCCCGACTATCGGCACGTCGACTCGCGCGCAAAAGCGGAAGCCCTTTCCAAGCGCGGCGAATTGCAGAAGCTATTGCTGTTGCCGTCCGAATTCGGTGGCGAGGATATTCCACCGAACGTCGTCTACGTTCCGCCGTTCGCCGCGGCGCTTAAACAGCGCATCGATTCGAACACCGTTGCCCCCATGGCGCGCAACGGGCAAGCCACGCAATACAGCGCGACCCCCGAGTACGAGGGAAACAGCGTAATCCCGTCGCAAATACGCATTTCGGCGACGAATCCAGGCCATTTCGAAGGCACTGTAGCCATTTGGGGTCGAGCGATACAGCAAAAGGCCGCCGCGCAACCGCAGGGGCCGGCGCCGGCGCCGGAATTGCCGCCTTTCCGGCTGGACGAATTCGCCGACACGCTTGAACCGAAAGCATTGGTCCTTGCTTTTATCGCAGACTATGAAGCGTGGAATCGTTATGCCAACGAGGCGCATAACCGAGATCCGCGTTCCGGGAACGGCATGGCCGCCGCGGAATCGGCGTACGCAACGCTGACGGGGAAATTTTGCATCCCGGGCCATCGACATCAGCCCATTGCCTTCGGCAACAAGTCGACGCACACCAGCGAGAACGAAGTCATCGTAAGCGTAGACTCCACGGGCGATACATCCGTCGTGAAGACACGCCACACGAAGAAGGTCGGCACACTGTCATTAACCGACGATTACGAATACCACCTGAAGAAAGCGAATGGCCGGTGGTTCATCGTCAGCGTCCTTTATGTCGACGAGGAAGGCAAATACGAGGGGCTGTAACCGCCTCGATGTTGCCCTCCCCCTACGATTTGGGCGAAGCCCCGGGCTACAACGCTTCGGGGCCACCGCACCCCAGGCTCGGGGCTCGTCACCTCTGCCTGCACTCACGAGGTCTCGCTGGCGCGCCGATACACCGGCGATGCCCGGAATATCGCGCATCGTCGGCCTCCACTGCGTTCGGCGACGCTCGCCGCGTTTTTTCGCGCTCAACTCTTATATAAGACATAAGACATTTGACGTTCCACCCATTGCAAACTAGAATCCCGGTCGATGCAGTGCCCGGAACAGGAACAGCCTCGGCGTGCCTGGCCTTCCCTCGAAACGCGATACAGCAGGTCCCCCATGCTTGAAAACTTTCGTGCTCACGTAGCCGCGCGCGCCGCGCTCGGCATTCCTCCCCTGCCGCTGACGGCCCAACAAACGGCCGAGCTGGTGGAACTGCTGACGAATCCGCCCGCCGGCGAAGAGCAAGCGCTGCTCGATCTGATTACGCACCGCGTGCCTGCCGGCGTGGACGAAGCCGCCCGCGTGAAGGCCGGCTTCCTGGCCGCCGTGGCCAAGGGCGAAACCGCCTGCCCGCTGATCTCCCGCGCGCGCGCCACGCAATTGCTCGGCACGATGCTGGGCGGCTACAACATCGAGCCGCTGATCGCGCTGCTGTCGGACGCCGAAGTGGGCGCAACAGCCGCCGACGCGCTGAAGAAAACCCTCCTCATGTTCGATCAGTTCCACGACGTCAAGGAGCTGGCCGAGAAGGGCAACGCCAACGCGAAGGCCGTGATGCAAAGCTGGGCCGACGCCGAATGGTTCACGAGCCGTCCGGAAGTGCCGCAAAGCCTGACCATCACCGTGTTCAAGGTGACGGGCGAAACGAACACCGACGATCTCTCGCCGGCCCCCGATGCCACCACCCGCCCGGATATCCCGCTGCACGCGCTGGCCATGCTCAAGAACGCGCGCCCCGGTATCACGCCCGAAGAAGACGGCAAGCGCGGCCCGGTCAAGTTCATCGAATCGCTGAAGGAAAAGGGCCACCTGGTCGCCTACGTGGGCGACGTGGTCGGCACCGGCTCCTCGCGCAAGTCGGCCACCAACTCGGTGCTGTGGTTCACGGGCGAAGACATCCCCTTCATCCCGAACAAGCGCTTCGGCGGCGTGTGCCTCGGCGGCAAGATCGCCCCGATCTTCTACAACACGATGGAAGACGCCGGCGCCCTGCCGATCGAACTCGACGTCTCGAAGATGGAAATGGGCGACGTGGTCGAACTGCGCCCGTATGAAGGCAAGGCGCTGAAGAACGGCGAAGTAATTGCCGAGTTCCAGGTCAAGTCGGACGTGCTCTTCGACGAAGTTCGCGCCGGCGGCCGGATCCCCTTGATCATCGGCCGCGGCCTGACCGCCAAGGCGCGCGAAGCGCTGGGCCTGCCCGCCTCCACGCTGTTCCGCTTGCCGCAACAGCCGGCCGACAGCGGCAAGGGCTTCTCGCTGGCGCAGAAGATGGTCGGCCGCGCCTGCGGCTTGCCCGAAGGCCAGGGCGTACGCCCGGGCACGTACTGCGAACCGAAGATGACGTCGGTAGGCTCGCAGGACACGACCGGGCCGATGACGCGCGACGAACTGAAAGACCTGGCGTGCCTGGGCTTCTCGGCCGACCTCGTCATGCAATCGTTCTGCCACACCGCCGCCTATCCGAAGCCGGTGGACGTGAAGACGCACCAAACGCTGCCGAACTTCATCAGCACGCGTGGCGGCATCGCCCTGCGTCCGGGCGACGGCGTGATCCACTCGTGGCTGAACCGCATGCTGTTGCCCGATACCGTGGGCACGGGCGGCGATTCGCACACCCGCTTCCCGATCGGGATCAGCTTCCCGGCCGGTTCGGGCCTGGTCGCGTTCGCGGCCGCCACGGGCACGATGCCGCTGGACATGCCGGAGTCGGTGCTCGTGCGCTTCAAGGGCAAGATGCAGCCGGGCGTCACGCTGCGCGATCTCGTCAACGCCATTCCGCTGTACGCCATCAAGCAAGGCCTGCTGACGGTGGCCAAACAGGGCAAGAAAAACATCTTCTCGGGCCGCATTCTCGAAATCGAAGGCCTGCCCGATCTGAAGGTCGAGCAAGCGTTCGAATTGTCGGACGCATCGGCCGAGCGCTCGGCCGCCGGTTGCACGGTGCACTTGAACCAAGCGCCGATCATCGAATACCTGAACAGCAACATCACGCTGCTCAAGTGGATGATCGCCCAGGGCTACCAAGACCCACGCAGCTTGCAGCGCCGCATCAAGGCGATGGAGCAATGGCTCGCCGATCCGCAATTGTTGTCGCCCGATGCCGACGCCGAGTACGCGGCCGTCATCGAGATCGATCTGGCAGACATCCACGAACCGATCGTGGCGTGCCCGAACGATCCTGACGATGTGAAGACGTTGTCGGACGTGGCCGGCAACAAGATCGACGAAGTGTTCATCGGCTCGTGCATGACGAACATCGGTCACTTCCGTGCCGCATCGAAACTGCTCGAAGGCAAGCGCGACATCCCGGTCAAGCTGTGGGTGGCACCGCCGACCAAGATGGACCAGAAGCAGTTGACCGAGGAAGGCCATTACGGCGTATTCGGCACGGCTGGTGCCCGCACCGAAATGCCGGGCTGCTCGCTGTGCATGGGCAACCAAGCACAAGTGCGCGAAGGCGCGACGGTGATGTCCACTTCCACCCGGAACTTCCCGAACCGCCTGGGCAAGAACACGAACGTGTACCTCGGCTCGGCGGAATTGGCGGCGATCTGCTCGCGCCTGGGCAAGATCCCGACGAAGGAAGAGTACATGGCCGACATCGGCGTGCTGAGTGCCAACGGCGACAAGATTTACCAGTACATGAACTTCGATCAGATCGAAGACTTCAAGCAAGTGGCCGACACCGTGTCGATGTAAGCACGGGTGAATGGGCCGCGGCGGGCTGTATCGCCGCGGCTCGCACCGATGATGAATAGCACCGCAGGCGGGATCGCTGCGGTGCTATTTTTTTGGGGTGCGCTAACGACTAAGCGAACGACATCACGGCGTAGTCGTCAATTCTCGCATTGCCTCGACCAGTGCGTCGCACTCGCCGTCGGTGCCGACGGTAATGCGGAGATGTCGGTCGATGCGCGGCTGCTTGAAATGCCGCACGAAAATTTCTCGGTCTTTTAAACGCGCCGCAAGCGTTGCAGCGTCGTGTACCGGATGGCGCGCAAAGATAAAGTTTGCCGCCGACGGCACCACCTCGAACCCTAGGCTCGACAGCGCTTGGGTCATCCGCTCGCGGCTCGCGATCACTCGCTCGCACGTGGCACGGAAGTAGGCGTCGTCTTCATAGGCGGCCTGCGCGGCGACTTGGGCGAGGCGGTCCAACGGGTAGGAATTGAAACTGTCTTTGACGCGATTGAGCGCTTCGACGAGCGATGCGTGACCGAACGCGAAACCCACCCGCATACCGGCGAGCGAACGCGCCTTCGACGCCGTATGGACGACGAGTAAGTTCGGATATCGGTCGATCAACGAGATGGCCGATTGCGCGCCGAAATCGACATAGGCTTCGTCGACGACGACGGCCGACGACGGATTCGCAGCGACGATCCGTTCAATGTCCGCGAGCGGCAATGCGCGGCCCGTTGGGGCATTCGGATTCGGAAAGAGCACGCAACCGGCGTCGCCCAGGTAGTTGTCGACCTCGATCGAAAAATCGTCGGCGAGCGGGACGGCCTCGTAGCGCACGTCGTACAGCCGCGCGTAGGTCGGATAGAAGCTATAGGTGATATCGGGAAAGCGCAGCGGCTTGTCATGCTTGAGCAACGCTTGAAATACGTGCGCGAGTACTTCGTCCGAGCCGTTGCCTGCGAATACCTGCTCCGGCTTCAAGCCGTGATGGGCCGCGACCGTCTCGCGCAGGCGGCGCGCAAGCGGATCGGGATAGCGCCGCAGGGTTTCGCCCGCCTCGCCCAATTCGCCCGCGATGGCCTGGGCGACGCGCGGCGACGGCGGATAGGGATTCTCGTTGGTGTTCAGCTTGAGCGGGTGCGCGAGCGCCGGCTGCTCACCCGGCACATAGGGCACAAGTTTCTGAACGATATCGCTCCAATAACGGCTCACCAGTTCCCTCCTGACCTAAAAGGCAAAGATTACTCGATCTGTAGCGACTCAGTCATCGGCGTGAGTGCAATCGGAGCCATCAACGCCTGGCAATGAAGCTAACTTTGACGCGTCGCGATCGGCGAGTATCCGAACGCGCGCAAATACGCGCGCGAAAACGCCGACGCGCTACCGAAACCGACGCGCTGTGCAACAGCCTTGATCTTCGCACCGCCCACCAGCGCGCGATGGCCGAGAACAAGGCGCCACGTCGTCAGATAGGCAGCGGGCGTCGTGCCGACGATCTGCCGGAACGACGCCATAAATTGGCTGCGCGACATACCCGAAACGCAAGCAAGCTCTTCGACGCGCCAGGGCCGATCGGGTGCATCGTGCATCGCCACTAGCGCGCGATGCAGCGCGGGATGAGAGAGCCCGGCGAGCAATCCCGGGGACGTCGCACCGCCATCGATGACCTGCCGCAAGATCATGAGCAACATCACCTCGCATAAACGGCCCATCGCGGCGCTTTGCCCACAGCGAGGATTCGACGCTTCTTCGACGAATGCTCGAGTGATCGCGTGCAACGTCGGCAACTCGTTCAAATCGACGCACACGCTTTCCGGCAATGCTGTAACAAGCGGATTCAACGGCCCGCCGAAGCTGACCGAAGCACCGACGAGCGCGTCGATTGCGACCGTGGAGCGTTGTGGCGAGCCGGTGTAAAGAATGAGTTGTTGCGGCATCCGTTGCGAATCGCCAAGCACCATGATGCTTGCGTCGGCCGTCGGCACGGGGCTATCCGACACTTGGATCGACAAATCGAAGGCTCGAAAAAAGGCGGAGAGCCGATCCACCTTGTTCGGTCGAACCGGATTTTCGATCATGTTTCTAGGATTTTTCATGCCACAAAGTATGAGACAGTCGACTCATCGCGTCAACGAGCGCGAATCCCCAGTCATGAAAGGAGTTGCGACATGCTCACCCCGCGTCAAACGGCACCCGCGCTGGCGGTCGATACCTTGGACCATGGTTCGTTCGAACTCGCGTCGGAGGCGCCTGAGCGGCTGACCTTGATTTGTTTTTATCGCGGGCTGCACTGCCCGATCTGCGCGATGTATCTGAAGGAGCTGGACCGTCTCGCGCCGGAATTCGCGCAACGAGGCGTCACGACGATCGCCATCAGTTCCGATAGTGCGTCTCGCGCGCGCGAAATGCAGCAAAAGATTGCCGCGACTCGTTTGCGTATCGGTTATGGGCTTCCGTTGTCGGAAGCCCGCAAATGGGGACTTTATATCTCGGCTTCTCGCGGCAAGACCTCGATCGGGATCGTCGAGCCCGAGCTATTTTCCGAACCCGGTCTTTTCCTGCTTCGTCCGGACCGGACCATTTACTACCTCTCGATACAATCGATGCCGTTCGTTCGGCCGAATTTCAAGGAGCTTCTGCAGGCGATCGATTTCACGATCCAGCATGATTATCCGGCGCGCGGGGAGTATGTCGGCGCGGTTTGAGCCGATTCGCTAGACCAAAACGAGTTGTCCTAGAACGATAGAGACTCGCGATGCGTTATCATGCGGCGCAATCGCACATACGGGCGATACGCGTCGCCTGTGCCGCACCCGTGCACGTTCCGATTCGACAACTCATTCGTTCGCTCAATGGATTACCGTCGTCATGTCGTTATCGTTGGTTTCGGCAATCTGGGTCAGGCGATACTGCCTCTGCTCCGTGCCGCCTTTCCGACGTACACGCTGACCGCCATCGAGCAACACGGCGACGAGGCGCGCGTGGCGCTGGCGAATGCTTGGGGGGTGCGCTTTATCGTACGCCGGATCGACGCATCGAATTACGCGGATGCGATCGGCCCTTTGCTCGCACGCGGCGATTTTCTACTCAATCTCGCCCCCGCGGTCGAAAGCGCGGCGTTGATCCAGTTAGCGCAGCAACGTGGCGCATTTTATCTGGATACCGGTATCGAACCGTGGGCCTACGCGCTTGGCGATGCCGATTCCACTACCAATTATGCCTTGCGGCAACAGCTACTAACGCTTGCAAAGATACGGCGAGGCGCGCCAACCGCCCTGGTGGCCCACGGCGCCAATCCCGGCTTCGTTTCTGTGCTGGCGAAATGCGCACTCGTCGAAATGGCGGAGCGCTTCAATCTAAATGCGTGGCGGAACCGCGTACCTCGCAGTCGCGATGAATGGGCGTTGCTTGCCGCCGATCTCGATGTCCGCGTCATCCAGATTTCCGAACGAGACACGCAACGCACTGCAACGCCGGCCACCGGCGACACATTCGTCAATACGTGGTCGGTGGACGGCTTCGTCGCCGAATGCCTGCAGCACGCCGAACTCGGCTGGGGCACGCATGAAACGCAGTTGCCTGCCGGCGCGCGCCGCTATCGGGAAGACGGCCGCGCCGCGCCCGCGATCCGTCTTGCCACCAACGGCATCGACACGAAGGTTCTGACGTGGACACCGCTTCACGGCGCCTTCGAATCGCACGTGCTCACGCATAACGAATCGATCTCGGTCGCCGATTACCTCACGCTCGCCGATGCGGACGGACGGCCGCGCCATCGGCCGACCGTCTACTATGCGTATCGCCCGATCGATGCGGCACTAGCGTATTTTCCGTTGCTTGCCGGAGGCTTTCCGTCGCCGGACGACCAGCGCGAAGGCCTGTCCGAAACACGTGTACTGAAAGACGAACTGGTCACCGGCGTCGACGAACTCGGCGTACTCGTCATGAGCGGGCGCGGTGAATCGCTGTGGTTAGGCTCGGCGCTATCGATCGAACGGGCACGCAAGCTCGCGCCGTTGAACAATGCGACCAGTTTGCAGGTAGTGTCGAGCGTGATCGGCGGTATGCATTGGATGATCGAGCACCCACGCGCCGGCATCGTCGAATCCGATGCGATCGATCATCGAACGACCTTCGAGCGCGTACAAAAGTTCTGGGAGCCGATCCAGCGAGTCTGGACCCGTTGGCGCCCCGGCGGCACCGAATTGCGCTTCGGCGATTTCCTGTGCCGCCCACCCGTCGCTCGGGATGACAGCGTGGACCTCGTCGCCTCACATTGCCAAACGGAATCCGCATGAAACGCATCGCGCAAATGCCGCGGCCAGACTGGCCGAGCCGCCTGGAATCGATCGGTTTTCATTTCCACTCGCTGGACGAAAACGACATGCCGCAGCCTGTCGATCAGCATACCTTCATCTATTGGCGGGAGGATATTGCGTACGAGTTCTCCGAGGAGGAAGTCGAAAGACTCTACGCCGCCGCACTCGAGTTGAACCGCTTGTGCCTGGCCGCGGTCGATCATGTGATCGAGCACGACCTATTTGTGCGGCTCGGCATCGGCACGCGCGCCGCGGCCTGGATTCGCGAGTCGTGGGAACGGGACGATCCTACGCTCTACGGCCGCTTCGACCTGACGATCGGCGCGGACGGCCAGCCGAAAATGTACGAATACAACGCCGACACGCCCACGTCCATCATCGAGGCGAGCCTGGCGCAATTCTTCTGGAAAGAGGACGTGCGGCCTCACGACGACCAGTTCAACAGCTTGCACGAGGCACTGATTGCGCGCTGGAGCTGGTTGCGCAACCACTACCGCGACGTATCGCTGCTGCATTTCGCGTGCATGTACGACAGCCAGGAAGACGTCTGCAATACCGAGTATTTGATGGACACGGCCGTGCAGGCCGGGTGGTCGGTCAAGCTGATCGACGTCAAGGACATTGGCGTCGACGGCGACGGAGGCTTCGTCGATCTTCAGGACGAGGCGATCGAGCTGATGTTCAAGCTGTTCCCGTGGGAATGGATGATGAATTCCGCCTACGGCGACGATTTGCTGAAGGACCGTTGCCGTTGGGTGGAGCCTCCGTGGAAGGCGGTGCTGTCGAACAAGGGCATCTTGCCCATCCTTTGGGAGCTGTTTCCGGATCATCCGAATCTGCTCGAGGCGTCGTTCCACGAGGCGCACTTCAGTCGCCGCCCCTATGTGAAAAAGCCGCTGCTCTCGCGAGAAGGCGCCAACGTGATGCTCGTCACTCCGGACGGACGTCGCATCGAAACAGGCGGGCAATACGGTCGCGAAGGTTTTGTTTATCAGGCCTACGCCCCGGCGCCGCAGTTCGGCGACCGCTTCGTCACGCTTGGCGCTTGGATCGTCGACGACGCGCCGGCCGGGCTTTGCGTGCGCGAACAATCCGGGCTAATCGCCACCAATACGTCGAACTTCGTTCCTCATTACTTCACGCGCGGTTAAGCGCGATTATCATGGCCGACAAAAACAAGCACAGCGCGAACGGACCGAAGCGCAAGCCAGCACCCTCGCGGAGCGCCCCCGGGCAGAAGGGTAACTTGAATAAGCCCCTGTTGTACTTGATCGGCTTCGGCGGGCTGGCGGTCGGTGCCGCGCTATGGCTGTCGCCGAGCGAACCCGCCGTCGATGTCGAGCGGACGCGATATGCGTCGCGTGACGCGTGCTTGCAGGATTGGAACGACCCGGCGGATTGCGAGTTCGTGTCCGACGCCGGCGATGCAGCAAAGGCGGACGCGGCGTCGGGTGCGTCGGGTGCGTCGGGTGCGTCGGGCGCTGGCTTTTCTGGCGCCGCACATGGCGGCTGGTACGGCCCGTACTACGCACGCGACGGCTTCGTCTATCATGCGAGTGGCCTGCATACGATCGGCGTGCCGACGCAGCACGGTACAGTGTCGTCGCTCACGGTACGCGAAAGCGCGTTATCGGCCGATTCGTCTGCGTTCCATTCGACGCCTCGTAGTGTTTCCGTGAGCGAAGGCCGCGCGATTTCGCGAGGCGGCTTTCTGTCCTTCCGCGGCGGGTCGGGCGGTGAAGGCGGGCACGGAGGCGAAGGTGGGCATGGCGGCGGAGGCGGTCACGGATCGGGCGGCGGCTGAAGTCGTCTCGCGCTCCGAGGTATAGAATCCACTCGCGAAGGAAGCGGATCGCCCGGATTGATGAAGCTAACGGCCGATATTTCACTGGGCCGACGGGTTTCCCGCGATGGAGACGGACAAACTGCCTGAGGCAGCGGCCGCTGCCAGGGAATCGAGAAAAAAGGAGAAGACAAGTGAATTGGCTCAATTCGCGTTTCACGATGTCGTTGGCCTTGCTGCTCCCCCTTTCCGCCACGGCTGTGGCGGCGCCGTTGCCCGGCAAGGCGCCGACGTGCGACGCCGTGGGACAGGCTATTGCGGCCGCCTACGGGCCCATCGCCTCAGTCGAGGACAATACCGCTGCGGTAAACCGACTCGGGGCTCAGGTTCCCTACACGGTTTTACGGGCCTGTCGCGTGCACATGCCGGGAAAGAAGGTGCCGTTATCGATCACGTTCGATGCGCCATTAAACCGGCAATTTCTCGAAGGCATGGCACAGTTTGCCGGTCAGCACGGTAGCCCCGCCAAAAAACTGACAGGCCCCGGCTACGGCGACCTAGCTTATCTCACACCGCAGATTGGCGGCGGAACAGCGATCAACGCATTGGTGGGCCAAGTCGTTGTCACCATTACAGCGTGGACGTCGGCCCAGGACACCGAAAATATCGCCGAACATATTATCAAGCTCATGTAACGGGGATGAGAATCGGACGGCGCTAGCGGCGCATGAGTTGGAGAAGCCGATCGAGCGTTGGCTCCCGTTCCCGCGCGGCGCCATAGTCGAGCGCAAACCGTACAGCCGAGCGAGATGCTCGTGGGCGATCACAAGATCTTGACGCCACGGGTGTTCAACTCGGGCTTGGCCCAAAACGAGCTGCCCGCGTACTTCGCAAACAGATCCGGCGGAATGCAAGGTTTGCGCTCGCGATACTCGACCTTTTCTCTGACCTTGTGCAAACCGGGCATGCCGAGAAGCGCATCGTAGTCGGGCTCATCGTAGATCACGTTGTTCAAGTCGTGCGCGAACCAGGGCTCGCCGAGTTCGTCGTAGAGCTTTCTCAACGTTCGTTCGGGCTCTTTCACCAGACGTTCATACGGGATGACGATCAGGCGCTTGGCTTCGTCGCCAAACCAAGCTTCCCGCAGCGCGCTCCAAGGATGGCCGATCAGTCCGTTCTCCGAATTCATCAGCATGTCCACGCGTGAATAGACGGAGACACCGGGTTGAAAATTGAACATCCGCGACAACTGGAGCGGGTTCTGGGCGAGCATTTTCTCGATACTGTCGATAATCCAACCGATGTCTCGAACGCAGCAAACGAGGCGCGATTGCGGATAGAGTTCGCGCAGCAACGCCGCGCGGGCTGTCCACGTTCGATTCGTGTCGAAAACAACGTGCTCCGGCTCTACATCGGGATAGTAAGCGTCAAACACGCCGCGCAACATGGCTGCACGCTTGGGATCATCGAAGAAGACACTGAACTCGCCACCGCACATTTTCTGATGAAGCGCGCCGCACAGCGAGGCGACCGGGCTCGTCATCGCTGCGCGAAAGCGCGGGTTTTGGCGCAGGAGCGCGCACAGTAAAGTCGATCCTGAACGGGGCAGGCCCGAGATCAAATGCAATCGATGAACCATACGGCTCCTTGTCGGCGAGAGGTTAGTTAAAAATCAATGACTGCTAGCAGCCAGTGTGACGAGATGCGGATCGGTCGCTTGGGCGATAGGGGTCGTCGCCGCGGCGTGCTGCGCGTTGAAGGCCGCCATGCTCGCAACCATCTGGCCAAGCTGATCCGAGATCCACGCCTGCATCCCAGCTTCGCCGGGAGCACTCGTCGACATCGCCGCGCTGGATTGCACCGCTCCCGAAGCCGAGCCATAGAGTGATTTAATCCCGGCGAGGTCGGTGCTATCCAACGTTCGATTGCTCGACGTCAGCTCGTAATACATGATCGAGCTGCTGTCGGTGTCATCGGCCAACCCCAGGGCATGACCGATCTCATGCAGCAGCGCCTGCTCCAGCGTCGCGTTGGTCCCGGTGTAAGTCTGCGTTCCATCGCTGCCGGCAATCAGCGCATCTTGCGTCGGATCTTCGAGTTCGATCGTGGCGCCCGAAATCACACCGGACGCGCTCTTCGAGCGCGTATAACCCACTATTGCCGAAGTCGCCGTATTGAGATCGGCCAGACCAATCCGGATGTCTGCGCTAGAAGTGTTCGACACCTCTTCGAACTTCAGCCCCGACGCCGATGCCCAAGTCGCAAACGCTTGCTGCACATCGCTGCCGTATTGCGACATAGCACTGGAAACGCTCCATGTGATGACGCTGCCGGCTGCCCATTTTTCGCCTGTACCGACTGCCACCCCCGAACCTGCCGTCGGCACGTGGTGCGCAGTTTCATCGGCCTGGTAAAGTGCACGCTCGGCTGCGGCGGCACCCGCCAAATTGCCATGGCTCAAGTCGTATTGGGCGATCGCCCCAATATCGTGACCGACTGCAGCAGACACTACCGCGCTCGAACCAGCCACGCCATATCCGTAATATCCGCCAGCACCGCCGTATCCGTATCCACCGGTAGGTGCGCCGCCGTCGCCCCCCCCGATGCCAGGCCCGGACAAGGTATCGCTGCCGTTCGTATCGTACGTATCCCCACCGCTAACGGCATCGCCGTCCAAGACATCGCCGCTGCCGCCGGTCACGTCTACAGACGAGTCCGCGCCAACGTTGATGGTGTCGCTGCTACCGTTGATTTGCAGCCCGGTGTTGGACTGCGTCACGATGCTGTCTCCGGTGCCGGAAACGTTGTAACCCGTACCGCCGAGAAGGCCAAGATAATCGCCGGAGCCGCCTAAGCCAACGGAATCGCTGCCGCCCGACAGGTTGAAACTGCTCCCTCCGGTCGTATCGATGGTATCTCCCGTACCGCTTACGCTGTCCGAGCCACCCGATAAGCCCAGGTAATCGCCCGAGCCACCGAGGCCGACGGAGTCGCTGTTGCCGGAGAGATTGAAACTGGTGCCACCCGTCGTATTGATGGTATCGCCGCTTCCGCTCACCGACAGGCCAGTGCCACCGAGCAAACCGACGTAATCGCCCGAGCCGCCCAGACCGACGCTATCGCTGTTGCCGGAGAGATTGAAACTGGTGCCGCTCGTCGTGTTGATCGTATCGCCGCTTCCGGTGACCGACAGGCCCGTTCCGCCGAGCAGGTCGACATTGTCGCCCGAGCCGGACAAGGTGACACTGTCGCTCCCGCCGGACAGCGCAAACGTCGAGCCGTTGGCCCCATCGATCGTGCTGTCCGATGCGGTGATGTTTTCGCCTTGCCCCGTCAAGCTCACCGAGCTGCCATTCCCAAACACGCCGGTATCGCCATTTCCGGTGATGCTGATGGTATCGCCCGCCGCGCCATCGATCGTGTCATTCGAGCCGACGATCGTGACGTTCGCATTAGCCCCCAACGTAACGGTCGCATTGCTCAGGTCAATCACATCGCCCGACGCGAAGGACCCGTCAATCGTCACATTGCTGCCGCTGGCGGTGATGGTGGAATTCCCCAAATTGACGACATCGCCCGCGGCAACCGTGAAGCTGTCGCCTGTGCCCGTGACCGTAGCTTGGCTGTTGGCGCCAAAGTCGAGCGAACTGCCCGACGTCGCGATCGAATCGCTCTGGCCGTCCACGGCGATCGCGCTTCCGCTGCCAGCCGTGACACCGTCACCCGTGCCATCGATCTGCACCTGGTCGCCGGCTGCGACGTCGACCGTGCTGCTCGACGCCGTCACCTTGTCGCCTTGGCCCGCGATGCTGATCACACTATCGCTACCCGCGATCGCGCTATCGTTGTTTCCGCTGATCGCAAACGTGTCCTTCACCCCGCCCACAATCGAATCGTTCGAACCGGAAATCGTTGCGTTACTGTCGGCGGCACCGGAAATGGAGCCGTTGCTCAAGTCGAGTACATCGCCCGACGCGAACGCACCGTCGATTGTTACGCTACTGTTGGTGGTTGCGGTAATGCTGGCACCGCCGCCCAATCCAATTGCATCGCCCGAGGCGACCGTGAAGCTATCGCCTGTTCCGGTGACGGTCGCTTGGGTGTTGGCATTGAACTCAAGCGAACTTCCCGAAGCCGAGATCGAATCGCTTTGGCCATCCACCGCGAGTGCGCTGCCGGTACCACCCGTGATGTTGTCACCGGAGCCGTCGATCTGCGCCTGACCACCGGATGCAACGTCGACCGTGCTGCTCGATGCCGTCACGGTATCATCCTGCCCTGCGATGCTGACCACCCCACCGCTTCCCGTTGTCGTGCTATCGCCGCTGCCGTCGATCGTGAGCGTGTCGTTTGTCGCACCGACGACAGTGTCATCGGAACCGGACATCGTTAGGTTGTTGTCCGCCGCCACCGTCACCGATTCATCCTGGCCTGCGATGCTGATCACGCTACCGCTGCCTGAGGATGTCGTGTTATCGCTGCCATTGATCGTGAACGAGTCATTCTCGGAACCGAGAATGTTATCGTGCGAACCATCGATCGACACGCTACTGTCAGCGCCAATTGAAATGGTGTCGTTGCTCAGGTCGAGCACGTCGCTCGACGTGACCGAGCCGTCGATCGTCACGTCGTTAGTTCCGGTTGCCGTAATAGAGGCATTGCCCAGGTCGATGACAGCGCCCGATGCAACCGTGAAGCTATCGCCTGTTCCGGTGACCGTAGCCTGGCTGTCGGCACCAAAGGCGATCGAACTGCCCGAGGCCGTCAACGTATCGTCCTGGCCCGCAACGCTGATCGCACTACCGCTGCCCGCCGTGACGCTATCGTCCGTGCCTGCGATGCTGACGGTGTCGTCGTTCGCTCCGATGATCGTGTCGCCGTTGCCCTGGGCTGTAATCGAAGTGCCGCCCGTCGCGTTTACCGCCATGTCGTTTCCGGTGACCGATAGCGTCGCTCCGGCGCCCACGTCCAGCGTCGCGCCAGTGGTACTGGTCGACTGCACCGATGAGTTTATGCTTGCACCGATTTGCAGGGTGGTCGACGATAGAACTTGATAGTCGTACTCGCCGTTCGTTAAGCTTGTTAGAGTCGCGCTTTCGGTACCCGTCGCGTTGGCACCATCGAAATATTCGAAGGAACCCATCGTGCCGCTCGGCAAATCGCCCAGTAACTGCTCCCGCGAACCGCCGGCGGCATAGTCGATAATCATCGCGGTCTCCGTGCCCGCGCCATCCGTGCCGCTGAAGTTTTCGTCGATCTGCGACAGATTGCTCGGCAGGCCGGTGAGCTGCTGAATCTGAGAGCCGCCGCTTGCGTAGTCGATCACGTTTTCGTCGTCCTGACCGCTCGCGTCGTACTGCATGCTCTCGGTTTGCTGCAGCACATTGCTGCCGTTGTAGCTGCTGATGTCGATCGCGTTCAGTGCGCCGTTCGTGCCGTAGACGTAGGCGTAGTCGTTCGTTTGCGCTAGCACCCCATCGTCGTAGCTCGCGGTCTGCGTCAACTGGCCATTCAGGTTGTACGTCGACTCGCTTTGCAACTGCAACGCGTCGTTGGACAACACGCTCGTTTCCGTCTCCAGCACCTTGTCCGAGCCATTGGTGATCGTCGTGTCGTAGATGTCCGAACTCGAGCCCGCGGTCGTCGTCGCGATTTGGCTAATGCCGCCGTTCGCGGCGGTATCGACCACGGTCGTCAGATTCGAGTCGGTCGCACTGTCGTACGCGGTCGCGATGGCAGAGCCGTTCGCGGCGACGGCAACGGTGTCGGACACCCCAGCGGACCACGCTTGTGTGCTGCCCGATAGCGTGAGGTCTCCGTTGTCGATTGAAATCGTCTGCCCGTTGGCGTCGTTTTCGATCGTGTCGCTGAAGTTGTGTCCCACGGTAACTGTCGAGCCATCTCGCAATGCGACCGTGTCTCCGCTGCCTGCGAGGTTCAGGCTGCCGCCGGTCGTTATGTCGATGGTGCTGTTCGAGGCGTCGGCAGTGCCGCCGGTGCCTGTGAAAGTATATTGGCCCGCGGTCGCATCGAGCGTGATGTTTTTGCCGGAGAGCGTGGCGCTATCGCCCGTCGTGCCGACCACGGTACCGCCGCCGTTAACACTGTCGATCGCCACGCTGGTGTCGCTGGCGAGATCGAGCGTCGAGGTAGAGAGGCCCAATTGCGCCGTTACGCCTGTTGCGCCGGATGCGACGCTAAGGGTATCGGCACCCGTACCGGTGCCGCCAAACGCGATCGTGCTGCCCGATGCATTGCTCGACACGGAGACGTCGTTGTCGCCACCGTTCACACTGGCACTTGCGCCTGCGCCCGACACGCTTACATCGTTGTGCGATCCGCTCACGTCGGCGGAGCCCGAAACATCGGTAACAACGTTGTTGTTGCCGACGATATCGGCGTTAGCGTTCATTGCCAACGTCATAGTGGCGCCGGATGCACTGACCTGATCATTTGTACCATTCAGTGTGAAGGCGGAGCCGGAGAGCGCAGTCACCTGGAGATTCGAGCCGTCCAGAGTCGCACTTGTACCGTCGCTGAGGTTGACTGCGCAGTTGCTGGCATCTAGCGTTGCGCCACTGCCGTTAATTGACGCGGAAATTTGACCGTTGTCATCGGTCATGCTGACTTCATTGGACTGGCCGGGCAGCGGGGCGCCGACGTTTTTCATTTGCACGGTGTAGTTACCTACACTGCCGCTTAGTGAGCCAAAAGTACCGTCTGAATATTGAACAACGACAGCGTTATTGGAAGTACCGTTCACATTGGGAACGTTCCATACGGCGGTGGGGGATGCGCCCGCCGGTGAATTCGGGATATCCGTTACATTCGTCGCGACCGACGCGTCGTTGCCGAAATTCGCTCCTGCCGTCCCGTTGCCGTATTGATAGACGTCCGTCGGCACCCGCGCAGTGAATCCCGTGATATTGCCGTTGATGTCGACGGTCGGCACGTAAAGCGCGTTGCCGGCCTGGATATCGACGGTGTTCATAGTAAACGTGGATTGTGGCATAATGCCATTGAAACCGATATTCAATGACGAGTTACCAGTATTCGATACATTGTATGATCCATCCGCATTCGGATTGATCCCCGCCGCACTAGTACCTTGCGCAAGATAATTTCCGATTGTGGCCTTGTCGATGTAAACTCCAGCAGTAGTCAGAATAGCGCTCGCAAAATCGACCAACTCTGAGGCGACGAATGTCGTTCCCGCAATAGCGATGGTCATCGGAGCACCGCCGACAACCGCACTTACCGCAACGCCTTGCGACAGCATGATGGCAAAATTGCTCATCAATGAGACATAGGCGCCAGCACCTTCCTCCGAAAGCGGGCTTATCTTATTTACCGATATGCTCACCAGATCTGCTGCGAATGCTTTCGACGCATAAACAGCGCCGACACCCGGTATCAATGCGGTCTCGGCGGCAACAGCATTCCAATATGCCGCGTTATATGCTGCCTGCAGGCCGGGGTCGCCCGGGTTCTTGCTAAGATCCGCTGCTGCCGACTGCACACTTGCAAGACCATCCACCGAGCCGAATGCATATCCACTTCCGTTGATAAACGGCGCCAATCCTTCCAATGTGCCCATGATATCCTCTCATTTAAGACAAACATTTGCCAAAATGTGACGAAGCTCAACGAAATATCCAATCAATAGAAATACCCACATCACAACCAAGGCGACCCCTCTGGCACCAGAACCAATTTTCGCGATGACCGCCGCAGCAAATACAAACACAGAGCAAACCGTGCCTATTGAAAAAAAAGCTGCGCAAATTCCAACATAATTCATCATGAATGGAGAGCAACCGAACGCCAAAAGTCCAGTGACAAATATCAACGTGCTCGCGCATGAAATTGGCAACAAGTTTGTTTTTAACATAATCGCAAATTAAAATACGAACGGTTATCGAAACCATTTATGCCATCGCCGACAACATCAACAAGACCGTTCTGCAAAAACTCGCATCGAAGTCACGTTTGGAAACATGCCCATAGCTCGCCTCATCATTAACCCGGCAAAACATCCCACATCCCCAACCGCCCCAGCTTCGCGGCCAACTGCAACCGCTCCGACCTCCAATCCGTCAGCGCTTGAATCCGCTGCCGCTTCGCCTCGGCCAGCGCCGACTGCGCGTTGAGCAATTCGAGGATGCTGCCAACGCCGATCTGATATCGGCGTTGCGCCGCCGCGTACGACTGTTGCGCGACATCGAGCAGCGTCGCGCTGTTCGTCACATTCTTGCCGGCCGCCTGCAGCGCTTGGTAACTCGTCCACACATCGAGTCCCACTTGCCGTCGTGCTTCGTCCAGCACGTCGCCCTGCTTTTCCGCCTCGGCCTGCGCTCGATGAACGTCATACGTGCGGCCGAAGCCCTCGAAGAACGGGATCGTCACCTGAATGCCGAGGTACCATTCGCGCGTCGTTGCTGGCACCTGCGGCACGCCGAGTTCCAACGTCGTCGGCTGATTGTTCCAACTGTATTTGGCGACCAAGCTGACCGTCGGCATGCCCTCGGCGCTCGTTTGCCGCACTTTCGCCTGCGCCGCTTCGAGCTCTGCCTCGGCGGCCGCGACACTCGGATGAAATCGCTTTGCGTCGCCGATCAAATCGGCCACCGATTCGTCGAACGCATTGTCCGGCGCCACGCCGTCAGCCACGTCCGGCAACACGATCGTCGCGTACGGCTCGGCATTCATATCCGCGGCGAGTGTCCCCAGTGCCGTTTGCCAATCGCGCTCGGCCTTCGTGCGCTCGACAACGGCGTTGGCCCACGATGTCCGCGCCTGCAGTTCATCGGTGATCGGCGCGGCACCATGATCGACACGCATCGTGGCCGCCTTCAGGCTGTCGGCGGCTGTCGCTTCGACTTCCTTCGCCGCAACCAATGCGCCTTGTGTCGATTGCGCGGCGTAGTAGTCCTTGGCAACGGTCGCGAATGCGGATTGCAGCGTCGCGTCCTCGGTGGCGCGGGCTGCAACGAGTAACGCATTGGCATTGGCGAGCGCGGCTTTACGTCCGCCGAAGTCGTAGAGCACCCAACTCAGCGAGACGCTTTCATTGCGAAGCGCGCTGTTTCGATAGGTCGAATCGAACTGCGACAAACCGCTAATGGCTTCCTTCGTCTCATCGCGCGTCCCTTGCCAATTGCCGGTGACCTGCGGCAAGTAGGCCGAACGGCCCTTGCCGACCGCAGCCGCGGCGGCCTTCACGTCGGTCCAGGCTTGGCGAGTCTGGGGATTGTTGCAAAGCGCGCGCTCGACGGCTTCCGGCAATCGAAGCGGAGTCTGTATCGCACCGAACACGCACGTCCCGGTCACTGCGTCGCCTTTCATCAACGCAGCCGGCGTGGCTGGAATCGCCCGCTCGGCAAACAGTGGATCAAAAGCGTGCGCAGGCCCTGCGATACAGAGCAGTCTCATCCCTATCGAGTAAGCGACCACCCATCGCGCCCGTATCAGCATGGACGGCCAACGATTACCGTTCACGCAAACTCTCCTCGCCTGTCTGAATCACCGGATCGAGAAAGTAATGCGCGACGCTGCGCTTGCCGGTTTTGATCTCGGCCGTCACCTCCATGCCGGGGGTCAGGTTGATCCATTGATCGTTAGCCAAGATCCGGTTCGTCGATAAGCGAATGCGTGCGACGAACGTCAATCCAAGCTTCTTGTCCTGAACCGCATCGTTCGGCACCTCGACGACCTTGCCCGTCAGGTAGCCGTAGCGCGTGTAGGGAAACGCTTCGATCTTCACGACAGCCGTCTGCCCGACCTTCACGAAGCCGATGTCCTTGTTCTCGATGTTGGCTTCGACTTCAACGGAGTCGTCCGGCACGATTTCCATCAATGATTGCGCCGTGGTCACGACGCCCCCAAGCGTATGGACGGCCAGTTGCTGCACGGTGCCCGAAACTGGACTCGATAGGCTCATGAGCCGTTGGCGGGTGACGGCCTTCGTTTCATCGTTGCTGCTCTGCTGAAGCTGCTGCGTGGCTTTGTCGAGGTCGTCGAGTTGTGCGCGGCGAAACTCCGACATCGTTGCCGCGATATCGGCGCGCTGCTCTGCGATGCCCGCCGTCAGTTCGTGGGCATGGCTTTCCTGCGCCGCCAAGTCGTGCTCCTTTTGCAGCGCCGCCTGTTCCTTGTCCAGGTAGTCCGTCTGCGCCACGTACTTGTCTTTCGCGAGCAGTCGGTATTGATTCGCCTGTTCTCGCGCGAGTGGCGCCGTCGCCTCCAAGCTGGCGATTTGCTCGTGCGTCGTGGCAAGCTCGGCTTCGCGCTTGCTCAATTCCGCCCGCGAGCTGGCAACCTTGTCCTCATAAGCTCGATAAACGCCATCGGCGAAGTGCTGCGCTTCGTCCATCTCCTGGCTAGACGCGCCATCCACCTGCGCAAGCAAGGGGTCACCGCCGCCCGCTTGCGCCTTGAGCAGCGCTTGCGCCCGGGCGATCGCAAGCGCGGCATCGAGCTTCGCGGCCTTCGCCTTGCTCGAATCGGCAGCCGACTGTGTCGGGTCGAGTTCGATCAGCAATTGTCCGGCGCTAACGCGTTGACCATCGTGCACGAGGATGCGCCTGACCACGCCGGTGACCGCCGGCTGGATGATTTTCACGCGCTCGTCTGGAATCAGCTTGCCTTTGGCAACAGCGACGATATCGAGCTGACCCAATGCGGCGATCAAGACGGCAAGCAATGCCAGCGTCACGATGATCCGCATCGCCCACTTTGGCGCAGGATGCACCGGTGTCTCGGCTAGCTCGAGATTGGCCGGCAAGAACGCGAGTTCGTGTGCGAGCCGCGGCGGCCCCTCGAGCTGACGGCGAATCCCCCATGCCGCCTTCCAGACGGCGCCGTAGCGACGCAACAGATCGGTTAGCGCCTGCACTCTCAACGATTTCATTTGCACGCTTTCCGCCTAGGCGTTCTGAAGAGAAATCAGATGTGCGTAGTACCCAGCTTGCTCGATGAGTTGCTCATGCTTGCCGCGCTCGACGATGCGCCCCTTGTCCATCGCGATGATTTGGTCGGCATGGCGAACCGCGGTGAGCCGATGCGCGATGATGATGACCGTACGCCCCGCGCACATCGCACGCATGTTCTGCTGGATGATGCGTTCCGTCTCGAAATCGAGCGCGCTCGTGGCTTCGTCGAAGATCAGAATGCGCGGGTTCGTCACGAGTGCGCGCGCAATCGCAATGCGCTGCCGTTGCCCCCCCGACAAGTTGGAGCCGTGCTCGCCGACGACGGTGTCGTAACCCTCGGGCATCTCCGAGATGAATTCGTGCGCGCCCGCGAGCTGCGCTGCGCGGATCACCGCTTCGAGCGGCGTACCCGGATCCGTGACGGCGATGTTTTCGCGAATCGTTCGATTGAATAATCGGTTTTCCTGCAGCACGACGCCGATCTGGCGGCGCAGCCAGGCCGGATCCGCAAGCGCGAGATCGATGCCGTCGATGGAGACGCGCCCCTGCTCGGGGATGTAGAGCCGCTGCAGCAACTTCGTCAGCGTGCTCTT
The DNA here is from genome assembly GCF_051953405.1 of Trinickia sp. GTDB lineage: Bacteria > Pseudomonadota > Gammaproteobacteria > Burkholderiales > Burkholderiaceae > Trinickia. Next base: position 37,279 of record NZ_JBQCIV010000082.1, on the reverse strand, counting down.
GCCCGAGCCCGAACGGCCGACGATGCCGATGATCTGCCCGGCGCGTATGTCGAGCGAGACGTCATCCAGAATCGGGGGGCCGTCGGGACGGTAGCGAAAGCGGATGTTCTGCAAGCCGATCTCCCCTTTGACCGCCGGCAACGCCTGACGGCTTTGCGGCAGCTCGGTGCGCGTATTGAGGATATCGCCGAGCCGCCCCATCGAGATACCGATCTGCTGGAAGTCCTGCCATAACTGCGCGAGCCGCAGGACGGGGGCGGCGACGCGCTGCGACATCATGTTGAATGCGATCAGTTCGCCGACGGAGAGCTTGCCGTCGATCACGAGCTTCGCGCCGAGATAGAGCGTGACAAGCGTGACAAGCTTGCCGACGTATTGAATCAACTGTTGGCCGACGACGCCGAGCGAGGTTACGCGAAATCCGGCGGCCACATAAGCGGCAAGCTGCGTATCCCAGCGACGCGTGAATTGCGGCTCGACGGCCATCGATTTAACCGTTTCGGCAGCAGACACCGCTTCCACAAGGAACGACTGGTTATCGGCGCTGCGTGCGAACTTCTCGTTCAGGCGCTGACGCAAGACGGGATTGAGCGTGATCGAAACAGCCGCATACACGGGCAGCGAAACGATCACGACGATCGTGAGCCATACGCTGTACGTGAACATCACCGCGAAGAAGATGAACGAAAAAAGCAGATCGATGACGGCCGTCAACGCCTGACCCGTCAGGAAGCTGCGAATGTTTTCGAGTTCGCGCACGCGGGCAACGGTGTCGCCCACGCGTCGCGAACCGAAATACGCAAGCGGTAGTGCCAGAAGATGCCGGAAGAGCCTTGCGCCCAGCTCAACGTCGATCCGGTTCGCCGTATGCGAGAAGACGTAGTTGCGCAGTCCCGTGAGCAATATCTCGAAGGTGGAGCTGACGAACAGGGCAATGCAAACGACATTGAGCGTATTGAACGCGCGGTTGACAAGCACCTTGTCCATCACCACTTGAAACATCAGCGGCGAGACGAGGCCGAACAGTTGCAGTACGGCCGATACGAGCAACACCTCCAACAGCAGACGCCGATATTTGACGACGGCTGGAATGAACCAAGAAAAGTCGAATCGAGCTAGCTCGCCGGACAGCGAGGCGCGCGATGCGAACAAGAGAAGCTGCCCATCGCAGCGCGACATCACTTCGCTTGGCGTCGTCGTGGCAGGAGCGCTTTGCCCGGCCTCGACCACGAGCGCCTTGTCGGCTGAGCACCCTGCCAAAATAAAGTGCCGGCCGTCCTTATCGAGTACAAGCGCTGGAAAAGGCGTTTTGGCCAAACGCGCGGCCGTTACGGTGACCTTACGAGCTTTTAGTCCAAGCGAACGCGCCGCAAGCAATAACTCGCGTTCGTCGAATGAATTCGATTTCATCGCGGCGGTATGCCGCAATTGGCTTGCATCCGCGGCAACGCCATGAAAGCGCGCGATTAAGACGAGCGCGGTTAGACCCGGATCTTCGGCGAGCGACGTTTCTTGGTCTGATTCGGCCATGCAATCGTAAGGGCCAAACCACTGAATGGTCGCGCCGCTTACCCTCGTTTAAGTTTTTATTCCCTTCTTAAGGCAGCCCGGCGACCGCGGATATCACGCCTGCCTGCCGGCGCGCTCCCTACGCCTTACGACACGCCACCAGCCTTTGATACGCTAACGCTCGCACCGCCCGTATGACTTGTTCTACACATGCACGGTCTACTCACTCCTCGAGCAACCCGATCGAAGACAGACCGGTACGCGAAGGACGATATCAGCCTGGCTGATCGTCAGCATTTCATAACCAAGCAGTTATGCGGTGCGCCATTTATAACCGTCCGATTATAGTTTTGTCAACGGATCCTCGTGGCCGTTGGCAGCCAGAAACCTCGTCGGCCCCGCAAAAAACTGCCACACGGACGGATTCGTCGTGCCTTGCCGCGGCAACGACACAGGCGACTCACAACCTCTCGCGGATGCGAATGCTCGCGGTTAAAGCGGCATAAAGGAATGAACCGGCGAACAGATGAGATCGATTCCACTCGAATTAAGTAAATCCAGCATAAGAGCGATATGACCCAAGCGACGTGGCGACAATTCGGTAATATTCTGAAATACTGTCGCCGCGCCGCGACGGATATTTCAATGGGGCGCGCGCGACCCGAATAGACTCAAGGCATTGCTCGAGCAAGATCCCCAAACCCCACCACCCTAGCCTCGCAAGCCCGCACGACGGCCATATCGTGACTCGAAAAGAACACCACACGATCCTTAGCCAAGTTCTTGAACAGCTCGATCAACACCGCGCGCCCGGCGGCATCGAGTCCATTGGCCGGCTCGTCGGCAATAACGACCGCGGGATCCCCGAGCGTGGTCGCCGCCAAAAATATCTTCTTGCGAGTCCCTAAGGACATCTGCTCGAAGCGCTTCTCCCAATGCGGATTGAGCCCGAAGCGTTCGGCAAGCTCGAGCGTGGCAGCGCCCACGGTGGTCTTCTTCGTCGACGCCACCAGCTCGAGCAGCGCCCGGCCCGTCATGAACGGATAGGCCATGCAATCGTCCGGCACATACGCCAACGCCGATTTGGCTTCAAGCGGCGCGCTGCGCAGCGAATGCCCGCCCAGCCACACCTCCCCTTCGTCGGCATCGACCGCGCCCGCCAGCACACCGAGCAACGTGGACTTGCCACTACCGTTCTCGTCGCACAGCGCGATGCACCCGGGACCGGAGGCATGTTGCAGCCCCTGAAAAACAACGCGGTCGCCGTAACGTTTCGCAAGGTTTTCGAATCGAAGCATAGAGAAGTCGTTCACACAAAAATTTGCCAAGCCAGAGCCACCCACATCGTGGCCAACACCACCCCGAGCACGATGGATTGTCGAGGCGCATAGCGTTGCGGAAAATACAGCGCGACAACCAGCGGAGCGCCCGAGAATAACAGCGCCCCCGTCGTCCACCCCGTCAGAACGCCATGAGCCACAAGCAGCAGGGGCGCAATAGACGCGAATGGCAGCGCGAGCGCAGCGACGGTCAGCATATCGGCGCACACCACGGTCGTCGATGCCACGGGCAGAGAAAACGTGAAATGAGCGGCCCGAAGATGAGCCGCCCGCAAATCGCGATAGGTCGCGGCAGCGATCAAGGCAATCGCAGCCTGCGATATCAGCGTCAACGGAACGACGCGCGCATCGTAACCCCAAAGCTTGAGCAAAAAGCACGTGGACGCCGCGACGGAACCCATCGTGAGATATCGGCCGAACGCCGCTGCCGCACGATCCCGCACGATGCCAATTTGCAGCTTCATCAGCGGCGACAGTCCAAACTCGAACCGCGCCTGCGTCCAACTCGTCGCGCGACGCGCGAATGCCCTCAACCCTACCGATCGCCGAGAAACCGATGCGCTCGGCGTATGCGCAATCGCCCATGCCGCGAGCACCAATGGAATCAACAGCAGCGCCGGCCGGATCGGCTCGCCCGCCTGCGACGCGCCGACGAGGACGACATTGGCCACAATCAATGGTGCAGCGTTCCGGGTACCCCACGAGAGCACCGTCAACTGCCATCCAAGCGTGATTAAGGTGAGATCGAGAACGAACAGGTAGTTGCCCAGCTTCTGCGGCAGAAAGGCCAGCGCAATCGCAGCGGCGAGCACCGGCAGCAACAGCGGCGTACTCGCCATGAGCACCATCGCAATATCGACGGCGCGGCGTCGGCCATCGGCGATAGGCAACGACCTGACGAAGGCGCCAAACGCCCCGCCGCCGATCGCGGTTCGTTGCGCCAACACCCATAGCACGCCGATCGCTTCGAGCATGTGCACCCAAACAAGCTGCCACTCCACGCCGCGCGAAGGCACGACGGCTTCGAGCACGGGCGCACCCAAAATTTGCGTCTGCGCAAATACGGGCATCGCGGGCAGCAATAGCATCACCGACAACAACAGCGCCTGCCAATACCGGCGCAGGAGGCGAGATGTCTCGAGGACATACCACCGCATTCGGCAAGACAACATGTTTTCCCACCCCACTGATTGAAATCGCGAGCCATGGCAGATGTAGTTGGCACGCGATTCCATTGACGGAGTTAAAGAAGTCGGCGAACGTCCTCTCCTTCAAGCCAAGCCGCTGTCTCTAAAAGACCGGCGCGCCGCGCGCGCTCGATTAGCTCGTCGACCTCCCAAGGCGGCTGGCGCTTGCGTGCGCGCAACTCGCGAAATGCGCCGGCTGCACGCGTTTCATTGAGATCGATGAGGTCGCGCACGAATACGTCTGGATGAAGAACCTCGATCGAAAGCTCGCGGCGCAGGTGCTTGTCAGCGAAATCCTTCAGTTCAGGTTAAACGTTACGATTGCGTCCGCGCGAGCAGCAATTGCCGCCATCGCGACGTGACGGTCTTTAGGATCCACCGGCAATACGGCTCCGGAATCAGGTGGTACGTTGCGGATCAATGCGTCGGGAAACGCCCGATCCATCGCAGATCGGACTGCGTCGATCCGCACGTTAGGATCGTCGACCGCGCCGCTGGCTCGCAGACGAAAGACAAGATTCGAAGTCCATTCCGCGTGGATCTTATCCGACCACTTCGGGTTGTAGAAGCCGTGATCGGCCAGCGTGAGCAACACGTCACGCGTGAACATCGGGAAGAGCACACACGCATCGAGCACGACGGTGAAACGGTCGAACGCCAGCCTCACAAGTCGTATCCGCCGAGGGCTTCGCTGTGTGCGACCAGTTCGTCCAGCGCCGCCTTGCGTTGCACCTGCATGGTCGCTTTGTACGCGAGGACGTCTTCCATCCGAATGCGGCGATGCCGCCCAACCTTCCGAAACGGTAGTTCGCCGGCCTCAAGCCGCGCAATCAGATAGGGACGCGACACCCCGAGCATGTCCGCCGCCTGCCCCGTGGTTAGTTCGGTGTCGGCCGGATACAACAGGAAAGTCTGCTGGCTCGCCATCATGGCCAATATCTTGGAGAGCACCCGCAAGGTCGCGGGTGGAACGTCGATGCGCGCCACATCGCCGTGTTCGCCCTCTTCCACTAGCGCCACGCGCGCGGCGCGCGAGTGATCGAGCGCTTCGCCCATCAGGCGGCTGGCACTCGCAAGCAGCGCGGCCTGGTCATCCGTCAATTGAATGCGATCAGGAGTAGCAGTGGTCATGGGAAGCTCCTAGCGACGCAGCCATGATACGCTCGGCCCCATCTAAACGCAACAGACGAAACAGACGAAATAAACAAAACGGACTTCGCCGCGCTGGCGCACACTACAAACGCTACGCCGAGAAGTTTTAAGCCATTTTTAAGCATCGCTGCTTAAATTTCTCAGGCGCGCCGGTTTGCATCGGCGGATGCTCGGGAGGTCATCGTCCACCCGCCCCACCGCACCTTGGCGCTACTGCCGCACGACGGCAACCGTTCTTTCCTTCATGAAGATGAGGTCCCGCCATGTCTCATCCACTGATTGCATCGCTCGCCGTTGCCTGCTTGGCCGGCGCCCTTCCCCTCGCCGCCCACGCGACCGAAGACACCGCGCTGCCCGCGGCGAATCCGTTGCTATCCGGCACTATGACGCAAGACGGTTTCAACATGCTGCGCGTCAAAAACGACAATGCGCATTCGGGCAGCCGCATGACACCCGTCATCTACGGACCCGATTTCATCCCGAAGTGGCAACAGAAAGCGGTGTCGCACGACACCGGGGCGTCGAAGCTCGAAGGCGATCGATTCAAGTTCCGCTGATATTTTCGCGCTGTTCTCGCGCCGAGCGGGCGCAGGCCCGCCCACCGCGCGAGACGGTGCGCGGCCGATCACAGCATCGCCACGACTCGCACGTTGCCGCTATCGGTGGAGGGAACGACCTTCTCTCCGACGCGCCTGAACGTCATCGAGACGGTCCCCTCGCCCACGCGCAAATTGCGCACTTCGAGCCAATCGATGCCCGCGGGCAAGGCCGGCTGATCGATGCGCACTTCGCCGCGCTCGGCGTCCACCGTGACGCCCAAGCACGCCTCCAGCATCATGAAAGGCGCGCCCGCCGCCCATGCCTGCGGCAGACAAGCGACCGGATAGGCTGTCGGCGGCTCGCCGCCCCGGCGCCCCAATCCGCAGAACAGCTCGGGCAGCCGCATGTCGAAGCTGACCGCGGCCTCGAACAGCGCCTGCAGCAAATGCACGGCCGCCGGCTTGTTGCCGTAGCGCGCCAGCCCGCGCGCGCACAGCGCGTTGTCGTGCGGCCACACCGAGCCATTGTGATAGGCCATCGGGTTGAAGCGGGCTTGCCCCGCGGCAAGCGTCCGTACGCCCCACCCGGTGTGAAAGAGCGTCGATTGCAGATGCCGGGCGACGGCTTCGCCGCGCGCGCGCGTGGGTAACCCGAACGCCAGCAAATGGCCGGCATTCGAGGCGAGCACGCGGCACAGTTCGCCATGCCCGTCGAGCGCGATCCCGTAAAAGTCGGCCTCGGGCATCCAGAACAGCGCCTCCACGCGCTCGCGCAGTGCCGTCGAGCGCGCCGCATAGCGAGCGGCGTCTTCGATCAACCCTCGCTGCGTGGCGAACCGCGCCATCGTGTCGAATGCCGCGCAGGCATACGCCTGCACTTCGACGAGCGCGATCGGGCCGTCGGGAAAGCGTCCGTCCGCGTGAAACACCGAATCGTGACTGTCCTTCCATCCTTGGTTCGCCAAGCCGCGGTCCGATTCGCATTGGTAGTCGAGCAAGCCATGGCGATTCTTGTCGCACACTTTTGCCACCCATTGCGCCGCCCGTTCGAGCGCCGGCCACAATTGCGCGATCAGCGCATCATCGCCGGTGCGCTGCGCGTACGCGCCCGCCAGCACGATGAACAGCGGCGTGGTATCGACGCCGCCGTAGTACAGCGCGAACGGCACCTCGCCCGTCGCCGCCATCTCGCTCTTGCGCATCTCGTGCATGATCTTGCCGGTGGCCGCATCGCGAAACTTCGAGTCCTCGCGCGCCTGGTGCTCGGCCAGAAAGCGCAGCACGCCGCGCGCAAGCCAAGGCTGCAGCCACAACGTCTGCAGCGAGGTAATCACGGCATCGCGCCCGAACGGCGTCGAGAACCAAGGGATGCCCGCATAGGGATACGGGCCCGTGGGCAAGTCCGTTGTCAGCAAACTCAGGTCGGCGAACGAACGGTCGAGCCAAGCGTTGAACAGCGGGTTGCTCGAACGCAGCCGGGCGGTCGCGCGGCGACGTTCGCGCATCGATAAATGCGCGTTGGCCAGCGCGGCACGCACCGCGGCCCGTCCGACGCGCGGCGGCGCGGCGTCGATCTGCGTCAAGTGCGCGGGATGCGAGCTATGGGGCGGTTGGGCAATCTGGACGCCAAGCGGCTCGGTGCCCTGCGCAGCCGACACCGCATGCGTATGCGCCGCGACGGAGAGATAGATCGAGACGCATGCATGCGCAGGCAGCTCGACCGTATAGTCTGCACGATCCTCGAACAGATGGTCAGGCGCCGGTGCGAACGCAATATCGACATGCCGACGCACGTGATCGAGCCCGACATAGGCGAGCTTGACGTCGTCCCGCCCGACTCGGGTCGGCTCGACGCTGCCGTGCTGGGTACGCTTCAGGCCGCGCACCTCGAACATGTCCTTGAAATCGCTGGCGAAGGAAATCGACAGCGGCACGACGGCATCGCTGAAGCCGTAATTCGTCAACGAGATCGCTTCGTAGAGCACGGTCCCGCATAGGACGCGCATGCGCTCCACATGGATCGCGCCTTCGGGCGTGCCTTCTCCGCCGAGCGGCGGCAGCGGACGATTCGTCAAATGCGCCGTAAACGACGTGTTGTCGCTGCTGACGTTGCCGGACAGCAGGGAAGGCGCCCGCCCGCCGAAGGTCAAGCGCAATTGCGACAGCATGCGCGTGTCGTTGACGAACAGCCCGTCGTCGACACCGTTGATGTCCCCGAGCGGATCGTTGACGACAAACGTGTCCCCCGACTTGAGCACGTATTGGCTCGTGCGCGCGATATACGGGTGTTCGGGTGCGATGAACACGCCATCGGGATCCGCGTGCAACGGGGCACCGGTCTGCGTGGGAGTATCGGTCAGTGTGTCGGTATCGAGCATCGTCTTGCTCCAGTCGATTGGAGCTGGCGCTCGAGCGCTTCGCCACTTGGCTCTTTAGCGCCTAACGCCAGCCCGTACGTTGCGGCCGTTCGCTTGCCTCGATTGTAGGAAGCGACGCGTAAAGGAAACAATGGGGCGAACCGATTGCCCTTCGCCCCGGGATCACCGCCCATCGGCGCAAACGCGATGCCTGTCACGCCAAGGCTCACTCGCCGTCGCGAATGAATTCGTCGATATGGCGATTGAAGGCACTCGGATGCGCGAGGTTCATGCCATGCGATGCACCGCGTATCGTATGGCGTCTCACGTCGGGCAACCACCCCTCCAACATAGCCACGTTGCGCCGAAACAGCTCCGGGCTTTTTTCTCCGTCGATCAGCATCGTCCGGCATCGCAGGCTCCAAGCGGATTCGCGCGTGTACGCGGGCAGCGGATCTTGGAACTGCAGCGGCAGGGTCAATGCGTTGTCGAGCGCCATCGCCCGAAACGCCGGCGTGCTCTTGGCCCACGAGCCGACACGGCTCACGGAATCGACGAATAACTGCAGCCCGGCCTCCAGCTCGCCCCGCTCGACGAGCTGCGCCGCCCGTGCACGAAGCGGATTGACGGTGTCGGGCAGCACCGATCCCGGCTGGCCGAGCATCGATAGCGGCCCGCCCGGATCGGCAAGCGTCAACGTGCGCACATGCTGCGGATGACGCACGGCAAACTGATAGGCCACCGCCCCGCCGCGCGAATGAGCCACGACATGTGCCGGGCCCGCATCGAGCGCCGCCAGGAATTGCGCCAGTTCGTCCGCGTGCAGACTCCAACTGAAGGGAAGCGTAGACGGCAAACCGGCCAAGGGCCAATAGTGCGTCAGGCTCACTGCCACGCAGCGATAGCGCGCCGACAGGCCCGCCAGTTGCGGCTGCCAATACCGGTAATCGCACAGCGAGCCGTGCACGAACACGACGAGCGGGCCGGCGCCGCGCTCGACGTAAGGCATCCGTAACCCGCCCGCCAAGTCGACGAAGCGGACGTCGTCCTCCGGGACGGCGACGGCGCGACCGACGGGGGCTGAGCGAGCATTCATCGAGTCGGCCTCGCTCATGCGTCGAAACGCAAGTCGACGTCGCAGGCTAGGCCCAAGGTCAACGTGCTCCCCGCCCCCGAAACCACGATCGCGTTCTGCCCGAACGTGATGGCGCCGTTCATGCGGCTGTCGGACCGATAGGTGCTCATCGTGTCGGTCGGCTCGTTGGGCCAGCGCGGATCGGGCGTGCCGCGCGCCTGATCGATCGTCGGCATCGGGCAGCGCGTACACGGCTTGACGATACGTAACGCGATGTCGCCGTCGGCCGCCGCGATGCGCAACGTATCGGTGTAATCCTCTTCGTAAGCTTCGATCCCGCTCAGCACCAAATTCGGCCTGAAACGGTTCATCGGAATCGGATCGACGCCTTTGGCCTGCAAACGGGCGTTCAGATCGCCCAGCGAAGCTTCGCCGATCACGAGCAGCGGGAAACCGTCGGCAAAACGCACTGCCGCGGCGCTCTCGCCCGTCCACTCGCGGCTGGCCGTGCGCTCGGCATGGGGATCGAAGCGCACGAGCCGCACCGGCGCACCGAGGTAATCCGAAAACCAGCCGGCGGCGGCGTCGCCCGCATCGAGCGCAGGCACGGTGTCGCCCCAAACCCTCGCCGCGATCGTACGCGCGCCGGCTAGCGCCGCGGGGTCGATGGGCAACGCTAGGGCGGACATCCCCGGCGCGCGCACGTCGAGCGTGTCGCCGTTCAGCGCCGGCTGAACGCGCGCGAGGCTCGCATGCGTCCTTTGCGTGATGAAGCGTCCTAGCCCATCGACCACCATCCAGTTACGGTCGTGCTCGAGGCCATACGGGGTCAAGCGGACGGTGTCGCACGAAATCGCGCCGCACGACTTGATGGGATAGACGTTGAGTTGGCTAATGGAAGGCATGGGCGGGCCGGCTCGCGCTGAGGCGGATAAGCAAACGCCGATGGTAACACCGGCCCGAATCGCTCGTGCCTCTCCGGACGGCGCGCCCGATGATGCCGCTGCGCGCTCGGAGCACCGGCCGACGCCCGCCCGCCAAGCGCAGGCGGCCCGGCACGCTCGGCGCGCGCCAGCGTCGCCGAATCTTATTGAACGCTACTGAAGGAAGGACGCGGAATCGACGCAATCGGCCGCCGCACCGGCTCCGCGCACGGCGCAGGTCAGCGGCTCGTTCGCTACGCGCACGGCCAGCCCCGTTTCCTCGGCGAGCCGTTCATCGAGATGCGCCAGTAAGGCCCCCCCGCCCGTGAGCACGATGCCGGTATCCGCGATGTCCGTCACGAGTTCGGGCGGAGCGTTCTCGAGTGCGTTCTTGACGGCGCCGATGACGGTCTTGAGCGGCATGGCCAGCGCCTCGGCGACGTCATGGGTGGAGAGTTCGATCGTGCGCGGCAAACCGTCGGCCAAGCTGCGGCCCACCGCGCGCATGCGCTGGTCCGGCACGTTCGCGATGGCCGTGCCGATCGTTTTCTTGACGAGTTCGGCGGTTTGGTCGCCGATGATGACGCCGTAGACCCCACGGATATGCCCGATGATCGCGGCATCGAACTGATCGCCGCCGACACGCACCGACGTTTGATAGGCCACCCCGCCGAGCGAGACGATACCGACCTCGGTCGTGCCGCCGCCGATGTCCACCACCATCGACCCGCGCGCCTCGGCAACGGGCAAGCCGGCGCCGACCGCCGCCGCGAGCGATTCCCCGATCAGCGTCACCTTCGACGCACCGGCAGCCAGCGCTGCCTCGCGAATCGCGCGCCGCTCTACGGCCGTGGCGTTGGAGGGGACGCAGATCGTGAATTCGGCGCGGCGCCCGAACAGCGAACGCAGTTGGGCCATATCGATGAATTCGCGGAACATGCGCTCCGCGGCGGAGAAATTGGCGATGACGCCGTGCCGCATCGGCCGGATGGCCTCGACGTTGCCGGGCGAGCGCCCGATGAGTTGCTTCGCTTGGTCGCCGACGGCCGTCACTCGGCTTTTTCCGACATCCGTCGATTTCTGAAAGCAGACGACCGATGGCTGGTTCAGCACGATGCCTTTCCCGCGCGTGTAGATCAAAGTGTTCGCCGTGCCGAGATCGACGGCCACGCTTTGCGGAAGCAGTCGACTAAAGAATGCGGAGTGCGACATCGTTGACTCTCTCATGGATGACAACAACGGCATGCGTCCCGTCACGACGGGCGAGGCGCCCAGTGTGGGTAAATGCGGGTAGCGCTGTCGGGCCTTGCCCCCATTACGGCAGCCGTGCGCGCAACTTTAGGGTCGATTGGATTTTTCTTGTGATGCGCCGCCGCAATCCGCGGCCGGTGCGAGGGAGCCGGTTGTCGGTTCGGCCATGCGCAGCGAGGGTTGTGGCCGCTTTGTCGCCGCTTTGTCGCCGCTTAGTCGCCGCTTAGTCGCCGCTTTGTCGCTGCTTTCTCGCCGCTTTGCCGCCCGTGCCGAGGCATGACGTGGCATTCTTCTCGCTGGCCACTCGCTACGCTTTCGTCGGGCTCCACTTTTTCCCCATGCGCACTCCGTTTCGACGTCTGGCTCTATTGTTCTGCGCGCTGCGCTACGGCGCGACGCTGCTATGGGAGGCCGCCCCGCAAGGAGACCGGCTGCGATGGTTCGTGCATTTGGCTAGGCGCCTGCACGCCCGCCCGGGCTCGCGCGGTGCGCTGCATCGCGCCCTGCCGCAGTTGGGACCGCTCATCGAAGCATTCGCCGAGCAAGCCTTGGCGCATCCCGACACGCTCGATCGCTCGGTCCACGACGTGTTCAACCTGCTTGCCAAGGCGGAAACGGCCCTCGTCAAGCCGCTCCCGCCTAGCGAAGTCGCCGCCGCGCTCGGCGCCGCCATGGGCCGCGCGCCGGATACCGTGTTCGCTTCGATCGACCTCGTCGCGCACGAATCCGGCATTGCCGAGCAAGTCCATTGCGCTAGACTGCGCACCGCGGAACACGCGCCGGGGCAGGACGCCGGTTATGTGGAGACCGCCGTCAAACTCCTGCGCGTACGGGAGGTGGAACGGATCGGCGACGACATCGCCGTCCTGCGGTGGGTGGCGCGGCTGTTGGAACGCTTGCTGCCCGCGGCCCGTCAACTGGGACTGCACGCCTTGGCCCAATCGCTCGCCGCTCAGGTGCAGCGGCGCTTCGACTTACGAACCGAAGCCGCCAATTTGTCGCAGACGGCGCGGCATTTCGGCATCGACGAGCGCGTCGTCGTACCCGATGTCGTTTGGGAACTCAGCACCGATCATGTCCTTGTCCTCGAACGAATCGATTCGCTGCCGGTGACCGATCTCGAAGCGCTGCGCCTGCGCGGCATCGATCTCGAAGCGTTGGCGCAGCGCATCGTCGAAGTCGTCGTCGAACAAGCGTTCGCGCACGGCTTTTTTCATGCCGCGCTCGACGCCGAACGGCTGCGCGTGAGCATCGCGCCGCGAACGCAAGGCAGGCTGGTGTTCGGCGAGGGCAAGATCATGGCGACGCTGACGGAACCGGAGCGCGAATTCTTCGTGCACGGAGCCTGCGCGCTATTCGATCAGGACTACGGGCGGCTCGCCGCCATGCACCGCGATGCCGGCCACGTCGCGCCGGATACGCGCGACGAGATGCTCGGCGCCGAATTGCGCACGCGCGCGGAGCCGCACTTCGCCGCGCCTAGCGATAGACGTTCGCCAGCGGCGCTGCTCGAGCACTTGCTCTCGGCCGTGGAGCCCTTCGATGGCGCCGTCTCGCCCGCGCTGTCGCTCGCGCACCAGGCCCTCGCACGAGCGGAATCGCTCGCCTGCACGCTGGCGCCGGGCATCGACACCTGGCAGATTGCGAAAGGCACGCTCAAGGCGTTGGCCCGCGAAGACATCGGCCATCGCGGCTGGATCAAACGGCTCGCGCGCGAAATGCCGCATCTTGCCGCGATACCGCGCGTACCCAACCTTATCGTGCGGCGCTTGCTGCATGCGTACAGCCCCCATGAGCGGCAGGAATCGGCGCATTGGCTTGCCGAACTGCGGCACGAGCAGCGTCTAACCCGGCGTTTGCTGTGGGCCTGTGCTTTAGGCGGTGCACTGATCGGCGTGGGCGCGATCTGGCTGGGTCGCTGATCGATGGCGACCGCAATGCGCTAGCGCCGCGACGGCCCCACGCCCCACGCCGCCCCCCAACGCCGGACGTCGCTCAATCCGCCGTATCCGCCCCCTCCGGCACGCGCGAGCGCACTTCCCGTCCGGGCAGCGGCGACCATGCCGGCCGCGACTTCGCGCCCGAATCCACGACCACCAAATAACGGCCCGCCCAAGGTGTGACCGAACGATCGGCATGCAGCACCCAGAGCGAGAGCCCCGCATCGGTCATTGCCTGGTAGTCGGCGTCGAGTACGCCGAAATGATCCAAGAAGCGATCGAGCGAGCCGGGAATTCTGACGCAACCCTTCGAATGGCGAATGCCGAGCAAAGGCTCGAGTTTGTCGGGATCCGTCGCGTGCATCTGAAAGCGCATCGGCGAGACGCCGCCTTTACCCCATCCGCGTAAGGCATCGGTCCATCCGAAATCGAAGATCCTCATATCGCGCGCGCCGTAGCCGCGGATTGCGTTCTCGTTGAGCGTGCCCTCGGCACGAAAGTCCATGTTTTGAGGGGTATGCTCGAACACGCCGAGCGGGGTCACGAAATGATCGTAGCGGCCCGGCAATCCGGTCGAGACGGGCGACGCCCCGATCAGCGTCCATGCACCGGCGGGATCCCCGCGAAAGTAAATGAACAACGCTTGGACGTTCGGATTGCGATCGACGAGCACGACATATTGGCGCGATAGTGCGCCTAGACCCTTGGCGGCCAATGCCGCCTGCAGACGCTGGCCATAAGCGCGCTGATCGGCCGGCGGTACGCTTAGCCGTCGTGCGACGGCATTCGCGAATTCGCCGCTGAGCTTGAGCGCATCGCGCGGGTCCAGGTGCGCGGCGACGTCGGCCGCATGCTGCGCGGCCGCGGCCACCGCCGCGGAAGCGGCCGATGCCGCGGCGGCGGCGGCATCCGAAGCCGCGGATGCGGCGGACGATGCTGCCGATGCTGCCGATGCGGCCGATGCGGCCGATGCGGCCGAGCCGGGCGACGGTGCCGTTGCCGATGCGGCGTTGGATGGTTTCGATACCGACGGTTTAGGTATCTCCGGCTCGACACGACGATTCGATGCGGCCGCACTCGATGGCGGCGTCGCTGCGGCCTTCGAGCCAGCGGAGGCCGTAAAAGCCCCCGACACCGCCGGGCTTCCCGCCGCATTCGCCTGACCGACGATGGCGGCGCAAAGGACCGCGCACGCGACGCGCGCCGTCCAGCTTCCAAGCGCATCGTTTCGTGCATTCGACTGCCGATTGGGCCCGTGCCGTTCGCTCGATACGCCGCCGCGACGCTTGACGCAGCGTCGCTCGGAAAAAATAACTTCTCTCATCCACTAACCGCCGTAGAAAGTGCTTGCCTGTCTGCAGGCAAGCAAATTCCGTGCGGGGCATATGGGGGACGATGCCGCACCGATGCCAATCCGCTACGTATTCAATGTTTGACGACGCCGGGCCCGGCAGCGTCCGCGTCGGGCGCCTCGACGACGGCGAGGGGCAACGTCACGGTAAGCGCGAACCCTTCCCCGGGCGCCGTGGCGACGCTCAGTTCTCCGCCGAGCCGCGCCGCGCGCTCGCGCATGCCGAGCAATCCGAACGACTTGCGGCTACGCCTCTCATCGGGCAGCGCCCCGCGACCGTTATCGCGAATTTTGAGGATGCAGAACGGCTCGTCGCGGGCGATTTCGATTTCGGCCACGCTTGCACCGGAATGCCGAGCGATGTTCGTCAGCCCCTCTTGCACCATCCGAAACACCTCGGTACCGCTGTCGCGATTGAAAGCGACTTCATTGACATCGAGCTGAGCATGAACAGCGATACCGTGCCGCGCGGAAAACTCGTGGATGAACCAATCGATGGCGGGAATCGGGCCGAGATCGTCGAGCATGACCGGGCGTAAATCGGCAGCGATGCGGCGCACCGACCCGACGAGTTGATCGATCAGCCCATAGATGTTGCGCAACGCGCCGCCCGAAGCATGGTCGATCTTGTCCTGTATCGTCGCCTCGAAGTGCGTCATATCGATCTTGAGCGCGGTCAGCAACTGCCCGAGGTCGTCGTGCAACTCGCGGGCGATCCGCGTCTTTTCCTCTTCGCGAATGTGTTGAATGTTCGCCGACAAGCGCTGCAGCTCTTCGGTCGATTCTCGCAGCGCTTCGTCGGCGCGCCGCCGATCGGTGACATCCATGATCCAACCGACCATGCGGTACGCCGTTCCCGAAGCGTCCCACAGTGCTTGCGCGCGGGATTGGACCCAGCGGTACTCCCCGGAACGCGTGCGCACGCGGTATTCGATGTCGTACGGATGCCGCTCCTGCGTATGCCCACGCAGGGCACGCATGACGCGCTCGACGTCGTCGGGATGAATGATCTCGTAATGGGCACGCATTTCGTTCGGCAGTTCGTCTTCGTCGTGGCCGACGATTTCGCGAAAATGTGCCGACAAGTACATGTCCCCCGTGCGCAGGTTCCAATCCCACAGACCCGCGCTGGCCCCGCTGACCGCCAGTTGGAACCGCTCTTCGCTCGCGGCCAGCGCGGTGAGCGCGCGGTGGCGCTCGATGGCATAGCGTATTGCCCGGCTCAGCAGCGCCGCCTCGATCTCGCGCTTGAGCACGTAATCTTGCGCGCCCTCTTGGATCGCCACGAGCCCCACGGAAATATCGGCGAGCCCGGTCAAGACGAGCACCGGCGTATCGGGCGTAACCTGCCGGAAGTGCCGGAACGTGTCGATCCCATTGCCGTCCGGCAAGCCGAGATCGAGCAAGACGACATCGAAGCGCGTTTTCTGGGCGTGCGCGAGCGCGTCGGCAAGCGACTCCGCATGCGTCAGGGTATGGTCGAACTCGCTGATGTCGATCAGCGCCTCGCCGATGATCAGTGCATCGGTGGGACTGTCCTCGACAAGCAAGATCTTGACGGACGACGGTGTATTCAAGAGCGAACCGGCGGCAAGGTCACGACGCCGAACCAAAACTCGTTGATGCTGCGGACGACGTCGATGAATTTCGCGAAATCCACGGGCTTCGTAATGTAGCAATTCGCGTGGAGACAGTACGACTTGACGACGTCTTCCTCCGATTTCGACGTCGTCAGCACGACGACGGGGATGTTGCGCAGTTCGGGATCTTGCTTGAGTTCATAGAGCACTTCCCGCCCGCTCATGCGCGGCAAGTTGAGATCGAGAATGATGAGCCCGGGGCGAACCGGTTCGCGACCGGCATATTTGCCGCGGCCCCTGAGGTAGTCCATGGCATCGACACCGTCCTCGACGATATCGAGCGGATTGAGGACCTTGTATTGCTCCATCGCCTCCCGAGTCAGCATGACATCGGTAGGGCTGTCTTCGACAAGCAGGATATGGACGAGCTTACCGTTTTCATCGCGTAGCATGAGCGGCACTCCTAGGGCGATGCGTTAGCCTGCGTCTGCACCCGCCGCGCGGGGCAAGGTAAAGAAGAACGTCGTGCCCTCGTCCGGCTTCGACTCCAGCCAGATCTTTCCGCCGTGGTGCTCGACGATACGCTTGCAAAGCGCGAGCCCGAGCCCAGTGCCCGGATATTCGCGGCGCGTATGCAAACGTTGAAAAATCACGAAAATGCGCTCGAAATACTGCTCCGCGATCCCGATGCCGTTGTCGGCCACCGAGATCTGCCATGCGTCGCCCACCGGCTGCGCGCCGACATGAATCCGTACCGGCCGCGCCTTGTGACGAAACTTGAGCGCATTGCCGATCAGGTTTTGGAAGAGCAGCGTCAATTGCGACGCGATGCCCTGCACCGTCGGCAGCGGATCGTGCGTCACCTGCGCTTGAGTCTCTTGCATGACGATCGCCAAGTTCTTGAGGGCGAATTCCAGCGCATGCTCGACCGGCACAGGCTGCTTCGGATCTTCGAGCCGCCCGACACGCGAATAGCTGAGCAGATCGTCGATCAACGACTGCATGCGCGTCGCGCCGTCAACGGCATGGCCGATGAATTCGTCGGCGCGCTCGTCGAGCTTTCCCTCGTAGCGCCGCTGCAAGAGCTGCAACGGTCCCGCGACTGCACGCAACGGCTCTTGCAGATCGTGCGAGGCGACATAGGCGAATTGCTCGAGATCGCGGTTCGAACGGGCCAGCTCCTCGCTGCGCTGCTGCAACTGGCGCTCCGCACGTTTGCGCTCGGTAATGTCGGCGATCGAACTCAACACGAACGTGCCTTCGGAGGTTTCGATCGGATTCAAGCCGATTTCGATCGGAAATTCCGCGCCGTCCCGGCGCAAGCCGAATAGATCCCGCCCGGAACCCATGGGTCGCGCCGACGGCGCGGCGAAGAATGACGAGCGATAGTTCAAGTGGTGCCCGCGAAAGCGCTCGGGAACGAGCATTTCGATCGGTTGCCCGAGCAACTCGGGACGCCGATACCCGAAGAGCCGCTCCGTTTGCGTATTGACGAGCGTCATTTTGCCTTCGTGATCGACCATGATCATCGCATTAGGCGCTGCCTCCACCGCCACACGGAAGCGCTCTTCCGCCCGCTCTCGCTCCGTCACGTCGCGCAAGACGAGCACGGAACCCACGAGTCGGCCTTCGGAATCGAACGTCGGGGCCCCATTCGCATCGACGTGCGTTCGCTTGCCGCCCCGCCCGACGAGCACGTTCCCGTTCGAATGATCGACCTTGCGCCGCTCGCGGAGCGCGATCAGGCCGGGGTTTTCGGCACGGCTGTCGTCGGTTCGTTCGAACTGCAGGATTTCGTCGATGGGCCGGCCGAGCGCCTCCTGCGGGTGCCAACCGGTCAACGTCTGCGCGACGCGATTGAAAAACGCGATGCGACCGTCGATGTCAGTGGCCACAACCCCATCGCCGATGCTCGACAGCGTCACCTCGAGCCATTCCTTTTGTTCGAACAGCGAGGCGGCCAATGCGGTCGCGTCATGCAGCATGCGGCGCGCCAAGTATCCGAACGACAAGCACAGAAAGACCGTGAGCGCGCCGGACGCCAATCCGACAATCACCGCCAAATCGCGCGTGCGCCGCGCTACCGCCTGCCGCGCGGCCAGTTGCGCGGCGACTGCTTGCTCCATATCGCCGACGATCGTCCGCGCGCGATCCATGAACATCTTGCCCGTATCGTTCCCGACGATCTCCTGCGCGGCGTCGAAACCTTCCGAGCGCCGCACGTCGATCACCGTACGCAATTCCCGATGCTTTTCGTCCAGCAGCGTGCGCAGGCGCTCCAAGCGCTGCACCTGCTGCGGGTCGCTAGACAAGAGCGATTGCAAGGTATCGAGTTCCGTGACGATTTCCGGCTCCGCCTCGCGGTACGGCTGAAGGTATTCCTCGCGCCCCGTGATCACGAAGCCGCGCTGCCCCGTTTCGGCGTCGCGCGCCAGCGCGAGCAACCGCTCGAGGCCCACGAAAACGGCATTCGAATGTTGAACGTCCGCCTCGCTGTTATATAGGCTCACCGTGCCGAACGCCCCGATGCCGGCCGTGATCAGCATGAGCAACCCGATCAAAGGCCAGCCGAACCCGACCCAAGCGATCCCCGCGCGACTGAAACGTTGGACGGCCTTGTTCATTGCCTCTCGCCTCGAACGTGTATTGCGGTGCCTCGTACACACAAGATAGGAAATTCGGCTGACGAATCACAACGATAAATCGTAACGAGCTGCGTTCCTTGCGAGTTGTAATCGTTTAACTGTCCTGCGCGCGAGGCAAAGGCCGATAGTCCGTCGGCCGAGCGCCGGTCCATTTCCGGAAAGCGCGATGAAACGCGCTGGGCTCGGCGAAGCCGACATCGACGGCGATATCGGCAATCGTTCGCTCCCCTTTTTGTAAGGCGGCGATGGCCATATCGCGGCGCAGCGCATCCTTGATCGACTGGTAGGTCTCCCCCTCGCGCTTGAGCTTGCGCCGCATCGTCGCCTCCGCGATACGCAACTCGCCCGCCAAGACGTCGGCGCCGGGCCATTCCAGCACGGGGCGGGTGCGGAGCGCTCGCCGCACCCGCGCACCTAACGAATCGGGATTGCGGTACTTCACGATGAAACTCGCTGGCGCATTGCGCAAAAACGTCTTTAGCGACTTCGGCGTTTGGATCACGGGCAAGGTCATAAAGGACGGCTCGAGTTCGACATACGACTCGCGCTCCGCGAAACGCAAATCGTCGCAAAACATCGAGCGATACTCGTGCCCGGCGGCAGGCTCGGCGCAGGCGAAGCGCGCCGTCCGCACGGGAATCCGCCGCCCGACGAGCCAGCAGACGAGCCCATACACCAGGATGAAGTGCGTGGCGTAGGCGAACATTGCCTTCTCCGGCACGCCGTCGCGCAAGCGATAGACGAGGCGCACACGCTCGCTCGTCGCATCCACGTGCGCCGAGAGATCGTCGAGTACGAGCCGCATGAAGCCCGTGGCGCGCGCGATTGCCTGCGCGCCGCTGCGCGCGGTCAGGGCCGCTTGGCACATCGCGATGAAGCTGCCGCTTCGCATCGGATGCGTATCTTGGCCGAAGAATTCGTCGTCGAGCCCACGCCCGATGGCGCTCCACAGCACGCCGTACTGCGCGGACGATACCCGTGCCTGCGGCGCGGCCAGCAATTGCGGCGATATCCCTGCTTCCTCGAGCATCGGCGCAGGATCGATCCCGCGCCGGACCACGCAGCGCACGGCTTCTTCAACGAGGCTGACGGCGATGGTCCCTTTTTCTTTTTCCATGATTGATTCCGACGGGCGGAGCAGGTGCCGCGAACGATCGACAGCCTCAATGGCAAATGCGCTCACGACGATTGAGCGGCCAGAGCATCGAAAGCCGCGATGCGCCTGCCTACACTTGCGCACGTGCACAAAGGCTCGCTCTCGGGCGCCGCGATGCACCGAACGCATGTGGCTGTTGGCGCGGTCGCGCCGGCATGGCCGAAAACCCGAAAGTGTAAAACGGGCTTGCGCCGTCGCCAAGCCG
Source organism: Trinickia sp. (assembly GCF_051953405.1). GTDB lineage: Bacteria > Pseudomonadota > Gammaproteobacteria > Burkholderiales > Burkholderiaceae > Trinickia. The sequence continues at coordinate 17,069 of NZ_JBQCIV010000082.1, read as the reverse complement.
ACGCTCGGCACGGGTTCGCGGCGATTCGGCACAACGCGCATCGCCGGACGCAGCGAAGCCGCGTGCTAGCCACGATCCATTGACCCAACGCCCGGATTTACACCGCCATGGACGAGTTCTATACCGACGAACAACGCATGATCCGCGACGCCGCACGGCAGTTCGCGATCGAATGCCTGGCGCCGCACGCCGCCGCGTGGGACCGCGAGGGCGCCTTGCCCGCCCACATCGTCCGGCAAATGGGCGAACTCGGCTTGCTCGGCATGATGGTGCCGGCGGAACTCGGCGGCACCTATACCGATTACGTCGCCTACGCGCTGGCCTTGGAGGAAATCGCCGCCGGATGCGCTGCCTGCGCGACGATGATGAGCGTGCACAACTCGGTCGGCTGCGGGCCGATCCTGAAATTCGGTAGTGCGGCGCAGCAAGCGCGCTGGCTCGGCGATCTCGCGCTCGGCAAGACGATCGGCGCCTTTTGCCTCACGGAACCGCATGCCGGCTCCGAGGCCAACAATCTGAAAACGCGGGCCGTGCTGAAAGACGGGCGCTGGGTCATCGACGGCAGCAAGCAATTCGTGACGAACGGCGGGCGCGCGGGCCTCGCCATCGTCTTCGCCGTCACCGATCCCGAACTCGGCAAACGCGGGCTGTCGGCGTTCATCGTACCGACGGACACCCCCGGCTTCACGGTCGGCCGGCCGGAGAACAAGCTCGGCATCCGGGCGTCCGATACCTGCCCGATCACGCTCGAAGACTGCGCCGTGCCCGAAGAGAACCTGCTCGGGGAGCGCGGCGAAGGCCTGAAGATCGCCTTGTCGAACCTCGAGGGCGGCCGCATCGGCATCGCGGCTCAAGCCGTCGGCATCGCGCGGGCGGCGTTCGATGCCGCCAGAACGTACGCCGGCGAGCGCATCCAGTTCGGTAAAGCCATCAAAGAGCATCAGGCGATCGCCCATATGCTGGCCGACATGGCCACGCGACTGAACGCGGCGCGGCTGCTCGTGCACCATGCCGCGCGCCTGCGCACGGCCGGCAAGCCTTGCCTGTCCGAGGCGTCGCAAGCGAAGCTCTACGCATCCGAGGCGGCCGAAGACATCTGCTCGAAGGCGATTCAAATTCACGGCGGGTACGGCTACCTGGCCGACTACCCCGTCGAGCGCCACTATCGCGACGCGCGCATCACGCAAATCTACGAAGGCACGAGCGAAGTGCAACGCATGGTGATCGCCCGTCATCTTTGATCGGTCCGAGGGCCCGTGCACGGGGCCCTCCTTTCGGCCCGCCAACGCGCGCGTCACGTCGCCACACTAGCCGCCCCTTTCTTGTAAGACGACGACGTCTGACTATACTTATTACGATTGCCGGCAATGGCGTAGGTTGTCCGCACGCGTGGCATCGACCAGGCACACCACCGATTCGATCATCTACTGCTTTCCACGAACGCAAGAGCACGACCGCGATGTCGAATCGCCTTCGATCCGGCCCGGATGCCGGTAGTTGGGTGTGACACCTAGAGAAAACCGGGGGGCGAGGATGTGAATAGCCTGCAGGGGGAAGGGACGCACGTTCCTGGACATGCCGCTACGAAAGCCGCCGGAACCATTCTCATCGTGGAAGATAACCCGACGACGCGGAAAATGTTCTGCGTCGCGCTGGGGAGCGCCGGATATACCATGATCGAGGCCGGCGATGCCAGCACCGCGCTGGACATTACCTCGCACCGCCAGCCTGATCTCATCGTTCAGGATCTCGCCCTTCCAGACATGGATGGTCTGGATTTGTTGCACGCATTTCGCCGGCAATTGGGCAGCGCATCGATCCCTATCTTTTGCGTGTCGGGATTCTTGTCCAAACTCAACGAGGCGCGAGCAGCGGACGAAGGGTTCGCTGTTGTCCTGTTCAAGCCTGTCGATCCGAGTCACCTCATCGAACTCGTCAGAGCCCACCTGGTTGCAACGTCGGCCAATTCCGGGGTAACGGTCCGCGACCGCCGCATTCTTTTGGTCGACGACGATCCCATGCAGTTGAAGCTGACTCGCGTCTGGCTTGCAAACTCGGGGTTCGACGTCGCGACTGCCTCCGACGGCGCATCCGCACTGGAGGAGGTCCGCCGGCATCGGCCGGATGCCATCGTCAGCGATATCCTTATGCCCGGCATCGATGGGTTCGCGCTGTGCCTCGCGCTGCGCCGCGACAAGGACACCGAAAACATCCCAGTCGTCCTGTCCTCTTCTTCGTATATCGAAGAATCGGACCGTGCGCTGGCCGCACGCGTCGGCGCGAGCGTGCTGGTTGCGAAGACCGAGGGGCTCGATGCGTTGGTGCAAGCGATCGGCAACGCGCTGCAAACGCCACCGCCTCCGTCGCCAGGCGATCGCCTCGAAGCAATCAACGACGAACACGCCAAGCGCGCGCTCTGGCAACTCGAGCGCCAGGTACGACAGAACGCACACCTCGTGAATCGCTCCAACCTGCAGGCGGCGCGGCTCGCCGTACTCGCCAGTGTATCGGAGGCGCTGGCGAGGAACCGCGCCCTGAACGGTGTGCTAGGGGAAGTATTGGCATCGTGCTTGGACATGGCGGGAATTTCGAAGGGGGTGCTCTACCTGGCGGAAAACGACGGGCGTCTCGCGTTCAAGCACCAGACGGGTTTTTCCGACGCTGAGATGCCAAGCGTACGGCGCGTATTCGATTCGGAAGCGGTCATTCGCGAGATCGCAAGGCGCGGAAACGTGACGCCAGTCCCCTCCCCCGCCATCGCGGCCGACGTTGCGCAGACGCTCGTCGTCGGGATGCGGGCGAGTTCGTTGTTCGTCGTACCGGTAGGGTGGGCCGATGCGACTTACGGCGCGGCGATCCTCGGCAGCCGGCCCGCGGACGATATTTCGCAGGAAGATGCGCTCGCCTTCGCCCGCGTGCTAGGCGCTCAGATCGGACAAGCACTCGGTTTGTCCCACGCGTTCGCGGACCTTGCCGCGAGCGAGGAGGCACTGCGCATTTCGCGTGAAGCGCTGCGGCGCCTATCTGCGCACAATCAAAGCATTCGCGAAGAGGAAAAGGCGCGCATCGCGCGCGAGTTGCACGACGATCTTGGTCAGCAACTGACGGCGCTAAAGATGGCGGTGACGCTTGTCGACCACAAGAGCGACGCGGCCGCGAAGCCTTCGGCATTGCGCGACGATTTGCAAGGCATGTGCACGTTAATCGACGGATTGGTCGACTCGGTGCGGCGGATCGCGGCAGACCTGCGGCCCGCCATGCTAGACGATCTGGGGCTCATCGCGGCCATCGAGTGGCTGGCAAACGAGTTTTCGGCGCGTTATCGGATTCGTGTCGTCCACCACATCGACGCAGACGCCATTGCCTTCAACCGCCAAAGCAGAATCGAAGTGTTTCGCATGGTGCAGGAGGCGCTGACGAACGTCGCGCGCCACTCCGGCGCGACCGAAGTGGTGCTCGACATCGTCCGCGAGGACCCGCATTGCATCGTGCGGATCGTCGACAACGGCTGTGGCGCCGAGCAGGACGCGCACCCGAATCGGCGTTCGTTCGGGCTGCTCGGCATTAACGAGCGCGCGACGCTCTTAGGCGGCGAAGTGGACATTCGCACGGCACCCGGCTCGGGCTTCGCGTTGACCGCGATTTTGCCGCTTGTGGCGGTCGAAGCCAGAACGGTGGAATGATCATGGGCCACGATGTCGGCAGCGACTGCTTTCTGATTTGCCGCAGCGATACGTTGCTGTACGCCATTCCCCTGGCTCGTGTCGTCGAGACCATGCGGCCATTACCGGTCACCGAGGTTGCGGACATGCCGGCATTCGTGCTCGGCATCGCAATCGTCCGGGGGGAAGGCGTCCCGGTTCTGGACACCGCGCTATTGGTCTGCGCCCGCTCCGGCGCACGGCCGGCACGCTATGTCACGGTCAAGATCGACGGGCGTATGGCCTGCCTCGCGGTCGAGGAAGTGATCGGCATTCGCAACGTCCCGCCAACGCTGCGCGCCGATGTGCCTCATCTGCTGCACGCATCCGATTCGGACATCGTGACCGCAATCGGCGTTCTCGATACGCAGCTATTGGTCGTCTTGCAAAGCGCTCACTTGATTTCCGATGAACTCTGGTTCGCCATCAACGCCCACGCGGAGGTGCCAGGTCATGACCACCGCGCCTGACGCGCACGAAATCGAACGTTTCCGCGCGCTGATCGCAACCCATATCGGGTTGCATATCGACGACGCCCGCCTGGATGCGCTGGCTCATCTGCTGCGCGCGCGTTGTGCGCTATATGGAAGTGCGGGGCGGTATCTCGATCGTTTCGCCGGCGAAGCGTGGCTGCAATCCGAATTGCCTCTGCTGGCACGGGAACTCACTGTCTCGGAGACCTATTTTTTTCGCAACAGCGACCAATTCGCCGCTTTCTCGGAGGTGGCCCTGCCCCGCGCACTAGCCGCGCGAGGCAGCGTGTGCCGGATCCTCTCGGCCGGCTGCGCATCGGGCGAGGAGCCTTATTCCTTGGCGATAACGGTGCGCGAGCATTTTCCGGAGGCGGCGGATGTCGTCGAAATATCAGCATTCGACATCAATCCGATCGCGCTCGACAAAGCGGTCCAAGGGCGGTACTCGAACTGGTCGCTGCGCGATACGCCGAAATCGATCAGAGACAAGTGGTTCGCCGTCGACGGCAACGACTATGTGCTCGACCCCAGCGTGCGGCGCGCGGTGCACATCGGCGCCGGCAATCTGGCGCGAGGCGATCGCGCGTTCTGGCAGCCGGGCCGCTTCGCAATCGCGTTTTGCCGCAACGTCCTCATGTATTTTTCCGCCGAGCAAGCGCGCGCCGCCATCGATCGCATCACCCGCTCGCTCGCGCCCGGAGGCTACCTGTTCCTCGGGCACGCGGAAACGTTGCGCGGATTGTCCAATGACTACCAACTGTGCCATACGCACGATACGTTCTACTATCGTCGCAAAGACGAACGCAGCGCCGCGACGCTCGCGAACGAGGACGCCGGCTTCGAGCCCCGGGAGGCCCCCGCGATCGCGAGCGACACGAGTTGGATCGAAGTCATTCAGCGAGCGTCTGAGCGCATTTCCACGCTGACGAAACAGATCGACTCGGCAGGGACGCTCGACCGGACGGCAGCGGTGCCGCTCGATCTCGCATCGGCGCTCGAATGCGTGCGCACGGAGCGCTTCGGCGAGGCGCTGCGGCGTATCGCGGACCTGCCGGCCGAACATGCCAACGACGCCGACGTCCTGCTGCTGAAGGCCGTATCGCTCAGTCACAGCGGCGAGTTGGACAGCGCGCAATCCGTTTGTCGCGACTTGCTTGCACGCGACGGACTCAATACAGGCGCGCAGTACATCCTCGCGGTGTGCCGAGAAGCGGCGGGCGACGTTAGCGGGGCGATCGAGCACGATCAGGCTGCCTGTTACCTCGACCCCAGTTTTGCCATGCCCCGCCTGCACTTGGGGTTGCTCGCGCGGCGCCAAGGCGATTGTGCCGCCGCCGTGCGCGAGCTGTCGCATGCCGCTCATCTCTTGCAGCAGGAAGATCCCTCGCGTGTTCTGCTCTTCGGCGGCGGCTTCAAGCGCGAGGCGCTGGTCGCCATGTGTCGTGCTCACTGCAACAACATGAGAGCCCAGGTATGACCCTTTCCGAATCCGGCACGCGCGACATCGCGCGCTCGATGCGCGAAGCCTTCGACCGGTCGTTCGCGCAACGGCCCACCGAAGCTCCGCCGCGCGAGACCCTGCTCGCCGTATCCGTCGTCGGAGATCCCTACGCTATCCGCGTCACGGAAATCCTAGGCTTACATGCCGATCGCCACGTCGTCGCGCTACCTTCCGACCGGCGCGAATTCTTGGGTGTCGTCGGCTTTCGAGGACTCGTCAGTCCCGTGTACGACCTCGCCGCGATGCTGGGCTACACACGGACCCGGCCGGCGATGCCGCGTTGGATCGTATCGCTGCGCCACAGCGAGCCCGTCTCCTTCGCCTTCGATGCATTCGATCACTGGTTCACGGCCGGCGCGGAACACGTCGCCCACTCTCCGGACGCCGAACGAGGGCGACAACCCGAGCGCCCTCATCTCCGCGACCTAGTGCGTGACGGCGCCACGGTCCGCCCGATCATCCAGTTGCAGTCCACGCTGTCCGCGATTCGCGGATTGTGCGATCCATGCTTCGACGAAAGGAGCGATAAGCCATGAACAAGGATTGGACCTTCTCGCAAAAATTGGCGGGCGGTTATGGGGTACTCGTCGTGCTTGCCGCCGCGATTTCGGCCGTCGCGATCTACGTCTTGCTCGGTACGATCGCTAGCAAGGATCACGTCATCAATACCAACGCGCGGATTCTGATCGAGGTGGAAAGGCTCAATACCGTCTCGGAGCAACGCGTGTCGGCGTTGCGCGGCTATATGTTGACGGGAGACGATCGCTTTGCGACGAAACTGAATACTTCGCGTGCGGAATTCGTCTCTATCCTCACTCACTTGAAGGAGATCGCCGATACCGATGAATCGCACCGCCAGATCGACACCATAGAGCGCGCCTCCGCCGATTATCACCAAGCCACCGAGGCGTTGGCCGCATCCGTACGCAACCACGTCAAAACCGACGAGGTGCTGCGCCAGTTCGATACGAAAATCCTGCCGGCGCGGCAGCAATTGGACGAACAGTTGCGCGCCCTCGTCTCGCTGGAAGAGCGCAACCTGACGGAGGCCAATCGCATGGCGGCGAACACGGCATCCAACGCCGTCGACTTGGTGCTCGCCCTTGCAGCGGGCACGCTGGTCTGCGCGATTGCCGTCGCCTATTTGTTGACGCGCACGCTCAGCCGGCAGATCGGCGCAGCCGTCGGCCATGTCCAAAGTTCGTCGGCGGAACTGCAGGCTGCCGCCACGCAGCAAGCATCCGGCGCCAAAGAGCAAGCGACGGCGATGACCGAGATCACGACCACCATCAGCGAACTGGTCGCCACTTCGCGTCAAATCGCCGAAAGTGCGCAACGCGTCGCTCAGGTCGCGGAGCAAACCGCGGCCGCGGCGCGGACCGGCGACGCCAAAGTGGAAACAGGTCAGGAATCGATGGCCATCATGCGCAAGCAGGTCGACGTCGTCGTCGACCACATGCTCGATCTCGGGCGCAAATCGCAGGAAATCGGCGCAGTGCTCGATATCGTCGCCGAACTGGCCGAACAAACGAATATCCTGGCGATCAACGCCACCATCGAAGCCACGGGCGCGGGCGAGAGCGGCAAGCGTTTCGCGGTCGTGGCCGACGAGATCCGCAAGTTGGCGGATCGCGTCTCGAACTCGACCAAGGAGATCCGCACGCAAATCGAGGATATCCGCGGGGCCGTCAATACGACCGTGATGGCGACCGAGAGCAGCGCCAAGGCGGTCGACGCCGGCGCACGCCAATTCGCGGATGTCGCCGTCGCTTTGAAGCGAATCTCCGAACTGGTCGGCACCACCACCGATGCTGCCCGTGAAATCGAGCTGTCCACCAAGCAGCAGGTGACGGCCGCCGAGCAGGTACGGATCGCCGTGACGGACGTGTCGCAAGCCACGAAGGAAACCGAGACGAGCACCACCCAGACTTTGCAGACGGCTTCGCAACTCGCCGGGTTGTCGTCGGAATTGCGGCGCTTGATTTTGTCGCAGGCGGCTTAGTGCCCTGCCCCGCAAGTTCCTTTGATATGAAATCGCCCATTTGGCCGCCATGTGCCCCGAAGGAAATCCCCTTGGGGGACGGCGTCTCTCGTCGTTGCCATAGCTTCGGCTATGGCGCCTCCTCGCTCCTTGCCTAACAACCAAATGAACAATTTCATTTATCAAAGAACTTACGGGACAGGACACTAGATGGGCAAGGATCCGTACCGCTATTTCCGCGTCGAGGCGCGCGAGCTGCTCGACCAGCTCTGCGCCGGCGTCTTGGAACTGGAGAGGGGGCCGCACGACGCCGAACTCGTTGCACGGCTGCTGCGGCTCGCCCATACCCTCAAGGGCGCCGCGCATGTGGTCAAACTCGGCGAAATTGCGGAACTCACCCATACGCTCGAGGAAGATCTCGCACCGTACCGGAGCGAGCGCGGAGCACCCGAGCGGAACAAGATCGACGCCATGCTCCGGCGGCTCGATACGATCGAAGGTCACCTGAATCGATTGGCGCCGCCCGATGCTGCGGCGCCCGGTGCCGCGACGAAGGAGGCGGTACCGGAGCCGCCGGCCCGCGCCCCGCGCTCCGATGTTGCGATGGTCGACACCTTGCTGGAAGGCTTGAACGAGTTGAGCAGCGAGCTGAGCACGATGCGGCGCGTGCTGGCACAGCTCGGCCGCGATCGGGCGCTGCCGCCCCACACCGAGCGCAGCTTGATGTTCAGTGCGGAACGGATGGGGCGCGAACTGCACCAGTTGCGCGACACGGCCGACCGCCTTCGCTTGACGCCGGTTTCCCATGTTTTCACCACGCTGGAACGCGTCGCCCGCGATGGCGCCCATAGCGTCGGCAAGCAGGTCGAGTTCGTGACCGACGGCGGCGAGGTCAGGCTCGACGGCAAAGTCCTAGACGTCGTGCAAGATGCTTTGGTTCAACTCGTACGCAACGCGGTCGCACATGGAATAGAATCGCCGGCCGAACGGCTGATGGCCGGGAAGCCAGCCGCGGGACACATTACGTTGCAGATGCAGCAGCAAGGCTGCCATATCGTGTTCCGTTGTGCCGACGACGGCGCTGGGGTCGACATAGACGCAGTCAAGCGCGCCGCGCAGAGCAAAGGGTCGAGCGCGGCCCATGCGAATGGCCTCGACCCCGACGATTGGCTGTCGGTTCTGCTCAAAGGCGGCATCTCCACCACGAGCGCCATCACGCCCCTCGCTGGCCGCGGCGTAGGATTGGATGTGGTGCGTGAAGCGATGCAGCGCCTGAACGGCAAGATCGGCGGCCGCACCGCACGCGGGGACGGAACGGCGATCGAGCTGCGCGTGCCGGTGTCGGTGGCCTCGATCGAGGTGCTCATCGTCGAGCTAGCCAACCAAACTGTCGCGATACCGCTCGAAGCGGTGCGCCGCGTGCGACGAATCGTTCCCGCGGAGATCATCCACTCGCCCGAAGGTGAGGCGATTGTCGACGACGGCGTGCCGATCCGCTTGGTCTCGCCGACGCTCGGGAGAATCGCTACGCAAAGACGCGACGCAAACGCCGGTACCGAGGCGCGTGCCAAGACGGCCGCCGTTTTGGCCTGGGCCGGGGCCACCGCTGCCGTCAAGGTGGACCGCTTGCATGGAACGCAGATCGTCTTGCTGCGACCGCTGCCGGCACTGGCCCCCGTCGACGCCATCGTCGCCGGGACGTTCCTCGATCAAGACGGCATACCGCGTGCCGTGCTTGCGCCGGAGCAATTGATCGCGGCACCGGACACGCACCCCTCGGGCGAGTTGCCGCCATTGGACGCACCGCGGCCGATCCTGATCATCGACGATTCGCTGACGACTCGGATGCTGGAAACCAGCATCCTCGAATCGGCCGGATTCACTGTGGAATCGGCAGCCTGTGCCGAGGAGGGCCTGGAGATGGCGAAAATCAAGGATTACGCGCTATTTCTGGTCGACATCGAAATGCCCGGCATGAACGGTTTCGAATTCGTCGAGTTCAGCCGCGGCGACGCGGCCCTGCGCCAAGTTCCCTGCATTCTCGTCAGTTCGCGCGATTCGGCCGAAGACAAGCGCCGTGCCGAAGTCGCAGGCGCATCGGCTTACATCGTCAAGAGCCAATTCGATCAGACCGATTTCCTGCAACGCATCGACACTCTGTTAGAGACATGAAACTTCGCGTACTGGTGGCCGAGGATTCGCTGACGGTGCGCAAGCGCCTGTGCGAAATCTTGAGCGCCGATTCGGATGTCGAGGTGGTGGGCGAAGCCAAGGACGGCAGCCAAGCGATCGAACTGTGCCAAGCGTTACGGCCCGATGTCATGACGCTCGACATGATGATGCCGGTGATGAGCGGGCTCGCCGCGGCCGAGTACATCATGGCCTATTGTCCGACGCCCATTCTCGTGGTGTCCTCGTCGTTCAATCGGCGGGATTTGTTTAGGACCTACGACGCATTGGCAGCCGGCGCGGTCGAGGTCATGGAAAAACCGTCCGCCGGCGGCATCGCCGGCGAGTGGGAATCGCGCTTCGTGGCGATGGTCAAGCTCGTCGCGCGGATCAAGCCGATCACGCATCTGCGCGGGCGGCTAACCAAGAAATACACGCCGGCAATCGAATCCATCGACACACCGGACATTGCGCCGGAGCCCCTCAACCTCCAAATTGCGGCCATCGGCGCATCCACGGGAGGCCCGCGCGCGCTGGCCGACATTCTACGCAGTCTGCCGGCGGACTTCTCCCTTCCCCTTCTCGTGGTCGTGCACATCGGCACCCCGTTCGGCGACACGTTCGCACAATGGCTCGATGGACAAAGCACGCATCGCGTATGTGTCGCGCAAGACGGCGACGCCGTGCCGGCGCGCGGCATCGTGCTGGCCCCGGCCGGCTGTCATCTGGCAGTGCGCAAGCGCAGGCTCGTATTGTCCGACGCGCCAGAGCGCCATTCATGCCGGCCTTCGGTCGATGTGCTGTTCGAGTCGATCGCCGAAGAATACGGCGGCGCAGCGGCCGGTTGCCTGCTCACCGGAATGGGACAGGACGGCGGCAGCGGCCTGCTCGCGATGCGCAGGGCCGGCTGCCTGACGATTGCGCAAGATGAAGCCACCTCGGCTGTGTACGGCATGCCACGCGAGGCCGTGTTGCTCGGTGCCGCGCAACACGTGCTGCCCCTTTCCGAAATCGGCCCGGCGCTGGCACGCTTCGCGAACCGACGCGGCTCGAGAAACCCGCCATGAGCGCGTCGATCCTCATCGTCGACGACAGCCTGACCGTGCGCACCGACTTGTGCGAGGCGCTGGCCGGCAACGGCTACGCGCTTCACGCTTGTTCCGACCTGGCGCGCGCCCGAGCCGTTCTGGCGCGCGAGCCTATCGATCTGATCGTCCTCGACGTCCTCCTGCCCGACGGCGACGGCATCGAATGGCTCCACGAGATCCGCGCCACGCCGGCCGTGGCGGGTTTGCCGGTACTGATCCTCTCCACCGAAAGCGAGGTGAGCGACCGCATTCGCGGCTTGACGATGGGTTCGAGCGACTACGTGGGCAAGCCCTATAACCGCGACTACCTGGCGGCGCGGGTGCGCGAGCTGCTGCGGCCCGGGCGCAACGGAACGTCGCGCAAGCCGAGCGTTTTGATCGTCGACGATAGCGCCACGTTCCGCGAGCATCTGGGCGAACTGCTGCGAGACCAGAACTTCGAGGTCCTGCACGCGGCGACAGGCGAAGAAGGCTTGCGCAGCCTCGCATTGCATCGCCCCAGCGTCGCGATCGTCGACGGGGTACTGCCCGACATCGACGGCCCGACGGTGATCCGTCAGCTGCGTCTCGACGCGGCTTTGCGCAACACACCCTGCATCCTGCTGACAGGATCCAGCGATCGGCGTAGCGAACTCACCGCGCTCGAGGCCGGCGCCGACGCTTATATGCTCAAGTCGGAAGCATTCGACATGGTGCTCGCCCGGGTGACCGCGGTGCTGCGCAATGTTTCGGGCGAAGGGATCGAGGGGCGCACCGCGAGCCTGCTTGGTCCGAAGCGCATCCTGGCCGCCGACGACAGCTCGACGTATCTGGAAGCGCTCGGCGAGACGCTGCGCGCCGAAGGCTACGACGTGATCCTGACTCGCTGCGGCGAAGAGGCGCTGGATATGGCATCGGCACAGCCCGTCGATTGCATCTTGCTCGACCGTGTGATGCCGGGCCTAAGCGGCATCGAAACCTGTCGCCGTGTCAAAGCATCGGCCCGACTGCGCGACATTCCCGTCATCATGCTAACCGCGTCCGAAGACCAGGCCGCGATGATTGAAGGCTTGAGCAGCGGCGCGGACGACTACGTGCTCAAATCGAGCGAGATCGAAGTGTTGAAGGCCCGTGTGCGCGTCCAATTGCGGCGCAAGCAGTTGGAAGACCAGAATCGCGTCATTCGATCCGAGCTGCTGAGCAAGGAGCTGGAAGCGGCCGAAGCTCGCGCGGCGCGCGCCCTCGCGGAAAGCCGCGCCGAGCTGTTGTCGATCCTTGAACAGAAAAACCACGACCTCGCAGCGGCCAACGCCGCGTTGCAAGACAATCAGTTGCACATCGCCGAAAAGAACCGGCAGTTGGAAGCCGCCAACCATCTCAAGTCGGAATTTCTCGCCAACATGTCGCATGAGTTGCGCACCCCCTTGAACGCCATCATCGGTTTTTCCGAAGTCATGACGAGCGGCATGGCTGGCCCCATGTCGCCCCAACAACGGGAGTTCGCGGGCGACATCCATGAAAGCGGCAAGCATCTGCTGTCGATGATCAACGACATTCTGGATTTATCGAAGATCGAGGCCGGTCGCATGGCGCTCGAGTTGGAACCGACCGATATCGGCACGCTGTTGCAGGCCAGCCTGGTCGTCATCAAGGAACGCGCGATGGCGAATCGCCTTCAACTCAAAACCGAATTCGGCGATATCGGCACCCTCCCCGTGGATCGTCGCAAGACCAAACAGATCGTCTACAACCTGCTGTCCAACGCGGTCAAGTTCACGCCCGACGAGGGGACGGTCACCTTGCGAGCAAGCCTCGTCGAACGATCCCGACCGCTAGCGGCCCGGCTCGTCGGCAACGGTGAGGCGCTCGCCCTCGATGTGCCGCGCTTCGTGGAAATCGGCGTGATCGACACCGGCATCGGCATCGACGCGAACGAATTGCCGCGGCTGTTCCAACCCTTCGTCCAGCTCGACAGCAGCTTAGCGCGCCGCTATAACGGCACGGGCCTTGGGCTCGCGCTCGTCAAGCAATTGGTCGAACTGCACGGCGGCGCGCTGGCCGTCGACAGCCGCGTCGGCCGCGGCTCCGAATTCATCGTATGGCTACCGGTTCGGGCGACGTAAAGATGGCAAAGGTCTTGGTGATCGAGGACAATCCCGCCAACATGAAGCTCGCCCGCTTCCTGTTGGACAAGGCCGGGCATACCGTCCTGCTGGCCGACCGTGCCGAGGCGGGCATTGCACTCGCACAGGACGAGCGTCCCGATCTGATCCTCCTCGATATTCAGTTGCCGGGCACCGATGGCCTAGCAGCCGCCCGCCTTCTAAAAGCCCACGTCAGAACATCCGACATTCCGATTTTTGCCTTTACCGGACTGGCAATGAAAGGGGACAGGGAAAAGATCTTCGCGAGCGGCTTCGATGGCTACATCACCAAGCCGATCGACGTTAGCCTGTTCCTCGAACAAATCGCGGGCGCGTTCAAGCCCGGCAGCTGATGCTCGGCGATACCCGGTTGACGCTATCTGCCCGCTCGTTCCTACTTAGCGACGGCCCGCGACCATCGACTAAATGTGTAACATATTAATACGCAACGGTAACGCCTAATAACCAAAAATCATTCATTTTCAACGAAGTACCTTCCCTGCGCAACGCGGTGCAACGTGCCGAAAATGCCTCATTTTAAGGATGGCTTAAGGCACCGAAATCACCATCTGGCCGCAGCGAATACGTGATGGAGGCCGGCCCGATGACTGACCTGAACAAACCTGCCAAGGCGAGCAAGCCGCGGACAATGCTGCGCCGCATCCTAAGCCATCACGAGATCGCCACCTTGCTGCTCCTGCTGCACTCGCCGATCGACGTTTCCGCTAAGCCCGAGATCCCGATGCTGCAGGAGGCCGGTCTCGTGGAATCGGTGACGCTCGAATCCGGCGCGACCCGCTTTCAGCTTACCGAGGACGGCAGCGCCATTTTGCGCGGACTCGGCCTGGGCTGATTCCCGCGGCTGGTCGGTTCGTCCAGCGCCCGCCTTCCAAGGTTCCCATTCCAGCATTTGCGCTACCTCCGCGCCCACCGCCCTCGCGCGGGGCGGGTGGCAAATGCGCTCACGCAAAGTGAGCGGCTTGAGCATCGAAAGCGGCGACGCCGCTGCCTACACTTCGACGCGTAGTCCATCGGCATAAGCGGCAAAAGATTCGCGCTGCCGGCGGCTTCGACGGATCCTGTCTATAAATGAGTCAATGCGCGGGCAGCTTCGGCAAGGGCGGTTGGGCTCCTCGCGCGCCGAGGGCCGACAATCGCCGGCGACGCACTCGCTGAAGGCAGGCCTCGCCATGGGACACAGTAAGCGCTGAAGCGCCGACTCGGGCCGAGAGGAGACAAGCATGAACGCATCACAGCGCTTTCTAGCCGCGCGCGATTTCCTGCTGCGCTATCGGGCCGACTACGAGCACGCCTATCGGCACTTCGCCTGGCCCGTACTCGACGATTTCAATTGGGCGATCGATTACTTCGACCAAATCGCGCGCGGGAACGAAGCGCCCGCCCTGTGGATCGTCGATGCCGCCACCGGGCAAGAAATCAAGCTGTCGTTCTCGCAGATGTCCGAGCGCTCGTCGCGGATCGCCAATTTTCTTCGCGAACTCGGCGTCGGCCGCGGCGATCGCATTTTGCTCATGCTGCCCAATCGCGTCGAACTCTGGGATGCCATGCTCGCCGCGATCAAACTCGGTGCCGTTCTCATGCCGGCCACGACGCTGCTGTCTACCGACGATCTAGCCGAGCGCATCGAAATCGGGCAACCGACATTCGCGATCGTCGATGCCGCCGAATGCGCGAAGTTCGACGGCATCGAGGCGAAGCTCGTCAAAGTGGCCGTCGGCGCCGGAAGCGGTACCGAACAGGGTGCAATGCCGCAAGGCTGGCACCGCTTCGAAGTCGGCTATGCCGCTTCGCCTGCCTTCGAGCCGCTCGCCGCGACGCGCGCCCGCGACCCATTGCTGCTTTACTTCACGTCGGGCACCACCTCGAAGCCGAAGCTCGTCGAGCATACGCACGAGAGCTACCCCGTCGGTCACTTGTCGACGATGTACTGGGTCGGGCTTGAACCGGGCGACGTGCACTGGAACATCAGCTCGCCCGGCTGGGCCAAGCACGCATGGAGTTGCTTCTTCGCCCCTTGGAACGCCCAAGCATGCGTGTTCGTGCTGAACTACGCCCGCTTCGACGCTAAAACCGTGCTCGAGACTCTGACGCGCCACGGCATTACGACGCTGTGCGCGCCGCCCACCGTCGGGCGCATGCTCGTGCAAGAGCCGCTGGCGTCCTATGCGGTATCGCTGAGGGAGATCGTCGGCGCGGGGGAACCGCTGAACCCGGAAATCATCGAGCGCGTCAAAGCGGCTTGGGGCATCGCGATCCGCGACGGCTACGGGCAGACGGAGACGACCTGCCAAATCGGCAATTCGCCGGGGCAGCCGCTCGTGCCGGGCTCGATGGGGCGCCCCTTGCCCGGCTACCGCGTCATGCTGGTCGATCCGGACGGACACCCGGCGGAAGAAGGCGAAATCGCGCTCCCGCTTGGCGCCCCGAGCGACAGCGAAACCGGTATCGGCACCGGCGAGTCCGAACCTTGCCGGCGGCCGGTCGCGCTCATGACGCGCTATGCGAACAACGCGGATGCGACCGCCCACGTCATGCGCGAAGGCCGCTATCACACGTCCGACGTCGCCCTGCGCCGCGCCGACGGCTATTACGTCTATGTCGGCCGGGCCGACGACGTCTTCAAGTCGTCCGATTATCGATTGAGCCCGTTCGAACTCGAAAGCGCACTGATCGAACACGAAGCCGTAGCGGAAGCCGCTGTCGTGCCGAGCCCGGACCCCATGCGGCTCGCCGTGCCGAAAGCGTACGTGATGCTGCGTCACGGCTATACGTTCACACCGGAACTCGCGAGGAGCATCTTCGCATTTTCGCGCGAACGGCTCTCGCCGTATAAGCGCATCCGGCGTCTCGAAGTGTACGAGCTGCCTAAAACGATCTCCGGCAAGATCCGCCGAGTCGTATTGCGCCGCCGGGAAATGGCGCGCGGCGCGGCTGCCGAGCGGCTGCCCGGCGAGTATTGGGAAGACGACTTCCCCGATCTGCGGTGACCGCGCGAGCCATGCCCGAGGCGTCCCTGCCCGATGCCTTATCCGCGCGCCGCCCTTTATCCTGACCTTGAACCCGAACCGAACCGGAGTCCATCGATGAGCCCCTCTTCCGCCGCCGGCACGAGCCGCCCAACCGTCAAGCTGCTGATCAACGGAGAATTCGTCGAATCGGCCTCGACGCAATGGCGCGATATCGTCAACCCCGCCACGCAGGAAGTCCTGGCGCGCGTGCCGTTCGCCACGCTTGCCGAAGTCGATGCCGCGGTCGGCGCCGCACAAACGGCGTTCGCGCAGTGGAAGTCCACGCCGATCGGCGTGCGCGCTCGCATCATGCTGAAGTATCAAGCGCTGATCCGCGAACACATGCCGCGCATCGCGAAGATCCTGACGGCCGAGCAAGGCAAGACGCTCCCCGACGCCGAAGGCGATATCTTCCGCGGCCTCGAAGTGGTGGAGCACGCCGCCTCGATCGGCACGCTGCAACTGGGCGAATTCGCCGAAAACGTCGCCGGCGGCGTCGACACCTATACGCTGCGCCAGCCGATCGGCGTCTGCGCGGGCATTACACCGTTCAATTTCCCCGCGATGATCCCGCTGTGGATGTTCCCGATGGCGATCGTTTGCGGCAACACGTTCGTACTCAAACCGTCCGAGCAGGATCCGCTATCGACGATGGCGCTCGTCGAACTCGCGATCGAGGCCGGCGTACCGCATGGCGTGCTGAACGTCGTACATGGCGGTAAGGAAGCCGTGGACGCGCTCTGCACGCACGAACACATCAAAGCCGTCTCGTTCGTGGGCTCGACGGCCGTCGGCACGCATGTCTATACCCTGGCGAGCGAACACGGCAAGCGCGTGCAATCGATGATGGGTGCGAAGAACCATGCTGTCGTGCTGCCCGACGCCAATCGCGAGCAAACGCTCAATGCGCTCGCCGGCGCGGGATTCGGCGCGGCGGGCCAACGATGCATGGCCACCTCGGCCGTGGTGCTCGTGGGCGAAGCCCGCGAATGGCTGCCCGATCT
>NZ_JBQCIV010000081.1:0-10835 GCF_051953405.1 Trinickia sp. | reverse complement strand
CTTGCGACGAGCCGCTATCCGCAATCGCTGAAGGCGCGGATCGGCGGTAGTCACGGACACCTGAGCAACGATGCGGCGGCGCAAATTTTGGCGGCGTTGGATCGGACGCGGCTTTCACATGTCGTCGCTGCGCATTTAAGTCAGCAAAACAATCTGCCGGAGCTGGCGCAACAGGCGCTGGCGGACGTGCTTGGCACGGCGGCCGAGGACGTCATGGTCGCGTCGCAGGCGCTCGGGTTCGACTGGCTCGGATGCGGTGGCAGTGGGACGTGAGCTGACGGGAGGGACGCTCGAACGAGCAAAACAAAACGATAGTCAACAAAACAAAACAGGCAACAAAAAACCGGCTCAAGGCCGGTTTTTTGTTGCCTCGTTACAGGCAGGTGCTTCTTACTGGCTTGCGCCCGAAGCAGCAGCAGCGCCCGACGCAGCAGCGTCCGAAGCAGCAGCAGCGCTCGAAGCAGCGGCACCAGCGTCGCTCGCAGCAGCCGTGGCGTCGCTCGCAGCAGCAGCAGCGCTCGACGCAGCAGCGTCCGAAGCGGCAGCAGCGGGAGCCGAAGCAGCGGCAGCGTCGCTAGCCGGAGCGGCAGCGTTTTGGTCGCTGCTCTTATTGCACGCAGCCAGTGCAACAGCCGCCAACAGGGATGCTACGAGGAGGGATTTCTTCATGATCACGTCCTTTTATGGTTAACGGTAAGCAACAGCGCGAAATAAGACCGGTAATGTGCTCCAACACCAACCTAGGCCGCTGGTGGGATGCACTTCAGAGCGTGAATCTTCCCCACGGCTTGGGCGGAAATTATATGCACTTTCGTACCGACCGTCGACAAAGCAGGGTCAATACGTTGCCTTTCTCATACAGAATTTAACCGTAATCGATAGGGAGGGCGGCCAGCTTCATGAAAATGCGCCGACTCGTACCCAGCCGGCACAATACCACTCGTACAGCAACGCTGTCATCGATTCATCGGTAGAGAGTGTTACAAAGCGTTTCCCCTCGATTCGTCGCGTATCGGCCAATTCGCAGAGCCACTTGCGGCTACGTGGAAGGGCCGATTCTTCGCCGTTGATGAAGTAGGTCCGTGCGCCATACAGGAGCGCCGTCTTGTTGTCGAGCCGTACGCCCGACGCCTGCGCGCGCCGGATGAACGCCGCTTCGGCCAGCGGACGATCGGGCGCGTCGAACACCACCTGCGGCTTGGGTTCGCTCAGATAGCTGCCGAGGAACGAAACCAAATCGCGTTGGGTCCACTTCACGCGCGCAAGGATCGCGCCAAGCTCGGCGATCATCGCGGCGGGCAACTCGGCCGGATGCGCGACGGCACTCTGGCGCGGGTCGCGATAAAGCCGCTCGCCCGCCGGCGAATGCGCTAGCTCGCCCCGTTCGGCCAAATAGTACAAAAACTGGCCGATCAGCTCGTTCGCAGAAGGTGCCCTAAAGCCGATCGAGCAGGTCATGCATTCGCCCTGCGCGATACCGTCGTGCGCGATATGCGGCGGCAGGTACAGCATGTCGCCGGGCTCGAGCAGCCATTCCTGCTCGGGCTCGAAATGCTGTAAAACCTTCAACGGCAGTCCAGGTTTTAGCGTGAGATCGCGCTGCGCCGAGATGCGCCAACGACGCTTGCCGTGCACCTGCAACAGGAAGACGTCGTAAGAATCGAAATGCGGGCCGACGCCGCCGCCATCCGTGGCATAGGAGATCATCAGAGCGTCGAGGCGGGCATCGGGCACGAAACGAAAGCGGTCGAGCAGGGCGCGCGCGCGATCGTCATGCAAATCCGCGCCTTGCACGAGTAGCGTCCACTCGCGGCGTTTGACGCTCGGCAACGCGTCGCTATCGAACGGGCCGTGCTCGAGGCTCCAGCGTCCGCGCGCATGGGAGACGAGGCGCGATTCGGCGTCCTCGCTCGTGGCGAGTTCGAACAGCGCATCGCGCGAGAGCGGCGCGGCGACATCGGGGATGGCGCCGCGAATCAGTAGCGGCTTTTTTTGCCAGTACCGTCGCATGAATTGCGACGGCGTCAAACCGCCGAGCAAAGGCGTAGGCGAATCGGGCGAGGGGGGCGCTGCTAACGCCGCGGGCAGGTCGGACGTGGTGGCCGTACCGGCCCGATGGTCAAGGGGCCGCTTGGGCATCGTATAATGGAACCGTATTTTGGAGACTCGAATGAAAATTGCAAAGAACACCGTTGTCGCGGTCGCTTACAAGCTCTCGGATTCCCAGGGCAACCTCATCGAAGAAAGCGACGAGCCGATGGTCTATCTGCACGGCGGCTATGATGGCACGTTCCCTAAAATCGAGGAAGAGCTCGATGGGCACGAGCCGGGCTTCCAGACGCAGATCCAACTCGAGCCTCAGGACGCATTCGGCGAATACGATCCCGAACTCGTGAAGATCGAGCCGCGCAACCGCTTCCCCGAGCCGCTCGAAGTCGGCATGCAATTCGAAGGCACGCCCGAGGATGACGACGACGAAATGGATTCGCTGATCTACACGGTCACCGATCTGGCGGAAGACAAGGTCGTGCTCGACGGCAATCATCCGCTCGCCGGCATGGCCTTGCGATTTGCGCTGACGGTCAAGGAAGTGCGCGAAGCCACGGCCGATGAGATCGAACACGCCCATGCGCATGGTGCCGAAGGCATCGAGGTCGTCGACGAAGACGATGACGACGAAGAGGGCGAATCAGGAACCCCCACCCTGCACTGAGTTCGGCTCGGCTGGCGCGGGCGCGGGCACAGGTGCGGGTGCGGGTGCGCTGCCGGGTGCCGGCGGCGCGCTTGCCGCGGAGGCAGGTGTGGCCGAGGCCGATGCGGGCTGCGCTTGGCCAGTACCGAATGTATCCGGCAGCAAGGGCGGCTCTTGAGCCGGTGCGGGCGGTGCCGATGCCGGTTGCGCGATGGTCGGTGCGGGCATCACATATTGGATCCCCGGCAACGGCTCGAGCGCGGGCCCCGGCGCACTGGCGCTAGAAGACGGCGCCTGCATGGGTGCGATAGGCGCAATCGGGGCGACAGGCGGTGCAGGCAGCGGCAACGTGCTCGATACGTTGCGCACGCTCACTCTAAAGGGCACCCGCCAGCCGTAATTCACATCGAGCACCACCCATTGCGTCAATGGATTGCGCGGCGCGATCCCGATGCGCGTGAGATTGGCGACACGGTCGCCTTTATCGTTGTATAGCGGCTGATCGATGACGAACCCCGCCGCTTGGGCGTGCGCGTCATGATGAATCAGGATGACCGGCCCGCTAAACGTTTGCGCCGCTTTAACGAGGCTCCGTTTGAATTCGAGGTAGCCGTCGGGTTTGCGGTGCCGAGCGAATCGCAGCCACGGAAAGCGATCGGTGTGCTCTTCGTAGCGCGAAAAGTTGGGGTCCGCTTCGATGAACACCACCAGCGCTTTCGCGCGCCGCCGCTTGGCGTATTCCGCCGCATGCTCCAGCCAAAACGCCGAGGCGATCGCGCGATCGTCGAACTCGCCGTTGCGGCCTCCGGCATCGGAATAGTGATTGTTCCCTCCCACGACGTTCAAGCCCACGAAAACCGTATCCTCGGCTTCCCAACGGACGTTCTCGCGAAAGACGCGAAAGCGCGCCGCTTCGCTTTCGCGCGTCAACGCGAATGTCGATGAACCCAACGCGTTCATGTCCGAGAACAACGTCTGCCGCAGAAAATCGAGCCGTTCCGCGGCATCGTAGCCGCCGCCGCTCGAACTCGTGCAATCGGCCCAGTCGTGTTGGCCGGGTAGGGCGACGAGCGGGATAGCCGACGTTTGCAGCAATTGCTGACGCCGGTCGTAAAGCGCGTCCGAGCATCGCTCGTGCGCGCCTTTCAGGTTGCCGTCATAGACAACGAACGACAAGCGTCGATCGAGCCCGATGGCCTCGAGCAAGCGCCGCGCGGCCGGCTCGTCGGCCCCGCTTTTCATGACGCTGGAAATCACGGCGAACGCGTAGCTCGGCGCTTCGGCCCGTGCGTGGGCAACGGTGCAAGGCGCGGCGCAAACGAGCGCGAGCGCGAAGGCGGCGACGGCACGATACGGGCGAGCCCGCCAAGGTGCCGTCACCGCTCGTACCCCTGCTGGGCATGCTTATCTTCGGCGTTCGCCAGTTGGTGCAATTCATAGAGCAGGTCGAGTGCATCGCGCGGGCGCAGTTCGTTCGGGTCGATGCCCTTGAGCCGCTCGAGTGCCGGATGCGATGCTTGAACGGACGGCGTGCCGGGCAGATCGTCGGGGGCATCTTCGGCATAGACGGGCGCCGCGAACAGATCGAGTTGCGGCGTGGCCTGCGCGACGGACTGCTGCTCGAGGTGCGCGAGGTGTTTGCGCGCCGCTCGAATCACCGCGGACGGCACGCCCGCCAATTGGGCGACCTGCAGCCCGTAGCTTTGGCTCGCGGGCCCTTCGCTGACGGCGTGCAAGAACACGATCCCATGGCCGTGCTCGACGGCGGACAAGTGCACGTTCGCCGCTTGAGCGAATTCGGTGGGCAACTGCGTGAGTTCGAAGTAGTGCGTCGCGAATAGCGTGTAGCAACCGTTGCCCGCGAGCAGGTGACGCGCGATGGCCCAGGCGAGCGCGAGGCCGTCGAACGTCGACGTCCCGCGCCCGATCTCGTCCATGAGCACGAGGCTGTGCTCGGTGGCATCGTTCAAAATGGCCGCGGCTTCGGTCATTTCCACCATGAAGGTGGAGCGCCCGCCCGCGAGATCGTCGGCCGCTCCGATGCGCGTGAAGATGCGGTCGATCGGGCCGAAGCGCGCGCGTTGCGCGGGCACGTAGCTGCCGACATACGCCATCAGCGCAATCAGTGCCGTCTGCCGCATGAACGTCGACTTACCGCCCATATTCGGGCCCGTGATCAAAAGCAGTTTGCGTTCGGCGCTCAAGCGGCAATCGTTGGCGACGAACTGTTCGACCTGCGCCTCGACGACGGGGTGGCGCCCTTGTTCGATGTCGATGCCGCCATCTTCGGAAAATTCCGGCGCGACCCAGCGCAGGGCTTGCGCGCGTTCCGCGAAAGCGGCGAGCAAATCGAGTTCGGCCAGTGCGGCGGCGACGCGCTGGCAGTCTTCGATGAACGGCAACAGCGTTTGCAAGAGCGCGTCGTAGAGCGAGCGCTCTCGTGCGAGCGCGCGCTCCTGTGCCGATAGCGCTTTATCTTCGAACGCCTTGAGTTCCGGCGTGATGTAGCGCTCGGCGTTTTTCAGCGTTTGCCGGCGGCGATAGTCGTCGGGCACCTTATCCGTTTGGCCGCGCGTGACTTCGATATAAAAGCCGTGGACCTTGTTGTACTCGACGCGCAAATTGTTGATGCCCGTGCGGGCGCGTTCGCGAGCTTCGAGTTCGATCAGGAATTGACCGCAGTTCTCCGAAATGTCGCGCAACTCGTCGAGTTCGCTGTCGTACCCGCGAGCGATGACGCCGCCGTCGCGCACCATGGCTGCGGGCTCTTGGGCGACGGCGCGAGTGAGCAAATCGACGCACCCCGCGGGCGGCTCGAGCGCCGCGCCGATGCGTTCGAGCGCCGGCGTGCCGGCTGCCATGGCGGTGACGAGTTCGCGCAACGCCGGCAGCGTGGCGAACGTGTCGCGCAGGCTCGATAGATCGCGGGGCCGCGCCGAAAGCAGGGCGAGGCGGCCTGTGATGCGCTCGACGTCCGCGATTTTGCGCAGCGCGCCGCGCAGCATGTCGAGGCCCGTTCCGTGGGGCGCATCGAGCAGCGCGCCGATCGCTTGTTGGCGCGATTGCGCGACGACCGAGGCGCGCGGCGGATGGTGCAGCCAATGGCGCAGCAATCGGCTGCCCATTGTCGAGCAACAGGTGTCGAGTAGCGAACACAGAGTGGGCGATTCGCCGCCGCGCAATGTTTCCGTCAGCTCCAAGTTGCGGCGCGTGGCCGGATCGAGGCCGATATATTCCGATTCCGTTTCGACTTTCAGGCTGCGAATGTGCCGCAACTGTTGGCCTTGGGTCGCTGCCGCATACAGCAGCACCGCACCCGCGGCGCCGCACGCGCTCGTGAGCCCCTCGGCACCGAAGCCGTCGAGGCTCGCGACGTTCAGTTGATCGCAAAGCCTTTGAACGCCCGAGGCCACGTCGAAGTGCCAGGCGGGCACGCGCGTGAGCGTGCCGGAGATCGCGTTCGGCATGATGTCGGCTGCGCTGTCGCCGACCAGCACTTCAGCCGGACGAATGCGCTCGAGTGCCGCGCCGACTTCGTTCGGTGCGACCTCGGCGAGCCTCAATGCGCCGCTGGCGAGGTTGAGCCAGGCGAGGCCGATGCCCGTCGTGACGCCGCGTTTGTTGTGCGCGGGGCAGGCGGCGAGCAGATAGGCATCGCTTTTATCGGAGAGCAGGGCGGCATCGGTGAGCGTGCCGGGTGTGACGATGCGCACGACCTTGCGCTCGACGGGACCCTTCGAGGTGGCCGGATCGCCGATCTGTTCGCAGATGGCGGCCGATTCGCCGAATTTGACGAGTTTGGCGAGGTATTGCTCGACGGCGTGATACGGCACGCCTGCCATCTTGATCGGATTGCCGCCCGAGGCGCCGCGTTGCGTGAGCGTGAGATCGAGCAGGCGTGCCGCTTTTTCGGCATCGTCGAAGAACAGTTCGTAGAAATCGCCCATGCGGAAAAACAGCAGCGTGCCGGGGTGATCGGCTTTGATGCGCAGGTACTGCTGCATGTAGGGGGTGTGCTTGGCGAGCATTTGCTCTGCCGGCGCATCGACGCTAATTTCGGTTTTCATGCGTAACTTTCGAAAAAACGTGTTCGGGTGCTCGCTTTCGCTTGCGCTCGCCTCTGGCCTTCGCGCACGACGGCGTAGCGAGTTGGCCAGGGGCTACGGCGTCCGAGTGACTCTACTTTCTCGGCTGGCGTTGGGTGTAGTCGTTCGAACGGCCTATCTTGGGCTGGCACGCGACCGGCGGCGCGCAATAGAACGGGGGGCACCGGTCGTCGGAGCGAAGTCTGGAACAAACCCCGCATTTTAGGGGATTCGAGGGCGCCGAGCCCGAGTTTTGCCCCGGCGCACGAAAACCGACGAACGGAATTGGCGTGGTGCGGGGCGCTCGCTCGGGCCCGCAAGAATCAGTGGACGGCGCACCGGAGGCACTCGAGCCGATTCTCGCTAAGCAAGGCGAGCCAAGCACGCCGCTCACTGCTCCATCATCGCCTTCAGATCGACCCTGCGCGCATTGGCTTGGCTGCGCCGCTTCGCGAGCCAAATCATCGTGCAAACGAATCCGCCGAACGTGACGATGATCCATTGCACCGGCATGTTCGCGCGCAGCAGCAGGGCATAGGCGCCGAGCATCAGCAGTACCGCGAGGTTTTGATTGAAGTTCTGCACGGCGATCGAATGTCCCGCCGTGATCAGCGTTGCCCCGCGATGTTGCAGCAGAGCGTTCATCGGCACGATGAAATACCCGGCCAGGCCGCCGAGCCCGATCATCAACGGGTAGGCCAAGACGATGTACGCGGCGATAAAGTGGCCGCCGAGATGAATCCCGGCTGTAGGCGGAAAGAGCCACTTGCCGTAGAACGCCATGGCGAGCGCGACGAAGCCCGCCGCGATGCCCACGGGCAACACCTTTAACGAGCGAACAAGCGGCACGAGCGCGGCGGCCGCGCCTGCGCCGCACGCGATACCGATCCCGGTGGCGCCCTGCATCAAGGCAGCCTTCGACAGTGTGAGCCCCAAGTTGACGCCGGCCCACTTGAGCACGAGCAACTGCAACGTGACGGCCGCCCCCCACATGAGCGTCGTCACCCAGAGGGCGATCTGCGCGAGTTCGTCGCGCCATAAAACATTGAAGGAGTCGACGAATTCGCCCACGAGCCGTTGCGGCTCGCGCAAGCGATTCGGGTAGCGCGCGCCCGTATCGGGAATGCCGATGTTGATCAAGGCCGCGGCCGCGTAGACGAGCATGACGGCGAGCATCGCGAAATCGGGCGCGTCATGCACGAACGCTAACGGATGTCCTTGCACGAAACGCTGCGCATACGGGCTGATGAGCGCGCCGCCGAGCGCCGTGCCGAGGATGGTCGATAGAACGGTGGCCGATTCGAGCCACGCGTTCGCGGCGACGAGCCGCTGAGCAGGCAATAGCTCGGTCAATATCCCGTATTTGGCGGGCGAATAGCCGGCCGCACCTATGCCGACCACGCCGTAAGCGATCATCGGGTGCACGCCCGCCAGCATCATCGCGCAGCCCGTCGCCTTGAGCGCATTGGCGGCGAACATCACATGGCGTTTTTGCAGCGCATCGGCGAACGCGCCGGCAAACGGGGCGAGCACGACATAGGAGGTCGTGAACAATATCTGCAAGAGCGGCGTGAACCAGCTAGCCGCATGCATCGTCCCGAGCATGGCGATGGCGGCGATCAGCAAGGCATTGTCGGCCAGCGACGAAACGAACTGCGCGGCGATGATCGTGTAGAAGCCTTTTTTCATCCGGCGAGCCGAGCGATGCGCACGCTCGGAATGAGAAGAAAGGAAGACCCGCTTGTCGAAGACAAAAGGCGGCCGAAGCCGCCTTTGTCGTGCCATCCGTCGCGCCGCGAAAGCGCGGCGCGACGCTCGGCCGCTCGTTAGTCGCTCTGCGTCGCGCGGCTGTACGGGGTCAAGATCGGCACCATCTGCGCGTAGATCTTGGGATTGCCCGCCACGATCTCGCCAAGGTGCAGAAATTCCGAATCGCCCGTGTAATTGCCGACAAGGCCGCCCGATTCGGTGATCAACAAGCTGCCCGCCGCCATGTCCCACGGGCTGAGGCCTTGCTCGAAGAAACCGTCGAGCCGCCCCGCGGCGACATTGGCCAAATCGAGCGCGGCCGCGCCGGGGCGGCGCAAGCCCGCGCACGAGCGCGTCATGTCGGCGAACAGCCGGCAGTAGGCCTCCACGCGGTCGTCTTCGCGGAACGGGAAGCCCGTGCCGATCAGCGCATCGCCGAGGCGATCGCGGCGGCCGACGCGGATACGGCGGTCGTTCAGATAAGCGCCGCGGCCGCGCGAAGCGGTGAACAGGTCGTTGCGGGTCGGGTCGTAGACGACGGCTTGCGTCACGATGCCTCGGTGCGACAAGGCGATCGACACGCCGTAGTAGGGCAAGCCGTGGATGAAATTGGTGGTGCCGTCGAGCGGATCGATGATCCAGAGGTAGTCGGATTCGTTTTCGGAACGGCCCGACTCTTCCGCCAGGATCGCGTGATCGGGATACGCCGTTTTCAGCGTATCGATGATGGCCGCTTCGGCCGCTTTGTCGACTTCCGTGACGAAATCGTTGTGCTGCTTCTTGCTGACTTGGACCAGTTCCAGATCGAGCGAGGCGCGGTTGATGATTTGTCCGGCACGGCGGGCTGCCTTGATGGCAATGTTGAGCATCGGGTGCATAAAACGGGTTCCTTGTGCCGCGGCAGGCGAGCGCTGCGGCTAGTGGGCCAAACCGCCCGGAATGCACGGGCATTCCGTCGACGAAAGCGAATTGAAGAAGAGCAATGTGCATGCGCGCGAGCAGCGCACAAGTCACGAATAGCGGGATTTTACCCGAATCCGGCCCGGGCTCGGCCCGAACGTTGCGGCGGGGCGCGAGCCGAACCGTCGCGGGAGCGATCGGCATGTTTCGGCGATTCGCGTCGAGGCGGCGAGCGCGATACCATATCGGCAGCTACGCAACACCTCCTTCGACCGGTTTTCGCTTATCTCGTCATCTTGAATCGTTCCGCTTCGCCATCGCCCTCGGCCACCGTTCACACCTGCGCGTCGGGTCCCCACGGCGGGTTCACCTCGACGTTGTTCGTTCTCGTCGAGCCCAGCCATCCCGGCAACGTGGGGGCTGCCGCCCGCGCGCTCAAAACGATGGGCTTTTCGCGGCTCGTCCTGGTTGCGCCGCGCCTCGCGCACGTGCAGGCGGACCCGGAGGCGATCGCCATGGCCAGCGGCGCCGAGGATGTGCTGGCGTCGGCGCGCATCGTGCCCACCATCGCCGATGCGCTCGCCGGCGTCACGTGGTCGGTGGCGCTGACCGCACGCATGCGCGAATACGGCCCGCCGCAGCTCGCGCCGCGCGAGGCTGCCGAGCAAGCTCGCGTGCACGCGACGGGCGGCGACATCGCGTTTGTCTTCGGCAACGAGCGCACCGGTCTCTCGAACGAACACGTCGAGCGCTGCAGTGCGCTCGCACATATCCCGGCGAATCCCGCCTACAGCTCGCTCAATCTCGCCCAGGCGGTTCAGGTGCTCGCCTACGAGCTGCGGCTCGCCTATCTTGGCGAGACCGTCGACGTACCGTCGGGCGAGGGGCTCGGTCCGCGCGCGCCGAGCGAGGAAATCGAGCGGATGTTCGTGCCTCTGGAGAATGCGCTGATTGCGCTGGAGTTTCTCGATCCGTCGAACCCCAAGAAGCTGATGTCGCGGCTGCGGCGGCTTTTCGCGCGCGCGGGACTCGAGCGCGAGGAAGTCAACATCGTCCGCGGAATCGCCAAGCACATCTTGCTCAAGACGTCCGGCCCGGGCGACTGACAGCCGCGATCCGACGGGCTCGTGCGAGGCGAGCCTCTACCGGGGCGCCCCCCGCCGGGCCCCCGGTGTTTCGACAATCTCCCTGAGACGAACAGGGCGAAAAAGCGCCTCGGGCAAAAAGCGTCGGTTCACTCTACAATCGGCCGGTCGGTCATATGCAAATCGCCGCCGGTCATATGCGCGCCTTCGCGCGCCGCAGCCGCGGCTTTTCGAGCGAGCCATTCATATGTTCACGAGACTTCGCGAAGACATTGCCTCCATTCGGGAGCGGGATCCGGCCGCGCGCAGTGCCTGGGAAGTCCT
>NZ_JBQCIV010000080.1:0-72972 GCF_051953405.1 Trinickia sp. | reverse complement strand
GGTTTTCGGTCGGTGGGGCGGGCGGGCCCTCGCCGGAGTAAAAGGCTGTTCGACGTAGGCGAGGGCCCGCCCGCCCCGCCGACCGCTACGGCGTATGCAGACATGCCCCACCGCCCAGCACGGCGCATCCGATTCCCGCGCCACCGAGGCATGGGAGCGGCGCTAGGCCGCCCCCAATCACACCCCCTGCGGATTCACCTTCTCGACAGTGGTGTAGAGCTTGTTCAGCGCAGCGATATAAGCCTTGGCCGAAGCCGCCACGATGTCCGGATCGGTGCCCACGCCGTTGACGATACGGCCGCTCTTCGACAAGCGCACCGTCACCTCGCCCTGCGCCTGCGTGCCCGTCGTAATCGCGTTCACCGAATAGAGCAACAGCTCCGAGCCGCTGCCCACCTCGCCTTCGATCGCATTGAGCGTCGCATCGACGGGGCCATTGCCGCGCGCCTCGCCCGTCATCTCCTTGCCGTCCACCGAGAACACGACACGTGCGTGCGGACGCTCGCCCGTTTCCGAGTGCTGCGCCAACGAGACGAACTTGTAATGTTCGCGTTCCTGCGCCGCCGCCGATTCCTCGGTCACGATCGCCATGATGTCTTCGTCGAAGATTTCCGACTTGCGGTCGGCCAACTCCTTGAAGCGAGCAAAGGCTTGGTTCAGTTCGGTTTCGCTGTCCAGTGCGATCCCGAGTTCTTGCAGCCGCTGCTTGAAGGCATTGCGGCCCGACAATTTGCCAAGGACGATCTTGTTCGCCGTCCAGCCCACGTCTTCGGCCCGCATGATTTCATAGGTGTCGCGCGCCTTGAGCACGCCGTCCTGGTGGATGCCCGACGCATGCGCAAACGCATTCGCGCCCACCACCGCCTTGTTCGGCTGGACGACAAAACCCGTGATTTGCGAGACGAGCTTCGATGCCGGCACGATCTGCGTCGCATCGATGCCGACGTCCAGGCCGAAGTAGTCGCGGCGCGTTCTCACGGACATCACGATTTCCTCGAGCGCGGTATTGCCCGCACGCTCGCCCAAGCCGTTGATCGTGCATTCGACCTGGCGCGCGCCGCCGATCTTCACGCCGGCGAGCGAGTTCGCCACCGCCATGCCGAGATCGTTGTGGCAGTGCACGGAGAAGATGGCCTTGTCCGAGTTCGGAATACGTTCGCGCAACGTCTTGACGAGATTGCCGTACAACTCGGGCACGCCATAGCCCACGGTATCGGCGATGTTGATCGTAGTCGCGCCTTCATCGATCACGGCTTCGAGCACGCGGCACAGGAAATCCATGTCCGAACGGCTGCCGTCTTCCGGCGAGAACTCCACGTCGTTCGTGAACTTGCGCGCGAAACGCACCGCCAGACGCGCCTGCTCGTACACCTGCTCCGGCGTCATGCGCAGCTTTTTCTCCATATGCAGCGGAGAAGTGGCGATGAAGGTGTGGATGCGGAAATGGTCGGCCGGCGCCAGTGCGTCGGCAGCCCGCTGGATATCCTTGTCGTTCGCGCGCGCGAGCGAGCAGACCGTGCTGTCCTTGATCAGCGAGGCAATCGTGTTGATTGCGTCGAAATCGCCGTTCGAGCTGGCCGCAAAGCCGGCTTCGATCACGTCCACCTTCATCCGCTCGAGCTGCTTCGCGATGCGGATTTTCTCTTCTTTCGTCATCGACGCGCCCGGCGATTGCTCGCCATCGCGCAATGTCGTGTCGAAAATAATCAGCTTGTCTGCCATGTCATGTCTCCAGGGGACGTTTGCTTTCGAAAAATGGGGGGCGATACGGAAAACGGCATTCGGGCGTTCGCGCCACCGCTGGCGACGCCGAACAACGAACGAGGCAGACGGGGGCGAGAACGATCAGCGCGGTAGACGCGCTAGCGCTAGCGCGCATAGAGGCGCACCGGCGAGAAGAGAAAGGCGGGGGAAGGTCAAAATCGACATGTCGCCGACTATAGCGGCATTCGCGCGATCGTGCAATCGGCCCCATACCGCCCGCACGGGCATGCCGGACCGGGGGCGATACCCTCCCCGGAGCCGGCACGGTGCGGTGCGCGGCCACGTCTAGCCGTGCGGAACCGAGCGGGCCGGATTGTCGCGCCCGCGCACGGCCATATAGGCCCAGAACGCGTAGCCCGAGAGCCCGTAGAGCACGAACAGCCCGAACAGCATCAAGGGCGGATCGGACGACACGAGCACGAACGCCACGACCACGAGCAAGATCGCCGCGAACGGCACGCGATGCCGGACGTCCAACGCCTTGCCGCTGTAAAACGGCGCGTTCGAGACCATCGTCACACCGGCGTAGATCGTGAGCGCGAACGCCACCCAGGGCAGCCAAACGAGCTTGAGCGGCACGCGGTTATCGGTGGCGAGCCAAACGAAGCCGGCAATCAGCGCGGCCGCGGCCGGGCTCGGCAAACCCTGGAAGAAGCGTTTATCGACCACGCCGATGTTCGTGTTGAAACGCGCCAGCCGCAGCGCGGCGCCCGAACAATAGACGAACGCGGCAAGCCACCCCCAGCGCCCCAGATCCTTGAGCACCCACTCGTACATGACGAGCGCGGGCGCCACACCGAACGACACCATGTCCGACAAGCTGTCGAATTGCTCGCCGAAGGCGCTTTGCGTGTGCGTCATGCGCGCCACGCGCCCATCCATGCCATCGAGCACCATCGCCACGAAGATCGCGATCGCCGCGATCTCGAAGCGCACGTTCATGGCCTGCACGACGGCGAAGAAGCCGCAAAAGAGCGCGGCCGTGGTGAACGCGTTCGGCAGCAGATAAATACCGCGCGTGCGCAAGAACTTCTGGCGCGCCGCCCGCCGATTTTCGGCGGGTGCCGAATCGATGCCGAGCGCCTTGTTGCGGCGAAACGGATTGCGCCGGAAAGGACGCGGCATCGGCGTGGTGCCCGCGCGCGGGCGACGTTTGAAAGCGGCCATCGAACCCTCCTGCCGCGGTATCAAAGCTCGG
This sequence comes from Trinickia sp., assembly GCF_051953405.1. Taxonomy (GTDB): domain Bacteria; phylum Pseudomonadota; class Gammaproteobacteria; order Burkholderiales; family Burkholderiaceae; genus Trinickia. Next base: position 70,010 of record NZ_JBQCIV010000080.1, on the reverse strand, counting down.
CGAGAATCGTCGACGAGGCGAACACCTTCTCGCCGATCGACACCTTCGCGCGACTGCCGAGCGGCAGATAGACATCGACGCGCGAACCGAAACGAATGAAGCCGTAGCGCTGGCCGCGTGCGAGCGGCTCGCCGGTGCGCACGTAGCAGAGAATACGGCGCGCGATGAGGCCCGCGATCTGCACCGAGGTAACCGTTTGCCCGCTCGCCGTTTGAATCACGATCGCATTGCGCTCGTTTTCGTGCGACGCTTTATCGATGGCCGCATTCAGGTAAGCGCCCGGAAAGTATTCGACCTTCGCGATCGCACCGTCGACCGGCGAGCGCTGCGAGTGCACGTTGAAGACGTTCATGAATACGCTGATCTTCAGCGCTTCCCGATCGGCGTACGGATCGCGCGTGGTTTCGACGGCGACGATGCGGCCGTCGGCCGGGCACAGCACGGCGTTCGCTTGAGTCGGAATCGGGCGCGGCGGATCGCGGAAGAACTGCACGACGAAGATTAGGATCAGCCAGAACGGCCAAGCAAAACCGAACCCCGCGACCGCATGGATCAACAGCGCGACGACGGCGGCAATCGCGATGAACGGCCAGCCTTCGCGTGCGATGATCGGATGTGGGTAATTCATGGATCGTTTCGAAGTTTTTGTAAAACCACTAGGATAGCAAAAGCCGCCCCGTACGAGACGCACGGGACGGCTTTGAAAGGTGATTCGGCGGCCCGCCACGGCATCGCGCACCCTGGCGAGCCTCCGGCGCGGGGCCCTTCCCCCGCACCGGCCGGCCCCGCGCACGACGTAACGCAACGTAATGCGCGAAGCCTTGGCCTTTAGATCGAATGTTAGTTCTTCGATTGATCGACGAGCTTGTTCTTGGCGATCCACGGCATCATCGCGCGCAGCTTGCCGCCGACTTGCTCGATCTGGTGCTCGGCCATCAAACGGCGGCGCGATTGCAGCGTCGGTGCGCCCGCCTTGTTTTCCAGGATGAAGCTCTTCGCGTACTCGCCCGTTTGGATGTCCTTCAGCACATCCTTCATGACCTTCTTCGTCTCTTCCGTGACCACGCGCGGGCCCGTGACGTACTCGCCGTACTCGGCGTTGTTCGAGATCGAGTAGTTCATGTTCGCGATGCCGCCTTCGTAGATCAGATCCACGATCAGCTTCAGTTCGTGCAGGCATTCGAAGTACGCCATTTCCGGCGCGTAGCCCGCTTCCACGAGCGTTTCGAAACCGGCCTTGATCAGTTCGACGGTACCGCCGCACAGCACGGCTTGTTCGCCGAAAAGGTCGGTTTCCGTCTCTTCGCGGAAGTTCGTTTCGATGATGCCGGCACGGCCGCCGCCGTTAGCCGCCGCGTACGACAGCGCGACATCGCGCGCCGCGCCCGACTTGTCTTGCGCCACGGCGATGAGGTGCGGCACGCCGCCGCCTTGCGCGTACGTGCCGCGCACGGTGTGGCCCGGGGCCTTCGGCGCGATCATGATGACGTCGAGATCGGCGCGCGGGATGACCTGGCCGTAGTGAACGTTAAAGCCGTGCGCGAACGCCAGCGCCGCGCCTTGCTTGATGTTGGCGTGCACTTCGTTCTTGTAGACATCGGCGATCTGCTCGTCGGGCAGCAGCATCATGACGACGTCGGCGCCCTTCACGGCTTCAGCCACTTCCTTGACCGCGAGGCCCGCGCCTTCGGCCTTCTTCCACGACGCGCCGTCCTTGCGCAGACCGACCGTCACGCGCACGCCGCTGTCCTTCAGGTTCAGCGCGTGAGCATGGCCTTGCGAGCCGTAGCCGATGATCGTAACGTCCTTGCCTTTGATGAGGGACAGGTCGGCGTCTTTATCGTAGAAAACTTTCATGTCGATTCCTTCGCGTTAAATCGTATTCGTCAAATTCTTCAAAAATCGCCCGCCTGTGCGGCGAGCGCCGATCGTGCTTCGTTATACCTTCAAAATGCGTTCGCCGCGCCCGATGCCCGAACTGCCCGTGCGGACCGTTTCGAGAATCACGGCGGCGTCGAGCGCTTCGATGAAGGCGTCGAGCTTGTCGCTCGCCCCCGTCAGCTCGATCGTGTAGGTCTTTTCGGTCACGTCGATGATACGGCCGCGGAAGATGTCCGCCATCCGCTTCATTTCTTCGCGTTCCTTGCCGACCGCCCGTACCTTGATCAGCATCAGCTCGCGCTCGATGTGGGCGCCTTCGGTCAAGTCGACCACCTTCACCACCTCGATCAGGCGGTTCAAGTGCTTCGTGATCTGTTCGATCACGTCGTCCGAGCCAATGGAGACGATGGTCAGGCGCGACAGCGAACGGTCTTCCGTCGGCGCCACCGTCAAGGTTTCGATGTTATAGCCGCGTGCCGAAAACAGACCGACGACGCGCGACAGCGCACCCGGTTCGTTCTCCAGCAAGACGGAGATGATATGTCTCATGTTGCTTTCCCGTTTATCCAGATGTCGATTGCAGCGGCCCCGAACCCGCTTCGCCCGCGCTGAACACGCGTCCTTCGTGAGGACGGTGCGCGTGCGTGCGGCGCCCTGGGCCCCGTTGTTCGTCCTTAGAGGTCTTCCGAACCGAGCAGCATCTCGGTGATGCCCTTGCCGGCTTGAACCATCGGCCAGACGTTTTCGGTCGGATCGGTCTGGAAATCGAGAAATACGGTGCGATCCTTCAAGCGCAGCGCTTCCTTCAGCGCCGGCTCGACATCGGACGTCTTTTCAACTCGGATGCCGACGTGGCCGTATGCCTCGGCCAGCTTCACGAAATCGGGCAGCGCATCCATGTACGAATGCGAATAGCGCTTGCTGTATTCGATCTGCTGCCACTGGCGCACCATGCCCAGATAGCGGTTATTCAGCGAGATGATCTTGACGGGCGTGTCGTATTGCTTGCACGTGGACAGCTCTTGGATGCACATCTGGATCGAGCCTTCGCCCGTGATGCAGACGACTTCCGAATCGGGATGCGCCATCTTCACGCCCATTGCCGCCGGCAGGCCGAAGCCCATCGTGCCGAGGCCGCCCGAGTTGATCCAGCGGCGCGGCTTGTCGAAGCGGTAGAACTGCGCGGCCCACATCTGGTGCTGGCCCACATCGGAACAGACGAAGGCATTGCCGTCGGTGAGTTCCCACAGCTTTTCGACGACGTACTGCGGCTTGATGATCTCGCTCTTGCGGTCGTACTTGAGGCAGTCCTTCGAGCGCCAGCCTTCGATGTCCTTCCACCACTCGGCAAGGGCTGCGGTGTCGGGCCCATGTTCGGCGTGCTGAAGCTGCTCGATCATTTCCTTGAGCACTTCTTTGACGTCGCCGACGATCGGGATGTCGACCTTCACGCGCTTGCTGATCGACGAAGGATCGATATCGATATGGATGATCTTGCGCGGGCGCGACGAGAAGTGCTGCGGATCGCCGATCACGCGATCGTCGAACCGGGCGCCGATGGCGATCAGAACGTCGCAGTTCTGCATCGCCATGTTGGCTTCGTACGTCCCGTGCATGCCGAGCATGCCGAGGAATTTCTTGTCGCTCGCGCGATAGCCGCCCAGCCCCATCAGCGTATTCGTGACGGGATAGCCGAGCAGATCGGCGAATTGATTCAGCTCGCGCGCCGCATCCGCGAGGATGATGCCCCCGCCCGTGTAGATGTACGGGCGCTTGGCCGAAAGCAGCAGCGAAACGGCTTTGCGAATCTGGCCCGAATGCCCCTTCGTGACCGGGTTGTACGAACGCAGCGCCACGTGCTTGACGGGCTCGTACTGGCAAGGCGTTTTCGAAATATCTTTCGGGATGTCGATCAGCACCGGGCCGGGACGCCCCGTGCGCGCGATATAAAAGGCCTTCTTGACCGTCGCGGCCAGTTCGCGCACGTCTTTCACGAGGAAGTTGTGCTTCACGCACGGACGCGTGATGCCGACGGTGTCGCACTCTTGGAACGCGTCCTGGCCGATCGCGGCGGTAGGCACCTGGCCGCTGATGATCACCATCGGGATCGAGTCCATGTACGCGGTGGCGATGCCGGTGACGGCATTGGTCACGCCAGGGCCCGACGTCACGAGACAGACGCCGACTTTACCCGTCGAGCGCGAATAGGCGTCGGCCGCATGAACGGCTGCCTGCTCGTGGCGCACGAGCACGTGCTGGACTTTGTCCTGCTTGTAGAGTTCGTCGTAGATATACAGTACCGCGCCGCCGGGATAGCCCCAGAGCACCTCGACGCCCTCGTCGGCCAATGCGCGCATGAGCACGGTGGCACCGATCGAGTCAGCTTCGTGGGAAGGAGTGGTATCCGACGTGGAGAATTCCGCGCTGGGCATGTTCATCGTTAACCTTTCGAATTTTCGGCAAAAAATTGATCGGGTGCTCTCTGCCGGGCTTGTGGCTCGGGTTCAAGCGGCGCGTCCACTTTGACAGACGAGCTTCATGGGCCCGCCCAAAAAGAGACAAATCACTTATGTTGCGAACCGGAAACCTTAGCGGTTGCGCGCGCGCAGGTCAAGCGAAAATTCTTACCCAGGCCCGTCCCTGGTGCGAGCGAACCGGTCGCTTTGCACCCAAAACCCAGGCTTTTCGCCTCATCTAGGTACAAGTCATCCCCCACTATCTCGAAAGTTTGCTAGCATCCGCGAGTTTTACGACATTTTTCTATCGATAACGGCGCACGCGAAAGTTTCGCGCCGCCCCCCTCGGATGGCATCAGACAAGGAACTCGCCGACTTTCTGGCGGGCGTCGAAAGGCGCGCGTTCAAGCACACCGTCTACGCCGTGCGCGATGACGATGCCGCCCTCGACATCGTCCAGGACGCGATGATCAAGCTCGCCGAAAAATACGGCGACCGGTCGGCGGCCGAGCTTCCGCTGCTGTTTCAGCGTATCTTGCAGAATGTGATGCACGACTACTTTCGTCGTCAGAAAGTGCGCAACACATGGGTCAGCCTGTTCTCCTCGCTCGGCGGCGCCGACGACGAGGAATTCGACCCGCTGGAAACGATCGAAGCAGACGACAGCTCGAGCAGCGGCCTGAGCAGCGAACTCAAACTCGAGCGCGAGCAAGTACTCGCCTTGATCGACGAAGAGATTCAAAAGCTGCCGGCACGTCAACGGGAGGCGTTCCTCATGCGTTATTGGGAAGATATGGATGTCGCCGAGACCGCCGCCGCGATGGGCTGCTCGGAGGGCAGCGTGAAAACGCACTGCTCCCGAGCGACGCACACGTTGGCAGTCGCGCTCAAGGCCAAAGGAATTACGCTATGAGCTCCGCTCCAGAAACCAAAGAACTCGAGTTCGCGGGGAAGATTCGCCGCGCGCTCGACGAAAGCGCAGCCGATTTGCCCGCCGCCACGCTCGAGCGCCTGGCCGGCGCGCGTCGTCTCGCGCTTGCGCGCAAGAGGCCCGAACCCGTTACCGCTCCGGCCTTCGTGCCGGTACTCGCGCACGCCGGTGCCGGCGCCGCGTTCGATCTGCCGCCCGCGGGCAAGCGCCGCCTCTCGCCGCTCGCCCGCGTGCTGCGCGTATGGCCGCTGGTGGCGCTGGTCGGCGGCGTCGCGTTCATCGCTTATTGGGAAAACGCGCAACGCTCCGCCGAACTGGCCGACATCGACGCGGCCATGCTCAGCGACGACCTGCCGCTGAACGCTTATCTCGATCACGGGTTCAATGCGTACTTGTCACGAGCGCGATGAGGCGGGCGGAGAATCACGCCGGTGAGCTATAAGCGCAGCTTGGCCGTTGTGTTCGGGTGCGCGATCGCCGCGGCGGTCGCGTTCGCGGCCACCTACCCCCGATTCTTCCCGTCCGCGCCCGTGCACCAGGCACCGGGGGCGCAAGGCGTTGCGTCGTCGCAACAGGCGCCGCTGACGGTGGAATTTCCGCCGCTCGCCGACGATACCAATCCGCTATCGTGGTCGCACCTGAGCGACGCTCAGCACGAGGCGCTCGCGCCGTTCGCGTCCGAATGGAATACGTTCAGCGACGAACGCAAGCGCAAATGGATCAAGATCGCGGCGCATTTCGCGAAGATGTCGCCCGAAGCGCAGAAACGGCTGCACGAGCGCATGACCGAATGGGTCCGCATGACGCCCGATCAGCGCCGCGTCGCCCGCGAGAACTATCAAGTCTCGAAAGCCCTGCCCGCACAAGCGCGCAAGAAGGCCTGGCAGGCCTATCAGGAACTGTCGCCCGAACAAAAGGCGAAACTGGCGGCGATCGGACGCAAGCGCCGGCCGACCATCGTCAGCGCGCCGCCGCTCGGCGAGCGCAGCGAGATCCGCGGGCTCAACCGCCTCGTGAATCCGCCGCTGGCCGCAAGCGGCGCAGCCGCGGCATCGAGCGCCGCCTCGGGTGTGCCGGCCTCCGGCGCGGGCTCGGCGTCCGGCCCCGTCAACACGACGGTACCGGTGCCGCCGACGCCGATGTCGCCGTCGGACCAGCCGTCCATCTTCCGCGGCGCCTGACCGAGATGGCCGCCCAAGCACCGGTCACGCCGCCGGCCGACGCCTGCCCCGCGCCCAAGCCGGCACCGGTGCCGACGATCCGCCGCCGCCTCGCCGCCCTCGTCTACGAGAGCGTGCTGCTGTTCGGCATCGTCTTCATCGCCGGCTACCTGTTTGCCACCCTGACCCAGCAGCGCAATGGCCTCACGCACCACCATGCACTGACCGCGTGGGTCGCGCTCGTCGTCGGCGCGTATTTCGTCTGGTGCTGGACGCGCGGCGGCCAAACCCTGCCGATGAAGACCTGGCGGTTGCGCCTCGTCGCGACGAGCACGGGCCAGCCGCCCACGGCCGGGCGCGCGCTCGCCCGTTATCTCGCCGCGTGGCTTTGGTTCTTGCCGCCGCTCGCCCTGCATCCGCTCGCGCATTTGCCCGTGCCCGCGACGCTCGGCGCCGCGGCGGCGTGGTTCTGCCTATGGGCCGCGGCGGCCCGTCTCGACCCCGCTCGCCAGTTTCCGCACGACCGCCTCGCCGGGACCCGCATCGTCGCTGCCGAGTCTCGCTGAGGTTGCGCGATCGCTCCCTTAAAATGACGTAATAAGAACTTCGCGTGACTGTCATGTGGCAGTCACGGGCGCGTGGCGCAATGAGCGCCATGTTCAACTCGACGCGAGAAGCCATGGACCGCACGACGTCCGCGACTTCGCTCCTCAGGCAACTCGGCGCAAGCGTCGAACCCGTCCCCTTCCAACCGGCCCTGCCCGACGGCGGGCCCGCGCACGCACCGAGCCCCGGCTCGCTCGACGCCTCGGGCCATCAGAGCGACGACGGCGTGGGCGACCCGCTGCGCTACCGCACCATCTGGCTGTCCGACATCCATCTCGGCTCGAGCGGATGCCAGGCGCCGTATCTGCTCGACTTCCTCCGGCATAACGATTCGGAATATCTGTATCTTGTCGGCGACATCATCGACGGCTGGCAACTGAAGAAAGGCTGGTACTGGCCGCAGGCGCACAACGACGTCGTGCAGAAAATTCTGCGCAAGGCGCGCAAAGGCACGCAAGTCGTCTACATCCCCGGCAATCACGACGAAGGCGCCCGCCAATTCTGCGATCTCGCATTCGGCGACATCCATGTGCGCGGCGAAGCCTTTCATACGACGCTCACGGGCAAGCGCTTGTGGATCGTCCACGGCGATCTGTTCGACGGTGTCATCCAGCACGCGAAGTGGCTCGCTTATCTCGGCGATACGGCCTACACGGCCATCCTCGTCCTGAACCGCTGGTTCAACCGCGTGCGTAGCCGCTTCGGGCTGCACTACTGGTCGCTCTCGCAGTATCTGAAACACCAGGTCAAGAACGCCGTCAACTTCATCTCGTCGTTCGAACACGTCATGGTGGAAGAGGCGCGCCGGCGCGGGTGCGACGGCGTGGTCTGCGGCCATATCCACAAGGCCGAAATCCGCGATGTCGACGGCCTGCTCTACTGCAACGACGGCGACTGGGTGGAAAGCCTGTCGGCGCTCGTCGAGACGCTCGACGGGGAACTCCAGGTAATCTACTGGACCGTCATGCGTTCGCCGGCCGCTCAGCCGCGCAAAACCCAGGCTACGGCCTAACCGCTTCGCGAACGGGAATCCGACCGCATGAAAATCATGATCGTCACCGACGCCTGGGAGCCGCAAGTCAACGGCGTCGTGCGCACCTTGAAGAACACCACACGCGAATTGACGGCGCTCGGTCATCGCGTCGAATTGATGACGCCGCTCGAGTTCCGCACGATCCCGTGTCCGACCTATCCCGAAATTCGCCTGTCGCTGTTGCCGCGCCGGCGCGTGCATGCCCGGATCGACGAGTTTGCGCCCGATGCGCTGCATATCGCCACCGAAGGTCCGCTCGGGCTCGCCGCGCGCCGCTACGCAATGCGCCGCGGCTTGCCGTTCACGACGGCCTACCACACGCGTTTTCCAGAATACGTGCAGGCCCGCTTCGGTATTCCGACCTCGGCCACCTATCGTTTCTTGCGCTGGTTCCATCGGCCCTCGCTGGCCGTGATGGCGCCGACGCCCGTCGTGAAAAGCGACCTCGAACAGCACGGCTTCGATAATGTCGTGCTGTGGACCCGCGGCGTCGATCTCGACATCTTTCATCCGATGGATTCGAAGGTGCTCAATACGGCCCGGCCGATTTTCCTGTACGTGGGCCGGGTCGCCATCGAAAAGAACGTCGAAGCGTTTCTCAAGCTCGACCTGCCCGGCTCGAAATGGGTTGCCGGCGAAGGCCCGGCGCTGGCCGAACTCAAATCGCGCTATCCGCAAGCCAATTACCTCGGCGTGCTGAGCCAGTCGGAGCTGGCGAAAGTCTATGCGGCCGCCGACGTCTTCGTCTTTCCGAGCCGCACCGATACGTTCGGGCTGGTGCTGCTCGAGGCGCTCGCCTGCGGCACGCCGGTGGCGGCCTATCCGGTCACGGGCCCGATCGACGTGCTGGGCACGAGCAGCCACGCCGGGGCGATGCACGAAGACTTGCGCGAAGCCTGCCTCGATGCGCTCAAGCTCGACCGCGCCGACGCGCGCGCCTGGGCCGAGCGCTTTTCGTGGCAAGCGGCTTCGATGCAGTTCGCCGCGCATTTGAAACCGCTCGCGCGGACCGGCGCGCAAGAGGAAAATGCTGCCGCATGAAACGCGACGAGCCGCTTGCGCCCGACGAGCAGCCTAGCTCGGCCAGCGCCGATTCCCACGCGCACGAGAGCGCGCCGCACGAGCCGCTTTCGCCCGACGATCCGCTCGCGCCGCTGCCGTTCAATCCCTACAAGGGCAACCGCGGACTCACGCGGGCCTGGCACGCGCTGAAGAATTCGATCGCGGGCTTTCGCGTCGCCATCCAAGAGGAAAGCGCGTTTCGCCAGGAGCTGACGCTCGCGGCGATTCTCGTGCCGTGCGGCGCGCTGATGCCCGTCGACGCCGTCTCGCATGTCTTGCTGATCGGCTCGGTGCTGCTCGTGCTGATCGTCGAACTCTTGAATTCGAGCGTCGAAGCCGCGATCGACCGCATCTCGCTCGAGCGTCACGAATTGTCGCGCCGCGCCAAGGATCTGGGCAGCGCGGCCGTGACCGTGGCCCTCTCGACCTGCGTGCTTACGTGGGCCCTCATCGTCGGTCCGTTGGCGGTGCACTGGGTGAGCGGTAGTGCCCGTTAGCGGGCCCGCTAGCACGGTTTGCTTTCCGCCAGATGAAAACCTATCCCAAAGTTCGAGGAACAGAACGACCGGTTTATAATCGCCCGACGCAGTGCCACATACCAACCGAGCCGGGCGCATTACCGCAGCGTCGCGCGAGCGCCGCGCGTGCCCGGCAGCACAGGGCCGGACGACATGGAAGCCAAAACTCCCCGCCGCACCCGCGAACGGATCCTCGAGTTATCGTTGAAGCTATTTAACGAGATCGGCGAGCCGAACGTCACCACCACGACGATCGCGGAGGAAATGGAGATCAGCCCAGGCAATCTCTACTACCATTTCCGCAACAAAGACGACATCATCAACAGCATCTTCGCGCAGTTCGAGCAGGCGATCGAGAAGCGGCTTCGTTTCCCGGAGGACCATCGTCCGACGATCGACGAAACCTGGTCGTATTTGCAGTACATGGCCGATTTCATGTGGACCTACCGGTTCCTGTATCGCGATCTGAACGATCTGCTCGCCCGCAACCGCACGCTCGAGACGCACTTCAAGCAAATCATCAGCCATAAGGTGCGCTTCGCGAAGGAGATGTGCGAGCTGCTCGTCGCCGACGAAGAAATGGTCGCCACGCCCGAGGAAATCCAAGTCATCGCGACGAATATGGGCGTGATCGCCACGTACTGGCTGTCGTACCAGTTCGTCATGCACCCGCGCAAGTACAACGATCAGGAAGCGATTCGCGCCGAACTGCACCAAGTGAGCGTGCATGTGATTTCGATGATGGCGCCGTATCTGCGCGGACGCTCGCGCCAGTTGTTCGACGATCTCGTCTCCGGCAAACTGCCCAAGCGTCAATTCCAGGACTATCTGCCCCCGCGCGACGGCGTCGGCCGTCCGAACGGCAGCAAGGACACCCTCGCATGAAATCCGTCTGCGTCTACTGCGGCTCGTCGATCGGGGCCAAACCCATCTATGCGCAAGCGGCCGCGGCGTTCGGCCGCGCCCTCGTCGCGGCCGGCTGCTCGCTCGTCTACGGCGGTGGGCGCGTCGGCCTCATGGGCGTCATCGCCGACGAAGTGCTGGCGGCCGGCGGGCACGTCGTCGGCGTCATTCCGGAATTGCTCGTCGAAAAGGAAGTGGGCCATAAGGGCTTGTCCGAGCTGCACGTCGTACCCGACATGCACCACCGCAAACGCATGATGGCCGATCTGTCCGATGCGTTCGTCGCCCTGCCGGGCGGCGCGGGCACGCTCGAGGAACTGTTCGAGGTCTTCACCTGGGCCCAGCTCGGCTATCACAACAAGGCGATCGGCCTTTACGATATCGGCGGTTACTACGCCCCGCTCGTCGGCATGCTCGAACATACGGTGCGCGAAGGTTTCATGCAGCAGGCGTACCTCGACATCCTGCAGATCGACGCCGATGCCCCCGCCCTGCTCGAGAAGCTGCGCCGCTATCACCCGCCCGGCCGCGACAAATGGGCCACGCAGCGGGAAGTCGTCTAGCCGCGATCGATACGATACCGTGCGGGCCGCGCGTGCCCGCCGCCGTTTCTCCTTGCCGGAGTGCGCCCGATGAATAGCGAACGTCGAGTGGTCCTCATCACCGGTGCCAGCCGCGGCATCGGCCGCGCTACCGCCCGCCTGCTCGCCGAACAAGGCGTGGCCATCGGCGTGAACTACGTGCACGAACTAGCCGCGGCTCAACAAACCGCCGATGACGTCGAGCGCGCGGGCGGGCGAGCCGTCTTGCTGCCCGGCGACATCGCCGATGAAACGGCCGTCGTCGCCATGTTCGACGAACTCGAAACCGCTTTCGGCCGCATCGATGCCCTCGTGAACAACGCCGGTATCGTCGGGCCATCGATGCCGCTCGCCGAGATGGATACCGCGCGGCTCAAGCGCATCTTCGACGTCAACGTTCTGGGCGCGTACCTGTGCGCGCGCGAGGCGGCCCGCCGCATGTCGCTCGACCGCGGCGGCCGCGGCGGCGTCATCGTCAACGTCTCGTCGGCGGCGTCACGGCTCGGGTCACCGAACGAATACGTCGATTACGCAGGCTCGAAAGGCGCCGTCGATACGATGACGATCGGTCTCGCCAAGGAACTCGGGCCGCGCGGCGTGCGCGTGAATGCCGTCCGCCCCGGGTTGATCGAAACCGACATCCACGCGAGCGGGGGCCGGCCCGAACGCGCCGCCGCGCTGGGCGCCCACACGCCGCTCGGCCGGCCCGGACACGCCGATGAAGTGGCGCGCGCCATCGTGTGGCTGCTCAGCGATGCGGCGTCGTACGTGACGGGGGCGTTGCTCGACGTCACCGGCGGCCGCTAACCGCGTCAAGGCGGCACGCCCCAACCGGCCGCCCATCGCTTTCGCCATTCGCGCGGCCGCTTCTCGACAAAACTACACAAATCGCCACGTTTCTCGTCAGACATCCGCGCGCGCGGCCTCTACGATGATGCGCACTGGCTAGCAATAGCCGCGCGCATCGGGCCGCTCGTGCTTCGCCCCCGTGCCCGCGGCCGCCGGCCAGCCTCGAGCGTAGCCCTCCTAGGCCGCACCCCACGCAGGGTGCGGCCACTCCAACCGCCAAATCATGCCGGAAACATCCCGTTCCGCGCGCGGGCTCACGCCCGTACGCGATGCCCTCGTCTTGCCCGTTGCGGCGAGCACCGCCGCTGCAGCGCGTCACGGCGCCGCCGGTGGGGCCGGCATCGATGCTATCGCGCCGGCGAGCTTGCAAAGCAAGGCGCCGGCCGCCGGGGCCGGGGTTGGGACCGGCGCCTATGCGTCGAGCCAATACGGGCTGCAGCGCTTGCTCGCGCTCGTTGCCGTCGCGTTGGCGTACCTGCTGATCGGCACGCTCGGCCACGACCCGTGGAAGCAGGACGAAACCTATACATTCGGCATCGTCCAGCACATGCTCGAATCGGGCGACTGGGTCGTGCCGATGAATGCCGGTCAACCCTTCGTCGAAAAGCCGCCGCTTTACTACTGGGTCGCGGCGAGCCTGGCCTGGATCGGCCGCGGCTGGCTGCCGCTGCACGACGCGGCTCGACTTGCGAGCGCGCTCTTTACGGCCCTGGCACTCGGCTGCGTCGCCCACTTGGCGCGGCGCATTTTCCGTTCGCGCAGTGGGCTCGATCCGCGCGTCTTCGGCACGCTCGCGCTGTTCGGCACGACGCTGCTCGTCGTCAAGCACACCCACGACATGATGACCGACGTCGCGCTGATGGCCGGCGCGGCGCTCGGGCTGGCGGGGCTCTATGAACTCGTGATCGCACTGCAATCGCCGCGTCTGGGCGCAAACGGCCGCATCGGGCGCGCGGCTGCGGATCGCGCGGCGCTCGCATTCGGTACCGGCGTCGGCATTGCCTTCATGACGAAGGGACTCTTTCTGCCGCTCGTCTTCGGTGCGACGCTCGGCGCATTACCCGTGCTGTATTCGGCTTGCCGCGGTCGCGAATTCGCGCGCGCGATCGGCGTCGCCGCGCTCGCCTTCGCACCGTTCGCGTTGATTTGGCCGCTCGCCTTTTACTGCCGCTCGCCGGCGCTGTTCGAGGTTTGGTTGTGGGACAACAACGTCGGACGGTTTTTCGGCTTCTCCGTGCAGCAGTTGGGATCGGAGAACGACAAGCCGCTGTTCATCTGGCGCGCGCTGCTCACGGCCGGCTTTCCGTCGGGGCCGCTTGCGCTCCTGGCGCTCGCGACCGGCGCATGGCGACGCTTTCGCACACCGTCCGTCGGCATTCCCGTCGTGTTCGCGGCGACGGGTATCGCCGTGCTCCAGATATCGGCGACGGCACGCGAACTGTATTTGCTGCCCTTCATCGCGCCGCTTGCGCTCATCGCCGCACAAGCGCTCGAACGGTGGCCTCGCGCGTGTCACGTCGCGTGGGACTACGCGAGCCGCGCCCTGTTCGGCGCGCTGGCGACGGCGACGTGGCTCGTCTGGTCGGAGATGACCGACCCCACGAGCACGCACGAGCGCCTGGCCTGGCTCGGGCGCTGGCTACCGCTCGATTGGACGTTGCCGATCCGGCCCGTCGCCGTCATGACGGCACTCGCGCTGACGCTCGGATGGCTCGGGATCATGCCGCGTTTGCGGCATAGCGGTGCATGGCGTGGCGTACTGAGCTGGGCGGCCGGCGTCATGCTGGCGTGGGGTCTCGTCTTGACGCTGCTGCTGCCTTGGATCGACGAGGCCAAGAGCTATCGGTCCGTGTTCGAAGATTTATCGCTGCACCTCGATCGCGCCTGGAATGTCGACGATTGCATGGCCAGCATCGACCTGGGCGAATCGGAAGCGCCGATGCTCTACTACTTCGCCGGCATCGTGCATCGGCCCGTCGCCGAAGGCGAGACGACCCGTTGCCGCTGGCTCATCGTCCAAGGGCGAGACGCAAAGTTCGAGCCGGGCTCGACCTGGACGCCGGTTTGGTCGGGCGCACGCCCGGGCGATCACGACGAACTGCTGCGCGTGTACGCGCGCAAGCGCACGCTCGAAGCCGCCGCGTTCGCACCGTATGGCGCCGAGCGCTAGAACGAAGAGCCCGGCTCGCGTAGAAACGCGTGCTCTTCGTCGGTCGACGCTCGTCCCAGCACGGCATTGCGGTGAGGAAAGCGGCCGAACCGTTCGATGACGGCGGCATGCCGGCGCGCGTAGTCGACGTAGCTGCCTTTGCCGGCTTGCCCCGTTTCGCGCGCCAGCGCTTCGAATAAGCGCACCGATTCGGCTTGTGCGTCGAGCGATTCGGCGTGTTCGAACGGGAGGTACGCGAATGCACGATGCTCGCAAGAGGGCAAATCGAGATGCGCGCCGCTCGCGACGAGCCGGCGGGCGACGTCGAGCGCCTTCGCATCGGCGGAAAAGGCATCGGCGCGCCCCCGGCAGGTGTTGCGCGAAAACTGATCGAGCACCACCACGAGCGCCAACGCACCGAGCGGCGTGCGCTGCCAAGCGTCGCACTCGCCCCGCCGCGCGGCCTCGAGCGTCGCGCCGAAACGCTCGCGGATCAGCGCGTCGAAAGCGTCGTCGCGTGTAAACCAGCGTGCCGATGCGCACCCGAACTCGCTCGTGTCGGGCTTGCCGAACCAGAAATCGAGCACGGCCCGCGCGGCCGGATCGAGCGCCGTGTAGTCGGCGCGGCTTTCGTCGTTCATCAGCCCTCCCGATTGCGCATCCAGTCGGCCGTATCGAAAAACGACACGGCCAGCCGCTCGCGCAACGCCAGCGGCAAACCGACGTCCTCCATCGCCCACGCCATGCAGCGCACCCATTGGTCGCGCTCCGATGAGGCGATCGCGAACGGCAAGTGGCGCGCACGCAGGCGGGGATGGCCGAAGCGTTCGATGTAGTGATCCGGGCCGCCGAGCCAACCGCAGAGAAACCAAAAGAGCTTGTCGCGCGAACCGTCGAGCGCGGCGGGATGCAACGCGCGAATGCCCGCGAACTCCGGCTCCAGATCCATGAGGTCGTAAAAACGGTCGACGAGTTCGCGCACGCGCGCTTCGCCGCCCACGAGGTCGAACGCGCTAGGTTGTTTGGCTTGCGCTTCGCCGTCGTTCAAATCGTCAGTCATACGGTTCACAAAAAAAACGAAATAGTAAGCGTTAAGCGCAGCTTCACGCATCGCGCAACGACTGGGCGGCCGGCCGACGCAGCACGCGGCGCAAGCTGATGAGTCCGCCGCCGCCCGCGCACGCGATGCCGGCGGCGATCCCCGCGGGCAACAGCCATGGATCGATGTCGAGGTGGAAATCGAAAACGCGTGTCGCGAGCACGATGCCGAGTGCTTGCGCGCCCACGGCTGCCATCGCGCCCGCGACCGCGCCAACCACGGCAAACTCGGCCGCATGCACCGATCGCACTTGTCGGTGCGAGGCCCCAAGCGCCCGAAGCAGCGCCGATTCCCGGACGCGCTCGTCGCGCGTGCCCGCCAGCGCGGAATAGAGCACGAGCAAGCCCGCCGCGAGCGTGAAAGCGAACAAGAACTGCACGGCCCCGACCACCTGGTCCACCACGTGTTGCACCTGGGCAAGGATCGGTGCGATGTCGATCGCCGTCACGTTCGGATGCGCGGCGATCAAGCCGTCCAGGACGGCGCGCCGCGCGCTCGGCAGATAGAAGCTCGTGATGAACAGCGCCGGCAATCCTTGCAGCGCGGCCGGCGGCATCAACACGAAGAAGTTGACCTTGAACGTCCCCCAGTCGAGCGTGCGCACGCTCGTGATCGGCGCCTCGACCGGGATGCCCGTTACGTCGAAACGCAAGACGTCGCCCACTTTCACGCCGATCAGCTTGGCGAGCCCCGCTTCGATCGAAATCTCGGGCCGCGTCGTGTCGCCGTACCAGGTGCCGGCCGAGATCCGGTTATCGTCGGGCAGCACGCTGCGATACGAGAGGTTGAACTCGCGATCGACTAGCCGTCGGGCGTTCTCGTTCTTATACGACTCGGGCACTACACGCCTGCCGTCGATCGACACGAGCCGGGCGCGCACCATCGGCTCGAGCACCACGTTCGCCACGCCATGCCCGCTCAGGTAGTCGATCACGGCCTGCCGCTCGTCGGGCTGAATATCGATGAGGAACTCGTTGGGTGCGTCGGGCGGCGTCGATTGGCGCCAGCCTTGTACGAGATCGTTGCGCGTCATCGCAATCAGCAGCAGACACATGAGACCGATCGCGAGCGCCGTGATCTGCAGCGCGCTCACCCAGCCGCGCCGCTCCAGCGACGCCAGCGCATAGCGCCAGCCCACTGCAGCCGCAACACGCCGGCCCGCCTCGCTGCGTGCCGCGCGCGCGCATAGCCACAGCGCAAGACGCGCCGTCGCTGTGAACGCCACGAGGCCGAGCGCGAAGCCGCCCGCGACGATCGCACCGAGTGTAAGCTCCCCGGCCGCCAGCACGAGCAACGCCGCGAACAGAACGATGCCCACCGCGTACGCCCACCAGGCCGTTCTCGTCCCGCCGTTCCATTCGCGCCGCAGCACGCGCAGCGGCGGCACGCGCGTGAGCGCCAACAGCGGCGGCAAGGCAAAACCGAACAACAGCACGAGCCCCGCGCCGATGCCTTCGATGGCCGGCAACGGGCTCGGCTGCGGCAGGGCCACCGCGATCAGACTGCCGAGCCAAGCCAGCAGCGCAAAGTGTCCCAGGTAGCCGAGCGCCGCACCGAGCACGCCCCCCGTCAGCCCGACGAAGGCGAATTCGAGCACCACCAGCGCGCGCAACTCGGTCTCCCCCACGCCGAGGCAACGCATGACGGCACAGCCGTCCAGATGGCGCCGTGTGTAGCGATGCGCCGCCATGGCGATGGCCACAGCCGCGAGCAGCGCGGTCAACAGCGCGACGAGCCGCAAAAAATGACCCGCGCGGTCGAGCGTTTCGCGTACTTGGGGCTGGCCGTCTTCGAGCGATTCGAGTGCGACCCCGCGCAGCTTGCCGTCATCGACCCGCTCGTGCGCAAACGCGGCAAAGCGCGCGACGGCCGCATCGTCGCCAGCCACGAGCAAGCGATACGTCACGCGGCTGCCGAAGCCGGTGAGTCCGGTCGAAGCGAGTTCGTCGGCCCGTACCATGACGCGGGGGGAAAAATTGACGAACGCGAAGCCGCGATCGAGTTCGCGCGTGATGACGGCGCCGATCGTAAAGCGGCGATCTCCCACCTGTACGAGGTCGCCCACCTTAGCGTGCAGCGTCTCGAGCAACTGCGCGTCGACCCACACGGTGCCCTTCGCGGGGATGCCGTCGGCTCGGCGATCCGGCGCATCGGCCGCTTGGGCGATGCGCAACGCGCCACGTAGCGGATAGGTGGAAGACACCGCCTTGACCGCAGCCAAACGTGCGGTGGACAGCACCGGATCGCCGCGATCGGTCGCCGTGACGCGCGACACCATGCTCGGGAAAATAGCCGTCGTCGCCGTGCGCAGGCCTAGGGAGCGGGCTTCGTCGAAGAACGGGGAAGCGATGGGATGATCGGCGCGAACGATGAAGTCGGCCGCGATCATGCGGCGGGCATCGCGCTCGAGCCCTTGCTGCAACCGGTCGGCGAGAAAACCGACGCTGGCAAGGGCCGCGACCGCCAATACCAAGGCGACGACGAGCATCGTCAGTTCGCCGGCGCGCCAGTCGCGCGCGGTCATACGCGCAGCCTGCCGCACGAGTTCGAGACGGCCGAGCGGCTCGCCGGGCCGAGCGACGGTCGGTGTTTCGCTCAATCGCGCTTGCCCCCGATCGAGCCGAGGCGCGACACCATGTGCGCCGCCATCCCCTTGAAGCCGCCCTGCACCCCGCGCCATAGACGCGGCAACGCCCAGACGGCGAATGCCACGAAACCGGCCATGAGCAGCAGGAAAACGGCCGGCACGAACAGGGCGAGCGCGAGGCCCGCGCAGACGAGCACGTCTTCGGTCGAAGAGGCGACCCAGTTCGAGAACGGCTCGGGAGACAGATTGATCAAAGCGCGCGTGCCGGCTTTCGTCAGATGCGCGGAACCGGCGAGGGTCCCGCCGAAAAGCGCGGCGATCGTGAGCAGGGCCGGATCGGCATGGCCGAGCGAACCCGCGGCAAGCAACGCCCCGGCGGGAATACGGATGAAGGTGTGGATGGCATCCCAAAGCGAATCGAAGGCGGGAATGCGATCGGCCAGGAATTCGACGATGGCCAGGACGCCCGCCACGCCGATCACCCAACCCGAGGACAGCGTCGACAGCGTATCGGGTAAATGCACGACGCCGACCCGGGCCAGCATGCCGACGAGAAAGACGGTTAGATAGAGTCGCAAGCCGCTGGCCCATGACAGGCCAGCGCCGAGCGAAAGTGCATCGATCATTGCCCCCTCCCCCCGCTTTCGTGGTGATGCGATCTCGGGCCGCGCGCCGACGGTGGTCCGTCAGCGGGAACCGCATCCGACCCGAGATGCATATCCCCTGCACGCTCCGATGAGCCGCTGTCTCATCGCTGTCTCATTATAGACAGGCCGGCCGCCGCACGGCCGCGCGGGTGCGACGAGAACCGGCCTTCAGTGCCGTGCGTCTCACATGGCGCCCACGAGCCGATAGCCGATGCCGGTTTCCGTCACGATATGCTCGGGCTGCGCGGCGTCGCGCTCGAGTTTGCGCCGCAGATGCGCCATATAGATGCGCAGGTAGTGTTGGCTTTCCACGTGCGAAGGCCCCCACACTTCGCTCAGCAACTGCCGATGCGTGAGGACGCGGCCCGCGTGGCGTACGAGTGCCACGAGCAGGCGGTATTCGATCGGCGTCAAATGCACGGCCTCGCCCGAGCGCGTCACGCTGCGCTGCGCGAGATCGACGCTGACTTCCCCGAAACGCACGAGCGACGAGTCGCTCGCGCCGCCGCGCCCGCGCCGCCGCAGATGCGCGCGGATCCGAGCCAGCAGTTCCGGCACGCCGAACGGCTTGGTCAGGTAATCGTCCGCGCCAGCGTCCAGCGCGGCGACTTTCTCGACCTCCTGCGTGCGCGCCGACAACACGATGACGGGAATATCGGCCCACGCGCGCAACTCGCGGATCACGTCGATGCCGTCCGCGTCGGGCAAGCCGAGATCGACGATGACAAGATCGGGCTTGCGCGTCGCCGCCTCGGTCAAACCCGCCTTGCCTGTTTCGGCGTCGTAGACGTTCATGCCTTCGGCCTCGAGCGACGCCCGGACGAAGCGGCGAATCTGCCGCTCGTCCTCGATCACTACGACGTTCACGCCCGCTTCGCTCATACGTTCGACGGGCCGACGCCCTTTTGCAAGTTCATTACGGAATGAGAACCGTGGAGCCGGTCGTCTGGCGCCCCTCGAGCGCGCGATGCGCGTCGGCCACGTCCTTGAGCGCATAGCGCTGACGCACGCTCGTCTTCACCTTGCCCGAGGCGATGACGTCGAACAGCTCCGCGGCCATCGCATCGAGCCACTCTCGCTTGGCCATGTAGCTGAACAGCGTCGGCCGCGTGAAGAAGAGCGATCCGCGATCGGAGAACTCGCTCGCCTCGATCGGCGGCAGCGGGCCCGAGGCGCTGCCGAAGCTGACGAAGTAGCCGAGCGGCGCCAAGCAATCGAGCGACCCCTTGTAGGTGTCCCGACCGATCGAATCGTAGACGACGGGCACGCCCGCGCCCTGCGTGATCTCCTTGACGCGCTCGGTGAAGTTCTCGCGCGTATAGACGATCGGGTAGTCGCAGCCATGCGCCTGCGCGAGTTCGGCCTTCTCGTCGGAGCCGACGGTACCGATCACGGTGGCGCCCAGCGCCTTGGCCCATTGGCAGACGAACAGGCCCACCCCGCCGGCGGCCGCATGAATGAGAATCGTCTGGCCCGGTTCGACCCGAAACGTGCGTCGCAGCAGATATTGGGCCGTCAGGCCTTGCAGCATGGCGGACGCCGCCTCGTCGAAACCGATCGCGTCGGGCAGCTTCACGAGCAGATCGGCCGACAGCACGCGCTGCTCGGCATACGCGCCGGGCGGGCGGGCGACGTAGGCGACGCGATCGCCGGCCTTGAATCGAGTAACGCCCGCGCCGACCTCGGTGACGACACCGGCCGCCTCCATACCGAGCCCGCCCGGCAGCGGCATCGGGTAGTGCCCGGTGCGGAAATAGACGTCGATGTAATTCAGCCCGACCGCGTGTTGCTCGATGCGCACTTGGCCCTCGCCGGGTGCGCCCACGTCGACGTCGACCCACTGCATCACTTCGGGGCCGCCGGTGCGTTCGATGCGAATGGCTTTCGCCATGCCGTTCTCCTTGCCGAGCGCGAGGCTCGAATGGTTCGGTTCATGCGGCGCGCCGCGCGCACCGCCGCTTTTCGGTTTTGCCTGACGATACGCCGCCGAATTCGATCGGACGCGATCGACCGGCTACGGCACCTCGGGCGCCTCGAGCCGCTCAGCTCAGGCAGCCGCGGTGTGCGCCGCGAGCGTATCGAGCAACATGCGCGCCGTGGCGACGTTCGTCGCGCACGGCACGTCGTGCACGTCGCAGGCGCGCACGAGCGCGTTGATGTCGGGTTCGTGCGGCTGCGGCGTCATCGGATCGCGTAGGAAGATGACGAGGTCGACCTTGCCCTCGGCCAAGAGCGCCCCGATCTGCAGGTCGCCGCCATACGGCCCCGAAAGCATACGCTCGACGGTCAACGCGTGCGTATCGGCGATGCGCCCGCCCGTCGTGCCCGTGGCGATCAATCTGCATTGGCGCAGCGTCTGCGCGTACTCGCCCGCGAGGGCGACGATGTCGTCTTTCTTGTGGTCGTGCGCGATCAGCGCGACGCAACGGGACATGGCACAGCTCCTTCGTGTTCAAGCCGAATGAAAAAATCGATCGAGCCCGGCAAGCACCGATCGCGCTCGCCGGCCCGGCGCGGGGCCACCGCCTGCTGCGCCCCGCATAGAATGCGACAAAGCACGTCCGCGCGCCCTCAGAATGTTCCGGGATAGGCGCCGCCGGCGATGAGCCAGTTTTGCCCCGTAATGTAGCCCGCGTGCACGCTGCACAGGAAGGCGCAAGCCTTGCCGAACTCCTCGCTCTGCCCGAGCCGCTGCGCGGGAATCGCCCCCGCGCGCTCGCGCCGCGCTTCGTCGAGGCTCACGCCTTTCGCTTGCGCGTGCGCGCTCAGCGTGGCGGCGATGCGGTCGGTATCGAACAAGCCGGGCAGCAGATTGTTGATCGTCACGTTGTGCCGGGCAACTTTACGCGCGACGCCGGCAACGAAGCCCGTCAGCCCCGAACGCGCACCGTTCGACAGGCCGAGGACGTCGATCGGCGCCTTCACGGCCGAACTCGTGATGTTCACGATACGGCCGAAGCCGCGCTCGATCATGCCGTCGATCGTCGCCTGCAATAAGGCGATCGGGGTGAGCATGTTGGCTTCCAGCGCGCGAATCCAATCGTCGTGCGTGAACTGGCGGAAATCGCCCGGCGGCGGCCCGCCGGCATTGTTCACGAGAATATCGGGCGAGGGACACGCCGCGAGCGCGGCCGCTCGCCCCTCGGGCGTCGTGATATCGCAAGCGACGGTACGCACCGACACGCCCGTCTTCGCCCGAATATCGGCGGCGGTGGCTTCCAGCGTCTCGCGCGTGCGCGCGACGATCACGAGGTCGACGCCCTCAAGCGCGAGCGCCTGTGCGCACCCGCGTCCGAGCCCCTTGCTGGCCGCGCATACGAGCGCGGTACGCCCGGCGATTCCAAGATCCATGCTGATATCCCGCTGAGGAAGACGATGGGGGCGATTGTAGAAGAATCGCCGCAACCGCGCCGAAGGCCGCGACGCGGGCCGCAACAAGGCTCCCGCGCCGGTCGGCAACGCGACCGGGGCCGCGTATCGTCGCTAGGCTTATCGCGTAGCACTGCGCCGTCGTCACGGAAAAAGCGGAAGCGCTCGATTCTTTCGGTAAACGTGTCCGAATAACCTTTGCCGCGCCGCCTCGCGCCCCCGCCATGAAACAAGACAGCCGCTTCCCGAACCTCATCATCCTCGATCATCCGCTGATTCAGCACAAGCTCACTCACATGCGCGACAAAGACACGTCGACGCGCACGTTCCGCGAGTTGCTGCGCGAGATCACGCTGCTCATGGGCTATGAAATCACGCGCAATCTGCCGATCACGACGCGCCGGGTCGAGACGCCGCTCGTGGAGGTCGACGCGCCCGTGATCGCCGGCAAGAAGCTCGCCATCGTGCCGGTGCTGCGCGCGGGCATCGGCATGTCCGACGGGTTGCTCGAACTGATTCCGTCGGCGCGCGTCGGGCACATCGGGGTTTATCGCGACGCGGAGCATCGTCCCGTCGAATATCTGGTCCGGCTGCCCGACCTCGAAGACCGCACGTTCATCCTCTGCGACCCGATGGTCGCGACGGGCTATTCGGCCGTGCATGCGGTGGACGTACTGAAACGCCGCGGCGTGGCGGGCGAGAACATCTCGTTCGTGGCGCTCGTCGCGGCGCCCGAGGGCGTGCAGGTCTTCCAGGATGCACATCCCGACGTGAAGCTGTACGTCGCGTCGCTCGATTCGCACTTGAACGAGCACGCGTACATCGTGCCGGGCCTCGGCGATGCCGGCGACCGGCTCTTCGGAACCAAGAACTGATCGGTTCGGTTCGACACGCAACACGGGGAAAAACGCGGACACGCGCCTCGCAAGGGCGGCACGCCGACAACCGGCGAGCCGTCCGCCACCCGCTCCACGCCAGCCGCTGTCGGATTGCGAGGCCCCGTTCGGGTTTGCCGCGCCTGAAGAAAATCGCCCGGCGTGCCGTTAAACGACGTGGAACCTTTCCCGTCACCGCAAGCCCGCCATGCACGGTACTTACAATTTTTGGCTGGTCGCGCTCTCGCTTGTCGTTGCGACGCTCGCGTCGTACACGGCGCTCGACCTTTCGGGGCGAATCGCTCAATTGCCGAATCGCCGGCAACGCCACGCTTGGCTCGCCGGCGGCGCCGGCGCGATGGGCATCGGCATCTGGTCGATGCATTTCATCGGCGTGCTCGCATTCAAGCTGCCGATCGCGGTCGGCTACGACTTCACCATCACGGCCGCCTCGCTCCTGATCGCGATCGGGGTGTCGTATTTCGCGTTGAACGTGATCGCGCACGATACGCTCGGCGCGAAACGCCTCGCGTGCGCCGCCGTCCTCATGGGCCTCGGCATCGTCGGCATGCACTACACCGGCGACGCCGCCATGCAGATGCGGCCGGGCATCGTGTACGACCCGGCGCTCGTCGCGGCGTCGATCGTCATCGCCATCGTCGCCTCGGGCGCGGCGCTCTTCATCGCGCAAAAGCTGCGCACGGAAGATCAGGACGACGTGCTCGCCAAGCGCATGGCCGCCTCGGTCGTCATGGGGCTGGCCATCACGGGCATGCACTACACGGCCAACGCGGCCGCCAACTACCTGCCGGGCGCGATCTGCGGCGCGGCCAATGGCGTGGATCTGCGCTGGCTCGGCACGACGATCTCGATCTTCACCTTCGCGATCCTGATCGTCACGCTCATGCTCTCGCGCTTCGACGCGCGCACGGCCTCGCTCATTCAATCGGTCTCGCAGTTGAACAGCCGGATCGTCCATATGGCCGCCTTCGATGCGCTGACCGAACTGCCCAACCGCCGCACGCTGACCGAACACATCGAGCGAGCGATCGAATTCGCCAAGCGCGGCAAGCCCCTGTTCGCCGTGCTCTTCATGGATCTGGACGGCTTCAAGACCATCAACGATTCGCTCGGCCACACCGCGGGCGATCAGGTACTGCGGGCATTCGCTCAGCGCCTCGTCGATTGTGCGGATACGGGCGATACGGTCGCCCGCCTGGGCGGGGACGAATTCGTCATGCTGATGCGCCAGGTCGGTTTGCCCGACGATGCCGAGCGCATGGCGCAAAGCGTGCTCTCGCGCATGCGCGAGACCATCTGGATCGATGCGCGGCCGTTGCAAGTCGCGCCGAGCATCGGCATCGCCTTGTTCCCGCGCGACGGCGATACCGTCGAGGCGCTGCTCAAAAACGCCGACGCGGCGATGTACGCCGCCAAACGGGCGGGCCGCGGCACCTGCCGCTTTTTCGAAGCGGACATGAACGAGGCGGCCACGCGCACGCTGCAGATCCAGCAGGCTTTGCACGAGGCGTTGGACAAGCAGTATTTTTCGCTGCGCTTCCAACCGAAGTTCTACGGCCGCGACGGCGGCTTGGCCGGGGCCGAGGCCCTGCTGCGGCTCAATCACCCCACGCTGGGCCTGCTGCCGCCGGCCGAATTCATCTCGATCGCCGAGCGCAACGGGCAAATCGTGCCGATCGGCTATTGGGTCGTGCGCGAAGCGTGCCGGCAGATCCGCCGCTGGCAGGCCGCCGGCTTGAAGAGCACGAAGGTCGCGATCAATCTCTCGCCGCGTCAGCTCGCGCAGCCCGACCTGCTCCCGACGATCCAAGAGATCGTGCGCGCCGAGCGCATGAGCGCCGAACGGATCATGTTCGAGATCACCGAGACCGCCGCCATGCACGACGTGCGCCGTACGGCCGAGACGGTGCATGCCTTTCAGAAATGCGGCTTCGAAGTGGCCATCGACGATTTCGGCACCGGCTATTCGAGCCTCGCGTACTTGCAGCGTTTTCGCGTGCGCCAGCTCAAGATCGACCGCTTTTTCGTCGATGGGCTCGATGCCAACGACCAGGAGGGCACGGCGATCGTCGCGGCGATCATCAAGCTCGCCCACTCTTTGGGCATGAACGTCGTGGCCGAAGGGGTCGAAACCGCATCGCAGCGGGAAAAGCTCGAAGCGCTGCGGTGCGATCAACTGCAAGGTTATCTGCTCGGCGTACCGCTGACCGCCGATGCGTTCGGCGCACTGCTGGCCGACAACGACGGCGAACCGCCCGTGCGCGGCGCCCCGGCACCCGCCTGAACGCGAGTGCGCGCTCGCGCGCGCCGCTCTCCCTTACGCCCGCGAGCACCCGGGCCGGCCGGCGCCGCGTGCGCAGCCCGGCATGATAAAATCGCGGTCTGCTCTTCGGACGGCCCGCTCCATTCGCATCGCGCCCGCGCGCGATACCCGCGAGCGACCCGCGACACGCCGCCCGACACTGGAACCGAGCCACGGCAAGACGGTACGGCTCGCACGGTTCGCAACCGACAAAAACGCATCATGCGTGTGCCGGAATCGGCACGCGCCACGGAGAAAGGTATGGCTGGTCACTCGAAATGGGCCAACATCAAGCATAAGAAGGCCGCGGCGGACGCCAAGCGCGGCAAGGTCTGGACGCGCCTGATCAAGGAAATTCAGGTCGCGGCCCGCATGGGCGGCGGCGAGATCGATTCGAATCCGCGCCTGCGGCTGGCCGTCGAAAAGGCCTACGACGCGAACATGCCGAAGGACAACATCAACCGCGCGATCCAGCGCGGCGTCGGCGGCGTCGACGGCGCCAACTACGAAGAAATTCGCTACGAAGGCTATGGTATCGGCGGCGCGGCCGTCATCGTCGACACGATGACCGACAATCGCACGCGCACGGTCGCGGAAGTGCGGCACGCGTTTTCGAAGTTCGGCGGCACCATGGGCACGGACGGCTCCGTGTCGTTCCTGTTCGACCACGTCGGCCAATTTCTGTTCGCCCCGGGCACGCCCGAGGACACGTTGATGGAAGCGGCGCTCGAGGCGGGCGCGAACGACGTCGTCACGAACGACGACGGCAGCATCGAAGTGCTGTGCGGCCCGAACGACTTCTCCAAGGTCAAGCAAGCGCTGGAAGCCGCCGGCTTCAAGGCCGAACTGGCCGAAGTGACGATGAAGCCGCAAACGGAAGTCGAATTCGCGGGCGACGACGCCGTGAAGATGCAAAAACTGCTCGACGCGCTCGAAAATCTCGACGACGTGCAAGAGGTCTACACGAACGCGTCGATCGCGGACGAGTAACGATGCATCACGCGCCGCCCCCGCCTACAGTGAGGAGGGAGGGCGCGACGCATCGGGCAACGACATCGCGGCCGGGCTCAATGCGCCGGCCGCCCCTCTTTTAGGTCTTCGGGGAACATCATATGAAACTACTCGTCGTCGGCTCCGGCGGTCGCGAACACGCGCTCGCCTGGAAGCTCGCGCAATCGCCGCGCGTGCAGCTCGTCTATGTCGCGCCCGGCAACGGCGGCACGGCAACCGACGAGCGTCTGCGCAATATCGCCATCACCGACATCGGCGCGCTTGCCGATTTCGCGGAAAGCGAGCAAATCGCGCTGACCGTCGTGGGCCCCGAAGCGCCGCTCGCCGCGGGCATCGTCAACGTATTCCGCCAGCGCGGCCTGAAGGTGTTCGGGCCGACGAAGGAAGCCGCCCAGCTCGAAAGCTCGAAGGATTTCGCCAAGGCGTTCATGAAGCGCCACGGCATCCCCACAGCCGAATACGAGACGTTTTCCGATGCCGCGCTCGCGCACGCCTATGTGGACAGCAAGGGCGCGCCGATCGTCATCAAAGCCGACGGTCTGGCCGCGGGCAAAGGCGTCGTGGTCGCGACCACGCTCGATGAAGCCCATGCGGCCATCGACATGATGCTCGCCGACAACAAACTCGGCGATGCCGGCGCGCGCGTCGTCGTCGAAGAGTTCCTGGCCGGCGAGGAAGCGAGCTTTATCGTCATGGTGGACGGCAAGCACGTCCTGCCGCTCGCCTCGAGCCAGGATCACAAGCGCTTGCTCGATGGCGACCTCGGTCCGAACACGGGCGGTATGGGCGCGTACTCGCCGGCCCCGATCGTTACGCCCCAGCTGCATGCGCGCGTCATGCGCGAGATCATCTTGCCGACCGTGCGCGGTATGGAAAAGGAAGGCATCCGTTATACGGGCTTCCTCTATGCGGGCCTCATGATCGATAGCGAAGGCAACCCGAAAACGCTCGAATTCAACTGCCGGATGGGCGACCCGGAAACGCAGCCGATCATGGCGCGTCTGAAGGGCGACTTCTCGAAGGTGCTCGAAAGCGCCATCGCCGGTACGCTCGATACGGTCGAACTGACCTGGGACCGCCGCACGGCGCTCGGGGTCGTGCTGGCCGCGCACAATTACCCCGACACCCCGCGCAAGGGCGATCGGATCAACGGCATTGCTCCCGAGACGGATAATGCGGTGACGTTCCACGCGGGTACGGCGCTCGTCGACGGTAAACTCGTGACGGCGGGCGGGCGCGTGCTGTGTGTCGTCGGCTTGTCCGATTCGGTACGCGGCGCGCAATCGGCCGCCTACGAGGCGATCAACCAAATCTCGTTCGACGGCATGCAATATCGCCGCGACATCGGCTACCGCGCGCTAAACCGTAAGCACTAACTTCGCGCGCGCGGGTGCCGGCGATACCCCGGGTCGTTTGGCTAGGCCCGGTTTCCGTCATCTTTGCGTGCGCCATACCATGCCCGATACGACCTACGACGTTGCTTCCGTCCGCACCTATCTGCAAGGCTTGCAAACGCGCATCGCCGACGCGCTCGGCGCGCTCGACGGTACGCCGTTCGGCGTCGACGCTTGGCAACGCCCAGCCGGAGAGCGCCTGCGCGGCGGCGGTGTGACGCGCATCCTAGAGGGCGGCGCCGTGATCGAGCGCGGGGGCGTCGGGTTTTCGGACGTGGCCGGCGACAAGCTGCCGCCGTCGGCCACCGCCCTTCGGCCGCACCTGGCCGGACGCGGCTTCGAGGCGATGGGCGTCTCGCTCGTCATCCATCCGCGCAACCCGTACTGCCCGACCGCGCATATGAACGTGCGCATGCTGGCGGCCACCAAAGCGGGCGAAGCCCCCGTCTTCTGGTTCGGCGGCGGCATGGATCTGACACCGTATTACGGCTTCGAAGAAGACGCGGCACACTTTCACCGCGTCTGCCGCGATGCACTCGCCCCGTTCGGCGCGGAACTCTACCCGCGCTTCAAGCGCTGGTGCGACGATTACTTTTTTCTGAAGCACCGGAACGAAACGCGCGGCGTGGGCGGCATCTTCTTCGACGATTTCGACGAACTGGGCTTCGAGCGCTCGTTCGCGATGATGCGCAGCGTCGGCGACGCGTTCATCCAAGCCTATCTCCCGCTCCTGGAAAAGCGGCGTGCGACCCCTTATGGCGAACGCGAGCGCGATTTCCAGGGATACCGGCGCGGCCGCTACGTCGAGTTCAACCTCGTGTACGACCGTGGCACACTGTTCGGACTGCAAAGCGGCGGACGCACGGAGTCGATCCTGATGTCGATGCCGCCCGTGGCGAATTGGCGTTACGACTGGCAGCCCGAAGCGGGCTCGCCCGAGGCCCGGCTCTACAGCGATTTCCTGAAGCCGCGCGATTGGCTTTGATCGAACCCCGACCGAGCGACAAGGACCGACACTGATCTCGACCGCCCCCGCCCTCTCTCGTCCCGCTGCCGAGACGCGGCCGATGCTGCCGCGCCGCGTCGGCCTGCTCGGCGGCACGTTCGATCCGATTCACAACGGACACCTGGCGCTTGCGCGCCGCTTCGCCGAGCAGCTCGCGCTGACGGAACTCGTGCTGCTGCCGGCCGGGCAGCCGTATCAGAAATCGGGCGTATCGGCGGCGCGGCACCGTTTGGCGATGACGCGCGCGGCGGCCGCCTCGCTGGTGCTGCCGGGGGTCGCGGTGACGGTCGCGACCGACGAAATCGAGCAGACGGGGCCGACCTACACGGTCGACACGCTTGCCCGCTGGCGCGCCCGCGAGGGGGCCAACGCATCGCTTTCGTTGCTCATCGGCGCGGATCAGCTGTTGCGGCTCGACACTTGGCGCGACTGGCGGCGGCTATTCGAATTCGCGCATATCGGCGCCGCCACGCGTCCCGGCTTCGACTTGTCGAGCTTATCGCCGGCGTTGGCGAGCGAACTCGGTCCTCGCCGGGCGGACGCCGCCACGCTGCGCAGTACGAGCGCGGGACATCTGCTTATCGACGACACATTGGCACTCGACGTCTCGGCTACCGACATCCGCGCTCACGTAAAAGCGCGGCTCGCGCACGAGAACGCGGGCCAGGCCGGCGCGGCGTCCGCGGCGGCCGCCGAGCCGATCCCGCAGGCCGTCTGGGACTATATTCTTCAACATCACTTGTATCACCGGTAACCATGGACATCCGCAAACTGCAACGCGCGATCGTAGACGCTCTCGAAGACGTCAAGGCGCAAGACATTCGAGTCTTCAACACGAGCCATCTGACGGAGCTGTTCGACCGTGTCGTCGTCGCAAGCGGCAACTCGAACCGGCAAACGAAGGCGCTCGCCTCCAGCGTCCGCGAAAAGGTGAAGGAAGCCGGCGGCGACATCGTCAGCACCGAGGGCGAGGACATCGGCGAATGGGTGCTCGTCGATTGCGGCGACGCGATCGTGCACATCCTGCAACCGGCGCTGCGCCAGTACTACAACCTCGAAGAAATCTGGGGCGACAAGCCCGTTCGGGTGAAGCTTGCGAATACGAGCCCGTTCGCGGGTGCACGTGCGAGCGAGCCCGAAGACGAAGACGACGAAGACGCCGCGCCTGCCGTCAAGCCCGCGAGCAAGAGCCCGGCCCGCAAGAGCGTCGCTCGCAAGACGAGCGCCAAGTAACGACGCCGCCGCCGAACACGCCGCCGCAGGCATGCGCTTCGCGCCTGCGCGCGCCGCTCGGCGCCTCGCCCGACCATGAAACTCCACATTCTGGCCGTCGGCCACAAGATGCCCGATTGGATCGCGGCCGGCTTCGACGAGTATGCGAAGCGGATGCCGCCCGAATTGCGCATCGAACTGCGAGAAATCAAACCGGAGCAGCGCACGAGCAGCCGCTCGGCGCAAAGCGTCATGGCGGCGGAGCGTCAACGGATCGAAGCCGCCCTGCCCAAGACGGCGCGCATCGTCGCGCTCGATGAGCGCGGCCGCGACTGGACGACGATGCAATTGGCCGGCGCCCTGCCCGACTGGCAGCGCGAGGGCCGCGACGTGGCGTTCGTGATCGGTGGCGCGGACGGCCTCGATCCCGCGATCAAGGCGCGCGCTGAACTGCTGCTGCGTGTGTCGAGTCTGACCTTGCCGCATGGCATGGTTCGCGTGCTGCTTGCGGAACAGCTTTACCGCGCGTGGAGCATCACGCAGAATCACCCCTATCACCGCGCTTGAAGCGGCGTCCGTTCTCGTAACCGGGCGCCTACGCCCAACGAGAACATTTATGTCGCAGCCGAGTCACCGCGCTTCCCTGTATCCCTTTATTTACCTCGCTTCGCAGAGCCCGCGCCGGCGCGAATTGCTGGCGCAGCTCGGCGTACGCGTCGAGTTGTTGCTGCCGCGGCCCGACGAAGATGCCGAAGCGCTCGAAGCCGAACTGCCGGGCGAATCGGCACACGCGTATGTGCAACGCGTGTGCGTGGCCAAGGCCGAAGCGGCGCGTGCGCGGCTCGTGGCAGGCGGCCATGCGCCGGCGCCGGTACTCGTCGCCGATACGACCGTGACGATCGACGACGCCATCCTCGGCAAGCCGAACGACGTCGAGCATGCCGTGCAGATGCTGGCCCGCCTCGCCGGCCGCGAACACGAAGTGCTCACGGCGGTCGCCGTCATCGACGCGCAAGGCACCCTGCTGCTCCCGGCGCTGTCGTGCTCGACCGTGCGCTTCGCGCAAGCGCCGCTCACCGCATTGACGCGCTATGCGATGACGGGCGAACCGCTGGGCAAAGCGGGCGCCTATGGGATTCAAGGCCGTGCCGCCGAGTTCATCGAGCGAATCGACGGATCCTATTCGAGTATCATGGGTCTGCCCCTATTTGAGACGGCCGCGTTGTTGCGTCAAGCGCGCGTCGACTTCTAACACCGCCGCCGACATGAACGAAGAAATCCTAATCAATGTCACGCCGCAAGAGACGCGCGTTGCGCTGATCCAGCAAGGATCGGTGCAGGAGTTGCACGTCGAACGCACCCTGTCTCGCGGCCGCGTCGGCAACGTCTATCTCGGCAAGGTCGTGCGTGTGCTGCCCGGCATGCAGTCGGCCTTTATCGACATCGGTCTCGAGCGTGCAGCCTTTTTGCACGTGGCCGACATCTGGCATCCGCGCCTGGCCGGCGAGCATGCCGCGCCGCAACAACCGATCGAAAAGATCGTGTTCGAAGGCCAGACGCTCACGGTGCAAGTGATCAAGGATCCAA
This sequence comes from Trinickia sp., assembly GCF_051953405.1. Lineage (GTDB taxonomy): Bacteria > Pseudomonadota > Gammaproteobacteria > Burkholderiales > Burkholderiaceae > Trinickia. The sequence goes on along the minus strand of NZ_JBQCIV010000080.1, from coordinate 38,771 downwards.
TCGGCACGAAAGGCGCGCGCCTGTCGACGCAGATCAGCATCTCGGGCCGCACGCTCGTCTATCTTCCGCAAGAGCCGCATATCGGCATTTCGCAAAAGATCGAGAGCGAGGCCGAGCGCGAGGCGATCCGCGCCCGTTTGACGGCCGTGCTGCCGGCCGACGAAAAAGGCGGCTACATCGTGCGCACGATCGCCGAAGATGCCACGAGCGAAGAATTGGCGAGCGACGTTGCCTATCTGCGCAAGACCTGGGCGACCGTGGTCGCGCAAGCGCAGCGTTTGCCGCCCACGAGCTTGCTCTACCAAGATTTGAATTTGTCGCAGCGGGTGCTGCGCGACTTCGTCACCGACGAAACATCGCGTATCCAAGTGGATTCGCGCGAAACGTACCAGATGCTGTCCGAGTTCGCCGCGGAATTCACGCCGGCCGTGAGTTCCAAGCTGCATCACTACACGGGCGAACGACCGCTGTTCGATCTATACAACATCGAGACCGAGATTCAGCGCGCGCTGTCGCGTCGCGTCGATTTGAAATCGGGCGGCTATTTGATGATCGATCAGACCGAGGCGATGACGACGATCGACGTCAATACGGGTGGCTACGTCGGTGCGCGCAACTTCGACGACACGATCTTCAAGACGAATCTCGAAGCCGCGCATACGATCGCGCGGCAGCTTCGGCTGCGCAATCTCGGCGGCATTATCATCATCGATTTCATCGACATGGAGAACGCGGAACATCGCGATGCCGTGCTCGGCGAGTTGAAGAAAGCGCTCTCGCGCGACCGCACGCGCTCGACGGTGAACGGCTTCTCGCAGCTCGGGCTCGTGGAGATGACACGCAAGCGCACGCGCGAATCGCTCGCGCACGTGCTGTGCGAGCCTTGCCCCGTGTGCGAGGGTAAAGGTCAGGTGAAGACGCCGCGAACCGTTTGCTACGACGTATTGCGTGAAATTTTGCGGGAATCGCGCCAGTTCAATCCGCGCGAATTTCGCGTCGTCGCGTCGCAGCAAGTGATCGATTTGTTTCTGGACGAGGAATCGCAGCATCTGGCGATGCTGATCGATTTCATCGGCAAGCCCGTCTCGCTACAGGTGGAATCGAATCTGAGCCAGGAACAGTACGATATTGTGTTGATGTAGCGCCGGCGCGGTCCCGCCCTCTTTATGCATCGCTCGCAACAAACCTAAGCGCTCTCGAAAAAGGGCGGCCAAGCCGCCCTTCGCCCGAAATCAGTGGCGATCATGCCACCCGCCGTGCCCGCGGCCATGTCCGTGCCAATGATCGCGATCTCCGTCGCCGAACCCGAAGCCGATCCCGATCGACGGCTCCGCGTAACCCGGGTAATAAGCGTAGCCCGGCTGGTAATAGTCGTACCCATAACCGTAAGCCGGCTGCGCTGGCGCCACGACACACCCCGTCAGCGACCCGCTCAACGCCACGGCCGCAAGGGAAACCGTTAGGATGCCGAACGACTTTCTCATGATTCTCCTCCTGTTGTCCCTTAGAGAAACATCATGCGCTACGCGTTCGATCGGCAGATGTGTCAGCGCGTAAAAGGTGTAATGCCTGCTGTAATACGCGGGGCCAGCCGAGCCACGCACACGGTGCGAAGGGCTAATACGGGCCAAATCGCCGCGCGACCGCTTCATTCGCGCTCGCCGCGAAATCTCCTAGAATTTTCTTAGCGAAGAGTTTGCAAGGAGAGCGTCATGGCCCAATCGGTCGCGGACCTCGTCGTCGGTATCGTTTTGCTGATCGCCGTGGTCGTCATCGTCGCTTCGCATTACCACCGCGAGCACCAAAGGGCGCGATGGCTGCATCGGATGGACAACAACAGGCTGTGGGACAGACTCAGGCATCGCCACTGACGTAGGCCTGCAATCGGCATTCCGAAGAATCGTATGCGGCACCGGAGAAACGAGATGCCCGAAGATGACGCCCTCTGGCAGATGACTCAATACGAAGGCTTTGAAATCCACGTCGCGCCGCTCGAGCGCGAGCACGAAGAACACGTGCCCCTGCCAGCGGCGGAAAGCTACACCTATATCGGCTACGTCTGCCATCCGGGCGCCGACCCGAAGCTGCCCGGCCACGCGGTGCCGTTTCACGCGGATGGCGACGTCGGCTTTGCCAGCGCGGCCGATGCGCTCGACGAAGGCATGCACGTCGGCCGGACGATCGTGGACGGGACCCATCCCGACCTGACCGTCCTACCGCTCGTCACGAGCGGCGTCTGACGCTAGCGACGCTTAAGCCGCTTTCAAGCAGCCTGCTGTTGATACTGAATTCGATGCAAATGCGCGTACAGCCCGTCTTGCCGCACCAGCGCATCGTGGCTGCCCTGCTCGACGATGCGGCCCGCTTCCATGACGAGGATCCGATCGGCACGCTCGATCGTCGATAACCGGTGCGCGATGACGAGCGTGGTCCGTCCCTTCATCAAGGTCTCGAGCGCCGCTTGCACGTGGCGCTCGGATTCGGAATCGAGCGCGGAAGTGGCTTCGTCCAAGATCAAGATCGGCGCGTCCTTATACAGCGCGCGCGCGATCGCCAACCGCTGGCGTTGACCGCCCGACAAGCGCATGCCGTTGCCGCCGACATGCGTGTCCATCCCTTCCGGCATGGCTTGGACGGTGTCCCATAGGTTCGCCGCGGCGAGCGCCGCCTGCACCCGCGCACGATCGGCCGTGCCGCCGTAGGCCACATTGGCGGCGATGGTGTCGTTGAACAGCACGACGTCTTGGCTCACCATCGCGATCTGGCTGCGCAGCGCGTGCACGTCGTATTCGTGGATCGGCACGCCGTCGACGAGAATGCGCCCGCTCGTCGGCGCGAAAAAGCGCGGCAGCAGATTGACGAGCGTCGTCTTGCCGCTGCCCGACGGGCCGGCCAGCGCGATCATTTCTCCCGGCTTGGCGACGAACGACACGTGGTCGAGCGTCAATCGATCGGTGGCGCCATAGGCGAAAGTCACGTCGTCGAACGCGATCTCGCCGCGCGCATTTTGCAGCGGCGTAGTGCCCCCTGCCGGCTCGAGCGGTTCGTCGATGAGGCCGATGATGAATTCCGCCGCCGTGACGCCGCGTTGGAGCGGCTGGTTCACGTCGATCAAATGCTTGAGCGGCGAGATCACGAGCAACATCGACGTGACGAAGGCCACAAAGCCCCCGACCGTCGTTTGATTGTGCGCCGACTGCACGACCGCGATGGTGATCACGATCGCGAGCGCGAACGAGGCGAGAATCTGCGTGAGCGGTTGGGCGAGCCCGCCCGCCACCGTCATCCGCATGGCGTAGCCGCGCAAGCGCTGGCTCATTGCCGCGAAGCGATTCATCTCGTACGCCTCGCCGTTGTGGATCTTGACAACTTTGTACCCGGCGACCGTTTCCTCGACGATGTACGACAATTCGTTCGTCAGCGTTTGCTGCTCGCGGCCGAGGCGGCGCAGCCGCCGGTTGATCTTGCTCACGAGCCAGCCGATGCCGGGCAAAATCAACGCGACGATCAACGTCAGGCGCCAATTCAAATAGAACAAATAGCCGAGCAGGAAGAAGACCGACAGCGAATCGCGCACGAGCGTCACCATCACGCTCGTCAGCACGCCCAGGATCTGATTGACTTCGAAGACGATCGCATTGATGACCGTGCTCGCCGTCTCGCGTTGAAAGAACGTCGCGCTCGTGTGAATCATTCGCTGGAACATATCGAGCCGCAACTGCAGCAAGATGCGGTTCGATACATACGACAGTAGATACTGCGACGCATACTGCGACACGCCGCGCACGATCGCGAGCCCGATCACCGCGAGCGGGACATACCACTTCGCGTGTTCGTTTGCGTGCTGCCCGAAGCCGTGGTCGAGCAAGGGCTTGAGCAGCGCCGGAATACCGGCGTCGGTGGCGGCCGATAGGCCCATCGATGCGACGGCGAGCACCAATACCCAGACGACCGGCTTCAGATAGGGCCACAGCCGCCGCATGACGGCCGGCGTCGACGATGCTTGCTCGCCGCCGATCGTTTTTCTTAAAGTGGCTCGGTTTTCCAATGGGTTCCTTACGTGGTTGCGCGTGCTCGCCGCGGCTTGGGTCGGCTTGGGTCGTCTTGCCCATCGGCGCGCATGGGCCGCGCGCGAAGACCTCCCCGCACGCCGATGCACGCGGCGCCTCGCAGCGCGAAAGCGACACATTATAAGGCCGCTCGGCGCCGCCCACGGGCGGCGTGGCGCATCCGCGGTCGGTATACTGGCGCCTTTTCCGACCATCGAGCGCATCCGCCGTGAATTCGCCGCAGACCGCATCCGCTCGCGCACCGCGCGCCTCGCTAGGCGTCGCCATCATCGCGCTCAACGCGCAAGCGAGGCTCGCGCAGTGTCTCGAAGCGCTACGCTTTGCCGACGAGATCGTCGTCGTCGATGGCGGCAGTACCGACGATACTGTGTCGATCGCGCGCGGGCTCGGGGCGCGCGTCGTCGTCGCGTCCGACTGGCCCGGCTTCGGTCCTCAAAAGAACCGCGCCGTCGCGGAACTCGGCACCGATTGGATCGTCTCGATCGACACCGATGAGGTCGTGACGCCCGAACTCGCCTCGTCCATTCGCCAGGCCATCGATTCGCCCACGGCGCAGGTCTATGCGCTCGATCGCCTCTCGAGTTTTTGCGGACATTGGGTCCGCCATAGCGGCTGGTATCCGGACTGGGTGCCGCGCCTGTTCAAACGCGGCGCGGCGCGCTTCTCGGACGATTTGGTGCATGAGCGGCTCGTATTCGACGCACCGGTACAGCGGCTCGCCGGCCGCCTGCTGCACTACTCCTACGACGATTTCGAAACGGTGCTGCGAAAAGTGGATGCCTACTCGAGCGCCGGCGCGCGGCAGCGCCACGCGGCCGGCAAGCGCGGCGGGTTCGGGCGGGCCGTGGCGCGCGGCTTGTGGGCGTTCGTTCGAACCTATCTGCTGCGCGGCGGCATCTTGGATGGGCGCAGCGGCTTCATGATCGCCGTGTTCAACGCCGAAACGGTTTACTACCGATTCCTCAAGCTATCGTTGGCGGCGCAAGGCGAGCGCGGCGAGTCGCCGCGCCCGTAGGGGCCGTAAGGGCCGTAAGGGCCATAGGGGCCGCGACGGCCGCAGCGGCCACACGCCGCGCGGCGCTCAATCGCGTTCGACCTTGAGCCGAATTACACTCGCCCCACCGCCCGCATCGGCGGGCCGCGGCAAGTCGAGCAACTGGGCGGCCGCGTCGGTCACACGAGAGACTGCCATGCCGGTCAGGCATTGGCTTTCGCTATCGCGGTGTCGATCGCACCCCTCGAAGCCGCAGGGCACGCACGTGCCCTCGCCCTGAAGCAAATACACATTGCCGCGCCGCGCCGAGCCGACGTGCGGCCACGGTTCCTGGCCCGCGGGCCATCCGGCCGGCCAGGGCCCCCAGCGCACGGGATTGGACGGTCCGAACAATGCGATCGTCGGCGTACCGCTGGCTGCCGCGATATGCGTGGCGCCGGTGTCCGGCCCGATAAAGAGCTTAGCGCGCCGTATCAATTCGGCCGTTTCCCCCAGCCGAAGCTGGCCGACGAGGTTTAAGACGGGCTCGCCCGCCGCCGCGACGACACGCGCCGCGTACTCGACCTCGGCGGCGGCCGGACCGCCGCTCAACGCGACGGCGTAGCCGCGCTCGCGCAGCCACCCGATCATCGCAACCCAACCGTCCAGACGCCATTGCTTGTAGCGGTACATCGGATACGGGTGCAGGACGACGAACGCTCGCCCCTGCAAGGGCGCAAGCCGGGCATCGAACGCCGCGCGCATGCCCGGCTCGTCGGCCACCCCGGGGGCGACCACTTCGGCATGCGGCGACACGCCGATGAGCGGCGTCAGCGCAAGGTTGCTCGTGACGGTGTGGACGCGCTTGTGCTCGTCGAGCGCCGTGCGGTCGAGCAGGAATCGGCTCAGACGGTTAGCGCGATGCGGTTCCATGAGCCCCACTCGCTTGCGCGCGCCTGCCCAGGCGTAAAGGCGGCTGGTCGACGACCCGATCGTGGCGCAAGCGAGGTCGTACTGTCGCCAAAGGCGAGCGGCCTCGATCAGCCGCCGCCATAACGGCGCATGGCGTGCCACGCCAATCACGCGGCGCAGGTCGGGGTTGTTTTCGAGCACCCCTTCCGTGCCTTGGTAGACGAGCATGTCGATCTGCGCCTGCGGCCATTGCCGTTTGATCGAACGTACGAGCGCGGTGCTCAGCAAGACGTCGCCGATGCGTTGCGTACACACGATCAGCACCGAACGCGGGACGCGCGCGAAGGAGAGCGGGGAGGTCCGATTCATGGCCGTCAGCGCGCCGATATTTGCTCGTTGTCAGGCCGGGCGGGGGCGGACGGAACCGCACTCTGCGGTGCCCCGTGCCGCTCCGAGCGCCTTAACAGTTCCTCCATCACCGCCCACATACGCCGATTCGCACTTGGCGGCGCCAACGTCTCGACTTTGGCCGTGGCCTTCTCGATGGAGGCGTCACGCAAGGCCGGATCGACGACAAACCGCTCGATCGCGTCCGCCATTGCGTCCGCGTCGCCCGGTGCGACCAACAATCCGGCGCCATCGCCGAGCAGATCCCGAGGGCCGGTCGGGCAATCGGTGGCGATCACAGCGGTGCCGAGTGCCATCGCTTCGGCCAATACCATCGGCAACCCTTCATATCGGCTGCTCAAGACCAGCATGTCGGCCGCGCGCACATACGGAAAGGGATTCGCGCAGAAGCCGAGGAAATGGACGAACCGGGCGATTCCAAGTTCGGCGGCTAGCGACTCGAGCGCGGAACGGGCAGGCCCCTCCCCAAGCAAGACCAGATCGCCCACCCTCGCCTGCCGAGCGCGAACGAGCGCGTAGGCCCGCAGCAAAGTGCGGTGATCCTTCTGGCTATCGTCGAGCCTTGCCGAGCAGACGATGAACGGCATCGCCGGCAGTTCGACTTGCGCATCCGCACGCCGCCGGATGTCTTCGAGATCGAAGACGTTCGGCAAGTCGACAATGGCAGTCGATCGGCCGGCGAAGAACCGCTCGGCCTCGCGCCGCATCGCGGGCGCCAGCACGCCGATTGCGGTGTAGCGCTCCAATTGCCCGATCCGGCGCGACAGGTACGCGGCGCTCTTTTGTGCCCAACGCACCGAAAAACTATAGTGACTCACGCCCAGCCATGGAATCGAGCCGCGTCCCGCAATGCGCCGGAACGTCAAATCGAAATCGCAAACCGCATCCGCGGCCTGGGCAAGTTTCAGAAAGCGACGCGCGACGATCGGCCGAATCGCCGCATGGGTCGACAGCTTGTAGAGCAGCTTCTCCCCGAAGCGCAGCTTGCGTTCCCGTTGCGTCTGGTGCAACCGATGCATCCACGGCGACGACGCCAAGATATGCACCGGCACATCCGCCGGAAAGCCTTGCGCCCGCCAGTGGTCGAAATCGCTCGTGGGAAAGGTCACGGCGAGACTCGGCGCGAACAGGCGCCGGTCGAGCGCGTTGAGCCAGCCGATCAGCGCCGTCTCCGTGCCGCCACGGCCGAAATCGTCGATATGGAACAGGATGCGCAGCGGCGGGGGCGACGCGTTCGGCTGTGCTTCGGACATGTCGCTCATGCGCCGGTCGAGACGTTTTTATGATCGTGAACGCCACGGATCGACACGCTTTGCGCCTCGCCGGCCAACGTGCCTTGCGCGACGCTCGCTGCCGCCACGCCCGCATAGCCCGCCTCCGCGCGTTCGCGCTTGCGCGCCTCGATCCATGCCAGCAAGGTGGCGCCGGTCAAGGCGAAGAACGCCGCATTCATGACGAGCGTCAGCACGTCGATGGTCAAGCCGAAAATGAGCGTACTGCCGGAGAGCATCATGCCCATATAGGCCGCTGTCGCGATGTCGGGGTCTTGGTTGTGCCGCTCTCGCCAAAACGGAAGAAACGTTCCCGCGTACAACGAGAGGAGCGCGAATACACCGACCGTCCCCATTTCGGCGAGAACCGAGAAGAATTCGCTGTGCGCCCGCCCGTTGATGATGAACTCGGGCCCTTCGCCTTTCATCACCAGCGAACGCATCGCCGATTCCAGCCGGCCGCGACCCACGCCGAACACCGGTTCATGCGCGTAGAGCCGGACGGCGGAGCGCCAAAGATCGAGACGCGTGCCGGTGGAAGTATCGGCGTCGCCCCGTTGGAAGGCGTGCAGATCCGAGCCGAACGCCAAGATTCGCGTTCGCACGACGTGCGTGCTGCCCACCGCCGCCACGCAAACGAACAAAACGCAAAGGATCGGCCAACGCGCTTTGACGAACCAGTGTCGCCCCGTGATGGCCGCCCAGACCAGAAACGGCAAGGCGAGCCAGCCTCCGCGCGCCCCGGAAGCGTAGGATGCGTAGCACCCGGCTAACAGCGCGAGCAGCCGTATGGCGAGCTCGGGCCACTTGACGGAGCCATCGCGGCTCATTGCCCCGAAGCCCAAGAAGCCCAAAATGAGCGCGGTGTCGCCGAACGGAATGGGGTTGGTGAACGTATTGCCGACGCGCGACACGCCATATGCCACGTTGGGGTGCGCGAACTGATAGAGCGTCCATCCGCCGGCCAGCAAGGCGCCGACCACGCAGCCCCATCCGACGTACCTGAGCTGCCGCGATTCCAACGACGAAAGGAAGAAAAAGCTCGGGACGACGAGCGCCAACCTTAGCAGAGGATCGAGCGCGGGAAACGTGCCCGTGCGAAGCACGGCGATCTGAAAAATGACGACGAGCGGCATGCCGAGCATCGCCCAAACCCACAGACGATTGCGACGATAAACCAGTGCCGCGCGCGCTCGGTTCGCGCCATGGCACAAGTAGACGAGAGATAGCGCCAGGACGACGAAAAAACAGTAGCCGGTGCCCCCTCTCATCGACAGCATCAGAGCCGGAGACAAAGCGAGCGCCGCCGTCGCAACGATACCCAACGTTCTTGCGGTATTCATCGAATCAAACTTCCTACATCGGTTGGCATGCGGACATCCATGCCGGGTCGAGCAAGCCGGCGCGCGGCGCGGCCATGAGCAAAACGGGCATTATATCCGGTCGACCCGGGCCGACTGCCCGAGCCCGAGCCGCTTGGCCGATTGAGAGGACCGCCGATGCGCGAGCACCGACGGTGGATCATTGCGACACCAGAATGTGCTCGTCCAGCAGTCGTTCGACCGCCTCGGCCGCGGCATCGGCCGAAATCGCATCGACGCGAGCACCGGCGCGAGCACCGGCGCGCAGCAGCACATGCGCAATACCCAGCGGATACCAGCGCAAGAATTTCTCGGGACGATTCTCGAAAAACGCGACTGCGGGCAGATGCAACCCCGCTGCCAGATGAATGGGTGCGCTGTCGGCGGAGACGACCACGTCGAGCAAGCTCATCGCGGCAATCAGATCCGCGACCGTCGGCGGCTCAATGACGCGCGCGGCCGAGGCCGCCAAGCGTTCCGTGGCGAGACGATCGATCGGATCGCGAAAAACGATCGGCTCGGCCCGCTCGCCGAGCGCACGCGTCAATCGGAGCCAATTGTCCTCGGGCCAGCGCCGCTCGTCGGCCTTGTTCGAGACGAACAGCCCGACTCTGGGCCGAGTGTTCTCCCCCAGCACGCCTCGCCACTTCGCCTGCAGCGCGCGATCGGGATACACGTAGGGTTTGAGCGTCTCGGCGGCGATCGTCCCGAGTTCCGGCACGAGGCGGAAGCCGGACAGCGCTTCGTGCGCCATGGGACGGCTCGTGCGATGCTCGGGCTTGCGATCGTCGAACTCGGACCCGGCATCGTGCCAGCGGCAATCGCGCACTCTGAGCTGCCGCGCGAATTGGATACTGTTCTTGTGCATGCCGCCGTTCGGCACGATCAGCAAGTCGAACCGCAGACGCCGCAAGCGCCGGAGCAACGCCAGCCGATCGACGATCATGTTCAGCAAGCCGGGACGCACGTTGCGCTCAGTGTGCTTGCTATAGACGTAGGTATGCACCGCGCTGACGTCGGGATTACCCTCGAGCACCGCCCGATTGGCCTTGTTGGCCAATACATGGATTTGAGCGGCGGGCCATTTTTGCTTAAGCGCGTGCAGCAGCGGTGTAGTGCACACCATGTCGCCTAAGAAGTCGATTCGAATGACAAGGATGCGTTTCATATCTGGGAGCGCGTATCGTCGCCGTGCGACTCGGCCGACGCGGGCGACGCCGGAGCCGACGAAGCGCGGGCGCGATGCGCCCCCACCTGCGCGGCAAGCTCGAGCAGCGCGCGCACGTGCGATGCGACGCCGGCATCGTAACGCAAGGCGTCGCGTGCGAGTTCGGCCGGCGTGCCGCTCGCGTCTTGGCGCCGCGCCCGCACGACCCGATCGAGCATCGCGCGCAAATCGTCCACGTCGCCGGCTTTGAAAACCGATTTGGCATGCTCCGCGATGGCATCGCAGCAACCGATGTTGTCGGAGAGAATGACGGGCGTGCCGCACATGACGGATTCGACGCCGACCAAGCCGAACGGCTCGTATTTCGAGGCAAGAATCGTGAAATCGGCGGCGCGGTACGCTTGTTCGAGATCCTTGACGTAGCCGATATAGCGGATGCGCGGGTCGGTCGACGTGGATTTACGCCCGGCCACCGCGACCACGACAGGCAGATCGAGATCGCGCAACGCGGCTTCGATCAGCGGCAGTCCCTTGCGATCGTGGCTGCTCGACGGAAACAACAACACCGTTTCGTTATCGGCGAAACCGAACCGCTTGCGCAATGCGGCGCGAGCCGCGTGCTCGCAGGGTTGGAACCGCGCGGATTCCACGGGCGGGAACATCACGCGCACTTTGGCTTCATCGAGGCCGTACAGCTCGACCAGCTCGTCGCGCATCTGCACAGAATGCGCCACGACGATTTCCGCGCGCGCGTACTGCCGCGCTTCCAGTGCGATCTGCCAGCGGTCGGACCGCTTAGGCGTGCGGCCGATCGCCCTGAGAAACCCGCGATGCGTGCCGCCGCAGATCGCGATTTCCGACGAATCGACACGGTTGCAGCCGATCAGTACATCGACACCTGCGGCGCGTTTCTCGCTGCGCACGCGCCAAGAAAACCAATGATCGCGCAGCTTGCCCGGTAAAAACGACACCCGGATCGGGCGCGCCTCGACGAGCCGGCTTTCCGGCAGCGTCGAATCGAATGTGCGTGCGAAGAACGTGGGTTTCACCCCTTGCTCCGCCATCGCACGCACCAAATCCATTGCGTATCGCTCGAGACCGCCGCCGTGAGACAGCGCGTTCGCCGAAATGCCGATTTTCATCGCGCGTGTCCGTCTATGCCAGGTGGATACATGTGCCGATCGCCGATCCGGTCAATAGACGATTTCGACGACACTGCCTGCGAACTCGCTGCGCAGGGCCGCGAGCAGATCGTCGCTCGGCCGCACCCGCCAGTCGTCGCCGAGGCGGAGATCGCCTTGCGCGCGATCGGTGCTGTAGGCGATCTGAACGTTCAACCCCAGGGGCGCGGACGGCCGCTGCCGTCCGGCATCGGCGCTCGCGCCGCGCGCCCCCGCACGGCCCGCTCCCGCCGGGGCGGCCGCCGGAACGTCCTGTGCCGGCGGCGGACTGTGCGCTTGCAGCACGCGCTTGAGCACCCCGGCGTCGGCATTGCCGTTCATCCGCACCTTGACGGCTTGCGCATAGCGGCTGCGCGCGCGCTCGAGATCCATCACGGTATCGACCGTGAAACGGATACCGCCCGTGAACGCATCGTTGCGCGCCTGCCCTTGCACCACCAAGAGTTCGTCTTCTTTGAACAGCGCCTTGTTCGCTTCGTACTGCTCGTTGAAGACGGTCACTTCGCATTGGCCGGTGCCATCGTCCACCAGCGCGATCAACATCTTGCCGCGCTGGGTCATCTGCGTGCGCAGCGACGCGATGATGCCGGCGACGAGCTTGTCGCGCCCTTCCTTCAGATCGGCCAGCTTCATGCGCACGAAGCGGCGCACTTCGTCCTTGTAGGCATCGAACAAATGCCCCGAGAGATAGAAGCCGAGCGCCGTTTTCTCTTCCTGCAACTTGCGTTTGTCGTGCCAAGCGGGCTCGTCGACGAGTTCGTGCCCTCGCGACGGTGCATCGCCCATGTCGAACAGTCCCGCCTGCATCGCATTGGCGCTGGCCTGTTCGGCCGCTTCCATCGCGAGCGGCACCGACGCGATCAGTTGCGCGCGGTTCGCGTGGATCGAATCGAACGCGCCGGCCCGGATCAACGCTTCGATCGTGCGGCGATTCACGACGCGCCGATCGATCCGCGCGCAGAAATCGAACAGATCGGTGAACGGCCCGTCCTCCCGCGCCCGCAGGATTTCCTCGATCGCGTTCTGGCCGCTGCCCTTGACCGCACCGAGGCCGTAGCGGATCGTGCGCGAACGCTTGCCGTCCGCTTCCGCCACCGGCTCGAAACGATAGGCCGAACGATTGATGTCGGGCGGCAGAACCGCCATGCCGTTCGCCTTGCAATCGTCGTAGAGAATCTTGACCTTGTCCGTGTCGTCCATGGCCAAGCTCATGTTGGCCGCCATGAATTCCGCGGGGTGATGCGCCTTGAGCCACGCCGTGTAGTACGCCAGCAGCGCGTACGCGGCCGCGTGCGATTTGTTGAAGCCGTAGCCCGCGAATTTCTCCATCAAGTCGAAGATCTCGTCGGACTTCTCGCGAGTGAGACCGTTCTTCGCCGCGCCCTGGGCGAAGATCTCGCGATGCTGGGCCATCTCCTCGGCCTTCTTCTTACCCATCGCGCGACGCAGCAAATCGGCGCCGCCGAGCGAGTAACCGCCGATGATCTGCGCCATCTGCATCACCTGCTCCTGATAGACCATGATGCCGTAGGTCTCTTTCAGAACAGGTTCGACACGCGGATCGGGGTACTCCACGACCTCGCGTCCGTGCTTACGCGCGCAAAAGCTCGGGATCAGATCCATCGGGCCCGGGCGGTAGAGCGCCACAAGCGCGATGATGTCCTCGAAGCGGTCGGGCTGCGCGTCCTTCAGCATGCCTTGCATGCCGCGGCTTTCCAGCTGGAACACGGCAACCGTATTCGCTTTCTTGAGGATGGAGAACGAGGCGGGATCGTCCAGCGGCACCTGTGCGAGCGACCAATCGGCCTTGGACGAGTCGAGCCGGCGAATATAACGCTCGGCCCAATCGAGGATCGTCAGCGTCGTCAGGCCCAAGAAGTCGAACTTGACGAGACCGACCGCTTCGACGTCGTCCTTGTCGTACTGGCTCACGACGCCGCCGTCGTCGCCTTGCGTGTAGAGCGGACAGAAATCGGTCAGCTTGCCCGGCGCGATCAGCACGCCGCCCGCGTGCATCCCGACGTTGCGCGTCAAGCCTTCGACGCGCTGCGCCAGCTCGAGCAACTGCCGCACTTCGTCTTCGTTATCGTTGCGCTCTTGCAGCAGCGGCTCTTCCTTCATCGCATCGGCGATCGTCACGTGCTTGCCCGGCTTGAACGGGATCAGCTTCGCCACGCCGTCGGTGAAGTTGTAGCCGAGGTCGAGCACGCGGCCGATATCGCGCACGGCCGCCTTCGCCGCCATCGTGCCGAACGTGGCGATCTGCGACACCGCATCGGCCCCGTACTTGCCCTTCACATACTGAATGACGCGGTCGCGCCCTTCTTGGCAGAAGTCGATGTCGAAGTCGGGCATCGAGACCCGCTCCGGATTCAAGAAGCGCTCGAACAGCAGGTTGTAGCGCAGCGGATCGAGATCGGTAATGCCGAGCGCGTAAGCGACGAGCGAGCCGGCCCCCGAGCCGCGGCCAGGGCCCACGGGTACGCCGTTGTTCTTGGCCCAGTTGATGAAGTCGGCCACGATCAGGAAGTAGCCCGGGAAGCCCATCTTGACGATCGTGCCGCACTCGAAATCGAGCCGCTCGTAGTACTTCTCGCGCTCGCTCGCGCGCGCGGCCTCGTCGGGATACAGCTCGAGAAGACGTTTCTCCAGCCCTTCCTTCGACAACTGAACCAGATAATCGTCGAGCGACATGCCGTCCGGCGTCGGGAACAGCGGCAGCTTCGGTTTGCCCAGTTCGAGCGTCAAATTGCAGCGCTTGGCGATTTCGACGGTATTGGCGATCGCCGACGGAATATCGGCGAAGCGCTCCGCCATCTCGGCTTGCGTCGCGAAGCGCTGCTCCGCCGTGAAACGCTTGGGACGCCGCGCGTTCGCGAGAATGTCGCCTTCCGAGATGCACACGCGCGCTTCGTGCGCCGTGTAATCGTCCTCGGACATGAACTGAATCGGATGCGTGGCGACGACGGGCAGCTTCAACGCCGCCGCGAGCGCGATGGCTTGCTGCACGTAGGCTTCGCCGCCCGGCTGGCCGTAGCGCTGCAACTCGATATAGAACGCGTTCGGAAAGCGCGCGGCCCAGCGCTCGGCGTGGCGCCTTGCGGCCTGCTCGTTGCCGGCCGCGAGCGCCAGCCCGATGTCGCCTTGCTGCGCGCCCGACAACGCGATCAGCCCTTCGCCGAGCGGAGAATCGAGCCAGCCGGCGTCCACCTCGGCGCGCCCGCGGTACTGATTCGTCAGCCAGGCCTTTGTCAGCAGCTCGCACAAGTTGAGATAACCGCGACGGTCTTTGACGAGGAGCAGCAGGCGCGACGGCTTGTCGCGATCGTCGGGATTCATCACCCAGACGTCGCAGCCCGCGATCGGCTTCACGCCGTTGCCGCGGGCTTCCTTGTAGAACCGGACGAGACCGAACGCATTCGCGAGATCGGTCATAGCGAGCGCGCCCTGGCCGTCTTCGGCGGCGGCCTTGACGATATCGTCAAGCCGCACGATACCGTCGGCGATCGAGAATTCGGAGTGGACGCGGAGATGGACGAAGCGGGGATCTGACATGGGCGGTATTGTACCGGACGGCCGCTTCCCAGTTTGCGGGATAATAGCGGTTTCGCCGCCGCGCGCCCTCGTTCCATCCGGGGCCGACGCCGCCCCAGCCGGGGCTGGCCGAGGCAGCGCGGCGGCTGTCATTCTGGCTCCATCATCATGCGTATCGTCAATCTCGCCGCCTACCGCTTCGTCACGATCGACGCCATCGACCTTTGGCGCGCGCAGCTCTCCGAGCGGTGCGAAGCGCTCAGCCTGCGCGGCACCATTTTGCTCGCGCCCGAGGGGATCAATTTGTTCGTCGCCGGCACGCCCGAGGCCGCCGGCGCATTCGTCGCCTATTTGCGCGGCGATCCGCTCTTCGAGGGCAAGTTCGTCGATCTGCCCTTCAAGGAAAGCTTCTCGGAAACGCAGCCGTTTCGCCGCATGCTCGTCAAGCGCAAGCGCGAAATCATCACGATGAAAAAGCCGGCGATCCAGCCCGAACTGGGCCGCGCGCCGTCGGTCGACGCCCCCACGCTCAAGCGCTGGCTCGACGAGGGTCGCGACGACGAAGGCCGGCCCGTTGTCATGCTCGATACGCGCAATGCGTTCGAGGTCGACGTGGGCACGTTCGAGGATGCGGTCGACTACCGGATTACGAAATTCAGCGAATTTCCGAGCGTCATCGAAGCGCATCGCGAGCAATTCGAGGGCAAGACGGTGGTCTCCTTCTGCACCGGCGGGATCCGCTGCGAGAAAGCCGCGATCCACATGAAGGAAGTGGGCATCGATCACGTCTACCAGCTCGAGGGCGGGATTCTCAAGTATTTCGAGGAAGTCGGCGGCGCGCACTATCGCGGCGAATGCTTCGTCTTCGACTATCGCACCGCCCTCAATCCGCAGCTCGAACCGACGGCGACGGCACAGTGCTTCGGCTGCCGCGCGGTGGTATCGGCCGAGGATCAGCGTTCGCCGCTATACACGCCCGGCAAGACGTGCCCCGCATGCCACCCCGACAAGAAGGACGCGGCGCGCGCGGCGGCGTGACCGACGTGGCCGACGTGACCGGCGCCGCATCGTCGCCGGCAACGCAGGCGCCTGGCGCGAGCACGGACGTGAGCGTGAGCCGCTCCGCTAGCGTTTATCGCGGGCGCTTCGCGCCCTCGCCCACCGGCAGGCTGCATGCGGGCTCGCTCGTCGGCGCGCTCGCGAGCTACCTCGACGCCCGTGCCCACGGCGGCGTCTGGCTCGTGCGCATCGAAGACATCGACGGCCCTCGAACGGTACCGGGCGCCGACCGCGCGATACTCGATACGTTGGCGCGCTTCGGCATGGAAAGCGACGAGGCGCCCCTTTGGCAAAGCACGCGCACGGCACGCTACGAAGCGGCATTCGAAGGTTTGGAGCGAGCGGGACACCTTTATCCGTGCGGGTGCACGCGCAAGGAGATCGCCGATTCGCTCGCCAGCGCCCATGCACGCCATACGACCTTGGCGTATCCGGGTACCTGTCGGCAGGGTTTGAACGGGAAAGTCGCCCGAGCCTGGCGTTTGTGCCTACCCGACGGCCCGGACGCCGTCGTGACGTTCGAAGATCGATGGCAAGGCAGGCAAACGCAGGATCTCGCGCTGGAAGTAGGCGATTTCGTGCTCAAGCGCGCCGATGGCCAGTGGGCCTATCAGCTTGCCGTCGTGGTCGACGATGCCGAGCAAGGCATCACCCACGTCGTGCGCGGTGCCGATCTGCTCGATTCGACAGCGCGGCAAATCTACTTGCAACGCTGCCTCGGCGTGCCCACGCCGTCTTATCTGCACGTGCCCGTCGTCGTCGATGCCCAAGGCGAAAAGCTCAGCAAACAAACGGGCGCGCAGGAACTCGATCTCGACGCGCCCTTGCCCGCGCTCCTCGCCGCGGCCCGACACTTGGGGCTCGAGTTGGAACACGCCCCAGGCGGACGAGAAAGCGCCGCGCCGCCCTATCGTTCCCTGGATGCGTTTTATGCCGACGCGGTAGCCGCATGGGCAAAACGATTCGGCGATCGGCAGCCCGAGCGTCGGGGCTAACGGGCACGCTGCGCCGCGACGAATCGTCGGCACCCGGCCGTGGGCCGAGCGCCGCCCGCTGCCCCATGCCGAGCCCGCCGCCGCTCGCGGCGCTCAATATCAGCCGTCCCGGAAGATGAAGCTGTATGCACTCAATGCCGGTGCGCCGCCCAAATGCGCGTATAGGACGCGCGAGCCGGGCGGAAATTCGCCGCGGCGCACTTTATCGATCATCCCGTGCATGGACTTTCCTTCGTAGACAGGGTCGGTCAGCATCCCCTCGCACCGGGCGCATAAGCGAATCGCTTCCAATGTGCCCTCGTTGGGTAAGCCGTATTCCGGCCCGCCGTAGCGCGTATCGAGCACGACGTCGCTGTCTTGGATCGGGCGGCCCAGCCCCACGAGTTCGGCCGTATGCTCGGCAA
Organism: Trinickia sp.; assembly: GCF_051953405.1. Classification (GTDB taxonomy): domain Bacteria; phylum Pseudomonadota; class Gammaproteobacteria; order Burkholderiales; family Burkholderiaceae; genus Trinickia. The sequence goes on along the minus strand of NZ_JBQCIV010000080.1, from coordinate 21,435 downwards.
TCCGCGCGATTTGGGCACGGGTGGCTTCGGGCTTCGCCGACGCATCGATACCGATGACGCGCTCGCTGCGCCCGTCGGCCGCAAAGCCGACGATCATCCCCGCTTGCGTGCTGCCAGTAACCGAACACACCACGATGTAGTCGAACTTGAACCCGAGCGCGGCCTCTTGCTCGCGCACTTCCTCGGCAAAGCCGACGAAACCGAGCCCGCCGAGCGGATGCTCGGAACAGCCGGCGGGAATCGCGTAGGGCTTGCCGCCGGCCGCCCGAACGCTTTCGAGCGCATCTTCCCAGCTCTTTCGAATGCCGATGTCGAAGCCGTCCGGCACGAGGCGTACGTCGGCACCGAGGATACGCGAGAGTTCGATGTTGCCGACTCGATCGTAGACCGCATCGTAGTAATTGACCCAATTCTCCTGCACAAGCACGCATTTCATGCCGAGACGCGCGGCGACAGCCGCGACTTGCCGCGTCTGATTCGATTGAATTCCGCCGATCGAGACGAGCGTATCGCACCCCTGCGCGAGCGCTTCCGGAATCAGATATTCGAGCTTGCGCGTCTTGTTGCCGCCGAACGCGAGGCCGCTATTGCAATCCTCGCGCTTGGCATACAGCTCCACTTGGCCGCCCAAATGCGCGCTCAAGCGTTTGAGCGGCTGAATGGGCGTAGGGCCGAACGTCAGCGGATAGCGGGGAAATCGCTTCAGATTCATCGAAGGCTCCGGTGAGGACGATCAAGCGCTGCCCGGCATCGATGGCGATGCCATCGCACAACGGGAAGCGAGCGGGAAGCACACCAGAAAATGATAGGCAAGAGACGGCGAAATGAGCTTGTGAAATTTCATCGGCTCGCCTACTTTTGATGTGCTTGCCCATGTCATCGATTAATACAACCCGCCTCTATCGAATAGGTGCGCAACGAAATTGCGTCGACACCCTCCGCCCGATTCGCGCTCCGTTCGCCGGGCGCCCTCCACTCGGCCTCGGACAAGCCCGCGCGCTGCCGAACCCGCCGGCATCGCGCAACTGGACCGTATCGATCGCGCCATTCTCAAGCAACTGCAGCGCGACGCCTCGATCTCGAATGTCGCGCTCGCGGAAAGGGTCAAGCTCAGTGCGCCGGCGTGCTTACGACGCGTCGAACGACTCAAGGCGCTCGGCCTGATTCGCGGCATCGTCGCGCTGCTGGAGCCGAAGGCGGTCGGCGCGGGGATGCTCGTCGTCATCGGCATCGTGCTGGATCGATCCACGCCGGACGCGTTTGCTGCGTTCGAAGCGGCGGCACGCACCGTGTCGGGCTGTATGGAGTGTCACGTCGTCACGGGCGAATTCGATTACTTCATGCTCGTGCGCACGCGCGACAGCGATAGCTTCAACCGGCTGCACGCCGAGCAATTGCTCTATCTGCCGGGCGTGCGCCAGATCCGTACGTTCATGGTGCTCAAGGAGATTTTGTCGACGACGGAATTTCCGGTCGGATGAGGCGGGACAACGAGCAAGCGCAACGAGGGAGGAAGAACGGCGGATACGGGATAGCTACGCGCGTAGCCGCACAGCATGCGTCGATCGCATCCAGTGCGGGCTACGCGCGCGATTATTTAGGAAGACGAACTATTGCGCCGCGGCATGCCGAAGCCGCCGAGCAGTGCGGCGAGCGGCTGCTTCGGTGCCTTCGCTTGCGACGCCTCGGGCCTGCTCGCGTCTTCTTCCTTGCGTGCGGACGGCGACGGCTCGTAAGGCTTCAGGAAGAAATCGTCGATCGGCGCGTGATTCACGCGATATGAGGTGCGTTCGTGCGAACCCGTGCGGCGGCGCCCCGAACGCTCCTCGCGATCGCGCCCGGCGTGCTCCTCGCGCCCTCGGCGCACCGGCGCTTGCACGGCCAGCGTCTGCACCTGCAGCGGCTTCTTGATCAGTTTCTCGATCTCGGCCAACTGCTTGCGTTCGTTGTGACTGCACAGCGACAACGCGTCGCCGGATGCGCCCGCGCGGCCCGTGCGGCCGATTCGGTGCACATAGTCTTCCGCATTGAACGGCAAATCGAAGTTGATGACAGCCGGCAATTCCGCGATGTCGAGCCCGCGCGCGGCCACATCGGTGGCCACGAGCGCCTCGATTTCGCCGCGCTTGAAGGCGTCGAGCGCTTGCATGCGCTCGTTCTGCGTCTTGTCGCCGTGGATCGCCGAGGCCACGACGCCGTCGCGTTCGAGCTGACGCGCCAGGCGGCTCGCGCCGATCTTGCTATTGCAGAACACGATGACTTGCTTCAGTTCGCGCTCGCGGATCAATTGCACGACGGCGCCTTGCTTGTCGCCCTCGGCCACCTCGTAGACGATCTGCGTGACGTTCGTCGCCGTCGAATTGCTGCGCGCCACTTCGATCGTCTGCGGATTGCGCAGATAGGTAGACGCGAGCTTCTTGATCTCGCCCGAAAACGTGGCCGAGAACAGCAGCGTTTGCCGCTCTTTCGGCAACAAGTTCAGGATGCGCTGCAAGTCGGGCAAGAAACCCATATCGAGCATACGATCCGCTTCGTCGAGCACGAGGATCTGCACCTGGCCGAGATTGGCCGTCTTTTGCTGCACGTGATCGAGCAGGCGCCCGGGCGTCGCGATCAAAATCTCGACGCCGCGCCGCAACTCGGCCGATTGCGGGTTCATGTCGACGCCGCCGAACACGACCACGCTGCGCAGCGGCGTGTGCTTCGCGTAAGACTGCACGTTCGCGGCCACCTGATCGGCCAGCTCGCGCGTAGGGGTGAGGATCAGCGCCCGGACGGGGTGGCGCGCCGGCGACGCGCTCGTATTCGCGTTCGGCAGCAACCGCTGGATAATCGGCAGCGAGAAGCTGGCCGTTTTACCGGTTCCGGTTTGGGCGGCGCCCATGACGTCGCGGCCGGCGAGCACGACCGGAATCGCCTGCTCTTGGATCGGCGTAGGGGTGGTGTAGCCCTGCTCGGCGACGGCCCGGAGAATATCGGGCGCGAGACCGAACTGGTCGAAAGTCGCGGTAGTAGGCGTGACAGCGGGATCGGACATTGTGGCGTTCGCTAAAAAGGCGCCGTTAGGCGCTGCGTCGTTCGAGCGCGCGGCGGCGGCAGCACAGCCGCTCGATGAGATCGACGTGAAGGCGGAGCCACGGAAAGTCTCGCGCGCTCGCGCCGAGGACGCCCGCAAAACCGCGCTTCGCGCGCGGCCGGCTCCAGCCGGCGGATAAGCCGCCGGAAAGGCCGGTATTGTAGCACCGCAAGGTTGCAGGGGCCGTGCCTGGTTCTGGGCCGGCCGCTTAAGGTCGCATAAGGCCGCCCGATCGCGCCCCGCTCACGGCCGCGCATGGCGGCCGGACAGTCAGTTCGCGGACACGGGCCGCACTTTCGCGGCGGCCGTCAGGGCACGCTCGCGCGCCTCGTCGACACTGTCGGCCGTCGCCACGGCCACGCCCATGCGCCGCTTCTTGAAGCTCTCGGGTTTGCCGAACAAACGCAAATCGGTACCGGGCACGGCCAGCGCCTCGCGCACCCCTTCGAATGCGATGCCGGCTTGCTCAAGCCCACCGTAAATGACGGCCGAGGCGCCCGGCGCCAGCAACGACGTATCGACCGGCAGGCCGAGAATCGCGCGCGCATGCAGCTCGAATTCGGACAAGCGCTGCGAGCGCAGCGTCACGAGCCCCGTATCGTGCGGACGCGGGCTGACTTCGGAAAACCATACCTCGTCGCCGCGGACGAACAACTCGACGCCGAACACGCCTCGGCCGCCCAACGCACTCGTGACGCGCTCGGCGATCTCCTTGGCGCGTGCGAGCGCCGCACCCGACATCGGCTGCGGCTGCCACGACTGCACATAATCGCCATCCACCTGCAAATGGCCGATCGGCTCGCAAAACGAGGTACGCACTTCGCCGCTGGCCGGATCGACCGCACGTACCGTCAGCAGCGTGATTTCGTAATCGAACGTGACGAATCCTTCGACGATGACGCGCCCGATATTCACGCGCGCGCCGGCCGTCGCGTATTGCCAAGCCGGCTCGACGTCGGCTTCGCCGCGCACGACCGACTGGCCCTTGCCGGACGAGGACATGACGGGCTTGACGACGCATGGATACCCAATGCGCGCAATCGCCGCCTTGAACGATTCGAGGGAATCGGCGAACGCATAGGGCGAGGTCGGCAACGCGAGCGTTTCGGCGGCGAGGCGGCGAATCCCTTCGCGGTTCATCGTCAGTTGCGTGGCGCGCGCGGTCGGGATGACTTCGGCGAGGCCCTGCGCTTCGATCTCGGCGAGCGCCTCGGTGGCGATCGCTTCGATTTCGGGCACGATCAGATGCGGCCGCTCGGCGCGCACGAGCGCCTTGATCGCCTGCGGATCCGTCATGTCGATCGTGTGCGCGCGGTGCGCGACCTGATGGCCGGGCGCGTTCGGGTAGCGATCCACCGCGATCACCTCGACCCCGAGCCGCTGCAGCGCGACGATGACTTCCTTGCCGAGTTCGCCCGCGCCGAGCAACATCACGCGTGTGGCCGAGGGCGAAAGGGGCGTACCGATCCGTTGACCGATCTGCATGGCGAATCCCATCAATGCGAAAGAAGAAGAGACGGCGATGTTAACACGCTCGAACCGGCCAGCTCGCGCCCGGGCAAGCGATGCGCGCGGGCCGTCCCCCGCCGAGTGCGATGGCAACCTTGCGCACCGCGCTCGCGCGCGAGCTCGGGAGTGCGTTACCCTTACGCCTTCGCCAGTTTAGAAAAGAAGGTTCGGGGCCATGTCGAATCCCTCCATTGCGTCGGCGCGACGGATCGCGCGCCGCGCTCTGCCGCCCGGCGCCGGCGCGCTCACGCTTGCGGCCGCGCTCGCCCTCGCCGGCTGCGCGATGCCGACACACCCCGACTCGGGCGCGGGCCCCAGCAATCCGCTCAATCCGGCTGCGGTCCAATTGCTGGACGACACGAGCTGGCGGTTGCAAAGCGCGCAGACGAGCGATGGCCATCGCGCATTCGACGTTCCCGTCGACGCGGCGGCCGCGCCCACTTTGACCCTGGATACGCGGTCGGGACAGCGCCTCGCAAACGGCTTCGCGGGCTGCAACCGTTTCTCGGGACCGTACACCCTTCGCAGCGGCGAACTCTCGCTCGGCCCGCTGGCGACGACACGCAAAGCCTGCGGCGCCGACGCGGACCGCCTGGAACGCGCCTACCTCGACGTTCTCGCGCATATCGATGCGACGCTCGTCCAAATGCGGACGCCGCAACAGATGCGTATCGTCGCGTCCAACGGCGTCACGTTGACCTTCGCGCGCGAAGGCCGGTGATCGGCATGCACTGCGCCTCCTTAGTACGTTTCGCCCTTTAGCATGCATACGGTCGTTTTCGGCTGGTTCGGCGTGTCGGCCCTCTGGCTCGTGCCCCTCGCCCTGCGCCTCGCCATCGGGGCCTTCTTGCGCAATGCGCCAGCGCGCGGACGGGGCACGATCCGGCTTTGGCTCGGCTTCGCCGGCGTCTTCGTCGGCAGCGGCGCACTCGAAGCAGCGCTCGTGCCCCAAACGGGCAACGCACTCGGACACGCGCTGCTCGGCGTTGCGCTGCGCGTGCTCGGGCGCGGTGCGTTCTTCGCTTTGCCCGTTCTCGTGCTCGCGGGCCTGCCTTGGCTCTTGGGCTTTTCTTGGCGGGGGGCATTGCGTTGGGCCGATCGCGCGTTCGGCCTCGGTTTCAATATTGGACCGGGGGCGGCTGCCTCGGGCGCCGCCGCCAGCGCACGCAAGGAGGAGCCACGCTCCGCACGCGTCGGCACGACCGGCTCCGTTATCCGCACGACGACCCCCAACGCGATGGCGCCGAAATCGACGGGCCGCTATGCGCGGCCCACGGTTTGGCAGCCGCCGGCGACAACAAGCGCGAAAGCGCGCTCCGGTGCGCCGGTGACACCCGTCACGCCGAGCGCACCGCGCGGTGCGTTGCGCGATGCACGCGGGCTGAACGCCAAAGCTTTCGAGCCGGCGGCGGCGCTTCGACCCCCGGCGCACGTTCCGGCGCGAAACGTTCCGGAGCGAAGCCAGAGCGAAACGTCCGGCGCACGCCCGTCCGCGATATCGGCCGTCCCCAATCTATCGACTGTGCCGCCTGCGCGACACCGTCCGCTGCCCGGGGCGTTCGATGCGACCGGCCGGTCCGGGGCGCCCGCCGTTACGCCGCACCCGGCCGCTCCGGCCGCTCCGGCCGCCAGCGGCGATGCCGCCGGAGCCGGCGCACCCCAGGTCACGGCCCAACGCTCGCCGGCCAGCGCCTTCTCGTCGACGAGCGCACCCGGCGCGAACCCTGCTCGGCCGCAGCCCGTCGGGCGTACCTACGCCGCGCAGACGGACACCGCTCGCCGCGCGATGCCGCCGGCGGAGACTTCGCCGGGCGTGCTGGAAACGCTCAGGGCCATCGAGGCGAACGCCGCGCAGTGGACCGCCCTCGCGAGTTCCAGTCTCGCCCGACGAGGCGCCGCGGCTGCGCTGCCGCAAGATATCGCCGGCGCAAACGCATCGAGCGCCGCACCCGAGGCGGCCGCCACAACCGGCACGCAGATCGTGGCAAACGAGGCCGCACCGGCAACCGCAACCGCGGCCAGACAGGGCGAGACCGTTCCTACGGAGCCGGCGCCAGTCAAGCAGAGCGACGATGCGGCGATCGACCCCGCGCCCGCAAACGACGAGCCGGCGCCACGCGCGACCGATATCGCAGCCGCGCAGTCGCAGGCATTCGATACGCGCCGGGAGGCGGACGCATACAGCGATGAGGCCGCCGACGTCGCTTCGGCGCAGCCATGGGCCGACGATGAAAATGCGCTCGACGAGTCGGCCGGTCCCGCTTGGGCCATCGGTGCCGCGCCGGCGCGACGCGTCGAGCCGAACGAAAGCGCCGCGGGGGCACAGCGCGTAGAGACGAACGAAAGGCCCACGGCGGCACAGCAGGCAGCGCCGAATGAAGGCGCCGCGGCAGCACAGCAGGTAAAGGCAGACGAAAGCCCCGCAGCGGCACAGCACGCAGAATCGAACGAAAGCGCGGCGCCGCCCACGAGTGCGCCGCCTTTCGCTCACGCCTCGCCTGGCGTCGCGCCCGTGCCGTCGGCGATGACCGCTGCGCCGATATCCACCGCCGCACCGGCCGCGATCCCATCGATCCCATCGATCCCTTCCGTCCCGGTCGCTCCGGTGCTGTTGGAAATCGCCCCCGCGCCGAAGCTCGACCCGCAACCGCCGACCACCCCGGCGCCCGCGGCACCATGGGCAACATCGGCTGCGCCCCTCACGCCCGCCCCGGCGTCAAGCATTGCCCCGGTCTCGCCGGCAAGCGCCCCCGCCCAACCGGCTGCCGCAGCGCTTGCCCCCACCCTCGCGGACGCCGAGTCCGCCGCGCGCCCCCCGCTGCGCGGCCACGCGGCGGCCGAGTTCACGTTCCATGCCCCGGCGGCTTCCGCGGTGGAACTGCCGTCGCTGGATCTGCTCGAACCGGCCTCTAGCGAAACGGAAGAAATCCCCGCCGAGCGTCTGGCCCAGACCGGACAGTTGATCGAGCAGCGCCTGCAGGAATTCAAGGTGCCCGTGACCGTCGTCGGCGCCTCGGCCGGTCCCGTCATCACCCGCTTCGAGATCGAACCGGCACTCGGCGTGCGCGGCAGCCAGATCGTCGGTTTGATGAAAGACCTTTCACGCGGGCTCGGGCTCACCTCGATTCGCGTGGTCGAGACGATTCCCGGCAAAACCTGCATGGGGCTCGAACTGCCGAACGCCAAACGGCAAACGATCCGGCTCTCCGAAATCCTCGCCGCCGCCCCGTACCGCCATTCGGTCTCCAAGCTCACGATCGCGATGGGCAAGGACATCACGGGACAGCCCATCGTCACCGATCTGGCGAAAGCGCCGCACATGCTGGTTGCGGGCACGACGGGCTCCGGTAAATCGGTCGCCATCAACGCGATGATCGTGTCGCTGCTGTTCAAGGCCACGCCGGAAGAAGTGCGGCTGATCATGATCGATCCGAAGATGCTGGAGCTTTCCGTCTACGAAGGCATTCCGCATCTGCTTGCCCCCGTCGTCACGGACATGAAGCTCGCGGCGAACGCGCTGAACTGGTGTGTCGGCGAAATGGAGAAACGCTACCGGCTCATGTCGGCCGTCGGCGTGCGCAACCTCGCCGGCTTCAATCAAAAGCTGCGCGACGCCCAGGCCGCCGGAAAAAAGATCGGCAACCCGTTCTCGCTGACGCCCGACGCACCCGAACCGCTGTCGCCGTTGCCGCTGATCGTCGTCGTCATCGACGAGCTCGCCGATCTGATGATGGTCGCCGGCAAGAAGATAGAAGAACTGATCGCGCGGCTCGCACAAAAGGCGCGCGCAGCCGGTATCCATCTGATCCTCGCGACGCAGCGCCCCTCCGTCGACGTCATCACCGGTCTCATCAAAGCCAACATCCCGACCCGGGTTGCGTTCCAAGTGTCGTCGAAGATCGACTCGCGCACGATCCTCGATCAAATGGGGGCCGAATCGCTGCTCGGCCAAGGCGACATGCTGTTTCTGCCGCCCGGTACCGGCTATCCGCAACGTGTGCATGGTGCGTTCGTCGCGGACGAGGAGGTCCATCGCGTCGTCGAGCACCTCAAGCAGTTCGGCGAGCCGCAGTACGAGGAAGGGATTCTCGACGGCCCGGCCACGGAAGGCGCGGCGCAGGACCTGTTCGGCGATGCGCCCGATGCCGAAGCCGACCCGCTCTACGACGAAGCCGTGGCGTTCGTCGTGCGGACGCGCCGAGCCTCGATTTCGGCCGTGCAGCGGCAACTGCGGATCGGCTACAACCGGGCCGCGCGGCTCGTCGAGCAAATGGAGGCCGCCGGGCTCGTCTCCTCGATGGGCGTCAACGGCAGCCGCGAAGTGATTGCGCCGCCCAGTTCCGAGCCCTGACCGCCGAGCCGTGACCGGCCCCGACGCGGCCTTCGTCATCCGTCGCGCGCCGGCCGCTCTGCACGCGCTCCACGCGTAAAAGATGCGCTGCGATTGCAAGAACTAGCCGATCGGTCCCGACTTCGGCGCGATCCACGGCGACGCGCAGCAGACACGGATCGCTGCGCCGACACGTTATGCGATTCGGTTACGTCAAAACCGGCATGGCAGTTGCTTTGACGATCGGAAATCCGAACGCCTCGCGCACCGCTAGCGCAGTGACAGCACGTGAGGCGGGACGGTTCGATGGTGCAGCGACGATCATCCCCTGCCGCCCCGCCCCCCGTGAGGCGGTAGATTCGAGCCTACGCGCTTGCTCTGACGCGTAGGCTCTCTTTGTTTTGGGACCGGCCGATCACGACGACGGGGTGAATTGGAAGTCGACCGGGGCGCCGATGGACAGGCGCGTCGGGTTCGCGAGCAGCCCCGTCTCCGAATCGCGCCGGAACACGAAAGCGCTATCGCTGTCCTGATTGCCGACGATGAGCCACCGGCCCGTCGGATCGATCGCGAATTCGCGCGGGGTGCGGCCGAGCGTCGATTGCCGCGCGACGAGTTTGAGTAAGCCATCGTGCGGATCGACCGAGAAAATCACGATCTCGTTCGCATCGCCCCGGTTCGTCGCATAGAGGAATTTGCCGTCCGGAGACAGGTGAATCGCACCTGCGCCGATCTTGCCCCGAAAGCCCGGCGCCGCGAGCCGCAGGCGCTGAAGCGGCCGCAGCTTGCCATTCGTATATTGGAACGCGGTGACCGTGCCGGCCAGCTCGCTCGTGAGGTAGGCGTAGTGGCCGCTCGCGTCGAACACGAGGTGGCGCGGCCCGGACCCCGCCGGCATCTGCACGTACCCTTCGGGCATGGGGCCGATCAGGCCTCGACTGCCGTCGTCCGTGTACCGGTACGCGTAAAGCTTGTCGGCGCCGAGATCTTGCGCAAAAAGATAACGCCCGTCGGGCGCGAATACTGTCGAATGGACATGCGCGTTGTCCTGACGGCCTTTCACGGGTCCGCCGCCCTCGTGGTGGACGACGAGCACGGCCGCGCCCACAGCGCCGCCCGCTTGCAGAGGAAACACGGCGAAGCTGCCCCCGGGATCGGCCGCGACCGAATAGTTCGCTGTCAACAGATAGCGCCCATCGGGCGAGAACGCCAGGTAGCACGGATCGTTGCCCTCAGACGAAACCCGGTCGATGAAGGTCAGTTGCCCGGCGCTCGGATCGAAGGCGAAAGCGCTTATACCGCCGCGCTCGCTCGCGGGCCCGGTATCGCCCGGCAATTCGTTCACGGCATAGACATAGCGGCGATCGCGGCTCACGACGAGATACGACGGATTGACGGTTTGGATCGACGAGACGGGGGTGAGCCGGCCGTCCGACGAATCGAAGCGGTAGACGTAGATGCCGCGGCTCGTGCCGCGCGTGTAAGTGCCCACTAGCAAATCGTAAACGGGCGCCTGCGACGTCGCGGGCTCGCTTTGCGCCCATACGGGCGCGACACCGAGCGAACCGGCGAGCGCCAAAGCACCAACCCAGCCGCGCGAGGCAGTCCAAAGCCCCTGCCGCAGCGCGGCGCGAACGATAGGCGACATAACAATCCTCCAATGAGATCCGACCCCGTCTAAATGTCCGCCGTGCAGCGGGTGTCGCCGCGTACCGGGCCGGCGCTTTGCATGGGGTCCGAGTGGACGCATCGCCGACTCGGATGAAAAGCACGCGAAGGGCCCGAGCGCGAGACGTGCGTCGACGCAGTTCCCGACATGAACCGAAGGAACTGAATGAGCCTAAGGAGCCGCTATGAATATCTTCGTCAGCTTGGGACCGCTTGCCGCGCTGATCGCGGGCATTTTGATTCTGGTCGTGCCGCGACTGCTGAACTACATCGTCGCGTTGTACCTCATCATCATCGGATTGCTGGGGTTACTGGGCCCGGGCGCGCACTCGCTGCACCTCTAAGTGCGCGCACCGAGCACCGACGCGGCTCAACCGTTGACGAACTGGTCGAGCCGCAGCTTGCCCTGCAACGACAAGCCGCCCACCGCATAGTGCCCGTCACCGTCGCGGTGACGCTTGAAACAGCCGCGTTCGATCAAGAACGCCGCGGCCGTTTCCATGGCATTGCGTGTCAAGCCAAGCCGGCGGGGGTCCAGATGAAGCAAGGTGTCGTCGCCCAGCTCGCGGGCGGCGGAAAGGATCGTGATGCAGTCGACCTTCGACGGATTCAGCATGGCGTCAATTCTCGCGTTGAGTGTGAATGACAGGCGCTATGGTGGCCGAGCGCATCGCGTTGTGTTGGGCTTGTTCGATCGGAAGCACGCGGCCGGAATCCCCGAACCCCGATTGTAGCCAGCGATCCCACGGCATGGCAAAGCGAAATCGTTTTCGCTTCGATTCGTCCTCGCGCGGCCTAAGCTTTGCACAGCCGTTCGCGCGAACGTGTACATTGACGCGCATTCGGCGCCTGTTTCGTATCGGCATTCGCACGGATAGCAGGAGAAATTCCAACACCATGCCAGCGCATATCGAAGACTACGCATTCGTTGGCGACGGCCACACGGCCGCTCTGATTTCACGTGACGGCTCGGTCGATTGGCTGTGTTGGCCGCGCTTCGATTCCGCGGCGTGCTTCGCGGCACTGCTGGGCAGCGAGCAACACGGCTCATGGCGCCTCGCGCCCGAGTTCGAGCCCGACGCGCAACCTCGGCGCGGCACGTGTTCCCGACGCTATCGGGGGGAAACGCTGATCCTCGAGACGGATCACGAAACGCCCGACGGCGCCGTGACCGTCATCGACTTCATGCCGCCCGGCAACGGGCGCTCCGAACTCGTGCGGATTGTCGTGGGCAAACGCGGCAAGGTGCCGATGCGCATGTCGCTCACGCTGCGCTTCGATTACGGTTTGTCGGTTCCGTGGGTGACACGGCTCAAGCACGGCGGCGGAATCAAGGCCGTGGTGGGCCCCGATACGGTCGTACTGCGCACGCCGGTCGAACTGCATGGCGAGAACATGCACACGGTCGCGACCTTCACCGTATCCGAGGGCGAGCGGATCCCGTTCGTGCTCGCGTATTCGGCCTCGCACCAACGCCTGCCGCCGGCCAAAGATCCCTTCGAATTGCTCGAGCACACGGAGCGGTACTGGCGAGAGTGGATCGCGCAATGCGGCGTGCAGGGGCGCTACGCCGAGCCGATCCGCCGTTCGCTGATCACCCTCAAAGCCCTGGCCTACAAGCCGACCGGGGGCATCGTCGCCGCCCCCACCACGTCGCTGCCGGAACGCCTGGGCGGCTCGCGCAACTGGGACTACCGTTTTTGCTGGCTGCGCGACGCGACCATCACGCTGCTCGCGCTCATGCGTTGCGGCTTCTACGACGAGGCCCGCGCGTGGCGCATCTGGCTCGAACGCGCGCTCGCGGGCTCCCCGGCGCAAGCGCAGATCATGTACGGTGTGGCCGGCGAGCGCCGGCTGCCCGAAACCGACGTGCCCTGGCTGCCCGGCTACGAGGGCGCAAGCCCCGTGCGCGTCGGCAACAAGGCCGTCGGCCAATTGCAGCTCGACGTCTACGGCGAAGTGATGAACGCCCTGCATTTGGCGCGCGTGGGCGGTCTGCACGCCGACGAAGCCGTCTGGGCGCTGCAGTGCGTGATGCTCGACCATCTGGAGACGATCTGGACCGAACCCGACGAAGGGCTCTGGGAAGTGCGCAGCGGCCCGCGTCAATTCACGTTCTCGAAAGTCATGGCTTGGGTCGCGTTCGATCGCGCGATCCGATCCGCCGAGAAGTTCAAGCTACCGGGACCGATCGATCGCTGGCGCGTGCAGCGCGATCGGATTCACGCCGATGTCTGCGACAAGGGCTGGAGCGACGAGCGTCAAACGTTCACGCAGGTGTACGGCGGCGACGAACTCGACGCGAGCCTGCTCTTGATGCCGCTCGTGGGCTTCTTGCCGCCGGACGATCCGCGCATCGAATCGACCGTGGCAGCCATCGAGCGCGATCTCACGTTCGAGGGCTTCATCCGCCGCTATCGAACGCACAAGGTCGACGACGGGCTGCCGCCCGGCGAAGGGACCTTTCTCGCGTGCACGTTTTGGATGGTCGACAACCTGGCGTTGCAAGGACGCATGGACGAAGCGCACGCCCTATACGAACGTTTAGTGGGCCTTACTAACGACGTCGGGTTACTCTCGGAAGAGTACGATCCGCAAACGCGGCGTTTCACCGGTAATTTTCCGCAAGCGTTCTCGCACGTCGCCCTCGTTCATACCGGGCTGAACTTGATGCGCCACGAAGAATCGATCGCACGCGCGACCGGGCATCCGTCCGCACAGGGAAATGACGCACCGCCCGGAACGGATATGGAAGCACTTTGATCGAACCCTATTTAAACGCGTACCCGCCATGCCCCTTGTCGGATCGAGCATGGCCGCGCACGGGCCCATTCGATGGATATCGGCACGATTGCTGCGCAGCAGTATCCGGGAAAGTCCCGGGCCGAGGCATTGAATTGCTGCATTGCACCAACAGCGCTTCTCCTTTATGATCAATTAAGTAACACCGCCACGAGCCATTTCGTTCGGTACCTTCTGGTCGCGACGCCGAGCGCCGCTTTTTATAGCCCCGTTCCTACCCCCGCGGGAGCCTTACACCATGCTTTACCAGTTTTACGAGTTTCAGCGCGCGCTCTTCAATCCGCTCACCGCTTGGGCGCAAGCCGCCTCGAAATCGTTCGCCAACCCGGCGAGCCCTTTCGCCTACGTGCCCGGCGCCACCCGTCTGTCGGCCGGGTACGAATTGCTGTATCGGCTCGGCAAGGATTACGAAAAACCCGAGTTCGAGATTCATCAAATTGTCAAAGACGGTCATAACATCCCGATCATCGAACAAACGATCGTCGAAAAACCGTTTTGCCGGCTATTGCGCTTCAAACGCTTCGCGGACGATCCGGATGCCGTTTCGCAGTTGAAGGACGAGCCTGTCGTGCTCGTCTGCGCGCCGCTGTCGGGGCACCATTCCACGCTGCTGCGCGATACCGTGCGCACGCTGCTGCAAGATCACAAGGTCTACATCACCGATTGGGTCGATGCGCGCATGGTGCCGCTCGAGGACGGCCCGTTCCACCTCGACGACTACGTCGCCTATATCCAGGAATTCATCCGCCACATCGGCGCGAAGAATCTGCATGTGTTGTCCGTCTGCCAGCCGACGGTGCCTGTGCTCGCGGCCATTTCCCTGATGGCGAGCCGCGGCGAGGACACTCCGCGCACGATGACGATGATGGGCGGCCCGATCGACGCGCGGCGCAGCCCCACGTCGGTCAACTCGCTGGCAATGCAGCGCTCGTATCAGTGGTTCGAGAACAACGTGATCCACACGGTGCCGCCGAACTATCCGGGTGTCGGGCGTCATGTCTATCCCGGCTTCTTGCAGCACGCGGGCTTCGTCGCGATGAACCCGGAGCGTCACGCGGCATCGCATTGGGATTTCTATCAAAGCCTGCTGCGCGGCGACGAAGACGACGCCGAAGCGCATCGTCGCTTCTACGACGAGTACAACGCCGTGCTCGATATGGCCGCCGAGTATTACCTCGACACGATTCGTATCGTCTTCCAGGAATTCCGTCTCGCCGAGGGCACCTGGGAGATCGAGGGCGAGCCCGTGCGGCCCCAGGACATCAAAAAGACGGCGCTGTTCACGATCGAAGGCGAACTCGACGACATTTCGGGTTGCGGCCAGACGCGTGCCGCGCACGATCTGTGCACGGGCATTCCCGAGAAGAACAAACACCATTTCACCGCGGAAAAGTGCGGCCATTACGGTATCTTCTCGGGCCGTCGCTGGCGCACGATCATTTATCCGCAGCTGCGCGATTTTATTCTCGAGCACAATCGCGAGACGAAACGCGCGCGCGAGCCGATCGAAGCCTAGCGCGATAGCGCGCATCCGCCAGGCGGGCAAGCGGCGCCGCATCGTCGAACGATGCGGCGCGTCTCGTGGCTAGAGCCCGCGCCGCGGGCCTATTTACGCATGAGATAGGCGAGCAGCAATTCGGTGTTCATGCGCACCATCTCGGCCCGCTCGGAGGCCGAGTTGAAGTCCCGGCCCAACGACGCTTCGAGCGTGAAGCGATTCGACACGATGTAATAGCCGAGGCCGGATAGCGCGACATACAGGCGCAGCGGGTCGATGTTCGTGCGAAAGAGCCCCGCGCGCTGCCCGCGATCGAGAATCGACGAAAGCGTCGCCACCATCGGCGAAATCAGTTCGCGAATACGCGACGAGCGTTGGATATAGCGCGCTTCGTGCAAATTCTCGTTGTTGATGAGACGCAGCAAATCGGGGTGATCGCGATAGTAGTCCCACACGAAATGCGCAAGCCGCGTAATGGCTTCGACGGGCGCGATACCATTCAGATCGAGCGTCTTTTCCGCTTCCGTGAGTGCGCTGAAAGCGTGTTCGAGAACGGCGGTGAAAAGCTGCTCTTTGCTACCGAAATAGTAATAGAGCATGCGCTCGTTCGTCTCTGCCCGGCGGGCAATCTGATCGACGCGCGCGCCGAACAAACCACCATTCGCGAATTCTTCGGCCGCCGCCAGCAGTATGCGGCGCCGCGTCCCTTCTGGATCTCTTTTGATTTTCGATTGATTCATGGTGGCCTTTTTGCTTCGTGAGCCGCGTTGCCCCGTCACGCAGCCGGCCCTCCTTGACCTACGCCGGAAGCGTGAACGAGCGCGCCATTTTTCTGGGAAACACCGTGCGTCTCGTGCGAAAAAGCGCTTCGATTATGGCACAAGGGTGACCAATGGCAATCCGGGAAATCGGCGATAATGCGCTCTTTTCCCGCACGCGAAGCGCACCCGCGGCCGGCATCGGCCTGCTCGGCGCACAACGTGGCGGACGGCCCATCGCGCCGCCCGTATGCTTCTTGACGTACCGAACGTGACCGATCGTGACACTCTCGCAGACCGCATCGAGGATCTGCTTCCGCAAACGCAATGCACCAAGTGCGGCTACGACGGCTGCCGGCCTTATGCCGAAGCGCTCGCGCGCGGCGAGGCCGGCTATAACCAATGTCCGCCCGGCGGCGCGCAAGGCATCGCCCGTCTGGCCGCCGTGCTCGGCAAGCCCGTGATCGCGTTGAATCCCGCCAACGGCGAGGAACGGCCGCGCCCGCTGGCCGTCATCGACGAAGCGCTGTGCATCGGCTGCACGCTGTGCATGCAGGCCTGCCCCGTCGATGCGATCGTCGGCGCCCCCAAGCTCATGCATACGGTACTCGCCGAACTGTGCACGGGCTGCGACCTGTGCGTTCCGCCGTGTCCTGTCGACTGCATCGAGATGACCCCGGTAACCGGGGAGCACACGGGCTGGGATGCCTGGAGCCCCGCTCAGGCCGAGGCCGCGCGCCTACGGCACGATCGGCGCACGACGCGGCTCGCGCGCGAGCGGGCCGCCGCGCAGGCGCGCGCGGCCGCTCGCCGTGCCGAGGCCACGGCCACGGCCTCGCAGGCGCCCGACAAGAAAGCACCCGAAGACGACGAGGCGGCTAAAAAGCGCGCCATCATTCAGGCGGCGATGGAGCGCGCCCGCCAAAAGAAGGAGGCGCTCGCGGCCGGCCAAGGCGTCGCGAGCACGCCCGTCGGCCGAGCAGGCTCGGGCGCGCAAGCGCACGGCGATGCAACGGCGGCTCGCACGAAAGAAGGCAATACGCCCGCCGAACCGAGCCCGCCCCCACAAGACGAGCGCTGATCGAGCGCTGACCTTTACCGATCGTTACCGATCTCGAGCGATCGCAACCGACAACCAGAGCCTAGCCACCGCCTGCCCGAGCGCCGCATGAACGCACAAAAACGACGCGCCATCTATGAAACGCTGCGCAGCCTCAACCCGCATCCGACAACGGAACTCGAGTATCGGACGCCGTTCGAGTTGCTGATCGCGGTCATGCTGTCCGCGCAGGCGACGGACGTGTCCGTCAACAAAGTCACGCGCAAGATGTTTCCGGTGGCGAACACGCCGCAAACGATGCTTGCGCTCGGCGAAGCGGGCGTCGCCGATTACATCAAGACGATCGGTCTTTACCGGACCAAGGCGAAGAACGTCATCGCCACCTGCCGCATCTTGCTCGACCAGTACGGCGGCGACGTGCCGGCCGAGCGCGAAGCGCTCGAAGGCTTGCCCGGGGTGGGCCGCAAGACGGCCAACGTGGTGCTCAACACGGCGTTCGGCCAGCCGACGATCGCCGTCGATACGCATATTTTCCGCGTCGCCAATCGGACGGGGCTCGCACCGGGCAAGGACGTGCGCGCGGTCGAAGCGGCGCTGGAAAAATTCACGCCGCCCGAATTTCTCCTCGACGCACATCACTGGCTCATCTTGCACGGGCGCTACGTCTGCAAGGCTCGCCGGCCCGAATGCTGGCATTGCACGATCGAACCGTTGTGCGAGTACAAGCCGAAAACGCCGCCGCCCGACCTGTGAGATCGCGCTCTAGCAAGCACTAGCCCCCCTCGCCCTCCCTGGCCCGACCGCGATCGATCCGGTGCGATCGACGAGTACCGAGTGCCGAGTGCGCCGTGCCGATTCAGAGACTGGCTTCCAGCGACACCGCCTCGTCGCGCGGTCCGCCCCCAGCGCTCACGAGCCACAGCACCGCCGCGAGCACGGCCACGCCCCCGCACCCTTGCACGAACGACAAGCGCTCGCCGAGCAAGATCGCCGCGAGCAGCACCGTGACGACGGGCTCGAGGGTCGACAGCATGGAGGTGCGCGCCGCGCCGAGCCGTGTCAATCCGGCGAAAAACGCGAGCATTGCCGTGACGGTCGACACGAGTGCGATCGCCACGAGGGCCGCCCATGCGGCCGGCGTCGTCGGCAGATGGGGCGGCGTGCCGGCGAGCGTGCGCGCGACCGACGCGCAACAGAAGACAACTGCCGCGGATAGGCACACGATGGCGGTGGTAGCAAGCGGGTCGACGCCGCGCGTCACGCGCGCACCCGCCACGATATAGAGCGAATAGACGACGGCGGCGGACAGCGCCAGCGCGATGCCGAGCGGATCGCCGTGCCCGCCGCCCACCATCAGCGCGGAGCCGCCGAGGCACAGCACGAGCGCGGCGCCCTTGACGTGAGTTAGCCGCTCGCCGAGCCAAAGCGCCGCCAGCAATGTGACGAAGGCCGGATACAGATAGAGCAAAAGCGCGACGAGACTGGCCTGCGCGTGCTGCAGCGCGATGAAATAGCAAAGCGACTGCCCCACATAACCGAGCGCGCCCATCGCGACGATACCGGCAAGCGTGCGGCCGCGCGGCCAGACGACCCCGCGGCGATAGGCAACGGCCGCCAGCACCGCGCCGCCAATCAGAAAACGCAACGTCAGCAAGCCCAGCACGTCGGTGCCGCCGGCATAGGCGTAGCGGCCGAAAATCGCCATGGCGCCGAAGGCGCTGGCCGAAAGCGCGACGAGCAAGGCGCCGCGCACGGTGTCGGCACGCGAATGGGTGTCGGGGGAAGGCATGGGGGAAGAATGAGGTCGAAGGGTGGCTGGGGTCGTCGTTCGCTGTACGGTCTCGCATGCGGCGGCGCCGCGTTTCGGCGGCGGCCGCCTTGGCGGACGAGCCGGCAGCGGGCAGCAGCACGCCCACCGCAACCTCCCGGATTCTACCCGCGCGTCGCGCCCGAGAGGTCCACGCTGCCCGGCAGCGTAAAATGCTGGGTTGGCCGCACCGGCCGGCGCGCGAGCGCCGCGCGCCACGTAGGGCGGCCGGATCCTTGCATTGCCCCTTGAAAGGTCGATCTCCACCATGTTCAACCCGAGCCGCGACGAAGTCCGACGCTTTTTCATCGACACCTGGCGCAAGCAGCGAGCGGGCGAGATTCTCACGCCGCTCGAAGCGATAGCGGCCGATTGGATCGTCGAGCACCCCGAATACCACGCGGAACTCGCCGACGACGCCACCGCAAACGCCGACTATTCGCCCGAGGCGGGACGCACGAATCCGTTCCTGCATCTATCGATGCACCTCGCGATCAGCGAGCAGCTTTCGATCGATCAGCCGCCGGGCATCCGTGCCGCCCATGAGCGGCTCGCCGCCCGGCTCGGTTCGACGCACGAGGCGCAACACGCGATCATGGAGTGCCTCGGCGAGACGATCTGGGAAGCGCAACGCAACAACACGCCGCCCGATACGGACGCTTACCTCGCTCGCATCGAGCGGCGCGCGTCCAGGGATTGATGCGGCACGCCGCCGATCCTGCGACGGGCGACCGGTAACCCGTGAACGATGGCGCCTGCGACACAATGCCGCACTGGGTCGATTTGCAGCGACCGCGCAACAAAAAACCCGCCGAGGCGGGTTTTTTCGTTCGCGCGCAATGGATTGTGCACGCGATGTACCGTGGCCGCGCCACGCGCAGCGCAGCCGTGCTTACTTCTTGTCGACGAGGGTGCCCGGCAGCGACTCGAGGTACGCGCCGATGTCCTTCATGTCGCTGAGCGACAACCCTTGTACCTGCGCCTGCATGATGGGGTTGCTGCGGCCGAAGCGCGGGTTCGACGTGCCCATTTGATACTGGCGCAGCGCCATCACGATGTAATCGGCATGCTGGCCGGCCAGCTTCGGGTAATCGTTGCTGACCGGATTGGTGAACTTGGCGCCGTGGCAAGCCGCACAGTTGTGGGCTTCGACGAGTGCATGGCCGTTGTCGATGCTTGCCGCGTGGGCCGAACCGATAGCGGCGACGGCCGCGACGAGGGCGGCTCCCGCCTTCGCGACGATGCGCAGTGCCTGATCAGGCTTGTTCATGAATTCTCCTATCCCGCGAAATGAGGTAGCTGAAAGCGGCCGCGCAAGCGGTCACTTGTCGGGATTGTTCGCCGACGCCGGCGTCTGGGCCGCGTAGTAGGCCGCGATATCGGCGATGTCCTGATCCGACAACGAAGCCGCGATAGCGTGCATCGTCTCGAAGTGGCGATCGCCCTTCTTGTACGCGTGCAGCGCGTTTTCGAGGTATTGCTGATTCTGGCCGCCCAGGATCGGTACGCGATAGACCTCGGGGAACGCCGTGCGGTATTCGGGGATGCCGTGGCAGCCGATGCACATCGCGACCTTGCCCTGGCCCGCCTTGGCGTTGCCGACCACATCGGCCGCCTGGGCGCTCACCGCAAACCAGCCAAGCGCGGCGAGCGCTGCGGTCACGACATGTTTGCCGACGAAAGAGTTCATAGGTTCTAACCTGGCTTGAGGGGAAACGAGCGCCCGCTAAAAGCCTGCGGGCAATGGCGCTGCGCCGTTCTTGTTGTCGAAATCGCAACGAGCGGCCAAAAAAATCGCGGCAATTGTACCGCGCCGCTCGGCCGGGCGTCCACCCGGCCAAGCCGTGCGCCGCCCGCGCCGAACCGTCCGACACGATACGGCCGCGAGCCGAAGCTGCCTAGCCCATCTGACTTATACTGGGTTTTTTTCGAACGAGCAGACCGCCATGCGCTTCGAAGGTTCGTCGCAGTACGTCGCCACCGACGATCTCAAACTCGCCGTCAACGCCGCGATCACGCTCAAGCGTCCGCTGTTGATCAAAGGCGAACCGGGCACGGGCAAGACGATGCTCGCCGAAGAAGTCGCGGCCTCGCTCGGCATGCCGCTTTATCAGTGGCACATCAAATCGACCACCAAAGCCCAGCAAGGTCTATACGAATACGACGCCGTCTCGCGCCTGCGCGATTCGCAGCTCGGCGACGCCCGCGTCCAGGACATCGCGAACTACATCGTCAAGGGCGTGCTGTGGCAAGCGTTCGAATCGGACGTGCCCGCCGTGCTGCTCATCGACGAAATCGACAAGGCCGACATCGAATTCCCGAACGATTTGCTGCGCGAACTCGACCGGATGGAGTTCCACGTGTACGAAACGCGGCAGGTCGTGCGCGCCAAGCACCGGCCGCTCGTCGTGATCACGTCGAACAACGAGAAGGAGCTGCCCGACGCCTTCCTGCGCCGCTGCTTCTTCCACTACATCCAATTCCCGGATCCGGCGACAATGCAGCGTATCGTCGACGTGCACTACCCCGGCATCCGCGAGGAGCTGCTGCGCGCGGCGCTGACGAGCTTCTTCGAATTGCGGGGCGTCTCGGGCCTGAAGAAGAAACCGTCGACGTCGGAATTGCTCGATTGGCTCAAGCTGTTGCTCGCCGAAGACATCCCGCATGACGCGCTGCGCTCGCCCGATCACAAGCAGATCGTGCCGCCGCTCGCCGGCGCCTTGCTGAAGAACGAGCAGGACGTGAGCCTCGTCGAACGCCTGGTATACATGAACCGCCACAACCGCTAATCCAATGCCCTAGGGTCTTGCGCCTCGCCGCGCGAGGCTCGGGCGCCCGCGCAATCCGTTGCGCCATCAGAGGCATCGGAATGCTGATCGACTTTTTCTAGACGCTGCTCGCGGCCCAGTTGCCGGTGTCTGTCAAGG